>CAIVPZ010000122.1 GCA_903907955.1 uncultured Acetobacteraceae bacterium | reverse complement strand
GTAACCGGGGCAAAACCCCGGGCGAACACAGAACGGAAGCGGGTCAATCCGGGTTCGACGGCCAAAAAATGGCGGATTTCTGCGGCGGCCGTTCCGCAGGCGGACGCATGCTGCACCTGCTTACCCGGGGTTTTGCCCCGGTTACATGCCGACGGA
Organism: uncultured Acetobacteraceae bacterium; assembly: GCA_903907955.1. Classification (GTDB taxonomy): domain Bacteria; phylum Pseudomonadota; class Alphaproteobacteria; order Acetobacterales; family Acetobacteraceae; genus Rhodovastum. The sequence goes on along the minus strand of CAIVPZ010000122.1, from coordinate 79,588 downwards.
AAGCCGAGACCCTGGCCAGAGTTGCAAGAGTCAAAATTAACGCACCAAGAAAATACGGAGCGTAGCTGAAATGCGTGATGCCCATATCTGTCAGGCGGTGTTCGTGGTCAGCAGGGCGGTGGCCCAACGCGTCCGATTGACGTCCCACAGATGGCGCAGCATTAGAAGCTTGCCAAACCTCGAAAAAATATACACTGGCATAAAATATCAAAATATCCAAAATGAAATTCGTAAATATCGGCGCTACGCAATATTATTATTTATTGCGACATTTGTAGCGTATTCATATATTTATACAACTATAATCATTACGAACCACACTATCCCAAATTCATTTCCATACAAGTACCCATCGTTCAAGACGTATGTTGAAGGACGTTGGGCTGCTGACATTTTCATTCAGCTCACCGGAGGTTTTGGGAATCAGGCAACCCAGTTCCTCTTGGCGATCCTCATCAAGGCGGTCAATGCCATAATGTTCATCAGAATATTCGGAATTGATCGCTCGGTGATTTTTGTTATCTGTGGACTTGCGTTGGCACTACATCCTGCTTTTCTTGACTACTATTCATTTACAGTTGACAGCGCCACGTTCGAAGCCGGCGACTCATTGGCTATTTTTTCAATCATTATCATTTCGCTTCCGATCAACCGTGCAATACGGATCGGCGGCGCCGCGATCCTGGTGTTATTCTGCCTCGCCATGTACCAACCGAAACTTGCTCTCTGCGCGGTTCTGTTGCTTCTATGGGGGCTGGCGGGGCTTCGGCACGACGAAGTCACTGCGGGCGTACGTCCAGTGCTGCACCGCCTGATCGATGGCGGCCTCGCGCTCTTGATCGGCGTCCTGTTATACTACGTCTCGGTCAACCTGACCGTGAAGCTTGACATGAATGAGCGGAACCACATCAATTCGCTGGCCGTCATGGTGACCCAGTTCGTGGCCTCATACGGAGAGGTGGCGAGCGACTTTTCCCGCCGCATTGACTATCTGCCCAAACCGCTCACCTTCCTGCCGGGACTCTGTCTGTTGCTCGGCTTCGCCGTCCTGCTTGTTGAGGCAGGTCGACGGGGAATAACTGCTTTCGCCTTGGCAGTGGCTGTAATGATGCTGCTTCCTGTCGCCATGCAAGTGAGCTACGTCATCAACGATGGCACATGGATAAATTCCGGACGTATACTTACGTCACACGGTTATATATTGTGCTTTGCGCTGGCAACCACGATGGCGGCGCCGGCGACTCGCCATCTCGGCACGATGATAGGTGTCATCTTGGTGTTTTTCTTCTTCGTTGTTGCTAACCAGGAATCGAATGCGGCTGCGCTAAAGACTATCTTCGATGTAGAAAAGATGAATCGCATTGTGGCGCGAATCGAGTCTACGGTCCCAGATCTGTCACGAGGGAACTTTGCCCTCGTTGTGATTGGCGAACTACCGCTCAATCGCGATCAGCAGCCCAAGCGCTTCGCTAATAGGCTCTACGGCTCGCAGTTCGCGACCGAGACTTTCATCAGTTATAGGCAGACCGAACTCGTGAACTTCCTGCTCGGCCGAAACGCAGTGGGGCGTCCGGACTCAACCGAAATCGCCATGGCGATCGCGGATTCTAGAACACGGCAACCCTGGCCGGCACCGGACTCGGTATTCCTACTGAACAGGGTTATCGTTGTTCTGCTGCAATCTTATGCCCCGGAAATCCCACTCACTTGGCAGCGTTGACCCACCCCTTCGATGCCATCCAGGCACGCATGCAGACCCCGCCAAGGCCATCCTCGACGCCGATCTTTCGGCGCGGCCCGGCCTCCCCGATCATCCGCCGTCCCCTCCCCCCCGCCCCAGCCTAATTGCCGCCAGTTTTTCAGCATTCACGATGCAGGAGGCTCAGCAAGCGTCCGCTTACACGCGATAGGAGATTCGTTGTCGCGTGTAATCATGCCCGCCCAGCTTCATGGAGCAACGACAAGCTGGACCGACCCGCCTCTGGGTTCATATGGACGGACACTTGTGACGACAGATATTTCCGTCATGTCGCCGGAAAATGCAACGGCACGCCCTTGGGGTCGAAAATGGCGGAAATCCTTGCGCATCTCCGCTACAACTTGTCATCGCACCACTGCGCGTGCTGCAACTCCGGCTCGAAGAATGCCCCTCGACCCCTTAAAGAATGGGGTCCAGGGCAGAGCCCTGGCCTTCCTTGCTTATCGCCATCCGGAGGAACTCCCATGCGCGCCTGGGCTGTGGTCGAGAACGAAGCCCCCCTGCAGGAAATCGAGCTTCCCACCCCCGCGCCGCAGGGCAGCGAGGTGTTGCTGGAGACGCTGTATTGCGGCGTCTGCCACTCCGACATCCACATCTGGGAGGGGCGTTACGACCTGGGGGGCGGCCGGGTGATGAACCTGAAGGACCGTGGCCTGACCCTGCCGCTCGCCATGGGGCATGAGGTGGTTGGCCGGGTGGTGCAGGCCGGTCCCGACGCCACCGGCGTCAGGCCGGGTGATATCCGCATCGTGTTCCCCTGGGTGGGCTGCGGCGCCTGCCCCGCCTGCGCCGCCGAGGACGACAACATGTGCGTCGCGCCGCGCTCGATCGGCGTCTACCGGCACGGCGGCTACGCCACCCATGTGCTGTCGCCGCACCCGCGCTATCTGGTCGATCCCGGCACGATCGACCCCGCGGTGGCCGCCACCTATGCCTGTTCGGGCATCACCGTGTTCTCCGCCATCAGGAAGATCCTGCCGCTGCCGCCCGATGAGCCGATCGTGCTGGTGGGGGCCGGCGGGCTGGGTTTGCAGGCCATCGCCCTGCTGAAGGCGCTCGGCCATCGCGCCATCGTCGCGGTGGATATCAGCGCCGCGAAGCGGGAGGCCGCCGAACGCGCCGGGGCCACCGGCACCGTCGATGGCGCCGGGGCGCATGTCGCCCGCGACATCATCGCCGCCTGCGGCGTCCAGCCGGTTGCCATCATCGACCTGGTGAACGGCACCGCCACCGCGCGGTTTGCCTTCGACTCGCTGCGCAAGGGCGGCAAGCTGGTGCAGGTCGGCCTGTTCGGCGGCGAGCTCAACGTGCCGCTGCCGCTGATGGCCATCCGCGCGCTGACCCTCCAGGGCAGCTATGTCGGCAACCCGAAGGATCTGCGCGAGCTGGTCGCGCTGGCCCAGCATGGCGGGCTGGACCCGGTGCCGGTGACCACCGTGCCGCAGAGCCACGCCCACGAGGCGCTGATGCGCCTGCGCGACGGCCGCGTCACCGGCCGCCTGGTGCTGAAGGCGGAGGCCGCCTGCCATGACCGCCCCTGATGGCGCCCGCCGCTCGCTGATCCTGCGCCGCCGCCCCTCCGGCGAGCCGCGGGCCGAGGATTTCGCCCTCGTTGAGGACTTCATCCCGGCGCCCGGCGAAGGCGAGGTGCTGACCCGCACCATCCTGCTGTCGATCGACCCCTACATGCGCGGCCGGCTTGCCGACCGGCCGTCCTATGCCCCGCCGGTGGCGATCGGCGCGGTGATGACCGGCGAGACGGTGGGCGAGGTGCTGGCCAGCGCCATCCCGGACTTCGCTCCCGGCGACATCGTGCTGGGCAGCCGCGGCTGGCAGACCCACAGCCTTTCCACCGCCGCGGCGCTGACCAAGGTGGACCGCCAGGCCGCCCCGCTCGGCGCCTGGCTCGGCGTGCTCGGCATGCCGGGCACGACGGCCTATTCCGGCCTCAAGGATATCGGCCAGCCCAAACCGGGCGAAACCGTGGTGGTTTCGGCCGCCTCCGGGGCGGTGGGGTCGGTGGCCGGGCAGTTGGCCAAACGGGCCGGCGCCCGCGTGGTCGGCGTCGCCGGCGGGCCGGACAAATGCCTGTGGGTGCAGGAGACGCTGGGCCTCGACGATTGCGTGGATCACCGCTCCGCCAATCTGCGCGGGGCGCTGCTGGATGCCTGCCCGAACGGCATCGACGTCTATTTCGAGAATGTCGGCGGCGCGGTGCAGGAGGCGGTGTTCGGCCTGCTCAACCCGCATGCCCGCGTGGTCATGTGCGGCATGATCGCCCAGTACAACGCCGCCGCCTTCCCGCCCGGGCCGAATCTCGGCTTCGTGGTGGCCAGGCGGGTGCGCATGGAGGGCCTGATCGTCTACGACAAGCCCGAGCGCTTCGCCGAATGGCGGGCGCTGGCCGCCCCCTGGGTGCGCGACGGCTCGCTGCACCATCGCGAAACCGTGGTCGATGGGCTGGAAAGCGCCCCGGAGGCGCTGCGCCAGGTGCTGCGCGGCGGCAATTTCGGCAAGATGCTGGTGCGGGTGGGCCAGGAGCCGGCATGACCGGAAGCATCGTCGCGGTGGCGCAGGGCAGGGGGCATCACTTCTCCAAGCCGCCGCTGTTCTCCATTCGCCTGCGCGCCGGCCTGGGCGTGGATGGCGACGCGCATGCCGGGGTGACGGTGCGGCACCGTTCGCTGGCGGCGCGCCACCCGACCCGGCCGAACCTGCGCCAGGTGCACCTGATCCACGCCGAACTGTTTGCCGAACTGGCCGCTGCGGGGTTCGACATCGGCCCCGGCCAGCTCGGCGAGAACGTCACCACGCGCGGCATCGACCTGCTGGCGCTGCCGGTGGGCGCGCGGCTGCATCTGGGGGCGGCGGCGGTGGTGCAACTCACCGGCCTGCGCAATCCCTGCGCCCAGTTGGATCGCTTCCGCCCCGGCCTGATGGCGGCGGTGCTGGGGCGCGACGCGCAGGGCGGCCTGGTGCGCAAGGCCGGGGTGATGGCGGTGGTGCTGTCCGGCGGCGAGGTGCAGGCGGGCGACGCGGTGGCGGTCGGGTTGCCCGTGCTGCCGCACCGGCGCCTGGAGGTGGTGTAGCAGACCCTGCGCCGTCCGACGCCGGACGGAGCAGGGAGGCGGTCAGTTCAGCACCCGCCCCGGCTTCACCATCTCCGCCAGTACCGCCGGTTCCATCTCCGGCCCCACCCGCTCCAGCGACAGCCGCACCGGCGCGCGCCGGCGCTCGATCGCGGGCGGCGGCAGCACCACCGGTGCCGGCACCTTCTGCGGACGCAGCGCGGTGGAACGCAGCAGCGCCGCGACGAAGGAGCGGCCCCACACCAGCGGCGAGCGATGCTCGATCGCCGCCCACAGCGCCCGCCAGCGCGCCTGCCGTTCCTCCAGCCCCATGCGCAGCGCCGAATCCAGCGCATCCGCCATGGCGTCGGGGTCGTGCGGGTTGACCAGCAGCGCCGCCTCCAACTGCCGCGCCGCCCCGGCAAAGCGCGACAGCACCAGCACGCCCGGGTCGGCCGGGTCCTGGGCGGCGACGAATTCCTTGGCCACCAGGTTCATGCCGTCGCGCAGCGGCGTCACCAGCCCCACCCGCGCCAGCCGCATATAGCCCGCCACCGTGGCGCGGTCGGCGCCGCGCGCGACCATGCGCAGCGGCTGCCAGTCCGGCTCGCCCAGATCGGCGTTCAGCGCGCCGGCCTCGCGGTCCAGCGCCGCGCGCAGGGCGCGATAGCTGCCCACGTCGGTGCGCGACATCGCCGCGATCTGCAGCATGGTCGTGTGGCCGCACCAGTCCTGCCGCTTTTCCAGCAGCCGGCGCAGCCCGGCCAGCCGCTGCAGCAGCCCCTTGGTGGGGTCCAGCCGCTCCACCCCCAGGATCAGCCGCTGCCCGTCCAGGCTGCGCCGCAACCGGCGCACGGCCGGCGCCTCGGTCATGGCGGCGGCGGTGCGGGCGAAGCTGCGTGCCTCGATTTCCACCGGGAACACCCCCAGCCGCACCCGCCGCCCGGCGAAGAACAGCGAGTTGGAGGGGCCGCGCTCGGCGCCCGCCAGCATCTGCGCCGCGGCGGTGAAGTTGGCCACGTCGTTATCGGTCTGAAAGCCGATCAGGTCGGCCGCCAGCAGGTCGCGCACCAGCTCCGTCATCTCCGGCGCCGCCGCCAGCACGTCCGGCGAGCAGAACGGGATGTGCAGGAAGAAGCCGATCGGGTTGCGCACCCCGCGCGCCCGCAGTGCCTGGGGCAGCGGCATCAGGTGGTAGTCGTGCACCCAGATGATGTCGGTCGGCCGCAGCAGCGGGTGCAGGGCGGCGGCCATCCTGGCGTTCACCTCGCGGTAGGTGCGGGCGTCGCGCCGGTCGTATTGCATAAGCTCCGGCATGGTGTGCAGCAGCGGCCACAGCACGCCGTTGGAGAACGCGTTGTAGTAGCGGTCGTGCTCCTCCTGTGTCAGGTCGATGGTGGCGTAGTCCACCCCGCCCGCCCGCTCGACCATGGCGGCCCTGCCCGCGCCGGACGCCACCACCGCGCCGCTCCAGCCGAACCACAGCCCGCCGCGCTTCTCCATCAGCCCATCGAGAGCGACAGCCAGTCCGCCGGCCTGGGTTCCGGCTGAAGGCGCCGGTACCCGGTTGGACACGACGACAAGGCGGTTCATGTGACCTCCAGCGATGGGGCGGACAGGTCAGCAACCGACCGTTGTCCGGCACTCCGGCCGCGTTCCGTGTTTCGGGCGGTGCCGCCCCGCGAAGCGAGATGGCACAGAGGTAGGATCGGAGATTGCGAAATATTGCTCGCGCGCGCGGACGTGATCGGCCGCGCGGCGCGCGGCAGGCGGGCGTCGGTCACCGACGCGCCGGCCAGGCGAGTTGGCATACGGTAGCGGGGGAGGGGCAACGGAAGCTCCTGGACTGCGCGCAGCGCGCTCCCCATTCATCAGTTCCACGTGGCAAGATTGCGGCGAAGAATCCACCGTGGCGGCCGGCGCCGGACGAATCATCCAACGGTAACAGCCGGGCCGGGGACGCTGGATATTTGTCGCCCCCGATGGGAAGCTGGCCGGCATGGACCCCACCCTGGCCGAAACCCTGACCGGATGGCGCCGCCATCTGCACGCCCATCCCGAGCTGTCGCAGCACGAGCGCGCGACCGCCGCCTTCGTCTGCGCCCGCCTGGCCGAGTTCGGCATCCCGTTTGTGGCCGGGGTGGGCGGGCACGGCGTGGTCGCCACCCTCGCCCGCGGCGGCGCCGACCGCAGCGTCGGCCTGCGCGCCGACATGGACGCGCTGCCGATCGCCGAACCCACCATCCTGCCGCACGCCTCGCGCCGCCCCGGCGTGATGCATGCCTGCGGCCATGACGGCCACACCGCCAGCCTGCTCGGCGCGGCGGTGCTGCTGGCGCGCGACCCCGGCTGGGCCGGCACGGTGCAGTTCGTGTTCCAGCCGGCCGAGGAAGGCCATGGCGGCGCGCTGGCCATGCTGGCTGATGGCCTGCTGGAGCGCTTCCCCATGCAGCGCATCTTCGCCTGGCACAACTGGCCGGGCCTGGAGGCGGGAACGGTGGCCGTGCATCACGGTCCGGTGATGGCGGGCGCCGCCCGGCTCGCCATTACCCTGCACGGACATGCCAGCCATGCCGGCCTGCCGCATCTTGGCCGCGACCCGGTCCTGGCGGCGGGTCACCTGCTGGTGGCGCTGCAATCGGTGGTGTCGCGCACTCTCGACCCGCTCGAATCGGCAGTGGTCTCGATCTGCATGATCGAGGGCGGCGTGGCCTTCAACCAGATCCCCGCCGAGGTCCGCCTCGCCGGCACCGTGCGCACCTTCACCCCGGCGGTGCGCGCCCAGGTCGATGCCGGCATCGCCCGGGTGGTCGAGGGCATCGCCGCCACCTTCGGCCTGCGCGCCGAACTGGACCTGCCGCCGGGCTTCGACGCCACCGTGAACCACCCCGCCGAGGCCGAACTGGCCGCGGCGGCCGTGGCGGCCTGCGGCCTGAAGCTGCGCCGCGACCTGCCGCCAGCCATGACCAGCGAGGATTTCGGCTGCTTCCTCGCTTTGCGTCCCGGCGCGTTCCTGTGGATCGGCAACGGCCCGGCGGCGGAGTTGCATACGCCCTGGTATGATTTCAACGATGCCATCCTTCCCGGGGCGGCAGCGTTGCTCGCCGAGATTGCGCGCAGGGCGTTGCGGGAATGATCAGCAGGCAAGGCCAGGGCGCTGGACCCGCAAGGGGGCGGTGGCCCCCTTGGCCCCGGTCCGGTCGGCACGCGGCGCTTGCCCGTTTCGGGCGTTCGACCGATGCTGTCCGTTGACCAGGACGCGGAACGGATTGAAAAACCGGCGGTCCGAACCGCGCCCTGTGGCCCAGCCGACCGGGGACGAGCCATTTCAGGAGACGGCATGGACATCTTTCAGGCCGCACGGGCCAACACGGGACGGCACAAGGAGCAGTACCAGGCCGCCCTGGAGGCTGCCGACGAGGCAACGGCCGCACTTCTGGCCGCCTTCGTCGAATCCGTGCTGCACGATGGCAACCTCAGCATCAACATGCGCGTGTTCGTCGCAGAGAACTTCATGTCAGGTTCCCCCTACGAGAATATCTATGAATTCTGCGACCGGATGTCGCGACTGTCCGGACGCGACGCAGCCGATATCATTAAGGAAAGACTTGGACCGTATTGCGAGAGGCGACTGAAATTCGACGCTTCCAGGCCGGAATTCAAGCTTGTTTATTATGCAGCTTTGAATATAGGCGGTGCAGGCGCGACGAAATACGGCGAAATCTGTGTCGTTCTCGGGCGCTGCCTGGAAGCGGACGGGCGACGGGCCGCCTATCTGCGGGGTGACAGCCTGAACGACTACTTCGATGCCGCGGCAGGCGCGGACATGCCGCGGCTTCTGACCGATATCTGTGCCGAGACGGACCGCGCGTATCTGGCCGTGATCAAACACGCCGGTGAAATACCGCGGACGGAGCGCGCCGGCTGGGAAACGCTGGTCTGTTCCAACGCGTCCTATATCGAGGCGATTTTCGACGTTCGTCCGGCGAAGCAGGAAGTCTCTGAAATCCGGGTCCCGGTTGCCTCCTATGATGCGCTCTGGGATATCGCCTTTGCCGATTTTTCCCGCCGGCTGGCATCGGCGGAGAAAGCGCTGGCCAATGATTTCATCCAGTTGCTCGACGCCGCCGGAACCGCGCGCATACAGGTGAGGCCGGTCTGATGTGGCGCATCCTGGCCTATTGCCGCGAGGACGGTTGGGCCATCCTCGAGCATGCGGGGACCACGGGCCTGCTGCGTCCGCCCTATACGGGCCAGGTGACGCCGATCGATCCCGCCGCGCTGCCGCGCCTGCTGGCCGAGCCTGGCATGGTGTGCCCGTCCGCCGAACACCAGCAGCACCCGTCACGCCGCGCCCCGCTGGATTTTCTCAACGCGGAAATCCTGCGCTCCCGGGCCGAGGCCGGCCGCGCCCTGCCGGAGGACGGCTACGGGCCGCGCATGCTGGCAATGGCGCCCGCGCCGGTGCTGGCCCGCATGCTCGACCGGATCGAGCGCGAACTGGTGGCGCAGGGGCGCCATGAACCGGCCCGCGCGGCGCTGCTTGCGGTGCTGAGCGCGCCGGCCGGTTTTTCGAATCCGAATCTCCATCAGCGCGCCGTTGCCCTGATGACGCGGATGGATGCGGCCGCACGCGGCAGGTCACGGCTGCTCGCGGACGCGGCCGATTTCTCCGCCAGGTTCCCGCGCGTCGCCGGGAAGTTCGGCACGGAGCCTCTGCGGCAGTTCAACGCGGCGATCAGCGGCGCACACGATATCTTCGGCCTGAACCGGGCGGCGTAAGCCGGCCATGGAAACCATCACCTTCTATTCGTACAAGGGCGGCGTCGGGCGGACGCTGGCGCTGGCGAATGTTGCCCATTATCTGGCCCTGCTCGGCCAGAAGGTGGTGACCATCGACTTCGACCTCGAAGCGCCGGGACTGCATTACAAGCTGTTTCCGGTCGATCCGAATCGATCCTTCAGCCCCGGGCTGGTGGACTATGTGAACGACCAGATATCCGGCGACAACGCCGAGCGCGCCATTCTGGACTACATCATCCCGGTCAATACCTTGCCTGGTGCCACCGGGCAGATCTGGCTGTTGCCGGCGGGCGGCGCGCCCAACCCCGCCTATTGGGCGAAATTGTCCTCGATCCCCTGGAACCACCTGATCTACGGCGACGAGGCGACCGGTTCGGTCATGTTTCTCGAACTCAAGGAAAAGATACGGGAAGCGTTGCAGCCCGATTTCCTGCTGATCGACGCCCGCACCGGCATCACCGAAATCGGCGGCGTGGCGACCTCGCTGCTGGCCGACAAGCTGGTCTGCCTGCTGACCTCCAGCCGGGAAAGTCTCGACGGCAGCCGGGTCGTGCTGCGCGCGCTGTCCCGGTCATTGCGTGCCCCTGGCGCCGGGCCGCTGCGGATCTTCCCGGTGCTGTCGCGGGTTCCGGTGCGGCACCGGGACACCGAACGCCAGATCATCGATCGCGCGCTGGCATTCCTCAATGAACCGGCGGCGGATTTCGCCGCCACGCTGGAATTCGCGGACATTCCCGTCCTCCATCACGAGGCGTCGCTGAGCGAAGCGGAGCGACTCCTGATCGGGCAGGATGACGGGGTCGCGGCCGGTCCGCTGCTGCAGGATTACCTGCGGCTGTTTGCCCGCGTGACTGCCGGCCTGGTTTCCCGAGAGACCGAACCGGAGATCGAGCGCGCGCTGCGCGGGCTGCTCGACAGCACGGAGGAGACGCTCGAAACCCGCCACGCCGCACTGGCCATCGCCGCGCGCCGGGCGGCGCAGGACCCGGACAATCCGGAGCGGCAGCGCGGTCTGTTGGTCAGCTACACCGAACTTGGCGACGCGCAGATGCGGCACGGCGACCTGTCCGGAGCGTTGGACTCGTTCCGGGCTGGCATGGCGATCGCCGACCGTCTGGCCGCGCGGGACCCCGGCAACGCCGGTTGGCAGCACGATCTGTCGGTGTCGTTCGACAGGGTTGGCGACGTGCTGGTGGACCAGGGCAAGCTGCCGGAGGCGGAAAAAACCTACCGCGACAGTCTGGCGATCGCCGACCGTCTGGCGAAGTCGGACCCCGGCAACGCCGGTTGGCAGCGCGATCTGTCGCTCAGTTATGGGCAGGTCGCAGATGTCTTGCTGCGTCGGCAACAGAATGGCGAGGCGCGGGACATGGCGGCGAAGGCGCTGGCCAAGGCGCGCGACAACCTCGCCCGCTTCCCGCAGGACCGCCGCATCGCCGTCGGTATTCCGAGGTTCGAGGACCTCGCCCGCCGCGCCGGTGTGCCGTGAGCCCTCAGAACCCCACCACCACCGGCACATGATCGGATGCCTTTTCCGCCCCGCGCTCCCGCCGGTCCGCCGCCGCCTCGGTCAGCCGTTCGGCCAGGGTTGGAGAGAGCAGCACGTGGTCGATCCGCAGCCCCATATCCCGCGGCCACGCCCCCGCCTGGTAATCCCAGAACGTGTACACCGGCCCGGTCGGGTGCAGTGCCCGCATGGCGTCGGTCAGCCCGAGCCACAGCAACGCGCGAAACCGCGCCCGGCTTTCCGGCCGCACCAGCGCATCCGTCGGCGGCAGCGCGCCGGGGGCGAAATCCGCGTCGGTCGGGCAGACGTTGAAATCGCCGGCGATCAGCAGCGGAACATCATCGGCCAGCAGCGCGGCGGCGCGGTCGCGCAGCGCCTCCATCCAGCGCAGCTTGTAGGCAAACCCCTCCGCCCCGCCGGAATTGCCGTTCGGCAGATAAATGCCGATGCAGGTAATCCCCTGCGCCACCACCTCGATGTAGCGGGCCTGCGCATCCGCCGGCCCCAGCCCGGGCAGCGCGCGGTGGGTTACGTCGAAGGGCACGCGGGCCAGCACGGCCACGCCGTTATAGGCCTTCTGCCCGACCACCGCGCTGCGATAGCCCAGCGCCTGGAAACCCTCGGCCGGAAACGCCGGCGCCTCGCACTTGATTTCCTGCAGGAACAGCAAATCCGGCTGCTGCGCCGCCAGCCAGCGGCACACATGCGGCTCGCGCTGGCGGATCGAGTTGACGTTCCAGGTGGCGACCCGCACCTTCCGCCTAGTCCACCGAGAAACTGGTGCCGCAGCCGCAGGACGATTTCGCCTGCGGATTGCGCACCGCGAAATAGGCGCCCATCAGCTCGTCGGCATAATCCAGCTCGCTGCCGGCCAGCAGATCGAAGCTGGACGGGTCGATCACCACCCGCGCCCCGTCGCGCTCAATCACCACATCCCCGGCGGCCGGCTGGTCGAGGTCGAATTTGTACTGGAAGCCGCTGCACCCGCCGGCCAGCACCGCCACCCGCAGCGCCGCCCCCGCCTGCTGCGCGGTGATGATCTCGGCAATGCGCGCGGCGGCGCGCGCGGTCAGGCGAAAGGTTTCCATTTCCACCACATGGGACGGTTCCGGCCGGTTTGAAGGGCGGCCCGAACCGGTGTAAGCCCCGCCCATGACCCCCGCCCCCTGGGCCGTGCAGAGACGAAACGCGCGCGGCCGGCTCCACCCGGAGCCGGAGTCGCCGACGCGCTCGCCCTGGCAGCGCGACCGCGACCGCATCATCCACTGCTCGGCCTTCCGCAAGCTGCAGTACAAGACCCAGGTGTTCGTCAACCACGAGGGCGATTTCTTCCGCACCCGGCTGACCCACAGCATCGAAGTGGCGCAGATCGCCCGCTCGGTGGCGCGCGAACTCGGCCTGGACGAGGACCTCACCGAGGCGCTGGCGCTGGCGCACGACCTCGGCCACCCGCCCTTCGGCCATGCCGGGGAGGACGCGCTGGCGGCTTCCATGCAGCCGTTCGGCGGCTTCGACCACAACGCCCAGAGCCTGCGCGTGGTGACCCTGCTGGAGGCCTGCTACGCCGGCTTCGACGGGCTGAACCTGACCTGGGAGACGCTGGAGGGCCTGGCCAAGCATAACGGCCCGGTGCGCCGCCCCTCGGCCCATGTGGCCGATTACGATGCCCGCCATCCGCTGGAACTGGGCAGCTATCCCGCCGCCGAGTCGCAGGTGGCGGCGCTGTCCGACGACATCGCCTACCACTGCCACGATCTGGATGACGGCTGGCGGGCGGAGTTCTTTGCCCCCGCCGACCTGCGCCACCTGCCCGTCATCGGCGAGGCCCTGGCCGAGGCAGGGCGGGCCAGCCTCGACATGCCGCCGTCGCGGCTGCGCCACGAAACCATCCGCCGCGTCATCAACCGTCTGGTCAACGATCTGGTGGCCGAAACCGGCCGCCGCATCGCCGCGCTGGACCCCGCCGGCCCGGACGACATCCGCAACGCCGGCCGCCCGGTGGTGGGGTTCAGCGAGCCGATGGCGGAGGCCAACCGGGTGATCAAGGAATTCCTGTTCGCCCGCATGTACCGCCACTGGCGGGTCAACCGCATGACCGCCAAGGCGCGCCACGTGGTGGCCGACATCTTTGCCCTGCTGCACGGCCATACCGGCCTGCTGCCGGACGACTGGCGCGCCCGCGCGGGCGAGGGCGACAGTGCGCGCGCGGCGGCGGTGGTGTGCGACTACATCGCCGGCATGACCGACCGCTATGCCCGCGAGGAACATCTGCGACTGACGGATTTGTCGGTCTCGGGCTGACGGTCTGCGAGGGAATTGTCATGAGTCATAACATTTTTGCGGCGGTGCGCGTCCGCGTCCTCGCGGCGCTGCACCGCGTGGTGCCCGGCCTGCCCGACGAGGTGGCCGCGCGGGTGGAGGTGACGCCGCCGCGCGAGCCGGCGCATGGCGACATGGCCACCAACGCCGCCCTGGTCGCCGCCAAGGCGGCCGGCCGCAGGCCGCAGGAGATCGCCGCCGCCCTGGTGGCGGCGCTGCTCGCCGATCCGCTGGTGGCCGAGGCCGGCGCGGCGGGTCCGGGATTCGTCAATCTGCGGCTGCACGCCGCGGCCTGGCGCGGCCTGCTGCCGCTCATTCTGCGCACCGGCGAGGCGTATGGCGACAGCACCGCCGGGGCGGGGGTGCGGGTGAATGTGGAATATGTCTCCGCCAACCCGACCGGCCCGATGCATATCGGCCATTGCCGCGGCGCCGTGGTGGGCGATGCGCTGGCCAATCTGCTGGCCAAGTCCGGCTGCGACGTCACCAAGGAGTTCTACGTCAACGACGCCGGCAACCAGGTGACCGCGCTCGCCTGGGCGGCCTATTTCCGCTATCTGCAGGCGCTCGAGGTGCCGATCACGGAGGCCGGTTTTTCCGACATCGTGCCGGGCGGGCTGCAATATCGCGGCGATTATCTGATCCCGGTGGGCGAAGCCCTCGCCGCCGAATTCGGCACCGCGCTGCTGTCGCCGGAGGGCTGGATCGCCGAGACGGATGCCTGGCTGGTGCCGGTGCGCGATGTCACCATTGCGATGATGCTGGGGCAGATCCGGGAGGATCTGGCGGCGCTCGGCGTGGTGCAGGACGTGTTTGTCCGCGAGCGGGAACTGGTCGAAGCGGGGGCGGTGGACGCGGCGATCGCCCGCCTGGAAGCCGACGGGCTGGTCTACCGCGGCGTGCTGGAACCGCCGAAGGGCAAGACCATCGAGGACTGGGAGCCGCGCGAACAGTTGCTGTTCCGCGCCACCCAATTCGGCGACGACGTCGACCGGCCGCTGCAGAAATCCGACGGCAGCTACACCTATTTCGCCAACGACATCGCCTACCACGCGGGCAAGACCGCGCGCGGCTTCGATCTGATGATCGACGTCTGGGGCGCCGACCATGGCGGCTATGTCAAGCGCATGCAGTCGGCGGCGAAGGCGTTCGGCGGCACGCTGGACGTGGTGCTGTGCCAGATCGTGCACGTGCTGAAGGGCGGCCAGCCGCTGCGCATGAGCAAGCGCGCCGGCACCTTCATCACCCTGCGCGACCTGCTGGACGAGGTCGGGCCGGATGCGGTGCGGTTCACCATGCTGACCCGCAAGTCGGACGCGCAGATGGAGTTCGATATCGACCAGGCGGTGGCGCAGACGCGGGAAAACCCGGTGTTCTACGTGCAGTACGCGCATGCCCGCTGCCGGTCGGTGCTGCGCGCCGCGGCGGAGCTGCTGGGCGCGGCGGCGGTGGCGCCGGCGGCGCTGGCCGGGGTGGCGCTGGACAGTCTGGAACACGCGGCGGAACTGGCGCTGCTGCGCCGGCTGGGCGGCTGGCCGCGCAGCGTGGAGGCCGCCGCTGTTGCACGCGAGCCACACCGAATAGCGTTTTTTCTCTCTGATTTAGCGGGCGACTTTCATGTGCTATGGAACCGGGGACGGGACGATTCGGCGCTGCGGTTCCTGCAGCCCGACCGCCCGGTTGAGACGCTCGCCCGGGTTGCCCTGGTGGCTGCCACGGCGACGACGATTCGGTCTGGCCTGGCCGTCATGGGGGTGACCCCGGTCGAGGAGATGCGCTGACGCCGTTCCGGGCATGGGGCGGCGGTTCAAGGAGTTTGCCGCGCCATGCGTGAGGAAATGGAATTGCCGTCGGGGCCGATCCCGAGCTACCGGCTTGACCGCAACCAGGGCATGGACCCGAACACGAAGCGCCTGGTGATCGCCGCCTGCACCATCGCCTCCGCGCTGGCGTTGATGGTGGGGCTGTATTCCGCCACCGGGCATCACCCGTCCGGCGTGCCGGTGATCGAGGCCGACAGCCGCCCGCTGCGGGTCAAGCCGGCCGATCCGGGCGGGCTGGAGATCGCCGACCGGGACACGGCGATCCTGTCGGGTGCCACCGAGGGCCAGAGCGCCATGGCGCCGCCGGCCGAGGTGCCGGCGCCGCAGGCGCTGAAGGCGCAGGAGACCCGGCCCGCGCCGCCGCCGGCCCCGCCGCCGGTTATCACCGCCGCGCCGGCGCCGTCGATCCCCGCGGCGCCGCCGGTCGCCGAGCCGAGGCCGGCGCACCTGGCGGCGGTCGCGCCGAAATCGCCGGCCGTGCCCGCCGGTCCCACCGCGGCTGCGGCCGGGCACACCCAGGTGCAACTCGGCGCGCTGCCCTCGCATGAGGCGGCGCTGGCCGAGTGGCAGCGGCTGGCCCGGAAGATGCCGGACGTGCTGGGCGGCCACCAGCCTTTGGTGACGAAAACCGAGCACGAGGGGCACACCTTCTTCCGCCTGCGCACCGGCGGCTTCGCCGATTCCGGGCATGCCCGCGATTTCTGCGAGAAGGTGAAGGCCAAGGGCGGCGGGTGCTCGATCGCCTCGTTCTGACCGTGCTGCGGGCGGGGGAGGCGTCGCGCGCTGCCCCCCTTGTCCCGATTGCCGGAACAGGGACCGGCGCCTTCAATGCGGCAGCAGCGACACGACGATCTCAACCGCGATCAGCCACAGGATGATGATTTCCAGCAGTTCGGACCGCGCCCCCGCCGCCTCGCTGTGCAGGGCCGCGTAGGTGTCGCGGATGATGGCGAGCTTGCGGTCCACCGCGGCGCTGACGTTGGGGACGCGAAACAGCTCCATCGCCGCCGCATAGACCCGTGCCAGATAGACGTCCTCGGTAACCTGCAGGGCGTTGTCCACCCGTTCGGTGAGTTGCGTCACCTCGGCCACCAGCGTGTGCAGCCGCCGCGCCAGCTTGGCGTAGCGGCGTGCGGCGAGCAGGTTGGCCCGCTGCCGCGCCGCCTCGACCATGGCGCGCATGCGCGGCAGTTCGTCGTCAAGCATCTCGTCATAGGCGCGCATTTCCAGCAACTGGGCGTTGGCCATTTCCAGCACGTCGGCGACGTCGGTTTCCCGCTGCGGCTCGATGATCAGGGCGCGGTCCCAGGTGATCACCGCGAGGTCGTCGGGGTGATAGGAGTAGCGGTGCCGCAGCAGGTCGCGCCGGGCGCCCTCGGACAGCGGACGCTCGGTGCCTGACAGCAGCGGCACCAGATCGGCGCGCTCCTGCAACGCCTCGGCGGTTACCGGCTGGTCGAAGGCGAACACCATCGCCATCAGATAATCCTCCTGCACCAGCGCCGTGGTCGGGCGGTCCAGCGCCTCGCCGAGCAGGCCGCGCAACTGGGTCAGCAGCGTGTCCCAGACCGGCGTCACGGCGGCCGGGCCGACCGCGAGATCGGTCTGGTTCACCAGCCGGGAGAAGCTGTTCCAGGGCAGGTTCTGCACCGGCAGGCGGAGCGCCAGGGCGACGATGCCGAAATCATACAGGCGGACACTCGCCGCCGCCTGCACCGCGGTGCCATCGACCTGCAACGCCACCGGCGCAAGTTCCAGCACCAGCGGTGGCACGCCGAACGACACCGCCTTCGGCGGCGTTCCGACCAGCCGGCTGCGCGCGCTGGCGCCCAGCGCCTGCTGCGCCCACAGCGCCTCGGCCCGCTTCAGGTCGATGGCAAACGCCACGTCGAACAGGCGCAGCGCCACCACCTGTCCCGACTGCACCTTCAGTTCGTTCTGCGACATGTGCGGCTCCTTCGCTGGTGGCCGGAGTGAGAGCGCCAGGTCCGGCAGATGCAAGTTTCATTTGAGAACTGCCGGCGGCGGTCGCTTGCTTGACTCCCGGTCCGCCCGGCGCGATAAGCCCCGCCTTCTGATCCGCCGGTCCGCGAGTGTTCGCGCGCCGGCGCGTACTGTGTTGGGGTCCGCTTGTTCGAAAACCTCTCGGGAAAATTCGCCGGCGTCTTCGACCGTCTGCGCAGCCGCGGCGCGCTGAACGAGGACGACGTCACCGACGCGCTGCGCGAGGTCCGCCTCGCGCTGCTGGATGCCGACGTGGCGCTGCCCGTGGTCAAGGACTTCATCGCCAGCGTGCGCGCGCGCGCGGTCGGGCAGGAGGTGCTGGACAGCGTCTCGCCCGGCCAGCAGGTGGTGAAGATCGTCAACGACGTGATGATCGAGCAGCTTGGCGGCGCCGGCGCCGTGCCGGTCAACCTGAACGCGCCCTCGCCCATCCCGATCCTGATGGTCGGCCTGCAAGGATCGGGCAAGACCACCACATCGGGCAAGCTGGCGCTGCGCTTCGCCCAGCGGCTGCGCAAGAAGGTGCTGCTGGCCAGCCTCGACACCCAGCGCCCGGCTGCCCAGCTTCAGCTCGCCCAGCTTGCCGAGCAGGCCGGCGTGCCCAGCCTGCCGATCATCCCTGGCCAGACACCGCTGGAAATCGCCGCCCGCGCCATGGACACCGCCCGGCGCGAGGTGTTCGACATCGTCATCCTCGACACCGCCGGCCGGCTCTCGATCGACCAGGCGCTGATGGACGAGGTGCGCGAGATCCGCGCCGCCACCGACCCGGTCGAGACGCTGCTGGTGGTCGATGCCATGACCGGCCAGGACGCGGTCAACACCGCGCGCGCCTTCAACGAGGCGGTCGGCGTCACCGGCATCGTCATGACCCGCATGGACGGCGACGCCCGCGGCGGCGCCGCGCTGTCCATGCGCGCCATCACCGGCGCGCCGATCAAGCTGGTCGGCATGGGCGAGAAAATCGACGCCCTGGAGGAATTCCACCCCGAGCGCGTCGCCGGCCGCATCCTCGGCATGGGCGACGTGGTCGGGCTGGTGGAAAAGGCCGCCGAGACGATCGACCAGGAGGAAGCGGAAAAACTCGCCCGCAAGATGGCGAAGGGCCGCTTCGACCTGGAGGACTATGCCAGCCAGCTCAAGCAGATCAACAAGATGGGCAGCCTGTCCTCGATCATCGGCATGCTGCCCGGCGCCGGCAAGCTCCAGGCGCAGCTGGCCGCCGCCGGCAAGACCGATATCGACCAGACGGTGCTGAAGCGCCAGGCCGCCATCATCGGCTCGATGACGGTGAAGGAACGCCGCACCCCCGACATCATCAAGGCCAGCCGCAAGAAGCGCATTGCGACCGGCTCCGGCACCAGCGTGCAGGACGTCAACCGGCTGCTCAAGCAGTTCGAGGACATGTCCCACATGATGAAGCGCATGAACAAGCTGGGGCAGAAGGGCCTGATGCGTCAGGGCCTGGCTGCCCTGCTGCCCGGCAACCGCCGGCAGTTCTGATCCAACCAACCTGAATCCCGAACCACGGAGACCTGATTCCCCATGGGCCTGAAGATCCGACTTGCCCGCGCCGGCGCCAAGAAGCGGCCGTACTACCACATCGTGGTGGCCGACAGCCGCTCGCCGCGTGACGGCCGATTCATCGAGAGGGTGGGCAGCTACAACCCGATGCTGCCGGCCGAGCACGCCGACCGCGTGCGCCTGGTGAACGAGCGCATCACCCACTGGCTCAGCGAGGGCGCGCTGGCAACCGACCGGGTCGCCCGCTTCCTCGGCCGCGCCGGCCTGGCGCCGATGCCCGCCTTCGTCGAGCAGCCCAAGCAGTCGCTGCCGAAGAAGAAGGCGCAGGAACGCGCCAAGGCCGCCGGCTGACCGGCGAGCAGTGCCGCAGCGTCGCATCCTGATGGGCGTGGTGGGCAGGCCGCACGGCGTGCGGGGGCTGTTGCATGTGCACAGCTATACCGCCGACCCGGCCGACCTGCCGGCCTATGGCCCGTTCGAGGACGGGCGCGGCCGGCGGTTCTCGCTGCGCTGGCGGGGCGAGGGTATCGCCGAGCTGTCCGAACTCATCGATGGCCGCCCGGTGCCGGTCGCCGATCGCAGCCAGGCCGAAAAGCTGGTCAATCTGTCGCTCTATGCCGACCGCGACCGGCTGCCGCCGGCCGGGGGGGATGAGTTCTATCTCGCCGATCTGATCGGGTTGCAGGCGGTCGGCGCGGACGGCACGCCGCTCGGGCAGGTCGATGCGGTGCACGACTATGGCGCCGGCGCCAGCCTGGAGATCGGGGCGCTGTTCGTGCCGTTCACCCGCGCGGCGGTTCCGGTGGTGGATATCGCCGCCGGGCGGATCACCGTGGTGCCGCCCGACGAAATCGTGGTGCCCGGCCGGGCGGACGACGCGGCATGACGGCGCCCTGGAACGCCAGCGTGCTGACGCTGTTTCCGGAGGTGTTTCCCGGACCGCTCGGCCAGTCGCTGGCCGGCCGTGCCCTGGAGCGCGGCATCTGGTCGCTGGCGGCGGAGAACATCCGCGGCTTTGCCACCGACCGGCACCGCACCGTGGATGACACGCCGTTCGGCGGCGGCGCCGGCATGGTCATGCGCCCCGACGTGCTGGATGCGGCGCTGGCGGCCGTCGCCGACGCGCGACCCTGCATCTATCTGACGCCGCGCGGCGTCCCGCTCACCCAGGCGCGGGTGCGCGAGCTGGCCGATGGTCCCGGTGTGGTGCTGCTGTGCGGCCGCTACGAAGGGGTGGACCAGCGGGTCATCGAGGCGCGCGGTCTGGTTGAGATCAATATCGGCGACTACGTGCTCTCCGGCGGCGAACTGCCGGCCATGGTGCTGCTGGATGCCTGCGTGCGGCTGCTGCCCGGCGTCATGGGGGCGGCCGAGAGCGCCGATGAGGAAAGCTTCGCTGCCGGGTTGCTGGAATACCCGCACTACACCCGCCCGGCGGAGTGGCAGGGGCGGCGCGTGCCGGAGGTGCTGCTCTCCGGCCATCACGCCGCCATCGCCACCTGGCGGCGGCAGCAATCCGAACGCATCACCCGCGAGCGGCGGCCCGAGCTGTGGGCCGCACACCAATCCGCCCTGCGGCCAGCCGTCATATCGGGTGCCCCGGTTGCCACCGTGCCCGGCGCGCCGTAGAAAAATACGAAAGGACAAGCCATGAACATCATCCAGCAGTTCGAGGCGGAAGAGGTCGCCCGCCTCAGCGCCGTCCGCCCGATTCCGGAATTCCGCCCCGGCGATTCGCTGCGCGTGTCGGTGAAGGTGGTCGAGGGCGAGCGCACCCGCACCCAGGCTTTCGAGGGCGTCTGCATCGCCCGCTCGAACAAGGGGCTGAACTCCAACTTCACCGTGCGCAAGATCAGCTACGGCGAAGGCGTGGAGCGGGTGTTTCCGCTGTATTCGCCGGTGATCGCCGAAATCCTGGTGGTGCGTCGCGGCGATGTGCGGCGGGCGAAGCTGTATTATCTGCGTGGCCGCAGCGGCAAGTCGGCGCGCATCGCCGAACGCGCCCGCGAGGTTCCCAGCAGCACTGCCCCGGCAGTCGCGGTGGAGCAGGCCTCCGCCGAATAACGCCGGTCTGCCGAGGAGGAGGGAACGTCCATGCCCCAGGACAAGCCCCGCACTTTGTTCGACAAGGTGTGGGACAGCCACGTCGTTGAGCGTCTGCCCGACGGCACCTGCGTGCTGTACATCGACCGCCATCTGGTGCACGAGGTGACCAGCCCGCAGGCTTTCGACGGGTTGCGCACCGCCGGGCGCCGGGTGCGCCGGCCGGAGGCGACGCTCGCCGTGGTGGACCACAACATTCCCACCTCCGACCGCAGCCAGGGCATCGCCGAGGAAGAAAGCCGCATCCAGGTCGAGACGCTGGAAAGCAACGTCGCCGCCTTTGGCGTGCCCTATTTTCCGGTGCTCGATCCGCGCCAGGGCATCGTCCACATCGTCGGCCCGGAGCAGGGCGTCTCGCTGCCCGGCATGACCATCGTCTGCGGCGATTCGCATACCTCGACGCATGGGGCGCTGGGCGCGCTGGCATTCGGCATCGGCACCTCCGAGGTCGAGCACGTGCTGGCGACGCAGACGCTGCTGCAGAAGCCGGCGAAGAACATGCTGGTGCGCGTCGATGGCACGCTGCCGCCCGGCTGCAGCGCGAAGGATATCGTGCTGGCCATCATCGGCCGCATCGGCACCGCCGGCGGCAACGGCCACGTCATCGAGTTTGGTGGCGAAACGATCCGCGCGCTCGACATGGCCGGCCGGATGACGGTGTGCAACATGGCGATCGAGGCCGGCGCGCGGGCCGGGCTGATCGCGCCGGACGAAACCACCTTCGCCTATATCGACGGCCGTCCGTTCGCGCCGCACGGCGCGGCGTTCGACGCAGCGGTGGCGCACTGGCGCACGCTGCCATCCGATGCCGATGCCGTCTACGACCGTGTCGTCACCCTCGATGCCGCGGAGATCGCGCCGATGGTCACCTGGGGCACCAGCCCCGAGGCGGTGCTGCCGATCACCGGCACGGTGCCGAACCCCGCCGATGAGCCGGACGAAGCCAGGCGCGCCCAGCTGCAGCGCATGGTGGAGTATATGGGCCTCATTCCGGGGCAGAAACTGACCGAGCTGGTGGTTGACGTGGTGTTCGTTGGCTCCTGCACCAACGGCCGCATCGAGGATATCCGCGTGGTGGCGCAACTGGTGCAGGGCCGCCGGGTGGCGCCGGGCGTGCGCGCCATGGTGGTGCCGGGCTCCGGCCTGGTGAAGCAGCAGGCCGAGGCGGAGGGGCTGGACCGCATTCTTCGCGACGCCGGCTTCGAATGGCGGGAGGCCGGTTGCTCGATGTGTCTCGGCATGAACCCGGACAAGCTCACCCCGGGGCAGCGCTGCGCCAGCACGTCGAACCGCAATTTCGAGGGCCGCCAGGGTCCGGGCGGGCGCACCCATCTGCTGTCGCCGGCCATGGCCGCCGCCGCCGCGGTGACCGGCCACCTCACCGATGTGCGGGAGCTGGTTTGATGGACGCCTTTACCACCCTGACCGCCATCGCCGCCCCGTTGCCGATGGCCAATGTCGATACGGATAAGATCATTCCGGCAAGGTTCCTCAAGACCATCAAGCGCACCGGTCTCGGCGCCAATCTGTTCGACACCCTGCGCTATGAAGCCGACGGCCGGGAACGGCCGGATTTCGTGCTGAACCAGGAACCGTACCGCCGGGCGCAGATTCTCATTGCGTATGAGAATTTCGGCTGCGGCTCGTCGCGCGAGCATGCGCCCTGGGCGCTGCTGGATTTCGGCATCCGCTGCGTCATCGCGCCGGACTTCGCCGACATCTTCCACAACAACACCTTCAAGAACGGCATTCTGCCGATACGCCTGCCGCGCGAGCTCTGCGACCTGCTGATGCAGGATGCGCGGCTGGGCGACAACGCGCGGCTGACGGTCGATCTTGCAGCACAGGTGGTGGTGCGGCCGAACGGCGCGAAGGTGCATTTCGAGATCGACCCGTTCCGCAAGCACCTGCTGCTGAACGGGCTGGACGATATCGGCCAGACCCTGCAGCACGCGGCGAAAATCGACAGCTATGAAGCCCGCCAGCGCCAGGAGAAATCCTGGCAGCCCGGCATCGCCATCTAAGTCGCTGCAAGCACCGACGCCGTAAGGATACCGGCCCATGTCCGCCATCAAGAACATCCTCATTCTCCCCGGCGACGGCATCGGCCCCGAGGTCATGCACGAGGTCCGCCGCGTCATCGACTGGATGAGCCGCCGCCGCGGCATCGCCTTCAATCTGTCCGAGGATCTGGTCGGCGGCGCCTCCATCGATGCGCGCGGCACCCCGATCAGCGACGCCACCCTGCAGCGGGCGAAGGACGCCGACGCCGTGCTGTTCGGTGCGGTCGGCGGCCCGAAATGGGAATCGCTCGGCTTCGACATGCGGCCCGAGATCGCCATCCTGCGGCTGCGCAGCGAGCTTGGCCTGTTCGCCAATCTGCGCCCGGCGATCGTGTATGACCCGCTGATCGATGCCAGCACGCTGAAGGCCGAAATCGTGCGCGGTCTCGACCTGATGATCGTGCGCGAGAGCACCGGTGGCATCTATTTCGGCACCCCGCGCGGCATCGAGACGCTGCCGGACGGCACCAGGCGCGGCGTCAACACCGAGGTCTACACCACGCCGGAAATCGAGCGGGTGGCGCGCGTGGCCTTCGATCTGGCGCGCCAGCGGCAGCAGCGGGTGTGTTCGGTCGAGAAGGCCAACGTGATGGAAAGTGGCCTGCTGTGGCGGCAGACCGTGCAGGCGCTGGGCGATGCCGAATATCCGGATGTCGCGCTCAGCCACATGTATGCCGACAACTGCGCCATGCAGCTGGTGCGCAACCCGCGCCAGTTCGACGTCATCGTCACCGGCAACCTGTTCGGCGACCTGCTGTCCGATCTCGCCTCCATGCTGACCGGCTCGCTGGGCATGCTGCCTTCCGCCACGCTCGGCCAGCCCGATGCGACCGGCCGCCGGCATGCGCTGTACGAGCCGATCCACGGCAGCGCGCCGGACATCACCGGCAAGGGCGTGGCCAACCCGCTGGCGCAGATCCTCAGCTTCGCCATGCTGCTGCGCTATTCCTTCGGCATGACGGAGGATGCGGCGCTGATCGAGCGCGCCTGCGTCGCCGTGCTGGCGAACGGGCTGCGCACGCCGGACGTCATGGCACCGGGTTGCGCCCGCGTCGGCACCCAGGTGATGGGCGAGGCGGTGGTGCGGGAGTTGGATAAGCTGCTGGGTTGAGGAAGGAAGGCCAGGGCGCTGCCCTGGACCCGCCAAGGGGCAGTGGCCCCTTGGAACCCATTCCTCAAGGGCTTTCGGAGCGGGTAGGGTTGGCCATGTTCGATCAGCAACGTGCCGCCACTGTCGCCACCATCGAGCGCGCCCTGGTGCTGCTGCTCATCGCCCTGCTGTTGCTGGGCGTGTTCGAGGTGTTGCGGCCTTTCATCACCGCCATTCTGTTCGGCGCCATCCTGTCGGTCGCCGCCTGGCCGCTGCGGGACGCGCTGGTGCGCGCCGGCCTGCCGCGCGGCGGCGCCGCCGTGGCGCTGCTGCTGCTGGCGCTCGGCGTGCTGGCGCTGCCGGCGCTGATCCTGGCCCCCGGGCTGGCCAACCAGGTGGCGCATGGCAGCGAGCGCCTCGCCATCGTCGTGGCCACCCTGCCGCACACCCCGCCGGACTGGCTCGCCGGCGTGCCGCTGGTCGGCGAGCAGATCGCCGGGCTGTGGACCGATGCCGCCAGCGGCGACCTCGATGTGGCGGCGACGCTGGCGCCGTATTCCGAGTCGTTGCGGCACATCCTGGTCTCGGTTGCCGCCGGGCTGGCCGACAGCCTGCTGCAGCTGGTGCTGGCGCTGGCGGTTGCCACCATGTTCTGGGTGCACGGCCGCGAACTGGCCGGCGAACTGCGCGCCGTGCTGACCGATCTGGGCGGCGAGGCGGCCGCCGGCGCGCTGGATACCGCCGGCGCCTCGGTGCGCGGCGTGGCTTATGGGGTGGTCGGCACCGCCGCGTTGCAGGCGGTGATGATGGGGGCCGGGCTTGCCCTGGCCGGCATCAAGGGCGCCGCCACGTTCGGCTTCGTCACCCTGCTGCTGGCGCTCAGCCAGATCGGCGCACCGCTGATCTATGTCATCGGTCTGGCGGCGGCGTGGTGGCTGTTCCATGGCGGGGCGGTGGGCTGGTCGATCTTCCTGGTCGCCTGGTGCGTGCTGGTCAGCGTTGCCGACCACGTGGTGCGGCCGGTGCTGATCAGCTTCGGGGTGGCGATGCCGCTGGCGCTGGTCATCCTCGGCGTGTTCGGCGGCTTTTTGTCCTTTGGCTTTCTGGGGCTGTTCATCGGTCCGAGCCTGCTGGCGGTCGCCTTCACCCTGCTGGCCGCCTGGCGCCAGCGCGCCGCCTGACCGGCACTCACCGGGCCGGCCGCGACAAATTCCCGGCATGGACCCGGCGCGGCCGGCAGGTGTAACGTCCTGCGTCCGGGCAGCCGGGCCAGGAGATCAGGTGACATGAGGGCACCGACCCTCGGCGGCATCGACTGCGACGTGCATCCGGCACTGCCCGGCATGGCGGCGCTGCTCCCCTATCTGGACGACAACTGGCGCGCGCAGGTAACCGCTCGCGGCATCGACGGGCTGGACCTGATGTGTTTCCCGCCCGGCGCGGTGGCGCATGGCCGGGCGGACTGGCGCTCCGCCGATGGCCGCAGGCCGGGCACCAGCCTCGCCGACCTGCAGGCGCATGTGCTCGACCCGTTCGGCACGCAGACCGCCATCCTCAACTGCCTGTATGGCATCGAGGGGCTGGGCAACGAATATCTGGCGGTGGCGCTGGCGCGGGCGCTGAACGACTGGATCGCCGCCGAATGGCTCGACCGCGACAAGCGGTTGCGCGCCTCCATCATCATTCCGACCCAGAATCCCGAACTGGCGGTGGAGGAGATCGAGCGGCGCGCCGGCGATCCGCGCTTCGTGCAGGTGATGGTGCTGGCGATGGGCGACATGCCGCTGGGCAAGCGGCTGCTATGGCCGATCTGGGCGGCGGCCGAGCGGCACGGTCTGCCGCTCGCCATCCATGCCGGCACCACCGCGCACCACGCCACCACCAGCAACGGCTGGCCATCGTACCACCTGGAAGACTATGTCACCACGGCGCACGCCTTTCAGGCGCAGCTGCTCAGCCTGGTCAGCGAGGGGGTGTTCCACAGGCACCCGCGCCTGACCGTGGTGCTGCTGGAATCCGGCTTCACCTGGCTGCCCGCCTTCCTGTGGCGCGCCAACAAGACCTGGCGGGCGATGCGGGCGGAAGTGCCCTGGGTGGACCGCCCGCCGGCCGACATCATCCGCGCGCATGTGCGCGTCACCCTGCAGCCGGCCGACGCGCCGCCTGAGCCGCGCGATCTGGCGCATGTGCTCGACCAGCTTGGCGGCGAGCAGATGCTGCTGTTCTCGACCGACTATCCGCACTGGCATTTCGAGGGGTGCGATGCCTTCCCCGCGGGTTTTCCGGCCGCGCTGCGCCGCCGCGTGCTGGTGGACAACGCGCGCGCGACCTATCCGCGCCTGCGGCCGGTGCAGCAAGGGGAGGCGACCGCATGAGCCCTGACGATGTCCTGGCACCGGCCGCCGGGCGGGAGAAACGCGCCCGTCCGCGCGCCCGGCTGATCGACTGCGACGTCCACCACGCGCTGCGCTCGCTGAAGGATTTGTCGCCTTATTTATCCAGGCGCTGGCGCGACCATCTGGATGCCTACGGCAGCCGCCAGCCCATGGCCTTCCGGGGTTCGTCGCCCACGCTGCAGGCGGCGCCGGCCTCCGCCCGCGCCGATGCCTGGCCGCCCGATGGCGGGCCGCCGGGGTCGAACCTTGACCTGATGCGCGCGCAGCTGCTCGACCGCTACGATGTCGAATACGGGCTGCTGCATCTGGCGTTTCCGCAGGGCATGGACCAGCGCAACCAGGAACTCGGCGCCGCCATCTGCCGCGCGCTGAATGAATGGGTGGTCGAGCACTGGACCAGCCGGGAGAAACGCCTGAAGGCCGCGATCATGGTGCCGGGCGAGGACCCGGAGGCGGCGGTGGAGGAGATCGAGCGCTGGGCCGGGCATCCCGGGTTCGCGCAGATTTCCATGGTGACGCACAGCATCGAGCCGCTTGGCCGCCGCCGTTACTGGCCGGTTTATGACGCCGCGGTGCGGCACGATCTGCCGGTCGGGCTGCATTCGTCCGGCTGCAACGGGCAGGCGGTGTCCGGCGTCGGGTGGCCGAGCTTCCATCTCGAGGAGCAGCACGCGGTTGCGCTGTCGCAGCAGGCGGTGGTGGTCAGCCTGGTGATCGAGGGGGTGTTCGAGCTGCATCCGTCGCTGCGGGTGGTGATGATCGGGGCGGGGTTTGCCTGGGTGCCGTCGCTGTGCTGGCGGATGGACCACGCCTGGGCGCGCATGCGCGATGAGGTGCCGCATCTGACGGACCCGCCATCGGAATATATCCGCCGGCATTTCTGGTTCACCACCCAGCCGGCCGACGAACCCGAGCGCCCGGAGGCGTTGCGCCGGGTGATCGACTGGGTGGGCTGGGACCGCATTCTGTTCGCGTCGGATTATCCGCGCTGCGACATGGACGATCCCGAGCACGCATTTCAGATCCGCCTGTCCGAGGAGGAAAGGCGGATGGTGTTTTCCGCCAATGCGCGGTCGGTATATCGGCTCGGCTGACCAGGGAATGGGGTGAAGGGGGCCACTGCCCCCTTGCGGGTCCAGCGCCCTGGCCTTCCGCAACGTGCTTCAGTATGTGTCCTTAGAAATCAGCGGTTGGCCCCGTCAGCCCGCAACCGCATCCGCCGCATTGAGGCCAGGGAACGAGGCACTTGACCCAAACGGACAACCCGACGCAGCACGGCCCCGGTGCGGCCGGCCCGCATGCCGTGCGCGTCATGGCGGTGTCCGCCGTCGCCCAGTACCACGGCGTCAACCTCAAGCCGGAGATGCTCCACCATGCCGAAGGTGTGGCGCCGGCGCCCCGGGACCTGCTGGCCTGGGCGCGCAGTGGCGGCCTGCTGGCAAAGTCGGCGCGGCTGAGCTGGCGCCGCCTGCTGAAGCTGTCCGATACCGGCCCGGCGGTGCTGCTGCTGGCGGATGGCGGCGCCGCCCTGATGGTGCGGGCCGACCGCGTCCGCAACATCGTCTGGCTGCGCGACCCCTCGATCGCCCGCGAGCAGGATGGCGTTCCGGTCGACGAACTGCGGTTGCGTCAGGTCTGGTCGGGCGAGGCGCTGCTCATCCAGCCGCACCTTACCAATCCCCGGGACTTCCGGCTCGGCTTCGGCTTGATCTTCCACCTGGTGAAGGACGAAGGGCGGCTGATCCGCGATGTGTTCATCGCCTCGCTGGTGCTGAGCTTCCTGGCCCTGCTGCCGGCGCTGGCCGTGATGGTCGTGCTCGGCAAGGTGATGATCTACCGCAACGTCGCCACCCTCAACATGGTCATCGCCATGATCGTGGTGATGACGATCTGGGAAACGCTGCTCAACTACGCCCGGCGGCGGCTGATCAACGCGGTGGGGGTCCGGGTCGATGTCAGGCTGAATTCCCTGGTGTTCGCCCGCGTGATCGGCCTGCCGCTCGATTTTTTCGAGCGGCGGCAGACCGGCGCGATCCTGCAACAGGTCGGCGAGATTCAGAAGGTCCGCGATTTCCTGACCGGCAAGATGCTCGCCACCATGCTGGACCTGGTGACGGTGGCGGTGATGCTGCCGGTGCTGTTCTACCTGGATGCCACGCTCACCTGGATGATCATCGCGTTGGCCGGCCTGTGCGGCACGATGATCCTGATCTTCCTGAACCCGGTGCGCCGCGCCTATGGGGCATGGATGGCAGCCGAGATACGGCGCTCCACGGTCATGCTGGAGACGGTGCACGGCATTCGCACCGTGAAGTCGCTGGCGCTTGAGCGCCAGCAGCGTGAGCTGTTCGACAAGGTCACCGCCGAAGTCACCGTGGCCAAGGAACGCATGGGCAACATCAGCAACTGGCCGGACACGCTGGCCACCATTCTCGAGGCGCTGATGAGCCGGGGCGTGATCATGGCCGGGGCGCTGATGGCGCTGGTGGAAGGCCGCGGCAACATGGGCGTGCTGTTCGCCTTCATGATGCTCGGCGGCCGGCTGGCCCGTCCGCTGGCCAACATGGCCCGTCTGATCGAGGATCTTGAGGAAGTGCGCGGCGCCATCGGGATTGCGGCCGACGTCGTCGACAGCCGCCAGGAAGTGGCGGCGCCGAACCTTGGCGCGCGGCCCGAGATCCGCGGCGCAATTCGTTTCGACAGCGTCGATTTCGGCTATCCCGGCACCCGTGCGCTGGCGCTCCAGAACACGAGTTTCTTCATTCCGGTCGGCTGTTCGACCGGGCTGGTGGGGCGCTCGGGGTCCGGCAAGTCCACCATTGCCCGCCTGCTGCAGGGCTTCGCCTCCGGCTACGAGGGCGCCATCGAGATCGACGGGCACGAAATCCGCGGCGTCAACCTCGAATACCTGCGCGGCCAGTTCGGCGTGGTGCTGCAGGACAACTTCCTGTTCCGCGGCAGCATCACCGACAACATCATCGCCGGGCGCCCCGGGCTGACCCTGGCCGATGCGCTCCATGCCGCGCGTCTGGCCGGCGCCGAGGAGTTCGTCGAGCGTATGCCGGAGGGCTTCGAGACGGTCGTTGAGGAAGGCTCGCCCAATCTCTCGGGCGGCCAGCGGCAGCGGCTGGCGATTGCGCGGGCGCTGATCCACGATCCGCGCATCCTGATCCTGGACGAGGCGACCTCGGCGCTGGACCCGGAGAGCGAAGCGCTGGTGAACGCCAACATCGCGCGCATCGCGCAGGGGCGGACGATGCTGGTGGTGTCGCACCGGCTGTCGTCGCTGACCGAGATGGACCAGATCATCGTGCTCGACCGCGGCCGTGTGATGGATGTCGGGCCGCATCGCGACCTGGTGGATCGCTGCCCGGTCTACCGCCAGCTCTGGCTGCAGCAGACGCGCCACATGGAAAGCCAGCCGGCGGCGGCGCCCGTGCTGGCGCAGGGCCGATGAGGCGCGGGCGGGCATGACCGGTCCTCCCGCTCTGATAACGAAGCCGGGCGGCCCGGCGGTCGCAGGGCCGCAGGGTGCGGTGGGGCCGGCGCTGCTGGAGTACCAGTCGCCGACCGCGGCGGTGATCGCCGGCCCGGTGCCGGCGGCCTCGCGCCACCCCCATTTGATGATCATGGCGGCGTTCGCGTCGCTGCTGGCGGTGCTGGGGCTGATACCGATCGACCGGGTGGTCAACACGGCCGGCAAAGTGACGGCGACCGGCGGCAACCTGATGGTGCAGCCGCTTGGCTCGCCCGATTGGGCCGGGGTGCTGGTGCGCTCGATCAACGTGCGGGAAGGCCAGCTGGTGCATGCCGGCGACGTGCTGGCCGAACTCGACCCGACCTTTGCGCTGGCCAACGCCGCGGCGCTGGACAGCCAGGTGGACAGCCTGCAGGCCGAGGTGGACCGGCTGACGGCGGAAACGCAGAACCGCCCCTACCTGCCGGACGGCAGCGCCGCCAGCAGGCTGCAGGCGATGATGTACGCCCAGCGGCACGCCGAGCGCAGCTTCAAGGCGGAGAACTATGCGCAGAAGATCAAGCTGGTGCAGGTGAAGATCGCGCAGGCACGCGCCGACGCGGCGTCGCTTGTCCAGCGCCGGACGCTGGCCAACGTGCTGGAGGACAAGCGCCGCCAACTGGAGCGCCTGAAGGTGGGCAGCCAGCTGAACCGGCTGCAGGCGACCGATACCCGGGTGGATATCGATTCGCAGCTGGCGGCGGCGCGGTCGCAGGTGATCACGGCGCAGCGGGAACTGGACGCACTGCAGGCAGAGCGCAACGATGACGCGCAGCACTGGATGGCCGAGACGTCGCAGCAGCTGACCAACCAGGGGCGCCTGCTGGCGGACGCGCGCGAGCAACTGAGCAAGGCGAGCCTGCGGCGCCAGCTGGTGCAATTGCGGGCGGAGCGGGATGCGGTCGTGCTGCGGGTGGCACCGGTGAATGTCGGCACGGTGATGCAGGCCGGGCAGGAGTTCATCGAGCTGGTGCCGCTGGATGCGCCGCTGCAGATCGAGGCGGTGGTGGAGGCCAAGGACATCGGGTTCGTGCGGGTTGGCGACCCGGTTTCGATCAAGTTCGAGACGTTCCCGTATTCGCTGTACGGGATGGCGATGGGGACGGTGCGGTCGGTGAGTCCGGACAGTTTCCAACAACCGCAGCAGGAGCCGGCGAAGAATGAGACGCGGGCGGAAACGGCGATGGGGGTGCTGTATTTCCGGGCGCGGATGTCGATCGACGAGCTGCAGCTGCACGACCTGCCCGAAGGCGGGCGGATCGTGCCGGGCATGCCGGTGATGGCGGATATCCGCATCGGTCGGCGCACTGTGCTGCGCGACCTGATATCACGGCTGATTCCCGCCGGTTCCGAGGCCATGCGCGAGCCGTAGCCGGGCGGAGGGATGCGCCGCAGGCGCAGCGGCTGAACGCCCGCAAAGCGATGCAGGCAGGCGATTGCACCCCATTTGTCCCGCAACGGTTGCGGCGACTCGCCACACACCGGACAATGCCACAGCAGGGGCCACAGCAGGGGCCACAGCAGGGGCCAGCCATTCGGTGCGATGAACATCATGACGGGAATGATCGGCCGCCGTCTGGCCCGGTTCCTCACCGAGCCGCGGCCGGGCCTCGGCCTCGGGGTGCCCACGCCGCGCGAGCGCCTGCTCGCCACCCTGCAGCCGGGCGACGTGCTGCTGGTGGAGGGCAACAATCGCATCGCCACCGCGATCAAGTATCTGACCCAGTCCACCTGGTCGCATTCGGCGCTTTATCTGGGCACGCACGGCGCCGGGCGGCTGGCCGCCGGCGATCATTGCTTCATCGAGGCTGATCTGGTGCATGGCGTGCGCAGCGTCGGCATCGAGGAGTTCGAGGGCTGCCACACCCGCATCTGCCGCCCGGTCGGGCTGACCGAGGCGGAGCGCCGTGCGGTCACCGGCTTTGCGATCGAGCGCATCGGCTACCAGTATGATCTGCGCAACCTGATCGATCTGGCGCGCTACCTGATGCCGATGCCGCCGGTGCCGACGCGGCTGCGCCGGCGCATGATCGCCCTCGGCAGCGGCGATCCGACCCGGGCGATCTGCTCGACGCTGATCGCGCAGGCGTTCCAGG
Organism: uncultured Acetobacteraceae bacterium; assembly: GCA_903907955.1. Taxonomy (GTDB): domain Bacteria; phylum Pseudomonadota; class Alphaproteobacteria; order Acetobacterales; family Acetobacteraceae; genus Rhodovastum. Next base: position 47,516 of record CAIVPZ010000122.1, on the reverse strand, counting down.
AGATCCGCTATCCGGTGCTGCCGCTGGTGGAGTATCAACCGGCGGCAACCGAGGACTGTCCGGACTGCGTCGACGAGGTGCTGCGCATCCGCCACCACTCGCTGTATGCGCCACGCGACTTCGATGTCTCGCCGTATTTCCGGATCGTCAAACCCACCATCGAGGGCGGCTTCGATTTCCGCACGCTGACCTGGCATGCCTCCACGCCGCCGTTGCAGGATGCGCAGATCGCGGAATAGATCGTCGCGCGATCAGCACTGCCGCCTGCGCATACAGGGAGAACGGACATGTCCAGGACACCGGCCGAACCACCCGTTCCGGGGATCGCCCAACGCCGCGAGACGCGCCAGATCGCGCTGGTGCTGCAGGGGGGCGGCGCCCTCGGCTCCTACCAGGCCGGTGTGTATGCGGCGCTGGCGGGCGCCGGCTATGACCCGGACTGGGTGGCCGGGATTTCGATCGGCGCCATCAACGCCGCCCTGATCGCCGGCAATGCGCCGGCGGACCGGGTGGCGAAGCTGCGCAGCTTCTGGGACCAGGTTTCCGCGCCGACCGCCGCCTGGCCCGATCTTCCCTTCGCCCCCTGGCAGCAGGCGGTGCGCCAGGGCGGCGCGCTGGCGGCGCTGCTGTTCGGCCAGCCCGGCTTCTTCCGGCCGAACCTGCTGGAATCCTGGCGCACCGGCCAGCCACCCACCAGCTTCTACGACACCGCCGGGCTGCGGGCGACGCTGGAGCGGCTGGTGGATTTCGACCGCATCAATGCCGGCCCGGTGCGGCTCAGCGTCGGCGCGGTGAATGTGCGCACCGGCAATTTCGCCTATTTCGATACCGCAACCCAGAAGATCGGCCCCGACCACATCATGGCCAGCGGCGCCCTGCCGCCCGGCTTCCCCGCGGTGGAGATCGAGGGCGAGCGCTACTGGGATGGCGGGCTGGTTTCCAACACCCCGCTGCAATACGTGCTGGACGCGGTGCCGCGGCACAGCACGCTGACCTTCCAGGTCGATCTGTTTCCCGCCCGCGGCGCCCTGCCCGGCGACATGGAGGCGGTGGAGGAGCGGCGCAAGGACATCACCTATTCCAGCCGCACCCGGATGGGGGTCGAGAGCTTCCGCGCCATGCACACGGTGCGGCGGCACATATCGCGCCTGCTTGCCCGGCTGCCGGAGGGTTTCGAGGGCGGCCCCGATGTGGAGGCGCTGCGCGCCGTCGCCTGCCAGACCCGGATGGACATTGTCGAACTGATCTACCGCTCGCACGATTTTCAGGGCGCGCAGAAGGACATCGAGTTTGCCCGCGCCACCATGCTGGAGCGCTGGCAGCAGGGGCAGAGCGACGCGCGGGCCGCGCTCGACGCCGAGCCCTGGCTGGAGCCGGCGCCGCCGGAGGTGGCGGTGCGCACCTTCGACGTGCTGCGGCCGCCGGGTGGTTGAGCTTGGCGGCGGCGGGGCGTCCGCTTTGGTGTGACATATCACCGGCAGCCAGTCGGAAGGCAGGATCAACAGGTTCGACAAGGACAAGGCCGCATTGGCGGACGACATCAAGTCGGTAGGCGCTTACCTTCTGGGCGATCCCCGTGAGACCTTTGCGGAACTCTATGCCGCCATGTATGCTTTGGACCGTCCATTCCAGAACGGTTTCTTCAACGGCTTCGAGCGACAGCAGGTCATCGACGCTTTCCCCGCGTCGATCGCCGCGATCCGCGGGGCATTGCGAGAGGCAGGGTTATGATCCGCACCGGCTATCTGGTCACGAAAGACGCGCAGGGCCGGAAGCGGCTCATCGCCATCGCCGATGGTGTGGTTTCCTATTCCGTGGTGGCGAAGGGCCGCGACGCCGATCTGGCCGAGGGCGAATACGACGGCGACATGAAGTATCTCGGCCCGGTGACGCCGGAGGCCACCGCGCCGGCATGATCGGCATCACGCTTACCGCCACCCTGGGCGACCAGGCGCTGCAATCCAGCCTGCGGCGGCTGAACCGGCTGATGGCCAATCCAGCGCCGCTGCTGAAGCAGATCGGCATGGGGCTGGTGGCCGCGGCGGATGAGCGGTTCGAGACGCAGACCGATCCGTGGGGGCGGCCGTGGGACGGGCTGATCGAGCCATATGCGGCGCTGAAGGCGACGATGCGGCCGACCAGCGACCACATCCTTACCCTTTCCGGAGGGATGGGCAGGTTTCACGCCCCCGGCTTCCATTTGATGGAACAGCCGATCGATGGCATTTGCCCGGGCGGCGCGATACCGGTCGCCGCGATTGCGCGCATGGCCTCCACCAACTCCCGGCGCACGCCGGCCGGAGGCGGGCTGGTGCGGCCTTCATCAAGGCGACCACGGTATTTGAGCCGGCGATTCGCGTCGTAGCCGAAGTAATCGGGCGTGCAGACGGCACCATAGGCCCGTGCCACCGCCTGGTCTTTGTCGTGCAGGTAGGGAAACGCAAGCGCGTGCGCCTGCGCGAAGCGTTGCATGGCCTCGAAGGAGTCCTCGGGATAGGCATCAGCGTCGTTGGAGCAAATGGCAGCGAACCCGATACCCTCTGCATTGAGCGTTCGTGCATCGGTGACGAGGCGGTCGATCACCGCCTTGACGTAAGGACAATGATTGCAGATGAAGACGATCACCGTGCCGTTCGTGCCGGCGATGTCATCGAGCGCATAAATCCGCCCATCCGTGCCAGGAAGCCGGAAGTTGATGGCGGACGCATCTTGCGCGAAAGGCGGCGGGGTTGCGGCCATGATGGTTACCTCCTGCGGCTCGGCATCCATCGTAACATAGGTTTGCCCCCCGCTTCATCCCGATCCCGACGATGGCAGAGGGGAACTGGCGATAAAGTTCTGCCGGTTCCCTGCCTATTGCAGGCAGCATTTCTTATATTTCTTCCCGCTGCCGCACGGGCACGGGTCATTGCGGCCGACCTTGGGAAACGGGTTGCGCGTGGCCTGGTCGCTCCGTGGTCCGCTCGTTGCCTGCCCATATTTCGGCTTCCGTTTTTTTTCCGGCTGGAAGGACGCCCAGGTGGACAGATGGGTGGCAACATCATCGAAGCGGCCGATGTCCTTGACATGCAGGTCGAACCCCGCCGTCGGCTCGGTCGCCTGCTGGGCAGCGCGCAGGTCCTCATGAAAATCGTTGAGACTCAGGACGAATTGATCGACCCTCCCATCGCGGAATGCCGTCTCGACCAGCGGCACGAGGTCGACAACTCCGAGCCGGGCAACAGCATACTGCCAACCCACCCAGGCAAAAGACTCCGCCTGCGGCTGAAGTGTCGAATACAGATCACGCAGATAGCGCGCCGTCTCCTCACGGTCGAGCTGTCCCGTCGCCGTCAGCCAGGCGAGTGTTTCGAAGGCGGCATCGCGAACGAACGGATCGGCAGTTTCCGCCTCGATCAACCGCCGCAGCGGCGCCGGATCGCCGTTATACGTGCGCGCGAGAATACCGGGCAGGTCCTCAGTGGATCCGTCGCCGATCAGGTCAAACATCCGTTCGCCGTCGGCGGCAATGGTGCAGAGCGGCCGGAACGCTTGTGTCTCGCGCATCTGCGCCATCAGAAATATGGCGAAGAACAGGATCGAATCGGCGCGTTCGGAACGGTCGCTCCCCTCGGCAGCCTCCTGCAGCAATGCGAGCAGGGCGGGACCGACCTCGTGCCAGCGGTCTGCCGCCTGCTTCAGTGCGGTGCGCGGCAGAACATTGCCGACGGTCCCAAAGGCATTCAGGATATCATCGGTGGTCAGCGTCTCGTCGATCGTCATGGCAGCCTCAGAGCTTGAAAAACAATCGAACTTGAAAAAGAACGCCCGCTGACATCATTGAGTTTTCCGCCATCGTTCGGCGGCTTGCGGGCATTCTTTTTCAAACTCTCAGTTCACTGCGGAAAGCGCCCTCGTGCCCGAACCACGGTTCAGCGTCCAAACCGGCGTGCACCACGTTCACCATAGAGCGAACCACAGAATGGCCGATTTGGGCGAACACCTGTCTGCCGTCATGCCCGGCTTCCGTTCCTGGCCGGGCTTTCCGCAGGACGCGCGAGGCCGGCATCATCTGGTTCATTCGTCGTCTTCGGCCAACTCCGGCGCCACGGCGTGGTTGACATGGGCCTTCAACACGAGGCTGGGGCGGAACGTGAGCACCCGCCGTGCCAGGATCGGCACTTCGACGCCGGTCTTGGGGTTGCGGCCGACCCGGCGGCCTTTTTCGCGCACTATGAAGGTGCCGAAGCCGCTGATCTTCACAGGCTCGCCCGCCTCCAGCGCGCTCGACATGATATCCAGCACCGACTCCAGCAGGTCCGCCGAATCGTTCCGTGACAGGCCGACCGCCGTGCAGAGGTGCTCGGTGAGTTGGGCGCGCGAAACCGTGTTCATGCGCGGACGCCAGAAATCCCCGCCGGCGCCGTCAAGCCCGACGGCTCCCGCGGAAAGCTGGCTGGTTTCAGCAACGCGACCGCTCGCCGTCATGGCCGATTCTTGCCGCCTTCATGGCCGACAGCATGTCGTGTCCGTCAGGCGTCAGGATGTACGGGGCATGCCGCGCATCGGTCTGGGGACGAACGGCGTTCTTGCGCTTGAGGTATTGCATAAGCGCATTGACCGACTGTTGTGGAGCCTTCAGCACAATGGCCACGTCCCGCGTGCGCGTCGGCCCCTGGGTTGCCAAACAGGATAGCACGCCGTGAACCCGGTCGGAGCGAAACGGCGGTGGGGGCGCTTCGGCGCGGCGGGCCGTCGCCGATCGCTGCCAATGCGCCGCTCCCGCCGCCGTCAAGCGGTACAGATCGCTGCTCGCTGCGGCGGACATCCTCTCGATGAGGTTCAGCCTGCACAGAAAGTCCGCGAGTGCGGCGGTCCTGCCGGCAGGCATCCTGGCCGCAGCGGCGACCTTCGCCAGGGTCGTCGCCTCGGTCTGCGGAAACGCGGACAGCGCGCGTTCCTCGGCCTGGCGAAGCAACACCGACGGGTCGTCCCTGAGGGCGATCACCAAGGCCGGGAAATTCGGGTCGGCGGAGCGTATCAGGCCGAGTGCCGATAGCTCGGCAACCAACTGGTGGACACGCTGTCGCGTCACGCCCAGCAGCGCCGGCAGTTCCGCACCGCGTCGGGGGCGCTGGAGCAACGCCAGCAGGCGGGCCGCTGACGGACCCGGGACCAGCTTCTCCATCGGCTTTCGGCCGCGTCTGCGGGCGGCGGGAACGATTGCTATTGCCATGTCCACCACTTTTCCCCGTCTGGTCGGATGCCAGGCACCACGACGGCCGCTGGGGGCGGCAAGCCCCAGCGCAGCCAGCTTTTCCAGCGCCCGCTGGGTCTGCCCGAGGTTCAGGCTCACCTGGAGGGCAACCGCAATCTTTCGGTCGGCGCCGGCGCGAAGGGCTTCCAGGCAGGCCGCTTCATCAGGGGTGAGCGAGACAGGTTTCAGCATCGCAGGTGAGTGAGCAGCGGGAACGTGGATGACCCTGTCTAGCCGACACACTGGCGATTCGCTATCGCGACGGCCTTGTCCCGCTGCGGTAGGGTTGTTCGGCTGGCGGAGACACGCCGATCCGGACGCTGGTCGAGGTCCGATCACGGCCGAGGCCGGCGATGGTGGCGATCGCCGAGCAGCATCTTCGCGGCACAAGCAGGAGCGGGGTGAGCACGGCCAGGCATTCAGCCCGGTCGCGGATAAGGACCCCGGTCCCGTCGCCGGGTTTTTCCAAGGCCGGTGCCGGCGGCATGCCTGCACGACGGACGATCGTCCAGGAGCACAACCAGTTGCCCGGAATCTCCAATGCGCCGATCGCGGCGGCGTCCAGTACGGCGGTGATGCCGGCACGCCTGCGTTGGCTGCTGGCGGCGTCCTGCGGCCTCATCGTCGCCAACATCTACTACGCCCAGCCGCTGGCCGGGCCGATCAGCGCCAGCCTCGGCCTGCCGCTGCATGCGGCCGGACTGATCGTGACGCTGACCCAGATCGGCTACGGCCTCGGCCTGTTGCTGGTGGTGCCGCTCGGCGACATCGTCGAGAACCGGCGACTGGCCGTCGGCCTGATCGGTGGCGCGGCCCTGGCCCTGGCCGGCGCGGCGGCAGCGACCGGTACCGCCGCGTTCCTGGCCGCCGCTTTCCTGATCGGGCTCGGCTCGGTCGCGGTGCAGGTGCTGGTTCCCTATGCCGCCCACCTCGCCCCCGCCGAGACGCGCGGCCGCGTGGTGGGCAACATCATGAGCGGCCTGATCCTCGGCATCATGCTGGCGCGGCCGATCGCCAGCTTCATCGCCGACGCCTTCTCCTGGCATGCGGTGTTCGTTGGTTCGGCCGCGGCGATGGTCGGGCTGGCGCTGCTGCTGCGGGCGGTGATGCCGCCGCGCCGGCCCGATCCGGGCCTGGGCTACGGCACGTTGCTGGCGTCGATGGTCGCACTGGTGCGTACCACCCCGGTGCTGCGGCGGCGCGCCTTCACCCAGGCATGTCTGTTCGGCGCGTTCAGCGTGTTCTGGACCACGGTGCCGCTGCTGCTGGCCGACACGTTCCACCTGTCGCAACGCGGCATCGCCCTGTTCGCGCTGGCCGGCGTGTCGGGCGCCATCGCTGCACCGATCGCCGGCCGGGCGGCCGATCGCGGCTGGAGCCGTGCCGGCACCGTGCTGGCCATCCTGGCTGCCGGCGGGGCTTTCCTGCTGGCACGCGCCGGCCAGAGCGGCACGGCCTGGTCACTCGGGGGGCTGGTGGCCGCGGCGATCCTGCTGGATTTCGGGGTGACCACCCATCTCGTGCTCGGCCAGCGCGCCATCTACGCGCTCGGCGGGGCCTATCGCAGCCGCCTGAATGGCCTCTACATGGCGACCTTCTTCGCCGGCGGCGCGATCAGTTCGGCTGTCGGCGGCTGGGCCTATGCCCAGGGCGGCTGGTCTCTGGCCTGCTGGACCGGCCTCGCCCTGCCGCTGATCGCGCTGGCGTACTGTGCCACCGGCTTTCGCCGGAGCCGGCCGGGCAGCCCGGCATCCCCCTGAAGGGGGCAGCCCCGAAAGCATCACGCCCGGCAATCCGCCGTCGTGGCTGACCGAGAGGCCCATGCCGGCGCGGCACCGGGGGGCGAACCCGCCGGCGTTCAACAGCGCCGTGGTGGCCCGGCGCGTCTGCTTCACCCTCGACCGCCCGGAGCTGTCACGCACGCTGGTCCGCCTTGCCTGTCCCCGCAAACTGCCGACGGTGCTCAGCGCCGAGGAGGTCGCCCGGCTGCTGGCGGCGACGGCCTGCCTCAACCACCGCGCGGCGCCGACGATTGCTTCACAGGCTCTGACGGTCGGCGACATCGACAGCCAGCGCATGCTGATCCGGCTCGAGCGCGGCAAGGGCGGCCCGTCGCGCCAGGCGGTGCCGTCGCCCGATCTGCTCGGTCTGCTGCGGGCGTGGTGGCAGGAGGGGCACCGGCAGGGCGTGATGCGGCCCGGCGGCTGGTTGTTTCCCGGGCAGCACCCTGACAACCCGATCACCACCCGCCAACTGCACTGCGTGGTGCAGGCGGCGGCGCGCGCCACGTCCATCGCCGGCCGGGATAAGCCGCCGATTCAGGAAAATATTCCTTGACTCCGCCCGTCCCCTGCCCTAATTTTTCCCCGTCGGTGTCCGAGTTGTGCCTGCGGCGCCGACCCTCCTCCCTCCAAACTTGCAACGCCGCCCCCTTCCGGGGAGCGGCCTTTTTTTTGCTCGGAGCGCAGCCATGGATTTCGCCATCCGCAACCTTTCGGTGCTCGCCTATGCCCAGGGATTTACCCTTTGGCACTATCGTGCGGCCGCAGCACGGCTGGACCGGGTGGCCGAAGGCGGGTTTTTCAACGACGCGGCCGATATGTTTGCGGCCGGCGACATGGTGTTGGTTTCTGCCGCCGAGGGCGGTCGGGTGCTGTTCGTCACCGGCACCAAAGCCAGCGTCGCCACCACGCCGCTGGCTTGAAACAGTCTGCTTTGACCGAGTCACACGCGCCGGTATTCCTGCTGCTCATGTTGGTGTGGCGTGTTGCCGGGCAGGGAAGCGAGATGCGGTCGCGCTGCGTCGGCGTTGATGGCGCTGGTTGAGGCGGGCAGGCAGGGCCTGCTTTCCTTCCGGCTTGCGCGGCAGGCATCCTTGAACAGGAAAATGCCGTGGTTTCCTGATGAGGCGGCTTTTTCTTCCGTTCGTTGCTGGTGCCGATTTGAAGCGGTGGCAGCTTTCCCAGATGATCTGGAGAGGGAGGGCTTTACCATGCCGCTGCGCATACGGTTCGGCAACAAGGTGGTCGCGCTGCGCCTCGGTGCCCGCCGGCGCGCCGGCGGCTGGTATGCCCCGCCCGGGGGGCGATCTCGCTGGTTTCCGCGCACGCGGGGGGCTGTAATCCGGCGGCAAACCGTGTCGCCGGTTGATCGCGTCGGTGAGGCGGCAGGTGAACCTGCGGGCGCCGCCGCCGCGGCGCTCCGCAGCGGACCGGTTGATGCGCAGCCCCGGCGTTTGATCCGGGGCTTGCGGTCGGGCGGATGCGCCGGCAACCTCCGCCATTGTTTGAGGGATCATTGCCGATGTCGCTCCCCCCCGTGCTGCAGGGCCTGGCGTTGCCGGTGATCGGCGCGCCGATGTTCATTGTCTCGACACCGGACCTGGTGATCGCCCAGTGCAAGGCCGGCATCGTCGGCAGCTTCCCGGCGCTGAATGCCCGCCCGGCGGAGTTGCTCGACGAATGGCTGCGCCGCATCGCCGGCGAACTGGGCGAGCACACCGCCAGATATCCCGACCGCCCGGCCGCCCCGTTCGCGGTGAACCAGATCGTGCACCGCTCCAACGCGCGGCTGCAGCACGACCTGGAGACCTGCGTGCGCCACCGTGTGCCGATCGTGATCACCTCGCTCGGCGCGCGGGAGGATGTCACTGCGGCGGTGCATTCCTATGGCGGGCTGGTGCTGCATGACGTGATCAGCGATGCCTTCGCCCGCAAGGCGATCCAGAAGGGCGCCGACGGGCTGATCGCCGTGGCCGCCGGTGCCGGCGGCCATGCCGGCACCACGTCGCCGTTTGCGCTCGTGCAGGAAATCCGCGCCTGGTTCGACGGCCCGATTGCCCTGTCCGGCGCCATCGCCACCGGCGGCGCGGTGCTGGCGGCGCAGGCCATGGGGGCCGACCTCGCCTATATCGGCTCGGCCTTCATCGCCACCGAGGAGGCGAATGCCGCGGCGGACTACAAACGCATGATCGTGGAGTCCGCCGCATCGGACATCGTCTACACCAACCTGATCACCGGGGTGCACGGCAACTACCTCAAGCCGAGCCTCCGCAGCGCCGGGCTCGACCCGGAGAACCTGCCCAGTTCCGACCCGTCGAAGCTGGATTTCTCCGGCGGCGCGACCAAGGCGTGGAAGGATGTCTGGGGCTCGGGGCAGGGGATCGGGGCGATCCAGGCGGTGGTTCCGGCGGCGGAACTGGTGGCGCGGCTCACCCGCGAATACCAGGCCGCCCGCGCCCGCCTCGGCCTCTGATCAGTCCTTGCCGTCCGGCCTGAATCCCATCGCCACCCCGTTCATGCAGTAGCGCAGCCCGGTCGGCTGCGGCCCGTCCGGGAACACGTGGCCCAGATGGCCCTGGCAGCGGGCGCAATGCACCTCGGTGCGGGTGGCGAACCAGGATTTGTCCGTGCTGGTGTCCACCGCGCCTTCGATCGGCGCCCAGAAGCTCGGCCAGCCGGTGCCACTGTCGAACTTGGTCCCGCTGGCAAACAGCTTCTGGCCGCAACCCGCGCAGACGAAGGCGCCGGCGCGCTTTTCGGCGTTCAGCGGACTGCTGCCGGCGCGCTCGGTGCCGTGCTTGCGCAGCACGCGGAACTGTTCAGGCGTAAGCGCCTGTTCCCATTCGGCCTCGCTGCGGCCGGTTGTGTCGCTGTCCATGCGGCTTCCCTCCATCTGCCGCTGATGTGGCGCGGCACGGGAAGAAGACCAGGGGGCGGCGGCGGTCGTGCGTTTCCCGGGCCGCGGGTTGACAGGCTGGGGGGCGGGCGTCACTGGTCCACTGATGATGTTTCCGTTCTTTTCACCGTGCGCTTCGGGCTGATCGCGGTCGCCCTCGGCGGCTTCGCGGTCATTGCGCTGGTCGCTTTCTTCGGCGCCCGGACCATCGGCGTCGAGGTCATGCGGGCGGGCTGGGCGGTGCCGGTCACCACCGCGCTGCTGTTCCTGCAGCTTTGGCTGTCATCGATCGCCTGGCGGCTCGCGGTCGGGGCGGAACAGCCGCGGCTGGGGCGCTGGTTCCGTATCCGCTGGATCCGCGAGGCGGTGAATTCGATGCTGCCGGTGGCACAGCTTGGCGGCAACATCGTCGGCATCCGGCTGCTGATGCTGCGCGGGGTGCCGGGGCCGCAGGCCGGCGCCGGCACCACGCTGGACCTCACCATCGAGGCGGTGACGCAGTTGCTGTTCACCATTGCCGGCTTCATCGTGCTGGCAACGATGCGGTCCGATACCGACTGGATGGCGTGGGTGAGCGGCGGCATCGTCACCGGCGTGCTGGGCATCGGCGGTTTCATCGTGGCGCAGCGGGCCGGGTTGATGCGTCTGGTCGAGGGCGCCGCGGGGTTGCTGCAGCGCTGGTTTCCCAGGCTTCCCGTGCAGGTGGTGGAGGGGCTGCATACCGAGCTGATGCGGCTGCAGGGCAACCGGCGGGCGATCGGCAAGGCCGCTTCCCTGCACCTGCTGGCCTGGCTGCTTGGCACGATCGAAACCTGGCTCGCGCTCTATGCGATGGGCGCGCCGGTTGGCTGGGAACAGGCGTTCGTCATCGAGAGCCTGGGCCAGGCCGCCCGCAGCGCCGGTTTCGCGGTGCCGGGCGCGCTTGGGGTGCAGGAGGCCGGGTTTATCCTGGTGTGCGGCCTGTTCGGCATCCATCCCGATACCGGGATCGCGCTGTCGATGGTCAAGCGCGCGCGTGAACTGGCGGTCGGTCTGCCGGGGCTGGTGGCCTGGCAGTGGGCGGAGGGAAAGCGGCTGCTGCGACGGGCGGGGTAGGGAAGGCCAGAGCGAAACCCTGGCCTTCCGGGCCGGCTACCCGGCCAGCTGATAGCGCCAGACGCTCGCCGGCGGCAGGTTCAACGGTGTCCATGCCTCGCGGCGGGCGGTCAGCCCGTGCCGGCGGTACGGCAGCGGCGACGTTACGCAGTAGCTGTAATGCAGGAAGCCGCGCCCGGGGGCGACCGCGGTGATGGCGTCGATGAAGCGGCGCTGCTCGGCGTCGGGCAGCAGCACCAGCGGGATGCCGCACACCACGCTGCCGATGCGGCCCTGCCAGCGCTCGGGGATCAATGCGGGCAGTTGGCGGGCGTCGCCTTCGATGACGGTGGCGCCGGGGAACTCCTCGCGCAGATGGGCTGCCATCTGCGGGTCGATCTCGACCAGGATCAGCCGCTCCGGGCTCAGCCCGGCGGCGACGAAGGCGCGGGCCACCACGCCGGTGCCGGTGCCGAGTTCCAGCACCGCCCGGCCAGGCTCGGGCCAGCCCTGGCGCACGACGCGCCGGCACAGCGACTCCGAGGAGGGGATCACCGAGCCCATGCGCAGCGGATGGGCCAGCCAGGCGCGCAGGAAAAGCAGCGGGTTGGCGACGCGGCGGGCGTCCTGGCGGGTGGGCTGGCGGACGCCCTGCGGCGGAGAATCGGCGGGGGTGAAATCAACCTGTCCGAGTATGCCCTGCCCGCCTTCGTTCATAACCGTCTCCGTTGTCATATCGTACGGTTCGCCGACGTGGCGACCGCGAAGGATGGGTGTCTAGCCGGCAGTGAAGTCGGGCCTGTGACGGTCTGATGCCGCTTCCGTGACACCTGCGCGTTTACGCTCGCTTAACCGACCCCTGCTTCACTTTCAAGACCGCGAGGCAACCGGCGTGGTGCCAGTCGCGGCCCGTATCCCCGGGAACAAGGAGGCAGGACATGATTGCTGCTGGCACGACGGCGACAATGGACTCGCACGCAATCCACCCGCATGCAGCCCAACCGGGCACGATCTGGGCGCAGGAGCGCCTGCCCTGGCCGCTGGCGACGCCGCTGATCGGCGTGCTCTCGTTCGGGCTCTGGCTGGGCATCTGGCAACTCGCCCGGCTGGCACTGGGGGGCTGAGCCGGCGGTGCCGGACCCACGCGGCATGCGCGCCGGTCAGTTCTCCAGTTCGCTGTCCCAGTAGAGGAAATCCCGCCAGCTCTCGTGCAGGAAATTCGGCGGGAAGGCGCGGCCATTGTCCTGCAACTCCCAGGTCGATGGCTGGCGCGGCGCAGCGCGCGGAAACATCTGGCATTCCCGGGGCAGCCGGCTGCCCTTGCGCAAATTGCACGGGCCGCACGCGGTAACAACGTTCTCCCAGGTGGTGCGGCCGCCCCGGCAACGCGGAATGACGTGGTCGAAGGTCAGGTCCTGGGTCGGTTGCCGCCAGCCGCAATACTGGCACGCGAACGCATCGCGCAGGAACACGTTGAACCGCGTGAAGGCCGGGCGGCGGGCGGCCGGGATGTAGTCCTTCAGCGCGATCACGCTGGGCAGGCGCATCGACACGCTCGGCGAATGGACCTCGGCCTCATACTCGCTCAGCACGCTGACGCGGTCGAGGAACACCGCCTTTACCGCGTCCTGCCAGCACCATACGGACAACGGAAAATACGAAAGCGGGCGGAAGTCCGCATTCAGCACAAGCGCAGGAAAGTGTTGTCCGCCGTCGGGCAAAACCAACTCCCCGTCGCGCGGCGCCCTATAGCTGGGGGTCGTTCACCCAGGCGCCTCGCCGGATATTGTACGCCACCTTCTAACGGCTGAACTTATCGCATTGCCCCGGCCGTGCCGCAAGCCGGCCGCGGGAGGTTTCGCGCCGCTGTCATACCGGTGGCCGCTATCGTGCGGCGAAGGCGCGCTGCAGGAACATCGCGCCGGTGGACAGGCCCGCCTCGTCGATGCCGTGGCCGAGCCGCGGCGAGTACACGCTCTCAACGGCAAAGCCGGCGTCGCGCAGCGCCTGCTCCGCTTCGCGTGAGCGGGCGGCGGGCACCACCGCGTCGGCCTCGCCATGCGCCAGCAGAACCGGCGGGCGCGAAACCGTCTCCGCCAGGCTGCCGGGGGCGAGCAGGGCGCCGGAAAACGCCAGGATGGCGCGCGGCGGCACCGCCCGGCGCGGGCCGGCATGCAGCACCGTCATCGCGCCCTGGCTGAAGCCCATCAACGCATAGGCGTCGTCGGGCAGATGCAGGCGCGCGAGTTCGGCATCGATGAAGGCGCCGAGCCGCAGCGAAGCCGCATCGGCGCCGGCGGCCAGTTGCGCCGGCGCGCGGTCCCACAGGGTGAACCATTGCCGGCCCATCGGCGCAGCGTCATACGGCTCGGGCGCGTCGGGGGCGACGAAGGCCGCCTGCGGCAGCGCCGCCGCCCACCAGGGGGCGAGGTCGATCAGGTCGTGGCCGTCGGCGCCGACGCCGTGGCACAACACCACCAGTTGCTCTGCCGGTCCCTGCTTTGGCCCCCAGCGTGGTCCGTCCAGCATCGCATGCGCTCCCGTCCGGTGGTTTCCGCCGGTATATCGGGTCTGGCATGGAGATCGTCACCCGCTTCGCCCCCAGCCCGACCGGCTATCTGCATCTCGGCCACGCCTTCGCGGCGCTGACCGCCTGGCGGCGGGCGCGGGAGGCGGGGGGGCGGTTCCTGCTGCGGCTGGAGGACATCGACCCCGGCCGCTGCCGGGCGGAATTCGCCGCGGCGATCGAGGAGGACCTGGCCTGGCTCGGGCTGGACTGGGACGGCGCAGTGCGGGTGCAATCCGCGCACCTGCCGGACTACCGCGCGGTGCTGGACGGGCTGGCGGGGCGCGGGCTGGTCTATCCTTGCTTCTGCACCAGGGCCGACATTGCCCGCGAGGTGGCGGCGTCGGCGGCGGCGCCGCACGGTCCGGATGGCGCGCCGCTCTATCCGGGCACCTGCCGGCGCCTGCCGGCTGCGGTGCGGGCGGCGCGGCTGGCGGCCGGCGCGCCGCATGCGTTGCGGCTGGACATGGCGCGCGCGCTGGCGGCGGTGCCGGCGCCGCTGAGCTGCGAGGAGGCCGGCGAGGGGCGGGTGCACTGCGATCCCGCGCGCTTCGGCGACGCGGTGCTGGCGCGCAAGGATGCGCCGGCCAGCTATCACCTCTGCGTGACCCATGACGACGCGGTGCAGGGGGTGACGCTGGTGACCAGGGGCGTCGATCTCAGGCCGGCGACCGATCTGCACCGGCTGTTGCAGGCGCTGCTGGGCTGGCCGACGCCGCGCTACGCCCACCATGCGCTGCTGACCGATGCCGCCGGGCGGCGGCTGGCCAAACGCGACCAGGCGGCGACGTTGCGGGAGCTGCGGGCGGCAGGAATGGCGCCGGCCGAGCTGAGGGCGCGCCTCAGCCCGGCCGGATGATGGAAGGCCGGTCCGGAATCAGGCCTTCAGTTCGTAAAGCTTGTAGGCGCCGGCGAGCAGTACCAGGCCAAAGAACAGCTTGGTGCCGAAGCCTTCCGGCACGAAATGCCAGTAGATGCCGCTGAACACGACCGCGCCCGCGATCCCGACCAGGATCTTGCCCGAGCCGGTCTTGAGCAGTTCGCAGACAAAAGCTTGCATGATTTCCAACCCTATTGTCAGTACGAATGAAACTACCATCCGTTCCGATCGGGCGCAAGTCAGGGAAATCCTGGTGCGAACACACGGTGTTCAGACCCGCGAAGGCGCCGGGTCGAGCAGATGCGGGCCGTCGTTGCGCGTATTGTTGACCAGGGTGGCGACCGGCCAGACCCGGAAGGCGGCGGCGGAGGGACGCAGCAGGGCGGCGATGGTCCCCGCATTTTCGCCTGCCGGCTCGCCGAGCCAGAGCGGCCAGTCCGGCGGTTCCAGCACCACCGGCATGCGTTCGTGCAGCGCCTGCAGCGCCGGGCAGGCAGGCGTGGTCAGCACGGTGAAGCTGCGCAGCACCGCGCCGTCCGGGCCGCGCCAGCCTTCCCACAGCCCGGCCAGCGCCATCGGCGCGGCGTCGGCGCGGGCGACGGCGTGCGGCAGCTTGCCGCCGCCGCGCGCCTGCCACTCATAGAACGCATCGACCGGCACGATGCAGCGGCGGCGGGCGAAGGCGTCGCGGAACATCGGCGCGGTGGCGGCGGTCTCCGCGCGCGCGTTGATCGGCTGGCGGGTGGCGGCCGGGTCGCGCGCCCAGTGCGGCACCAGGCCCCAGCGCAGCAGGTCGAGGTGTCGCGCGTGGGTTTGCGGATGCAGGCGCACCACCGGGGCCGGCCTGGTGGGGGCCATGTTCCAGGTCGGCGCGAAATCCGGCGGCGGATTGACCGTGCCGAAGCTGCGCCGGATTTCGTCGAGCGACCGGAAGACCGCAAAGCGTCCGCACATGCAATGAGGGTTGGGCGGCGCGGGGGCGGTTTCAACCCGGCCGCGGCCTGGGAGGAAGCGGCGATGCGTCTGGCCTGCCCGCTGCCGGGCTGGGCCGGGTGGCAAAGTTCTGGCAGTCTCGGCTCCCCGGCCCTGGTCAACGGGACAAGCGGTGCCGGGGCAGCTAGGGAAGACCAACCGATGGCCTGGCGGATCGGCGTGGATGCCGGTGGTACATTCACCGATGTGTGCCTGTTCGACGACAGCACGGGCCGCGTCGAGCTTTGGAAGGTCGCGTCCACGCCGGATGACCCTGCGCGCGGCATCGCCCAGGGCATCGAGGCAGCCATCCGCCGCACCGGGCTGGCCGATGACGCCGCGGCGGCCCGGCTGCCGGTGCGCAGCGCGGTGTCCGACCCTGTCGCCGGCCTGCTTGCCGCGCAGGAAATGGCCAGGCTGGCCGGGTTCGATGGCCTGATCAGCTTCGACATGGGCGGCACCCGTACCGCCGTCGCGCTGCTGCGAGCCGGCGAGGTGCCGGGGGACGGTATCCGCCTGGTGGACGCCGGCGGCGATTCGATCGCATGCCTGGACCCCAAAGGCCGGTTGACCGTGGGGCCGGGCAACTCCGGCCCCGGGCCGACGGTGACCGACGCCAATCTGGTGCTGCAGACGCTGAGCCCGGACCGGCTGCCGGGCGGGCGCGCGGCCCTCGCCCGCGCGGCGGTCGGGGCGCTGGCCGGGACGATGGGAACCGACCTGCTGTCGGCCGCGCAGGGCATTCTGTCCGCCGTCACCGCGACCCTGGCGCAGGCGATCCGTGCGGTTGCGCCGCCGCGCGGCAGCACGCTGGTGGCGTTCGGCGGCGCCGGGCCGCTGCATGCGGCGCGGCTGGCGCGCGAACTGGACATCGCCCGCATCCTGGTGCCGCGCCACGCCGGCACGTTGGGCGCGCTGGGGCTGCTGCTGGCCGACCTGCGGGCCGATTTCTCCACCAACCTGCCGATGGATCTCAGCGCCGACGCGCTGCCCGCCATTGCCGAGGCGGCCGGCCTGCTGCGCCACCGCGCCGCGATGTGGTTCGCCGGACAGAAGATCCCGGCGCAGGCGCGCTGCATCAGCCGCAGCCTGGAACTGCGCTATGCCGGCCGGGCGGATGAACTGCCGGTGCCGCTGCCGGACGGACCGGTGACCGTCGCGATGCTGGCCGCGGCGGCAAAGGTATTTGCCGCCGCGCACCGGCTGATCCACGGCGATACCGCCGAGGGCGCGACGGTGCAGCTTGTCACCGTCCGCGTCGCCGCGGCGGGGCTGCTGGCCAGGCCCGGCTTTGCGCCGCGCCCCGATGCCGGGCCGGACGCCACGGCGGCGCGCACCGGCAGCCGCGCGGTGTGGCTGCCGGAAGCCGGCGGCTGGGCGGCGTGCCCGGTGTATGACCGTGACCGGCTGGATGCCGGCAACCGCATCGCCGGTCCGGCCATCGTCGAGCAGATGGACGGCACCACCGTCATCCTGCCCGGCATGACGGCGCAGGTGGACCCCACCCTGAACCTGGTGCTGCGGGACGGCGGGTGAACGGGGTTCATCCGGACCGCCGGAGCGCGCCGGCCGCAACCGTCCGGCGGTGCCTCGGATAAGGGCTCCTTAACCGCGCCCACGGCAGTATGCCGGCCGGCCTGGGACGGTGGACGACAATGAACGGCAAGCGACGATCAGGCGACAAGACGGCGCTGATCGTGATCAGGCGCGAGGACGCGGCGGAAGAACCGCATCACAGCGGTGCCTGGAAGGTGGCCTACGCCGATTTCGTCACCGCCATGATGGCGTTTTTTCTGGTCATGTGGCTGATCAACGCCACCACGGAGGAGCAGAAGCGCGGCATCGCCGATTATTTCTCGCCCGCCGCCACGGTCGGCCACTCCAGTTCGGGCAACGGCCAGCCGTTCGGCGGGCACACGCCGTTCGACCAGGGGTCGCTGGTGTCCGACCGCGGCGCCATGAGCGTCGTGCAGGCGCGCGCCATCGCGCCGCCCGACCCGGATGAGGACGATGCCGACGCTTCCCAGCGCCCGATGGCTCCGAACCGCGCGCGCAACGCCGGGCTTGAGCACGGCACCGCCAGCGGCAATGCGGCAACCACCGGGCCGCAATCGGGCACCCGGGCACCCGGCGGCGGCGCGGCGCTGACCGCGGCGGCGGCGCCGCAGTCGCAGGCGCAGACCGCCGAACTGCTGCGCGCCGAGCAGGAGCGGCAGGAGCGTGCCGCGTTCGACCGGGCCGCCGAGCAGATCCGCGAGGCGGTTCATGCCGACCCGCAACTGGCCGAACTCGGGCGGCAGCTTGCCATCGACCAGACGCCGGAGGGGCTGCGCATCCAGATTCTGGACGAGGAGCGCCAGCCGATGTTCGCCACCGGTTCATCGGTGCTGCAGGAGCGCGCGCGCCTGCTGCTGGCGAAGGTCGGGCCGGTGCTGGCGAAGCTGTCGGAACCCATCTCGATCGCCGGCCATACCGATGCGGCGCCCTATCGCGGCGGCGACAAGTCGAACTGGGAGCTTTCCGCCGAGCGCGCCAATGCCACCCGCCGCCTGCTGATCGAGGCGGGGTTGCAGGAGACGCGCATCCGCAGCGTCACCGGCAATGCCGACCGCGATCCGTTGCTGCCGGCCGATCCGCTGGCCGCGGCGAACCGGCGGATCGCGATCGTGGTGCTGCGGATGGCACCGGGGCCCTGAGGGGCGACACCATGCTGACGATTGGCGGACTGGTCCTGCTGTGCGTCTGCGTGTTCGGCACCTACGCCATTTCGGGCGGCAGCATGCCGGCGCTGATGGAGGCGCTGCCGTTCGAATTGCTGACCATCGGCGGCGCCGCGATCGGCTCCTTCGTCATGGCCAACAGCCTGTACGACGTGAAGCACACGTTCGCCGGACTTGGGAAGGTCATCAAGGGCGCGTCGTACAAGAAAGCCGACTACATCGATCTGCTGAGCCTGTTGTTCTTCTTCGCGCGCCTGGCCAGCACCAAGGGATCGATGGCGCTGGAGCCGCATATCGAGAAGCCGGCGGACAGTCCCGCCTTCAGGAAGTTCCCGAAAATCCTGGCCAATCATCATGCCTGCGCGATGATCTGCGACTATCTGCGCATGGTGGGCATGAATGCCGACGATCCGCACCAGATCGAGGACGTGATGGCGCGGGAGTTGAAGAAGATGCTCGCCGAGGAACTGCATCCGGCGCACGCGTTGCAAACCCTCGCCGATGCGCTGCCGGCGCTGGGCATCGTCGCGGCGGTGCTGGGCGTGATCAAGACCATGTCGCACATCAACGAGCCGCCGGCGGTGCTGGGGGCGATGATCGGCGGCGCCCTGGTCGGCACGTTTCTGGGGGTGCTGCTGGCCTATGGCCTGGCCGGTCCCTCTGCCAGCCGGCTGAAGGGGGTGGTGGAGGAGGAGAGCAAGTATTTCGAAGTGATCCGTGCCGTGCTGGTGGCGCATCTGCACGGCAACGCGCCGCAGATCAGCGTGGAGACCGGCCGCAAGATGGCGCCGAACCAGCACATGCCGACATTCTTCGAGCTGGAAACGGCGGTGCAGAGCCTGCAGATAGGCTGTTGACCGACACTGAGTGTTGGAAATCTGGGATGGGGTGGGATTTGGGGGGATTGTGCACGGCGGATCAAGGGGTTGATGGGCGCGGGGCGGCGGGTGGCGCGGGGCATGGGTTTATCACGTGCAGTTTGCGACCGCTTAGGGTCAGAAGCGCCCATCGGCCGGTGAACCGTCACCTATGATCGGCGGCTCGGAAACATTGTCCCAGGGAATGGGGTCAAGGGGGCCACTGCCCCCTTGCGGGTCCAGGGCAGCGCCCTGGCCTTCCCTACCCCGCCCCCAACGCCACCGCCGTCTGGTAAGTGACAAACGCGGCGGCATAAGCCAGCGCCAGCATATAGCCGAACAGCAGCCCCATCCACGCCCAGGACCCGGTCTCCCGCCGCACGGTAGCGAGGGTGGATGCGCATTGCGGCGCGAACACGTACCACGCCAGCAGCGCCAGCGCGGTGGCCAGGCTCCATTTGCCCGCCAGGGTGCGGCCCAGCCTGTTGGCGCCCAGGTCGTCCTCGGCGGCGATGGAATACACCGTGCCCAGCGAGGCCACCGCCACCTCGCGTGCCGCCATGCCGGGCAGCAGCGCCACGTTGATCTGCCAGTTGAAGCCGACCGGCGCCAGCACCGGCTCCATGAAGTGGCCGATGCTGGCGGCGAAGCTGTAGTTGATGGCGGCCTGGTCGGCGTCCGCCGGCGGGCGCGGCACCGAGGCGAGGAACCAGATGATCACCATCATCGCCAGGATGGTGGTGCCGGCGCGGCGCAGGAAGATGCGGGCGCGCTGGGTCAGGCCGAAGAAGATGCTGCGCGGGCTGGGCCGCTTGTAGTCGGGCAGTTCCAGCATGAACGGCTCGGCGGGGGTGTTGCGCCAGACCAGCCGCTTGAAGATGAATGACACCCCGAGCGCGCTGCCGATGCCCACCGCATACAGCGCGAACATCACCAGCCCCTGCAGCGACAGCACGCCCCACACGGTGCGGTCGGGGATGAAGGCGGCGATGACCAGGGTGTAGACCGGAATGCGCGCCGAGCAGGTCATCAGCGGCGCCACCATGATGGTGGCCAGCCGGTCGCGCCGGCTGTCGATGACGCGGGTGGCCATGATGCCGGGGATGGCGCAGGCGAAGCTCGACAGCAGCGGAATGAAGGCGCGCCCGTGCAGCCCGGCGCCGCCCATGATGCGGTCCATCAGGAACGCCGCCCGCGCCATGTAGCCGAAATCCTCCAGCACCAGGATGAACAGGAACAGCACCAGGATCTGCGGCAGGAACACCAGCACGGCGCCGACGCCGCCGATCAGTCCGTCGCGCACGAAGCTGCGCAGCAGCCCGTCCGGCAGCAGCGTGCCGGCCATCGTGCCGAGCCAGTCGAACCCGGCCTTGATCGCGCCCATCGGCGGCTGTGCCCAGGAGAACACTGCCTGGAACATCAGGAACAGCACGGCGAGCAGGATCGCCAGCCCCAGCACCGGGTGCAGCAGCACCGAATCGAGCCGGCTGGTGACGGTGTCGGGCTTGGCGGGCTGGGTGACGCAGGCGGCGATGATGCGGTCGGCCTCGCGCTGCAGCGCGCGGGTGCCGGCCCGCCCGCTCGGCGCCCAGTCGTCGGGGGTGGTGGCGGGGGCGGAGTCGGCCAGCGTGTCCAGCTGCTCCAGCAGCGCCTGGGTGCCGCCGCGGCGCACCGCGACCGAGGGCACCACCGGCACGCCGAGTTCGGCGGCGAGGCGGTCGGTGTCGATGCCGAAGCCGCGGTGGCGGGCGATGTCGAACATGTTCAGCGCCAGCAGCATCGGCCGGCCGACATGGCGCAGTTCCAGCACCAGGCGCAGCGCGAGGCGCAGGTTGGTGGCATCCGCCACGCAGAGCAGCAGCTCCGGCCGCTTCTCGCCGGGCAGGTGGCCGAGCACGATTTCGCGGGTGACTTCCTCGTCCGGGCTGCGGGCGCGCAGCGAATAGGTGCCGGGCAGGTCGAGCAGCTTCACCGGGCGGCCGGCGGGGGTGACGAAGCTGCCTTCCTTCCGTTCCACCGTGACGCCGGGGTAGTTGGCGACCTTCTGGCGGCTGCCGGTCAGGGCGTTGAACAGGGCGGTCTTGCCGCAGTTCGGGTTGCCGACCAGCGCGACATGCAGCAGCGGGGCGGCGAGGGGGAGGGGCGGCGGCGGGGCGGGGATTCGGGCAAGCTCCGGTGCGGTGAGTTCGTTCACCGCGCGCCGTCCACGGCGTCGACGTGGATGGCGTTGGCCTCGGCGCGGCGCAGGGCCACGGTGGCGTGGTCCACCCGGATGGCGATCGGGTCGCGGCCGAACAGGCCCTGATTGCGGATTTCGACCATCGCGCCCTCGACGAAGCCCATTTCCAGCAGCCGGCGCTCCAGTTCGGCGGGCGGCAGCGAACGTCCGCAGCCGGTGGCGTCAACCGCGCGGATGCGGCCGCGGAAGCCGAGCGGGGCGGTGCCGAGCCGGCTGGCGGCGGCGAGGGATGCGGACACGGACTCTCCCGGGTGTGAAACCGGGTCTAATGCGAGCGGCTCGCAATTGCAAGCGACACCGGTACTGCGCGGCCGGGCGGACGGAACAGGCAGGGTGATGGCGCTCATGGCTTGGCTCTCCAGAACAGCGTTTGCAAGTCAGTCGCAATTGGACGGTTCGTGCCCGCTGCGCATTGACCTGGATCAACATCGCCCGGCGCCGATCGCCGATCATTGATTTGCCGCCCGCGCTGGCGGAGAAACAGCGCCTCTGCCGGCCGCGTGCCGGCTCCGTCGGAGCGCCACCCCCCTATGCCTGACCTGAGACTGCATAACAGCCTCACCCGCCAGAAGGAGCGATTCGAGCCGCTCGATCCCGCCCACGTGCGGCTGTATGTGTGCGGCCCGACGGTCTACGACCTGGCGCATATCGGCAACGCGCGCCCGGTGGTGGTGTTCGACGTGCTGTCCCGGCTGCTGCGCCGGCTGTATCCGCGCGTCACCTATGTCCGCAACGTCACCGACGTGGACGACAAGATCAACGCCCGGGCGCAGCAGAGCGGCGAGCCGATCGGCGCCATCACCGCCCGCACGCTGGCCGACTACCACGCCGACATGGCCGCCCTCGGCGCCCTGCCGCCCGACGTGGAGCCGCGTGCGACCGCCCACATCGCCGACATGATCGCCATCATCGAGCGGCTGATCGCCAGCGGCCACGCCTATGCCGCCGAGGGCCACGTGCTGTTCGCGGTCGGCAGTTTCCCCCGCTACGGCGCATTGTCCGGCCGCCCGCCGGACGAGATGCTGGCCGGCGCGCGGATCGAAATCGCCCCGTACAAGCGCGATGCCGGCGATTTCGTGCTGTGGAAGCCGTCTTCGGACGATCTGCCGGGCTGGGACAGCCCCTGGGGCCGCGGCCGGCCGGGCTGGCATATCGAGTGCAGCGCGATGTCCTGGCGTTACCTTGGCGAGAGCTTCGACATCCATGGCGGCGGCGCCGACCTGATCTTCCCGCACCACGAGAACGAGCTGGCCCAGTCCGTCTGCGCCTTCCCGGGCAGCGGTTTCGCGCGCGTCTGGGTGCATAACGGCATGCTGCTGGTGAACGGCGAGAAGATGTCGAAGAGCCTCGGCAATTTCCTCACCGTGCGCGATGTGCTGGCGCGCGGTCCGGCCGAGGCGGCGCGACTGCTGCTGCTGCGCACCCATTACCGCGCCAGCCTGGATTTTTCCGATTTCGCCTTTGCCGAGGCGCGCCGCGAGCTTGATCGCTTCTACCGCGCGCTGGAGCGCAGGCCGGCGCCGCCGGCGGATACGGTGCCCGAATCCGTGCTTGAGGCGCTGTGTGACGACCTCAACACGCCGCTCGCCATCGCCCGGCTGCACGAACTGGCCGATGCCGCGCTGGCCGGCGACGCGCCGGCCAGCGCGGCGCTGCGGGCCGGCGGCGGGATGCTGGGTATTCTCCAGCAGGACCCGTCCGCCTGGTTCCGCGGCGGGCCCGACGCCGCCGCCATCGAGGCGCGCATCGCCGAGCGCCAGGCCGCCCGCCGCGCCCGCGATTTTGTCCATGCCGACGCCGTCCGGCAGGCGCTGGAACAGGAAGGCATCGTGCTCGAGGATGGCCCGGCCGGCACCACGTGGCGGCGGGCATGACCGGGCGTCGGGCATGACCGGGCGCCGGGCATGACCGGCCGCGATGGCGGCGCCGATATCGGGCCGATCGGCAACAGCCCGGTGGTGATCCTGGTGCGCCCGCAACTGGCCGACAATATCGGTGCGGTCGCCCGGGCCATGGGGAATGGCGGGCTGTTCCACCTGCGCCTGGTCGCCCCGCGTGACGGCTGGCCGCAGGAGAAGGCGTGGCGCAACGCTTCCGGCGCCGACCGCATCCTGGACGCGCTGACCGTGCATGAAACCGTCGCCGAGGCGGTTGCCGACCTGCACCGGGTGTTCGCCACCTGTCCGCGGCCGCGCCACATCGTCAAGCAGGTGCTGACCGCCCGCGGCGCCGCGGCCGAACTGCGCGCCGTCTGCGCCCGCGACCTGCGCGCCGGCCTGCTGTTCGGCCCCGAACGGGCCGGACTCGACAACGACGACATGGCGCAGGCCGACGCGCTGGTGCGCTACCCGCTCAACCCCGCCTTCATGTCGCTCAACCTCGCGCAGGCGGTGATGGTGATGGCGTATGAATGGTGGACCGCCGAGGAATCCGTGGTTCCGCGCCGGCTGATGACCAACGAGTCGCGGGTGGCCACCAAGGCCGAGCTGGAGAATTTCCTCGCCCATCTGGTGGGCGAGCTGGATGCCTGCGGCTTCCTGCGCAATCCGCCGAAGCGCCCCGGCATGGTGCGCAACATCCGCCACTTCTTCGGGCGCGGCGAGGTGACCGAGCAGGAGTTGCGTACTTTGCACGGCGTGGTTACCGAGCTGGCGCTGGGGCGGCGGATGCGGGGGCGGGAGGAAGGCGAGGCCTGAACCCGGTGAGTGCTGGCGCCAGTGAGGGCTGGCGCCAGTCCGACCGGAATGCCGGACCGTTCCGGGCTCGGCAGCCTGGGCAGCCGGCCGGTGCGCGGCCCCAGGCTAACGCACCGCCGCGGCGAGCGTCTTCAATGTTGCGCCCAGGACTGCCCCGATCGTCAATGGAACGAACGGATTGCCGTCCAGGTCGGCGATCAGGCTGCCCTGCGTCGCGAAGGCCTGATAGCGGGCAATGGCTTCCTGCGCCGCCGCGACCAGTGCCTGCCGCCGCGCCGGATCGGTCTCCTGGATTGCATCCTTCAGCCGGTTGGCCAGGCTTTCGTCCAGCGTCGCCAGCACCGGCGCGGTCTTCGTCCGGTAGCTTGTTTCCAACTCCGCCCTGATATTGTCGGGCTGGTCCTGATAGGTGGCAACGATTTGGACGCGCAGCTTTTCCAGATCGGTTTCAATCTTCCTGCGCACCGCCAGCCACGCCTGCCAGGACTTGTCATAGGTCTCGGCGCTCGCGGCAGCAGCGGTGTCGGTCGGCGGCGGCGGTGCCCCGCCGGCCTCCAGCGCCTGCTTCAATTGCCCGATGGCGGCAGCGGCATCGGCGGCGTTGCCCGCCTTGATGTGCGTCTGCGCCCGGCCGGCCAGCCCGGCGAGCACATCCTTGCGTGCCGGCTCGGCGGCGATCACCGGCATCATGCGCTTCACCAGTTCGGTCAGTGCCAGGTGCAGCTGGCCGAGGTCGGGCGGCGCTTCCCCGGGCTGCGTTCCCTGCGGCTTCCCTTCTCCCTCGTGTTCGTTCTCCTGCTGCCCGCCCTCCTCCTCCGCTTCCTCCCCGGCATGCCGGTCGATCTCGGTGCCGTCCTCCAGCACGATGACCACCTTGGTGATCCCGGTGCCCCGCAGCGTCTTGACCACTTTTGAGGCCATGCCGCTGATGCTGCTGTTCAGGGTCAGCTTCACCAGCTTCGGATCGGCGTCCGCATCGACGGCGGCGGTGCCCCAGCGGAGGTTCTTGGCCCCCGGGATGGCGGCGGTCAGCAGAGTCGAAACCGCGCGTGGCGCCTTGCTCCTGTCGAGCATCAGCAGGGCCAGCTTGGTATCGGAACCCAGCCCGATGGCGCAGCTGACCGGGTCCTTCTTCGCCATGTTCAGCAGCCGCTTCATGTCGGCTTTCGGCATACCGGTGTCCGGGTCGGCCATCGCATTCTCCCCTCGCGGCTTGCTTGTCGCGTATTCCGAAACTTTCCGCCTGCACGCACCTGCGTGGCTGATCGTGGTTATGGTGCAGGGGTTTGGCAAGGCATCTTCGCGGCTTCTGGCAGCGCCACCGGCCTGTGCCGCCAGCCAGCGGAACGATTCCCCCCATCGCGTCATGCCGGCCTCCGCCGGTTGCGGTGGCCCCGCGGCTGCGCCATGTCGGGTGGGCGCGGCCATCCCCGGCCGCATGTCCGCCCTGGAGCGCCGCATGGAGTGGGACGCCCCCGCCATCATCCTGGACGTCCGCCCGTTCGGCGAAGGCGACGCCATCGCCACCGTCATGACCGAGGCGCACGGCGCCCATCGCGGCCTTGCCCGCGGCGGCGCCAGCCGGGGCCGGGCGGCCACCTGGCAGCCGGGCAATCTGGCGCAGCTGCGCTGGGTCGGGCGGCTGGCCGACCAGCTCGGCAGCTTCAGCGCCGAACTCATCCACCCCGCCGCCGCGCTGGCCATGGACGATCCGCTGCAGCTCGCCATGCTCTCCGCCGCCTGCGCGGTGGCCGAGGGCGCGCTGCCCGAGCGCGAGGCCCATCCGCGCGTGTTCGACGGGCTGCTGCACCTGATTGCCCGCCTCCCGGCCGGCCCCGGCATGCTCGCCGGGCAGGTGCGCTGGGAGGCGCTGGTGCTGGCCGATCTCGGCTACGGGCTTGACCTGTCGGCGTGCCCGGTGACCGGTGCCACCGAAGGGCTGGTGCATGTCAGCCCGAAATCCGGCCGGGCGCTGACCGCCGCAGGGGCGGGCAAATGGGCGCCGCGGATGCTTCCCCTGCCGGCCTTCCTGCTCGGCGCCGGCGCGGGCGATCCGGTGCAGTGGCGCGACGGGCTGCGGCTGACCGGGCATTTTCTCGCCCGGGACGTGTTCGGCCTGCGCCACATGGCGTTGCCCCTGGCCCGTCAGGCACTGTACGACCGGGTGGCGCGCATGACGGAGACGGAGTCGGATGCCTGACGTTCTGGCCGGAAACATCGAGGACACCAAGCTGGCGGATGCGCTGAGCGAGCGCTACCTCGCCTATGCGCTGTCCACCATCATGTCGCGCTCGCTGCCCGATGTGCGCGACGGGCTCAAGCCGGTGCACCGGCGGCTGGTCTACGCCATGCACCAGCTTCGCCTCGATCCGACCGCCGGCTTCAAGAAATGCGCCCGCGTGGTCGGCGACGTCATCGGCAAATACCATCCGCATGGCGATGCCTCGGTGTACGAGGCGCTGGTGCGGCTGGCGCAGGAATTCGCCGCGCGCTTCCCGCTGGTCGAGGGGCAGGGCAATTTCGGCAACATCGACGGCGATAACGCCGCGGCCATGCGCTACACCGAGGCGCGGCTGACCGAGGTCGCCAAGGCGCTGCTGGCCGGCATCGACGATGATGCGGTCGATTTCCGGCCCACCTATGACGGCGAGGAAAGCGAGCCGGTGGTGCTGCCGGGCGGCTTTCCCAACCTGCTGGCGAACGGCTCGGCGGGCATTGCGGTCGGCATGGCCACCTCGATCCCGCCGCACAATGCCGGCGAGGTCTGCGCCGCCGCCATCGCCCTGGTGCGCAACCCCGCCATCACCACCGCCGGACTGCTGGCGCACATGCCCGGCCCCGATTTTCCCACCGGCGGCACCATCGTCGAGGAGCCGGCCTCCATCCTGGCCGCCTACGAGACCGGCCGCGGCGGGTTTCGCCTGCGGGCGAAATGGGCGGTCGAGCAGGGCCGGTTCGGCACCTGGAGCATCGTGGTCACCGAGATTCCCTACCAGGTGCAGAAGTCGAAACTGATCGAACAGATCGCCCAGCTGATGGAGGAGAAGAAGCTCCCCCTGCTCGGCGACGTGCGCGACGAGAGCACGGAGCTGGTCCGCCTGGTGCTGGAGCCGAAGACCCGCGGCGTCGAGGCGGAGGTGCTGATGGCGAGCCTGTTCCGCGCCACCGCCCTGGAAAGCCGCTTCCCGCTCAACATGAACGTGCTCACCGCCGACCGCACGCCGCGCGTGCTGGGGCTGCGCGACGTGCTGCGCGCCTGGCTCGACCATCGCCACGTGGTGCTGGTCCGCCGGTCGAAGCACCGGCTGGCCGCCATCGAGCGGCGGCTGGAGATTCTCGACGGCTTCATCAGGGTCTATCTCAACCTCGACGAGGTGATCCGCATCATCCGCAGCGAGGATGAGCCGAAGCCGGTGCTGATGCGGGCCTTCGAGCTGTCGGATGTGCAGGCGGAAGCCATCCTCAACATGCGGCTGCGCAGCCTGCGCAAGCTGGAGGAAATGGAAATCCGCAAGGAGCACAAGGGGCTCAGCAAGGAGCGGAAGGACCTGCAGACCCTGCTGAATTCCGAGAACCTGCGCTGGGACCATATTGCCGGCGAGCTGGAGGAAACCCGCAGGAAATTCGGCGCCGGTCCGCTGGGCGACCGCCGCAGCGTGTTCGCCGCGGCCGGTCCGGTGATCGACGTCACCCCGGAAGCCCTGATGGAACGCGAGCCGATCACCGTGATCCTGTCCGACAAGGGCTGGATACGGGCGGTGAAGGGCCAGATCGCCGATCCGCGGGAGATCAAGTTCAAGGAAGGCGACCGGCTGCGCCTGCTGGTGCCCTGCGAGACCACCGACCGGCTGTGCCTGTTCGCCACCAACGGCCGCGCCTACACGCTCAAGGCCGGCGACCTGCCGCGCGGGCGCGGCGACGGGCAGGCGGTGCGGCTGCTGGTGGAAATGACCAACGAGGATGATGTGTCCGCCCTGTTCCTGCCGCGCGAGGGCATCCGTTATCTGCTTGCGTCCAGCGGCGGCCGCGGTTTTCTGGTCAAGGCCGAGGAACTTGCGGCCGAGAAGCGCACCGGCAGGCAGCTGCTGAACCTGCGCCCGGGCGAGGAGGCGACGGTCTGCGCCGCGGCCGAGGGCGACCACGTCGCCGTCATCGGCAGCAACCACAAACTGCTGGTGTTTCCGCTGGATCAGGTGCCGGAATTGGCGCGCGGGGCGGGGGTGATCCTGCAGAAATACGCCGGCGATGGCGCGCTGAGCGATGTGCTGGTGTTCCGCCTGGCCGACGGGCTGAGCTGGCGGCAGGGCGAGCGCACCCGCACCGAGACCGATCTGCGCCAGTGGCTGGGCGAGCGCGCCCAGGTCGGCCGCACGCCGCCGCACGGGTTTCCGAAGAACGGCAAGTTCGTCTGAATGATGGGTTCCAGGGGCCTGTGGCCCCTGGCGGGGTTCGGGGCAACGCCCCTCGGGGTCCTACGGCATCGGCTCGCACCCGACCGTCCCGAACGAATTGACCTGCGTCCTGCCCGAGATGTCGAGCGTCACGTCCAGGTCATAGATGATCATGCTGGGACCATCGGCCGGGGCCTCGGCGCGGCGGTAGGCGGTCGTGCAGGCCGGCACCGGGGGCGGCGACTGTGCCAACGCCGGCGGAACATTCGCCGCCAGGGCGATCTTCGACCAGCAGCCAGCCTCGTCCTTGATGATCGAGCAGGCGCCGTTGAAGGCCCGCGGATAGCGGATGCGCAGCGCGCCGCCTTCGAGCGCGACCGATCGCAGGCCGTCGGTGTGCTTGCCGTCGCTGTAGATGAGCCGCCCGGTGTTCGCGTCCAGGACGATGAACGGCACCGCGCCATAGGGGTCGGCTGCCTCGAACACCAGGAAGGGCCCCTTCCGGCCGAGCAGCGCATGTTCCTCGGTTTTCAGCGGCACCGTGCGGGCAGCGGGGGCCGCGTTGCAGGCGGGCCGCCGCCCGGCATCGGGCGCCGGGATGATGGCGGCGGGACCTGGCGCGGGCGAGTCGGTTCCGGTCTCGCGGACCATGAAGTCGCCATAATAAGTACAGCGGATTTCCCCGGCCGGGTCGTTGTCCGTCTTCGGAGGGACGCTGCGGACGGCAGCCGGACGGTCGAACAGGGCGGCCTCGCGGCTCACGCTGTCCTCGGCGTGCAGGGCGGCCGGGCCGAACATTGCAATGACGGAGAACAGTGACAAGGCGCCGCGGTGCATCATGCTGGCTTCCTGTGGGCCTGGGCTGGCCTGCCTTCAATCCGCCGCTGCCGCCTGTGGCATGTCACGGCTGCGCACCGCCGCGCCGAACGCCTCGAAAATGCGGCGCGACACCGGGTCGTGCTCCCAGTCGTATTCCGGATGCCACTGCACGCCGACCGCCAGTGCGGGGGCGGCGGGGGCGCGGATCGCCTCGATGGTGCCGTCCGGTGCCACGGCCTCGGCCACCAGCCCCGGTGCAAGGCCGTCGATGCCCTGGTTGTGCAGCGAGTTCACCGCGATCTCCGTGGCGCCGGCGATGCGGTGCAGCCAGCTTCCCCGGACGATGCGCAGGCTGTGGGCCTTGCCGGTGCGCACCAGCGGGTTGGCCTGCAACGGGGTGGAGTGGTCCAGCCGGTCGGGCAGGTCCTGCAGCCACTGGTGCAGGCTGCCGCCCAGGGCGACGTTGAATTCCTGCATGCCGCGGCAGATCGCCAGCAGCGGGATGCCGGCGGCCACGGCGCCGCGCACCAGCGGCAGGGTGACCGCATCCCGCATGGCGTCCTCGGGCGTGCCTTCGGCGTGCGGCGGACCCTGGTACTGGTCGGGATGCACGTTGGAGCGGCTGCCGGTGAGGATGATGCCATCCAGCCGCGCCAGCAGGGTGGCGACATCGGCGTGGGTGCCATTGGCCGGGATCAGCACCGGCACGCCGCCCACCACCAGATCGGTGACGCGCACGTAGGTATCGGATGCCGCGTGGTTCGGCGTGCCGTAGGTGCCGAACAGCTTGGTGCAGCAGGAGATACCAATCAGCGGTTTCATGTTGCTGATCATCATCCATGAAGATGGCGATAAAATGAAGCAATTGCGGCAGGACGCGCCGCCTGACGGCCATGTCGGCGCCAGGTGTGGCCGCGGCGCCACGCTGCCGGCTGCCTGTTCAGGGGTTGAAGATGAACAGCTTGGGGTCGAAGCTGCCGCCGAGTTCGATCCGGAACAGCCGCACCCGGGTTTCCTGCCGCTGCGCGTCCACCACCGACCATTGCTGAAGCGCCAGCGACTCGTCGGCGAACACCAGCGTGAGGCTGCCTTCGTCGGGCGATGCGGTGCGCACCATGGTGACCTGGATCTGCCCGGGCAGCCGCTGGATGCCGGTGACCGTGACGTCGCCGCTGAGGTGCAGATTGTCGCGCAGCAGCAGCCCGAGCGGGGTGGCGCTGAGCGGCAGGTTGGTGGTCTGGTTGAGCTGGCTGTCGTGGAAGAAGAACAGCCCATGCCCGGCAACCAGCAGCAGCGGCGTCGGCGGGTCGTATTCGAAGCGCATGCGGCCGGGCCGTTCCATCCAGGCCACCCCCTCGGCGACGCTGCCGTTCGGCGCCACCTGCAGGAAGCGCGCCTTCAGGGTGCGGATCGCGTTCAGGCTGGCCTCGATGCGGGCCAGATCGGCCTGGTCGCGGGGCGAGAGCGCGGTGGTGGGGGCGGCGGCCCCGGCTGCCCGCGCCAGGAGGGGCAGGGGCGCCAGCAGCGGCAGCAGGACAAGGGTGCGTCGGTTCATGCTGCCGATGTGGCCTCACCCGGGGCGAAAATCAAAGTTCTCTCGCGCATGTGGCCTATTCCGCCGCCGCCGTTGCAGAGCCGGTTTCGGCGGGGAAGCGGCGGCTGCATGCAAGCGGCAGGATGCGCTCCGCTTTCCCGCCGCGTCCTGTGACTGAACCGCCGTGAACGCCCTTTTCGCCCGACACCGGCCATCCCGCCGGCGGCGACGCCGCGCTTGCATCCCGTCCGGCCCTGCGCCATACCCCGCCCGCTGGCGGCGCGCTGCCGCCGGTAATTCACACGCAGGGTGCCTTCCGGCCTGTTAGATCAGGCCCGGATCCGGTGCCGTATCGGCATGCTGGCCCTGCGGAGGTTCAACCGGACGGAAGGAAAGGTCACGCCCATGGCGATGCCCGAATTTACCCTGCGCCAACTGCTCGAAGCCGGTGTTCACTTTGGCCACCACACCCGCCGCTGGAATCCGCGCATGGCGCCGTACCTGTTCGGCGTGCGCAACCAGGTCCACATCATCGACCTGCAGCAGACCGTGCCGATGCTCGACCGCTCGCTGCGCGCGGTGCGCGACGTGGTCGCCGCCGGCGGGCGCGTGCTGTTCGTCGGCACCAAGCGGGCCGCCGCCGAATACGTCGCCGACAGCGCCAAGCGCTGCGGCCAGTATTACGTCAACCACCGCTGGCTCGGCGGCATGCTGACCAACTGGAAGACGATCACCGGCAGCATCAAGCGGCTGCGCCAGATCGACGAGATGCTGTCCAACGGCACCCAGGGCCTGACCAAGAAAGAGGTGCTGGACATCACCCGCGACCGCGAGAAGCTGGAACGCGCGCTGGGTGGCATCAAGGACATGGGCGGGCTGCCCGACATCCTGTTCATCATCGACACCAACAAGGAAAAGCTGGCGGTCGAGGAGGCCAACAAGCTCGGCATCCCGGTGGTCGCCGTGCTCGACAGCAACTCCGACCCGGTCGGCGTCACCTACCCGATCCCCGGCAACGACGATGCCATCCGCGCCATCACGATGTACTGCGACCTGATCGCCGGTGCGGTGCTGGACGGCATTTCGGCCGAGATGATCGCCTCCGGCCGCGATATCGGCGGCGCCGAGGATCTGCCCCCCGAAGCGCTGCCCGAGATCGAGCCGGCCTCCACCGCCGCCGCCTGAGCAGACAGACAGGAGAGAAGACATGGCCGAGATCACGGCCGCCTTGGTGAAGGATCTGCGCGAGCGGACCGGCGCAGGCATGATGGACTGCAAGAAGGCCCTCATCGAGGCCGAAGGCAACATGGAGGCGGCGATCGACTGGCTGCGGAAGAAGGGGCTTTCCGCCGCCGCCAAGAAGTCGGGCCGGGTCGCCGCCGAGGGTCTGGTCGGGGTCGCCTCGGCGCCCAACGCGGCCGCCATGGTGGAAGTCAACGCCGAGACCGACTTCGTCGCCCGCAACGAGACCTTCCAGGGTTTCGTGGCACAGGTCGCGAAGATCGCGCTCGCCGTCGGTGAGGACATCGAGGCCATCAAGGCGGCGCCCTATCCGGGCACCGGCCGGACGGTCGCCGAGGAACTCACCCAGCTGGTCGCCACCATCGGCGAGAACATGAACATCCGCCGCGCCCGTGTGCTGACGGTGCCGCAGGGGGTGGTCGCCACCTACGTGCACGCCGCGATCAGGCCCGGGCTGGGCAAGATCGGCGTGCTGGCCGCGGTGGCCGGCAGTTCGGAACCGGCCGCGCTGGAAACGCTCGGCCGGCAGATCGGCATGCACGTCGCCGCCGCCCGCCCCGAGGCGCTGGATGTCGACTCGGTCGATGCCGCCGCCCTGGAGCGCGAGAAGGCCGTGCTGTCCGAACAGGCGCGCGCCTCCGGCAAGCCCGAGGCGATCATCGAGAAGATGGTCGAGGGCCGTATCCGCAAGTACTACGAGGAAGTGGTGCTGCTGGAGCAGGTCTGGGTGCATGACGGCGAAAGCCGGGTGCGCGCGGTGGTCAAGAAGGCCGGTGCCACGCTCAACGGCTTCGCGCGCTTCCAGCTCGGCGAGGGCATCGACCGCCAGACCGGCGACTTCGCCGCCGAAGTGGCCGCCGCCGCCGGCATCGCCCCCAGGCCGCCTGCCGGCTGATCCCGGGTCTGAACTTCGGAACGCGCCCGGCACGCACAGGTTGCACGTGTGCCGGGCGCAACCCTCGCTTGTCCGGCGCGAGACGCTTCTGTAGCGTGCGCGCCGCGCTGGTTCCCTGCACCCAACACCCACCCAAAAAATCGGAACGATGAGCCCGACCACCACCTACAAGCGCGTCCTGCTGAAGGTGTCAGGCGAGGCCCTGATGGGGCGGCGTGACTACGGGCTCGACAACGAGACGGTGGTGCGTATCGCCACCGATGTCGCCGATGTGGTGGGGATGGGCGTGCAGGTCTGCCTGGTGATCGGCGGTGGCAACATCTTCCGTGGGGTTTCGGCCGCCGCTTCCGGCATGGACCGGGCGCAGGCTGATTACATGGGCATGATCGCCACCGTGATGAACGCCCTGGCCACGCAGAACGCGTTGGAGAAGCGGGGCATACCCACACGGGTGCAATCCGCCATTCCGATGGCCACCGTCTGCGAACCCTATATCCGCCGTCGCGCGGAGCGGCATATGGAGAAGGGGCGGGTGGTGATATTCGCCGCCGGCACCGGCAACCCGTTCTTCACCACCGATACCGCCGCCGCCCTGCGTGCCGCCGAGATGGGCTGCGACGCCCTGCTGAAGGGCACCCAGGTGGACGGGGTCTACTCGGCCGACCCGCGCAAGCACCCGGGCGCCGAACGTTACGACCAGCTCGGTTATCTCGACGTGCTGTCGCGCGACCTCGGGGTGATGGACGCATCCGCCATCAGCCTGGCGCGCGAGAACCGCCTGCCAATCATCGTCTTCAACATCAACGCGCCCGGCGCCTTCGCGCAGGTCATGCGTGGCGAGGGGCGGTTCACCACCATTGTCGAGCCGCCCTGAGAGTTTGAAAAGGAATGTCCGCAAGCCGCCCGACGATGAAATGAAGTTCAATGACAGCAGCGGGTATTCCTTTTCGAGTTCGGTTGTTTTTCAGGCTCTGACCACGGCGCATGACGCGCGCGAAGCCCCGGGCGTCAAGCCCCGGGCGGCTAAACCACGGAGGAGGTTGCGGTGGTGACCGAACTGAACAGCCTGAAGCAGGATCTCACGCGCCGCATGGACGGCGCGGTGGAGACGCTCAGGCGCGAATTCGCCGGCCTGCGCACCGGTCGCGCCAGCCCCGGCCTGCTGGAGCCGGTGCGCGTCAACGCCTATGGCAGCGAGATGCCGCTGCCGCAGGTCGGCACCATCGCGGTGCCGGAGCCGCGCATGCTCACCGTGCAGGTCTGGGACCGCAGCCTGGTCAATGCGGTGGTGGTCGCCATCCGCGATTGCGGCCTTGGCCTCAACCCTGCCGCTGACGGGCAGTTGGTGCGCGTGCCCATTCCCCAGCTTACCGGCGAGCGTCGCCTTGAGCTGTCCAAGGCCGCCCACCGCTATGCCGAGGGTGCCAAGGTGGCGGTGCGCGGCGTCCGCCGCGACGGCATGGACCAGTGCAAGGCGCTCGAGAAGAAGGGCACCATCGGCCAGGACGAGGAGAAGCACTGGGCCGAGGAGGTGCAGAAGCTGACCGACTCTTACATTAAGCGTATTGACGACGCGCTTGTCGAGAAGGACAAGGAAATCAAGCAGGTCTGAGGGATCGGGGCGCAAGCAAGGTGTCAGCCAGGACGCAGACCGCACGGCAGGCGGCCGAAATGGCCGCCGCAACGGGGGCCGGCGCGCCGCCGGCTGCGGCGGTCGAGGTGCGCCCGGCGACTGCCGCGGGGCTGCCCGCGGCGACCGCGCCCGGCGAGCCGCCGCCGCCGAACCACATCGCCATCATCATGGATGGCAACGGCCGCTGGGCCGCGAGCCGCAGCCTGCCGCGCGTCGCCGGCCATCGCGCCGGTGCGCAGGCCGTTCGCCGCATCGTCGAATCCGCCATCCGCCATGGCGTCGGCTGGATCACGCTCTATGCCTTCAGCAGCGAGAACTGGCGCCGGCCGGCCGGCGAGGTGCTTGATCTCACCGGCCTGCTGCGCCACTACCTGCGCAACGAGGTGGCCGAGCTGAAGCGGGAGGGCGTGCGGCTGCGCTTCATTGGCGACCGCAGCCGTTTCGAGGCGGACATCGTTGCCGACCTTGCTGCCGCGGAGCGTGTGACCGCCGGCAATTCCCGCCTCAATCTCACCCTCGCGCTGTCCTATGGCGCCCGTGCCGAGATCGTCGCCGCGGTTCGCGCCGCCGCCCTGGCCGTCCGGGAGGGCACGCTCGATCCCGAGGCGATCGACGAGCAGAGCTTTGCCGCCCTGCTGTCCAGTTCGCCGATGCCCGACCCTGACCTGATCATCCGCACCAGCGGCGAGCAGCGGCTGTCGAACTTCCTGCTCTGGCAGTCCGCCTACGCCGAACTGATGTTCCTCGACGTGCTCTGGCCCGATTTCGGTCCGGCGCATTTCGCCGAGGCGATCGCCGACTATGCCCGCCGCGAGCGTCGGTTCGGTGCCCGGCCGGCCTGAGCCCATCCGCCCGCCTGCGCCGGCCGCCCCGGGCTTCCGGTGGGGGGACCTGCGCATGCGCGTGCTGTCGGCAGTCTTGCTGGCGCCGGCGGTGCTGGCCTGTCTGTGGTTCGGCGCCTGGTGGTGGACGGCGCTGCTGGCGGTGGCCGCTGCCGGGCTCGCGGTGGAATGGGTGCAGCTGTGCGGTGGCCGGCTGGCCAGCCCGGCAGGCGCCGTTGTTCCGCTGGCCGTGCTCGCCGCCGGCGCCGCCGCGGTGGCCGACGGGGAGATGCTCGGCGTTGGCGTGGTCGCGGCGGGCTTCCTGCTGGCCTGGGGCCTCGGCGGGCGCGCCAGTCTGGCTGCCGGCGTTCCGTATCTCGGTCTGGCCATGGTGGCGCTTGCCTGGCTGCGCGACGACGGCGATGCCGGCCGTGCCAACGTGCTGTTCCTGCTGCTGGTGGTCTGGGCCAGCGACATCGGCGCCTATCTGGCGGGGCGGTTGGTCGGGGGGCCGAAGCTGGCGCCCCGCATCTCGCCGTCGAAGACCTGGGCGGGCGCGGTGGGGGGCCTGATTGCCGCAATGGCGGTCGGCGCCGCGGCGGCGCTGGCCCTGAACGGCGGCGTGGTGCCGCACATCCTGCCGGTGGCTGCCGGCATCGGCCTCGCCGCGCAGTTCGGCGATCTCCTGGAGAGCGCGGTGAAACGGCATTACGGCGTGAAGGATTCGGGCTGGCTGATCCCCGGCCATGGCGGCCTGCTCGACCGCCTCGACGGTGTGCTGACCGCCGCCCCGACGGCGGCATTGCTGGCGGTGCTCGCCGGCCGCGGTGTGGAGTTGTGGCGATGAAGACCATTACGGTATTGGGCAGCACCGGCAGCATCGGCACGCAGACCGTCGAGCTGCTTGAAGCGGCCCCGGACTGCTATCGCGTGGTGGCGCTGGTGGGCGGGCGCAACGTCGCCGTGCTGGCCCGGCAGGCCCGCGCGCTGCGCGCCCGGCGCGCCGTCATAGCCGACTCCGCCTGCCATGCCGCCCTGGCGGAGGCGCTGGCCGGCACCGGCATCGAGGTCGCCAGCGGCGCCGAAGCGGTGGTTGAGGCGGCGGCGCTCGACGCCGAGTGGACCATGGCCGCCATCACCGGCGCGGCCGGCCTGCCCTCGACGCTCGCCGCCATCCGCCGCGGCCGTTCGGTGGCGCTGGCCAACAAGGAGGCGCTGGTCTGCGCCGGCGAGGTCATGCTGCGCGCCGTCCGCGACCATGGCGCCACCCTGCTGCCGGTGGATTCCG
This sequence comes from uncultured Acetobacteraceae bacterium, assembly GCA_903907955.1. Lineage (GTDB taxonomy): Bacteria > Pseudomonadota > Alphaproteobacteria > Acetobacterales > Acetobacteraceae > Rhodovastum. Next base: position 10,976 of record CAIVPZ010000122.1, on the reverse strand, counting down.
AGCACAACGCCATCTTCCAGTCGATGGCCGACGGCAATCGCGGGGCGGTGGAGAAAATCGTGCTCACCGCGTCCGGCGGGCCGTTCCGCACCGCCAGCCTGGAGGAAATGCGGGTGGCCGGCCCGGAAGCGGCGCTGAAGCATCCGGTCTGGTCGATGGGCGCCAAGATCTCCATCGACAGCGCCACCATGATGAACAAGGGGCTTGAGCTGATCGAGGCGGCCCGTCTGTTCGCGCTGCCCTCGGCGCAGATCGGCGTGCTCATTCATCCGCAATCGGTGGTGCACGGGCTGGTCTACTACAGCGACGGCAGCGTGCTGGCGCAGCTCGGCAGCCCCGACATGCGGGTGCCGATCGCCCACACGCTGGCCTGGCCCGCCCGCATCGCCACGGCGGCGCGGCGGCTCGACCTGGGCGCGGTGGGCCGGCTGGAGTTCTCCGAGCCCGACCTCGACCGCTTTCCCGCCCTCATTCTCGCGCGCGATGCCTTGCAGGCGGGCGGGGGCGCCCCCACCATCCTGAGCGCGGCCAACGAGGTCGCGGTGGAAGCTTTTCTGTCCCGCCGGATCGGCTTCCTCGACATCGCCGGCACTGTTGCGCGCGTGCTCGACGAGATGGGCTCCCTGCCGGCGGATACGCTGGACGAGGTGGTCGATCTCGACGTCCGCGCCCGCGCTGCGGCCGGCCGCTTCTGCGCAATTCTGGCGTCGGCCGCCTGAGGGGATAAATGTTCGATTTCCTGCCCGAGTTCCTGCGCACACCGGTTGCCTTTGGCATCGTGCTGGGCGTGCTGGTGTTCATCCACGAGCTTGGCCATTACCTGGCGGCGCGCTGGTGCGGCGTGCATGTCGAAACCTTTTCCATCGGCTTCGGACGCGCCCTGGTTTCCTGGACCGACCGGGTCGGAACCGTGTGGAAGATCGCCTGGATTCCGCTCGGCGGCTACGTGAAGCTGCACGGCCAGGAGCGGCCGGAGGACGTCACCGACGAGGATCGGGCGCTGTGGCAGCCCGGCCGCACCTTCCACGAGAAGCGGGTGGGGGCACGGGCGATCGTCATCGCCGCCGGGCCGGTCGCCAATTTCCTGCTTGCCGCCGTGCTGTTCGCCGCCCTGTTCGCAACCGTTGGCCGCACCATCGCGCTGCCCGAGGCGCATGAGGTGGTCGCCGGTTCGGCGGCTTCCCGTGCCGGCCTGCAGCCGGGCGACCGCGTCGAGTCGATCGACGGTGTGCCGATCCGCCGGTTCGAGGAACTCCAGCACACGGTTGCCGCCAATCCGGGGCGGGCGCTGCGCCTTGTGGTGGCCAGCGGCGGCGTGAGCCATGAGGTGACGGTGACCCCCGATTCCCGCCAGTCGGGCGGGCGTACGGTGGGCGTGCTGGGTGTCCGCGGCGGCGCCGTGGAATATGAACGGCTCTCGCCATGGGCGGCGGTGCCGGCCGGCGTGGAGCAGACCTGGGACGTCAGCGTGCAGACCCTGGCCGGGGTCTGGGGCATGATCGCCCACAACCAGAACACCGATGAACTCGGCGGGCCGCTGCGCATCGCCCAGTTGTCCGGCCAGGTGGCCCAGCTTGGCGCGGCCAGTCTGGTGTCGTTCATCGCCCTGCTGTCGGTGAATCTGGGGCTGATCAACCTGTTCCCGATCCCGGTGCTCGACGGTGGCCACCTGCTGTTCTACCTGGCCGAGGTTGTGCGTGGCCGTCCGTTGCCGCAACGCGCCCAGGAATACGGGTTCCGTGCCGGGCTGGCGCTGATCGTGGGGCTGTTCGTGTTCGCGACCTGGAACGACCTGACCCATATCGGCATCTTCCGCTGGGTGGCGGGGTTGATCGGTTAGGTGATCCATCGGGGCTTTGCCCCGAACCCGAAGAAACTTCAGGGAATGGGGTCAAGGGGGCCACCGCCCCCTTGCGGGTCCAGGGCGGCGCCCTGGTGGAGCGCGAGGCAAAGCCTCGCAAGAGATGTTGCCGAATGCACCTGGTCTGGAAGCCATCGAATAGTCCAGAATTATTTCTCTACCGGATCTATATTTCTTAATGTATTGAAATATAATAGAAAAAAAATGAACGGAGCCGTCAGGATTGATCCCCAAAGGGGGCGCGGAGGAAGGAAGGCCGATCAGTGACTGTCGCCATTGTAACCGGCTCGGGTGGCCTTGTGGGGTCGGAAACCGCGAGATTGTTTCTGGAAAACGGCCTGGATGTTGTCGGCATCGACAACGATATGCGCAGTGTGTTTTTCGGGGCGGGCGCCAGCACGTCCTGGCAGGTGGCGTTGTTGCAGCGCCGCTCCGGCTACACGCATTACACCACCGATATTCGCGATACCGCTGCCATCGAGGGCATCTTCCGTCGCCATGGGCGGGATGTTGCCATCATCGTGCATTGCGCGGCGCAGCCGTCACACGACTGGGCGGTGAAGGATCCGGTGGCGGATTTCACCATCAATGCCAACGGCACCCAGACCCTCCTGGAAGCGACGCGCAGGAACGCACCCGACGCGACCTTCATCTTCGTCAGCACCAACAAGGTCTATGGCGACCGGCCCAATCATCTGCCGCTGGTTGAACTGGAGACGCGCTGGGAACTGGACCCCAGCCACGAATGGGCGGCGCGCGGCTTCCCCGAGGACATGCCGATCGACCGCTGCCTGCACAGTCTGTTCGGCGCCTCGAAGGTGGCTGCGGACGTGCTGGTGCAGGAATACGGGCGCTATTTCGGCATGAAGACGGCCTGTTTCCGCGGCGGCTGCCTGACCGGGCCAGGGCATTCCGGCGCCCAGTTGCACGGGTTCCTGGCCTATCTGATGCGCTGTGCCGTCACCGGGCTGCCCTATACGGTGTTCGGCTACAAGGGCAAGCAGGTTCGCGACAACATTCATGTCAGCGATGTGGCTTCAGCGTTCTGGGCCTTCTTCCAGCACCCTCGGTCAGGCGAGGTGTACAATCTTGGTGGCGGCCGGCACTCCAATTGCTCGATGACGGAGGCAATTGGTATTGCCGAGGCACTGACCGGGCGGCCCATGGACCACCACTATGTCGAGGAAAACCGGATCGGCGACCATATCTGGTGGATCAGCGATACCAGCAGGTTCCAGGCCCATTATCCGGAATGGCGGTACCGCTACGATATCGGCAGCCTGATGGCGGACATTCATGCCGGCGTCAGCCGCCGCTGCGAAGCGGCGGCGAACTGAGCCATGACCCACCGGCGAATCCTGATCACCGGCGGCGCTGGCTTCATCGGCTCGAACCTGGCGCTGAACTGGAAACGGGTGTTCCCGGAAAGCGAGGTTATTGCACTCGACAACCTGAAGCGCCGGGGCAGCGAACTGGCACTGCCACGCCTGAGGTCCGGCGGCGTCAGCTTTCAGCATGGCGACGTCCGGACGCCGGAAGATCTGGAAGCCGCCGGGCCGGTCGATCTGATGATCGAGTGTTCGGCGGAACCCAGCGTGCATGCTGGCTACGGGCAAAGCCCGGGCTATCTGATCAACACCAACCTGACCGGCCTGATCCACTGCCTCGAGCACCTTCGCCGCACTGGCGGCGACCTGATCTTCCTGTCGAGCAGCCGGGTCTATCCGATTGCCCCGCTCCGGGCGCTGCCGCTGGTGCGGCAGGGAGACCGCCTGGTGGCCGAGGCGGACGCTGTCCGCCCCGGCTGGTCGGCGGCCGGTATTGGCGAAGATTTTCCGCTTGGCGGCGCGCGGTCGCTGTATGGCGCGACGAAGCTGGCGGCGGAACTGCTGGTCGAGGAATACCGGGCGATGTACGGGCTGCGGGCGGTGATCGACCGTTGTGGCGTCATCGCCGGGCCATGGCAGATGGGCAAGGTGGATCAGGGCTTTGTCGTGCTGTGGATGGCGCGGCACATGTTCGGCGGATCGCTGTCGTATAGCGGTTTCGGCGGGCAGGGGGTGCAGGTGCGCGACATCCTGCATGTCGATGACCTGTTCGCGCTGCTGACCCGTCAGGCTGCCGATCTGTCCCGCCTGGATGGCGCCGTGTTCAACGCGGGCGGCGGGCCGGAGGTCAGTGTCTCGCTGCGGGAGCTGACCGCGCTTTGTGCCGATCTGACGGGCCGGCGGCTGGATATCGCCGGCGATCCGGCAACCCGGCCGGCCGATATTCCCTGGTACGTGACCGACAATGCCGCGGTGTGCCGCGCGACCGGATGGCGGCCGGAGCGGGACGTCCGCACGATCCTTGGCGATATCCATCACTGGCTGATGGCGGAGCGCTGCCGGCTCGCACCGATCCTGGGGGGATGACGGCAATGCGGGTGATCTATGTGGATCCCGGGCTGCGCGACAATCTCGGCCACCATGCGAATTCCTGTCGGGCGATCAGGCGCGAGCTGGAGCGGCGGGGCGTGGCAGTCGCCGTGTTCGGGCTGGACTCGGTTATTCCGGAGCTGCAGGACGCGTTGCGGGCCGTCCCGTTGTTCCGGGCCTTCACCTACTGGCAGCGTGACAACGACCCATACTGCGGTTGGCTCAACGTTTTCGACCGATCGGCGCGCATCACGGCCGAGGATATGGGCCGGATCCAGGGGATGGACGCGAACGACCTTGTCTATCTGAATTCGGCCCAGCCGGCGCAGTTGATGGCCTTCGTCAATTGGTTCATTTCGATTCCGGCGGAGCGCCGGCCGCATTTCGTGGTCGAATTCGGCACCGACCCGGGTGTCGATATCCTTCCCGCAGCGAAACCGAATGAAATCCTGATCAACGTTCGCGACTATCGCCAGGACCCGCGCGCGATGTTCTATCGTTTTGCCGCTTCCCATCTGGCCGCGTCCGATCTGGCACGATTCCACATGGTGACGTTCGATGGCATCTCCTCGCAGATATATTCACATGTCTTGGGCAAGCCGGTCGGCGTGCTGCCCTTGCCGCAATTTACCCGCGGCACCGTCATCAGCCGCGCTGGTCATCGTCCGCTCACCGTTTCAGTGCTGGGACATCAGCGCGCCGATAAGGGCTTCCACCTGGTGCCGCTGATTGCCCGGCTGCTGCTGGCGCAGGAACCGGATATCCGCCTGCTGGTGCATAACGGTGCGCCGAACGAAATGCCGCAGCCGCAGCAGGAACTGCGCACGCAGGCTGATGTCCAGACGCGACTGATCCTGAATGAGCAAACCGCAGGCGCGGAGATGTGGGATTCGCTGCTGTCGGCGTCCGATCTCATTCTGTGTCCGTACGATCCGGCACGGTTTCTCGCATCCTACTCCGCGGTTGCAACGGAAGCGGTGGCAAACGGCATTCCGTTGGTGGTGCCGGCCCGGACATCCCTCGCGGTCCTGCTGCAGCGTTTCGGCAATCCGGGAACCTGTTTCGAAAGCTGGACCGCGGAATCGATCGTTGCGGCGACACGGGAGGCCCTGGCCGATTTCAACGCACTCGCGGAACGCGCTGCGGGGGCCGCCGCACAGTGGAACGCCACGATGGGTGTCGGCAACATGGTTGCCAGTCTGTTGGCGTTCCAGGAAAACTATTGAGTATGCTGCAATGCGCGCGTTCCTTGTTTTCCGAAACGGTAACGGAATGGCATTGCAATGAAGGTGCCGTTCAGCAATCCGCCGGTTGTTCGCGGCCTGGCCGCCTTGAACGAATCGGTCGAACCGTCGATCCCGAGGCCGCCCTGCGGTGGATGCATGAACGCCCGCTGATATCATTGCGCGTCTCCAGCAGGATCCGAGCGTCGCGGGCATTCATTCGCAAACTCTCAGGCGAGACACACCGGCATCGGCAGATCATTCCTTGCCGGAATTCCCGTTCAGCAGTTCCTGCTCGATCAGATAGTCGCGGAAACGGGCGCGCAACGCCGCCTTCTGCAACTTTCCCGTGGCCGTGTGCGGCAGTTCGTCCACCACCACCACAGCGTCCGGCAGCCACCATTTCGGCACCCGGCCCTCATACACGCGCAGCACAGCGTCCTTGTCGATGCTGCGCCCCGGTCGCGCCACCACCAGCAGCAACGGACGCTCGTCCCATTTCGGGTGCTTCGCCGCCACGATTGCCGCTTCCGCCACATCGGGATGCGACACCGCGATGTTCTCCAACTGAATCGAGCTGATCCACTCGCCGCCCGACTTGATCACGTCCTTGCTGCGGTCGGTGATTTCCATATAGCCGTCGGCATCGATGCTGGCGACGTCGCCGGTGGCGAACCAGCCCTCGGCATCCAGCGCGCTGCCTGGTGCTTCGCCGAAATAGGCGCTGCACACCCAGGCGCCGCGCACCTGCAGATGGCCCGACCGCATGCCGTCATGCGGCAGCGTCGCGCCCGTATCATCGACGATGCGCATGTCGATGCCATAGGGCACCCTGCCCTGCTTCACCCGCACCGCCATCGCCGCCTCGCCGGTAAGCTGCGCGTTGCTGGGCCTGGGGGCGTTGTAGGCGCCGACCGGCGAGGTTTCCGTCATGCCCCAGGCGTGCTCGACGCGCACGCCGTACTCGGTGGCGAACGCCTCGAACAGCATGCGCGGGCAGGCCGAGCCGCCGACGGTGATGCGCTGCACCGTGTGCAGAAGCTGGCCGCTGGCGCGCAGGTGCTGCAGCAGGCCGAGCCACACGGTCGGCACGCCGGCCGACATGCTCACCCGCTCGTCGTTCATCAGCCCGGCCAGCGAGGCGCCGTCCAGATGCCGCCCCGGCATCACCAGCGTCGCCCCGCACATCGGCCCCGCATAGGGCGTGCCCCAGGCATTGACATGGAACATCGGCACCACTGGCAGGAACCGGTCGACCGCGCGCAGCCCGATCACGTCGGCCATGCTGATGGCGTACGCGTGCAGCAACGACGAACGGTGGCTGTACAGCACGCCCTTCGGCCGCCCGGTGGTGCCGGAAGTGTAGCACAGCGAAGCCGCCATGCGCTCGTCGAAACCCGGCCAGACGTATTCCTCGTCGGCCGCCGCGATCAGTTCCTCGTAGCACAGCAACGCCATGCCGGACGGCAGCGCCAGGCTCGGCATCCGGTCGCGGTCGGCCATCATCACCACCGCGCGGACCTGGCCCGCCAGCCGCTCCGCCACCGCCTCCACCAGGCCGGCAAAGCTGGTTTCGGCGAACAGCAGCACGTCGCCGGCGTCGCGCATGATGAAGACGATATCGTCCGCCGAGAGGCGCGGGTTGATGGTGTGGCAGACCGCCGCCATGCCGGAGACGCCGTAATACAGCTCCAGGTGGCGGTAGCCGTTCCAGGCCAGCGTCGCCACCCGGTCGCCGGCGCGCACGTCCAAAGCCTGCAACGCCCGCGCCAGCCGCCGTGACCGCCGTTCGACATCGGTATAGGCATAGCGGTGGATACCGCCCTCGACGGTCTTGGACACCACTTCGGCCGCGCCATGGTGGCGCGCGGCGTGGGTGATGATGTGCGAGATCAGCAGCGGCTGGTCCTGCATCAGGCCGAGCATGCGTTTCCTCCTCCCGGTTGGCGGGCCGTCGCCGGCCGCGCGCCATTATGGGGGGAATAGCAAGGAAGGCCAGCGTGCTGCCTTAAGGAATGGGTTCCAACGGGCCACCGCCCCGTCGTGCCGAAGGCGCGCTGCGCGCTGGGGCGGGCAGCGCCCTGGCCTTTACCTGCCTGCCTTTGCCTCCCGCCGCCGCGCATGCAGCACGAACTCGGTATATCCGTTCGGCTGCACCCGGCCGGTGAAAACCAGATCGCAGGCCGCCTTGAACGCCATCCCATCGAATCCCGGCGCCATCGGCGTATAGGCCGGATCATCGGCGTTCTGCCGGTCCACCACCGCGGCCATCCGGCGCAGCGTCGCCCGCACCTGCGGCTCGGTGGTCACCCCGTGATGCAGCCAGTTGGCGATGTGCTGGCTGGAGATTCGCAGCGTCGCGCGGTCCTCCATCAGGCCGATGTCATGGATATCGGGCACTTTCGAGCAGCCCACGCCCTGGTCGATCCAGCGCACCACGTAGCCCAGGATGCCCTGGCAGTTGTTGTCCAGTTCCTGCTGCACCTCCTCGGGCGACCAGTTCGGCCGGTCGGCCAGCGGCAGCGTCAGGATATCGGCCAGCTTCGCCGGCGCGCGGCGCGCGAGTTCCTCCTGCCGCGCCGCCACATCGACCTGGTGGTAGTGCAGCGCGTGCAGCGTCGCCGCGGTGGGGGAGGGCACCCAGGCGGTGTTGGCGCCGGCGCGCGGGTGGCCGATCTTCTGCGCCAGCATGTCGGCCATCCGGTCCGGCGCCGCCCACATGCCCTTGCCGATCTGCGCCCGCCCGCGCAGCCCGCAGGCCAGCCCGACATCGACGTTGTTGTTCTCGTAGGCGCCGATCCAGGTGGCGGCGCGCATGTCGTTCTTGCGCACCACCGCGCCGGCTTCCATCGCGGTGTGGATTTCGTCGCCGGTGCGGTCGAGGAAGCCGGTGTTGATGAACACCACCCGCGCGCGGGCGGCATGGATGCAGGCGCGCAGGTTCACCGTGGTGCGCCGCTCCTCGTCCATGATGCCCATCTTCAGCGTGTTGCGCGGCAGGCCGAGCACGTCCTCGATGGCGGCGAACAGATCGCAGGCATAGGCCACCTCGTCCGGCCCGTGCATCTTCGGCTTGACGATGTAGATCGAGCCGGTGCGGGAGTTGCGCAGTGCCCCGCCGCCGCGCAGATCATGCAGCGCGATCAGCGCGGTAATCGCCGCATCGAGGATGGTCTCGGGAATTTCGCCACCGTCGCTGTCGGTCACCGCGCTGGTGTACATATGGTGGCCGACATTGCGCACCAGCATCAGGCTGCGGCCGGGCAGGGTGAGCGTGCCGCCATCCGGCGTGTCGTAAACGCGGTCCGGGTTCAGCCGCCGCTCCAGCGTCCGCCCGCCCTTTTCGAAGCTGGCCGCGAGGTCGCCGCGCATCAGCCCGAGCCAGTTGCGATACACCTCCACCTTGTCATCGGCATCCACCGCCGCCACCGAATCCTCGCAATCGGCAATGGTGGTGATGGCGGATTCCAGCACGATGTCGGCCAGCCCGGCCGGGTCGGTGCGGCCGATCGGGTGGCTGCGATCGAGCACCAGCTCGATGTGCAGGCCATGGTTGCGCAGCAGCACCGCGGTCGGGGTGGCCGGGTCACCCAGGGTGCCCGCCAGCTTGCCGGGATCGACCAGCGGCACGACGGCGCCGGAACTCAGCGTCGCTGCCAGCGCGCCGCCGCGCACCGCATATTCCACCACGTCGGCGTGGCTGGCATGCACCAGCGGCGCGGCGCCGTCCAGGAACGCCCGCCCGCGCGCCACCACCGCCGCGCCGCGCACCGGGTTGTAGCCCCGGCCGCGCTCCATGCCGTCCTCGTCGCCGACCGCGTCGGTGCCGTACAGCGCATCGTACAGGCTGCCCCAGCGCGCATTGCCGGCGTTCAGCGCATAGCGGGCATTGTTCACCGGCACCACCAGCTGCGGCCCGGCGATGCTGGTGATCTCCGGGTCCACATTGGCGGTGCTGACGGCGAAGTCCGGCGGCTCGGGCGCCAGATAGCCGATCTCGCGCAGGAAGGCGGTGTAGGCCGGCTGGTCGAGCGGCCGGGCCGGGTTGGCCAGGTGCCAGGCGTCGATCTGCGCCTGCAGCGCATCGCGCCGCTCCAGCAGCGCCCGGTTGCGCGGCGCGAAGGCGGCCACCAGCCCGGCCAGCCCGGACCAGAAGCCGGCGGCCTCCACCCCGGTGCCGGGCAGCGCCTCGGTGTCGATGAACTGCTTCAGGACCGGCGCGATACGCAGGCCGGCTTCCGGCAGGTGGTTCATGGGAACGGCTCCTCGGGGTTCGTCAGGCCAGTCAGTGGGCGCGGTTCATTGCCCGTGGCACCGGGTTTGTCGAGTCGTGCCTGCGTGATGTGGGGCGGAGGATCGGGGGAGGAAGGCAAGAAAGGCCAGGGCGCTGCCCTGGACCCGCAAGGGGGCAGTGGCCCCCTTGACCCCATCCGAGGCCAACGCTGCTGCCGGCCAGAGGTCCGGCGTTGGCCGAAGAACGGAATCGCCGCTTCGGAACGCAAGAGCTTCAAAGCCGAACCTGATCCTGTATATTCCGTAATATAATCCGTAGGGTGGGCTTCAGCCCACCAACGCAAACCCGTCGCGCGTGCCTGCACGTCAACCGGCTCCGCCCGCAAGGCCGGTGTCTCCGCAAGGAAAAGCGAGGCTGTTGAGTCGATGCCCAATTATCGCCGCAACCGGATCGACGGAGCATCCTATTTCTTCACCGTCAATCTGCACGATCGCCGCTCAGATTTATTGGTTACCGAAATCGGCACACTTCGCAACGCCGTCCGAGCCGCGCGGGCGCGTCATCCTTTTCACATCGATGCCTGGGTGGTGCTGCCGGACCACATGCATTGCCTATGGACGTTGCCGCCCGGCGACCGCGACTTCCCGGTTCGCTGGCAGACGATCAAGGCCCTGTTCTCACGCTCCGTCCCACGGGCGGAAGACCGCCGTGCATCCCTGGTCCGCAAACGCGAAGCCGGCATCTGGCAACGCCGGTATTGGGAACACACGATCCGCGACGACCAGGATTTCACCGCTCATATGGATTACATCCATTTCAATCCGGTCAAGCACAACCTTGCCGCACATCCCGCCGACTGGCCGTATTCGAGCTTCACCAGATGTGTCAAGCTCGGTATGTATCCGCTCGATTGGGCGATCGGGGGAGCAATACTGGCTGACGCCGGCGAGCGGCTGCAACACGCGACGGTGGGCTGAAGCCCACCCTACTTGCTGGACCATCGAGCCCAGCTTCCGAGATACAAAGGATCTGCGTTTCGGCATGGGAATGGCCGAGCTCCGCATCGCCGAGCCGGAGCGGCGGGATCGGCTGCTGCTGATCAACGCCTTCGCCATGGTGTTGCTCACCATGCTTGGGGCCGCCGGAGAAAGTCTGGGAATGGACCGACACCTCAAGTCCAACACGTCGAAGACGCGCACCCACTCGCTGTTCCGGCAGGGATGCATGCTCTATGAGCTGAT
>CAIVPZ010000121.1 GCA_903907955.1 uncultured Acetobacteraceae bacterium | reverse complement strand
CTATCAGACTGGCGTCCTGATCAAAGGCAACGAGAGAGCGGCTTAGGTCATCTACTTGGGCCATGGGGTGCCTCCAGCAATTTCATCCAGCGACGATGATGCCAAATCCCCCGCCGCTCGCCCCATAGCTTCTTCCGGCCCAACAGGCGCGCAGATGCGGTGACGCTTCGAGAATCGCGGCGCTGTCCGGCTTCAGCCGCATGAACCACATGAGCGGGAACAGGAACAGGTCAGCGAGGGTGAAGGTCTCGCCCGTGAGATAGGGCCGGGACGAAATTGCCCCACGGCACGCCAATGATTTCGAGTGTGGCCACCGCCGTCCTCGCTCCTTTGCGGTTGGCGCGCGCCCGGCTCCTGTTCGGACCGCGCGCTCCTGGCAATGTGGCCTCGCCGCGACGCTTGCCAATACGGGAGCGGCAGGCGGACGATTGCAGTGCGGCGGTGCCGGTCTTCCCAGATCGGCCTCGGCCGCACACATTCATCCCATGCAGCAACCTCCCCACCCCCTCGTCCTCCCCGTGCGACCGCCAGTGCCGGAGCCGCCGGCATCGCCGCTGCCGGCCTGGGAGGTGTTCCGCCGGATGCGGCGCAACGTCATCACCACCTGGCCACGCGCCGCCTATGACGAGATGGTGCTGCGCCGCCGGCTGTTCGGCGCCGACATGCTGATCGTCAACGAGCCGGCGATGGTGCGGCAGGTGCTGACCGGGCATGGCACGACCTATGCGCGACCGGTGGCGCTGCGGCGCCCGCTCCGCCCGGCGCTGCGCAACGGGGTGCTGCTCTCCGAAGGCGCGGACTGGCGGCGCCAGCGCCGCATCCTGGCCCCGCTGTTCACGCCGGCGGCGGTCGGCGGCTTGCTGCCGCATTTCGCCGCGGCCGGCGAGGCGATGCTGCGCGGGCTGGCGGCGAACCGGGTCAACCTCGCCGACGTGCTGCAACGTGCGGCACTGGACGCGGTCTGCCGCGCGCTGTTCTCGCTGCCCGCGCAGGCTATCGGCGCCGCCGGCCTGCCCGAACTGCTGCGCGAGTTCCTCGACGGCGTGGGGCGGTTGCGGCTGCTCGACTTCCTCGCCCGCGCCGACGGCGACTTTGCCGCGTTCGGCAGGGACCGGCAGGAATTCGCCGGGCGCTGGTGCGCCGCCATCGACACGGTGTTGCGGGCGCGTCTCGCCCTGCCGCCGGAACAGACCGGGCACGACGTGATACACCTGCTGCTGAGCGCGCGTGACCCGGAGGGCGGTGGCGCCCTGTCGGCCGACGAGGTGCACGAGCAGGCCGCCACCCTGCTCGCCGCCGGGTTCGAGACCACGGCGCGGGCGATGTTCTGGACCGTCTACCTCCTCGCCATGGACCGCGCCGCGCTCGGGGAGGTTCAGGCCGAACTCGCGGCCTTCCCACCCGCCGGCTTGCGGACGCCGGCCGACCTGGCCCGCTGGCCGGCGCTGCGGCGCAGCTTCCTGGAAGCGCTGCGGCTTTACCCGACGGTGCCGTTCCTGAGCCGGGTGGCGCTCGTGCCGCACCGGCTCGGGACCATCGACGTCGCGGCCGGAACCCTGGTGCTGGTCTGCCCCTGGATCATCCATCGCCACCGGCGTTTCTGGGACGATCCGGACGCTTTCCTCCCCTCGCGCTGGGCCGGCCGCGAGGAGCAGACCGGCCCCAACTACCTGCCCTTCGGCGGCGGTCCGCGCATCTGCCTGGGCGCCGCCTTCGCGCAGGTGGAGGCGATGGTTCTGCTTGCCACCCTGCTTGCGGCCCGTACGCCCGAACTGGATGACGACCGGATTGTGCTGCCGCAGGTGGTGCTGACCACGGTTCCGGCGCCGGAGCCCTGGTTCCGTCTGCGCCCGGTTTCGGCGCCTCTGCGATGACGGGGGGACGTGCACTTCGGGAGCCATCAATTATTGGCAGCCGACGCGCGGAGGACGGGCCGGGTCAGCCAGTCGGCGACCCGTCGAGTCCCACCTCATCGTTGCGTCCGATCTCGGCCGGGCTTGGCCGGGAGCGGAATGGCGGGTTCCGGGGGGCACAAGGCTGCAGAAGCGGACGATCGCAGCAAGTTCGGCGCCGGCCTCTTCCAACTCGGAGCGACTGCAAGTGGGCCGGTTAGATTTGACAGCGATGTAGATAAGGTCGTGAATTGCAAGGGCGGATGAGCGCAGCGTTATCCGCCATCGTAACGGTGCGCGCGCCGGTCATTTGCTATCACAGAATGAGGAGATGGCTGAAGGACGCGGAATGACAGAAGACGAAAAATTTTCGTGCCGATGATAATGCATGAATACAACACTCTTAGAACCGAAACTTATTTTCAATAATTCGCACCTTATGCAGTCACATGCGACAACGGCCGCCGCGACGGTAGGTCTTATCTCATTATTTTTAGTAAATAAAGTAGCCGCTATATTCTGTATGTTGTTGGTTTTTTGCCCATTTTGGAATATATAGTCATAATATATTTTTGTAGATAAACCGATAGAGGCAATAAATCGACGATTACGAGAAATTAAGGAGCAAATAAATTCTATTCTTGGCAAAGAGGCGCTAGTATGGGATACGGGAATGTGGTGGTGTATTTAATAAAAGAGGTTCGCATGAAATATGGTGAGCGTACATGAATTTAATCCAGTAGGGTGGGCTGAAGCCCGCCCTACTTACTGATTCATTGTGATAAGGACAGCATCGGCGCCGAGACTTAGTATCAGGCCCGTGCGGCTCGCGTGCAGGTGCATGATCACACCATTATTGTTTTGAAGCCAAAGCTGTCCGGCGCTCGTTGTGCCGAACGCAAAGCCAACGCGGCCCTGCGCATAGGTGCCGGGAAACCGGGCGATATCGTCGAGCCCGTATACCTCGCCTTCGGCCTGAATGGAGGAGCCGCCGATGCCGCCGATGCCAGCGCCCCCGATGTTGAATGGATAGGAACGACCTCGGAAGGACAGCACACCGCTGCCGCCGGACCCGCTGCCGATGAACGCGGCCTGGAACATGCTCATGGTTACTGTTCCGTCTGGCGTCCTGCCCTCCAGCTCAGTAGACCTGTCACTCTGGCAGGCAGCAAGACAGACCAACCCACACGCCACGAAGGCGAATCGTGACCCGCGGATTAAGCGGCTTAGGGCTGATGGCATGGCTCGCTTTCCGGTCTGTCTAACCGACCATTTTCAGGTGACAGGAACTCAGCCTGACTGGACCGGCCGGGTCATGGTGCCATCGCCGCGCACACCTTGTCCACCGACATGTCGGTCACCAGGAGACCGCCCTGCCGATGCCTGCTCTCGGAGTGGCTGCGGCGGTCCCTTAACCGCGCCGATCTGGCCGCTTTCCACCCATCGCCGAACTCCACTGGCCAGAAACCGCGCAACAGCAACGTCCGCTTCTGGGCACCGGCGATATGCCAGCCAGGGGCCGCCATGGGCGCAGAGCCGACCCCGCAACCGCCGACCTGCTGGCCTGCACCGCCGGGCGCCGCACCCTCGCCCCGATCCGCCGCATGCTCGGCCTCACCTCCGGCGCCCGCGCCACCCCTGGTGGCTCCCGTCACCCCGCCTGCGCTCCGGCTGATCCGCCCCCGTCCAGACCGGAACGCCGCCATGGCGACAATGGACGCACCCCGGAACAAAGACTCAACGCGCGGCAAGGCTCCGCCGCAGCCGCGTGATGGCGCCGGGCAGGCCGCGTACCCGCAGCACCCGACCGGTCTCGTCGTGCGCCTCGGACAAGACCCGCGTGCTTTCATACACCTCGCCGATCAGCCCCTGTTTCGCGTAGGGCAGCACCAGCACATCCTCCACCATCGCCGCCTCGAAAAACGCGATGATGGTATCCCGCAATGCGCTCACATCCTCTGGCGCGTGGGCGGAGAGCAGGATCGCGTCCGGGTGCTTCTCCATCAGGGCGGCACGTCCGGCGGCGTCCACCCGGTCCAGCTTGTTCAGCAGCAGGCGGGACGGCACCACATCCGCCCCGATCTCCCGCAGCACGCTACGGCTCACTTCCAACTGCGCCTCATAGGTCGGGTCCGACGCATCGACCACGAACAGCAGCAGCGATGCCTCCAGCGCCTCCGCCAGGGTGGAGCGGAACGAGGCGACCAGATCGTGCGGCAGTTGCTTGATGAAGCCGACCGTGTCGGAAATCAGCACCCGCGGCCGGGTCTCCGGCTGCAGGATACGCACGGTGGTGTCGAGGGTGGCGAACAGCTTGTCCTCCACCAGCACCTGGCTGCCGGTGAGCGCCCGCATCAACGAGGACTTTCCCGCATTGGTGTAGCCGACCAGCGCCACCCGCAACTGGTCGCGCCGGCCGGAGCGGCGCTGGTCGCTGTCGCGCTGCACCGCTTCCAGTTGGTCCTTCAGCTCCGCAAGCCGGTCGCGGATTTTGCGCCGATCGAGCGCCAGGGTGCTCTCGCCGGCCCCCGGCCCCTGTTGCCGCCCGCCACCGGCCGAGGACTCCCGCAGGCGCGGCGCCACATATTTCAGCCGCGCCATCTCCACCTGCAGCTTCGCCTCGCGGGTGTTGGCGTGGCGATGGAAAATCTCGACGATGACGCCGGTGCGGTCCAGCACCTGGGCGCCGGTGGCGCGTTCGAGGTTGCGGATCTGGCTGGGCGAAAGCTCATGGTCGACGATGACGAACTCGGGCTTGCGGGTGGCGTCCGGATCGGGCCCGGTCGGGTGAACCGTCTCGCCAGCACCTTCGAATCGTTGCCGGGCCTTCGACTTCGATTGCGGCGCCATCGAACCGACCACACCGGTGCCGCCGGTCAGCGCCGCCAGCTCCGCCAGCTTGCCGCTGCCCAGCAGCGCCCCAGCGCCGGCACCTTCGCGCTTTTGCGACACCGTGCCGACCACCTCATAGCCCAGCGTCTTCACCAGGCGCCCCAGCTCCTCGAGGCTGGCTTCGTGGGCGACGTCATCGACGTCCGGCGTCTGGATGCCGACGAGAACGGCAAGCGGGATCGGGGGTTTGGTCTCCATGGACGGTGGCGTAGCACGGTTCGGGCCAAAGCGTGGAAAGCGGGCTTGACCGCAGCTGCGGATCCCCGGACGACACACCTGCGTTGCGGTAAGGCACAAGGCGCCTTGCATTCCAAGCTCTACCCACGGGAGGCATGCGTGCCGATTGCCTGGGACTGATATCCTCTTTCTGGCGCGTGGTGTTCGCTATATGTTCTGCTCCGCGCACGGAGCGGACGTTCTCCGGCTGCACCCCATCGCGTGACCCGGTCTGCGGGTTGGCCTGCAGGGAAAGAAGTTCCTGGACCTGTGCCTGCGGCGGCTTCCGCGTGTAGGGGCCGCGGGTCGCCGGCGGAGTTGACGGCGGCAGGTTGACGTTCGCCACGGATGCGGACGGTGCCAGCGGGGGCACGGCCTCAGGCGTCGCAGCGACAGCCAGATGGCGCATCGTCGAGGCCATCCGAGGTGCCGGCTCGACCTGGGCGGAGAAGGCCAGGACACCGCCGAGGCTTGCCGCGGCGAGCGCAGCGACTGCGCCACCCAGAAGCAGCCAGCGGCGTCGTTGGGACCGCGGGATGCCGGACGTTTGCAAGCGCTCGCTGCCTTCTGCCGCGGCCGGTGCAGCTGCCAGGCCAACCCGAAGGGAAGGGTCCGGTTCTCCGGGCAAGCGCGCACTCGGAAGCTCGTCGTCCGGATCGGACCCGGCCGCGACGACCGGTGCGGCTGTTTCGAACGTGTGATCGTCCCTGGGGAGGCCGTCCGGTTCGCCGGGGAGACGACCGTTCAGCCAGCGGATCTAGGGCGGGCGGATCGACAGGGTCGGCTGCATCAGGCGCTCCGTCCTGCAGCGCAAGATCGTCTGGCTCGACGCGGGACGACCTGCCCGGCGCGGCGCCCTCCGGATCGGTTGTGGCCAGGTCGAGCGTGGAATATGCGGCGGGTTGCATGTCCATGGGGCACCTCGTGCGGCGGCGATACGACAGCATCGCGCCAGACGCTGCGAACGGCGGCGCGTCTTCCGCCGCCCGCAGTCAAGCCTCGCTCACGACCCGCGATGGGCCGTCACGTTGGCGAGGAACATGACGCCGACAGCGACATTCGCATCGAGTGAGACCGTCGGCCCCCTGGGTGCCGCCTGATTCAGCGTGGCGCCGATCTGGGATGCCGCGACACCGGCAGCCATGCCAAGTTGCTGGTCGATGTTGAGGTGGGTGGTCGTCGTGGCCCCGCCGAACGGACTCAGCACCGCCGCGGTGTTCGACGTCGTGGCGATCGCCTGCCCAAGTCCCTGCACGAATGCCGCTGCCACCGGCAGCAGAAAGCGCGTCAGATAATGCTGGTCCACATTCGAGGCGACGCCGGCTTCCATCGTGTCCGGCGCGACGACCACGCCGTCCACGCCGATTGTCTCGCCATTGTGAATGATGGTGCTCACGTGAATGACCAGCCGCTCCTGCTGCTTGGCGAAGGTACCGATCATCCGGTCGCCGGCGATCGGGCCGGAGTCAGCCTGCAGTACCACCGGGCTGCTGGCATCCGAGTTCACCGCCAGGATCGGGTGGGCGAACACGCCCCGGCCGGCAGGGATCAGCAACATCCCGGTCTCGGCAGCCTGCGTCGCGGCAGCAACAGGCGAGGCTGCAGCGCCGGCACCCGATCCCCTGGTCTGGGCCGGCCTCTCGGCCTGCTCCTCCTGCGCCGGGGGCACGACCACATCCGTGTGTGGCGCCCGGCCGCCCCATTGTGAGAACAGATCGTCGATCTGCCGCATGTAGGCCTGTTCGACTCTGGGATCGACGGTCGTTGCTGCCACGGGAACCGGCCGCGGTTGCACGCCCGGAAGACCCGCCTCTGCCGGCAGCGGTGCCGGAAAGACCGCCTGCACCGGCCGCTGCGCCGCGGCAGGCGGGCGCGCCACGGCAGCCGGCCTGGCTGGCGCCGCCTGCTCGACCCGCGGCGGGGGCGGCGACACGAGCTGGCTCGGCGCGATCTGCGGCGTGAACGACACGCCCTTCTGCAGCGCCGCCCGCGCCTGCGCGTCATTGGCCTGCAGAGCGATCGCGTCCTGCTCGGGCGTGCTGTGCAGCCCGCCGGGCAACGGATCGACGCGCTGCATCCGCGCGTCGCGCGACAAGACCTGGGCCTGGCGCCCCGAGGCCGCGATGATGAAGACGAGCGCAATCACTGCCAGAAGCCCGGCGATGAGCACCGCGAGACGGCGTGGGCCTGCTCGGCCCGAGGCATTCAACAACCCGCCTGACAGGTGCTTCGAGAAGGGCGAAGTGAGCCCGCGAAATCTGGCAAACGCACCGGAGACGGCACCCGACATCGGATCACTCCTTCAGTTCGGCCGAAACGGTGCGGCCATTGACGGACAGCAGCACCACCGGCGTGTTCGGCACGGCGTAGACCGTGATTCCCGCCTCCGCCTCGGAAGCCGTCCACTCGGGGGAGAGCAGGGTGTAGCGCGTGCGCAGATAGACGTTGCGCCCCAGCCGCCACGCCCGCAGTCCCTCGGGCGAGACGCCGACGACCGACAGGGGCGTTGCGTCGGCGGGGGCGATTCCCTGCAGCATGCCAGTCAGGAATGGCGCGCCGGTATCCGGCGCGCCGGGCTGCGTCATGATCTCGACCTTGGCATGTGGGCCTGTTGGCGGCGGTCAAAATCTGCGCATAGACGGTGGAGTATTGGCGCCGGTGGCGGGATTTGGGTCCTGACCGGACCGGTGCCTGGGCGATTTGGCCATGTGACGCGGGCGATCGGGCCGCCGGGGTCATGGCAACAGTCG
>CAIVPZ010000120.1 GCA_903907955.1 uncultured Acetobacteraceae bacterium | reverse complement strand
CTATCAGACTGGCGTCCTGATCAAAGGCAACGAGAGAGCGGCTTAGGTCATCTACTTGGGCCATGGGGTGCCTCCAGCAATTTCATCCAGCGACGATGATGCCAAATCCCCCGCCGCTCGCCCCATAGCTTCTTCCGGCCCTGTCGGCGTCATGGCCGTTGCTCCCGCAAGTGTTCTTGCGAGAATCTTCTCCCCGCGCCCCCTCTTGTTAAGACGTTGGGTTGATTTCCGTCTCTACCTTACGGCAGATGTTAACAAAAGATGTGGTCAAAGCTCAGAGTTCAAGGCCGGCTGCTGCTCGGGCTCAGCTTGCGGTCGGGCAGGGGGGCTGGACGCGGTCAGCAACGCTTTCGCCCCCTATCAATAAGGCAGAGTCTGAAAGCGTTGCTGACAAGCGAACCGGCCCCCATCATGGAGCGGCCGCTGTGGTGCTGGCGGATCAATCTCCGGACCGGTCCGGACGCTGGACTGACCGGCTGAATCATGGCAAGATGAGGCGTGAGCGATTCGATGATGCAGTGGTCCGGTGGTGCTGCGATGAGCGAAGCCCGCTGCATTGCGGTTGTGCATGCGCGCCAACCGGGGACGGTTCTTCGTCGCCAACATTGTCCCGGTTTCCCTCAATCCCGCGTGCGGAGCGGCCGCAGGACCAAGACATGAAACGCGCGCGATCGAAAGAGTTCCCATGATGAACGGCCGACTGTTGCGGAGTTTGCTTGTCCTGCTTGCGCTTGGGCTGGCAGCCTGCCAACAGGAAAACAAGGCCGAAGGCCCCGAACCTCGCCCGGTGCGTACGGTCACGGTCGCGCGGGCGGCCGCTGGCGACAGAATTGTGCTGACCGGGCACATTCGGGCCCAGGATGAGGCTGCCATGGCCTTCCGTATCAGCGGCCGTATGATCGAACGACCGGTCAATGTGGGCGACCATGTGGCGCCAGCACAGGTGCTGGCCAAGCTGGATCCGCAGAACGAGGTGAACGCCTTGCGTTCAGCGCAGGCCACTCTCGCTGCCGCTCAGGCGAAATTGACCGAGGCGCGCGCCGCCTTCGAGCGACAGCGGATTCTGCTGGCGCAAGGTCACACGCCCCGGGCCCAGTTCGACGCCGCGGAGCGGGCCTTGCGCACGGCCCAGGCGCAGGTCGATGACCGCCAGGTCCAGGTCCGGATCGCAGCCGACCGCGTGACGTACACGATCCTCCAGGCCGACGCCGCTGGAACGGTGACGGCCCGGGGGGCGGAACCGGGCGAGGTGGTGCAGGCCGGACAAATGATCGTTCAGATCGCCCGCCGGGAGGGGCGGGACGCGGTGTTCGACGTGCCCGCCCAGGTGCTGCGCTCGGTGCCGGGCGACTCGCAGATCATGTTGAATCTGACCGATGACCCTTCCGTCACGGCAGTCGGGCGCGTGCGGGAGGTCGCCCCGCAGGCAGATCCGGTGACCAGGACGTTCGAGGTGAAGGTCGGCTTGACCGACCCGCCGGCAGCTATGCGCCTTGGTGCCACCGTGTCCGGCAGCATCAGGCTGGAAACCGACGCGGTCATTGCGATTCCAGCGTCCGCGCTGACCGAGTTGAACCGGCAGCCCGCCGTCTGGATCGTCGACCCGTCTGGTCTGACCGTGTCCTTGCGAAAGGTCGCGCTGTTGCGCTTCGACCCTGGAACGGTCGTGGTATCGGATGGGCTCGACACCGGTGACATTGTTGTGACGGCGGGCGTCCAGACCCTCCATCCGGGCCAGAAGGTCCGGCTGCTCGGGCCGTCGACATAATGGGTCCCAATCTGTCGGAATGGGCGCTCCGGCATCGCTCGTTCGTCATCTATTG
Organism: uncultured Acetobacteraceae bacterium; assembly: GCA_903907955.1. GTDB lineage: Bacteria > Pseudomonadota > Alphaproteobacteria > Acetobacterales > Acetobacteraceae > Rhodovastum. The sequence goes on along the minus strand of CAIVPZ010000120.1, from coordinate 23,801 downwards.
CATGATCGCCTCAATCCTGGCGGGGATCTCCTCGTACTCGAGGCTCGGCCGCAGCGAGGACCCGGCCTTCGTCATCAAGACCATGATCGTGCAGGCCGGCTGGCCCGGCGCAACGATGAACGACACGTTGCAGCAGGTCACCGAACGGCTCGAACGCACGCTCCAGGAAACCCCGGGCCTGGATAACCTGCGCAGCTTCACGAGCCCCGGCCTGACGACCATCTTCGTCGATCTGAAGGGCAAGACCCCGGCCAGGGAGGTGCCGGACATCTGGTATCATGTCCGCAAGAGCGTGGCCGACATGCGCCATACCTTGCCCGCCGGCATCGTCGGTCCTGGCTTCAACGACGATTTCGGCGATACCTTCGGGATCATTTACGGCTTCACCGCGGACGGGTTCAGCCATCGCGAGCTGCGCGACCATGTCGAGGCGATCCGCTCGCGGCTGCTGCTGTTGCCGGACGTGTCGAAGATCGAGATTCTCGGCGCCCAGGACGAGCGGGTGTTCGTCGAGTTCTCGATGCAGCAGCTCGCCACTCTCGGCATCGACCGATCCGCGCTGATCGCCGCGCTGCAGGCGCAGAATGCCGTCAGCCCGGCCGGCACCATCCAGACCGGCGACGAGAAACTGTTTCTGCGTGTCTCCGGCGCTTTCGAGTCCGATCAGGACCTGCTGGACATCAACTTCGTCGCCAACGGGCGACTGATCCGCCTGCGCGACATCGCCGAAATCCGCCGCGGCTATGCCGACCCGCCGCAGCCGATGTTCCGGGTGAACGGCCAGCCGGCGATCGGCATCGCGGTTGCCATGCGCGAAGGCGGCGACATCCTGGCGCTGGGGCGCAACATCGACCGCGCCATGCACGAGGTGACGGCGGAGCTGCCGATCGGCATCGAGCCGATCCTGGTGGCCGATCAGCCCCATGTGGTCGACCACGCCATCAGCGATTTCACCACCTCGCTCTGGCAGGCGATCGTCATTATCATGGCGGTGAGCTTCGTCAGCCTCGGCATGCGCGCCGGCACCGTCGTCGCGCTTTCAATTCCGCTGACGCTCGCCTTCGTGTTTCCGATCATGCAGATGGCCGGGATCGATCTGCAGCGCATTTCGCTTGGCGCGCTCATCATTGCCCTGGGCCTTCTGGTCGACGACGCGATGACCACGATTGACGTCATGACAACCCGCCTCGCGCAAGGCGACAGCAAGGAGCAGGCAGCGACCTTCGCCTACAAGACGCTGGCCTTCCCGATGCTGACCGGATCGTTTATCACCGCTGCCGGCTTCGTGCCGATCGGTTTTGCGCTGAGCTCGGCGGGCGAGTACACGTTCTCGATCTTCGCCGTCGTGGGCATCGCGCTGGTGATGTCCTGGGTCGTGGCCGTACTGTTCGCCCCGCTGCTCGGCGTGGCGATGCTTGCCGGGCCGAAAGATTCGGAGCCTGCCAGGCCCAGCAGGATCCTGCGTGTCTTCCGCGGCATGGTGGTTGGCGCCATGCGGGCGCGCTGGCTGACCATAGGCATCACGGTCGCCTGCTTCGTTGTCGCACTGCTGCTCTCGCCGCTGGTGCCGCGGCAGTTTTTCCCGCCGTCGGATCGTCCTGATCTTCTGGTCGATCTCAGGCTGCCGCAGAACGCATCCATCTATGCCACGGACAAACTGGCCGGGCGACTGGATGACCTGTTGAAGGGCGATCCAGACGTCGCCAGCTGGAGCACCTATGTCGGCCGCGGCGCGATCCGGTTCTATCTTCCGCTCCTGGTGGAACTGCCGAACGACTTCTTTGCCCAGGCGGTGATCGTCGCCAAGGACGTGCACGCCCGCGAACGGCTCCAGACGAAGCTCGAGGCGGCGCTGGCGGAGGGCTTTCCGGGCGCGGTGACCCGGGTGTCGCCGCTCGGGCTTGGGCCGCCGGTCGGATGGCCGGTGCAGTACCGGGTCAGCGGTCCCGACCTGAACGGGGTGCGCGACATCGCCATGCGGCTCGCCGGCGTGATGGCAACCGGGTCCGGCCTGCGGCGGGTTAATTTCGATTGGATCGAACCGGCCAGACAGGTGCGCATCCGCATCGACCAGGACCAGGCCAGGCTGCTCGGCCTGAGTTCGCAGGCACTGGCCGGCGTGCTGAACACGGTGGTGACGGGAACCCCCGTCACCCAGATACGCGACGACATCTACCTGGTGGACGTGGTGACACGGGCGACCGACGAGCAGCGGGTCTCGCTGTCGACGCTGCGCACCGTGCAGGTGCCGCTGCCGAACGGACGGACAGTGCCGCTCAGCCAGCTCGCGAGTTTCGATTTCGAGCAGGAATCGCCCCTGATCTGGCGCCGCAACCGGGTCCCCACCTTGACCGTGCAGGCCGACGTGGCCCCCGGTACCTTGCCCGAAAGTGCCGTCGAGGCGCTGGCGCCGGCGGTGGCGAAGCTGAATGCCACTCTGCCGCCAATGTTTCACATCGAGGCCGGAGGAACCGTCGAGGAAAGCAAGAAGTCGCGGGATTCGGTGATCGCCGTCGTGCCGTTGATGCTGTTCCTGATGATCACCCTGCTGATGATCCAGCTGCAGAGTTTCAGCCGCCTCTTTCTCGTGATCATCGTGGTGCCGATGGCCATGACCGGCGTCGTTGCGGCGCTGCTGATCTTCCACCGGCCGCTCGGCTTCGTGGCCATTCTCGGCATCCTCGCGCTGATCGGCATGGTTGCCCGCAATGCCGTGATCCTGATCGAACAGATCGAGGCCGAGCGGAGCGAGGGCAGGGCGGCGTGGGATGCGGTGATCGAGGCAAGCGTGTCGCGTTTCCGCCCTATCGTACTGACGGCGATTTCGACCGTGCTCGGCCTGATCCCGATTGCCGCGACCATTTTCTGGGGGCCGATGGCGTTCGCCATCATGGGCGGGTTTCTGGTGGGCACGTTCATGACGCTGATCTTCCTGCCGGCGCTCTATGTCGCATGGTTCCGCATCGGCGAGCAGCCCGCCCACGGCAGCAATGCCGTGGCGCCGGTACGTGACCGCTGACCCCCGTGCGGGACCGGATGGCACGCTTATGCCGCGGAGGCGGGTCATGAGCGGCGGCGATGAATCCGCCTGGCCGGTGTCGGCGACGGTCGTGCGCGCGATCGGGTTTCTTGTGTTCTGGCTGATGCTGGCCGGCGTCAACCCGGCCGATCTTCCGGCCGCGGCCCTCGCGGTCGCCGCGGCGACCTGGACCAGCCTGCATCTCCTGCCGCCGGGCACATGGCGTTTGTCGCCCGTTGGCTTGGCCAGACTGGTGCTGCGTTTCCCGCTCCAGTCCGTCGTTGCCGGAGTGGATGTGGCCCGGCGCGCGCTTGATCCGCGGCTGCCCTTGCGCCCTGGCTTCGTTGCCTGTCCGGCGCGGCTGCCGCCCGGCACGGCGCGTGATGCGTTCTGCACGCTGACCAGCCTGCTGCCGGGCACGCTGCCGGCCGGGACGGGCCAGGACGGGACGTTGCTCATCCACTGCCTCGATGTCGGCCTGCCGGTGGCGGCGCAACTGGCACGGGAGGAGGCGCTGTTTGCCGATGCGCTGTGCGGCGGTGTGCTGGAGGAACGGGGCGGCGATGGCTGAGTTCCTGGTCGGAGCGGCCGGCTTCGTGCTGGCCATGGTGGCGTTGGGACTGGTGCGGCTGCTGCGCGGGCCGGCGGATGCGGACCGGCTGATGGCGGCACAGCTTCTCGGCTCGGGCGGCATCGCCACCCTGCTGCTGCTGGCCGGCGGGGCCGGGGTGCCGGCGGCGGTGGATGCCGCTCTGACACTGGCGCTGCTCGCCGCCTTCGCCTCGGTTGCGTTCGTGCGGAGCGCCCCCGGTGCGGACCCGGCCGAACCCGACTCAACGGAACCCCGATGAGGCAGGTGCTGGACATTTTCACGGTTGCCGCCGTCTCGGCGGGCGCCCTGTTTTTCCTGGTGGGAACGGTCGGGCTGCTCCGCTTCCCGGACCCGCTCACCCGCCTGCACGCGCTGACCAAGGCTGACAACCTTGGCCTTGGCCTCGTGGTGCTGGGTCTGCTGCCCCAGGCGGAGGGGTTTCTGGCCGGGGTGAAGCTGGTCGCGGTCTGGCTGCTGGCGCAGTTGGCCGGGGCGACGGTCACCCAACTCGTTGCCCGCGCGGTGCGGCGCGGCGGACCGCCGGCATGAGCACTGGTTTCGCACTCGATGCCGGCCTCGTGCTTGATGCCGGTCTGGCCGCGCTGGTGCTGGCGGTGGCCGTCGGGGCCATCGTCGCAGGCACCGCCTTCGCCGCGGTCGTCGGCTTCGTGACCTACGGACTGCTGCTGGCGCTCGTCTGGGTGCGTCTCGCGGCGGTCGATGTGGCGCTGACGGAGGCGGCGATCGGCAGCGGCGTGACCGGCGCGGTGCTGATTGCCGCGGCCGCGCGCCTGCGTCCGGCCGAGGCACGATCGGCGGCCGAACGACCCGGCGTGCCCCTGCGCCTTGCGGCTGCCGTGCTGTCGGCGTTGGTCGCGGCAGGGCTTGCGATGCTCGTTCTGTTGCCCTCCGCGCCGGCGCCAAGTCTCGGGCCGGCGGCGGCGGTGCACCTGCCGGAGCTGGCGATCGGCAACCCGGTCACCGCTGTTCTGCTCGCCTACCGGGCAATCGACACACTGCTCGAGAAAATCGTGCTGCTGCTCGCGCTGCTTGGCGTCTGGTCGCTGGCGCCGGACCGTTTCTGGGGCGGCGCCCCGGGACAACCCCATGCCGCGCAGCAGGATGGGGCGCTCGCCCTGCTTGCCCGGCTGCTGCCGCCGGTGGGGATTGTGGTGGGCGTCTACATCCTGTGGGTTGGAGCGGTCGCGCCGGGCGGGGCCTTCCAGGGCGGCGCCATCCTGGCAGCCATGTGGATCCTCGTCATGATCGCCGGGCTGCGTGATGCGCCCGCGACCGGCGGGCGCCGGGTGCGACTGCTGCTGGTGGTCGGTCCGGCGGTTTTCCTCGCGGTCGGCCTGGCCGGCTTCGTGGTGGCCGACGGTTTCCTGGCCTATCCGGCGTCCTATGCAAAGCCGCTGATCATCGCCATCGAAGTGGTGCTGACGCTGTCCATCGCGGTAATCCTCGGCCTGCTGGCGTCCGGCCCCCCCGGACGGGAACGCCAGCGATGAGTGCCGAGACCTTGTACGGTCTGTGTGCCGCAGCCCTGGTGGGGCTGGGCCTGTTCGGCAGCATCGTGGATCCCCAGCCACTGCGCAAAATCCTCGCCTTCAATCTGCTCGGCGGCGGCGTGTTCCTGCTGTTCGGCGTCATCGCCCGCCGCGGCGCGGCCGCCGGCATGGCGGCAGATCCGGTGCCGCAGGCGATGGTCATCACCGGCATCGTGGTTGCCTTCTCTGCCACCGCCCTGGCGGTCACGCTGCTCCTGCGGCTGTTTGAAACCACCGGCCAGGCGACACTGCGCACCGGTGCGCCGGCACGGCCGGACCCGGACAGTGATCGGGCCGGAAGCTGATGCCGCCGGCGGTGACCCTTGCCAGTGCCGCCACGGCGGGCGGTTTCCTGCTGGTGCTGGCGATCATCCTGCCGGCGGCTGGTGTGCTGCTGGCGCTGGCGTTCGGACGGCATGCCGAACGCATCGCCCTGCTGTTGATGCCGGCCGGGTTTGCGATCGCCATCGCGATCCTGGCCGATGTTTGGCATTCGCAGGCTTCGCTGGTCGCCGTCATGGGCGGCTGGGCGCCACCGCTCGGCATCGCGCTGCGCGCCGACGGGCTTTCGGCCATGATGCTGGTGACCACGGCGCTGGTGATCTGCGCCGTCGGACTGTTCGCGCGCGGCGACTTCGGCATGCCGGCGGGCGGGGGCGAGGCACGGGCGCCGCTGGTGTTCTGGACCATGCTGATGGGCGTCTGGAGCGCGCTGAATGCGATCTGGCTCGGCAGGGACCTGTTCAATCTGTATGTCGCCCTGGAGTTGCTGACCTTCAGCGCGGTGCCGCTGGTGTGCCTGGACGGCCGCGCCGAAACGCTGGCCGCCGCGCTGCGCTATCTGCTTTTCGCGCTGGTCGGCTCGGTGCTCTACCTGCTGGGCGTGGCGCTGTTCTATGGCGCCTATGGCACGCTCGACATCGGATTGCTGGCCGGCCGGGTGCGTGCCGAGCCTGTCGTCTGGGTGTCCGCCGCGCTGATGACGGCGGGGCTGCTGGCCAAGACTGCGCTGTTCCCGCTGCATCTCTGGCTGCCCCCCGCGCATGCCGGCGCACCGGCCGCGGCCAGCGCGGTGCTGTCGGCGCTGGTGGTCAAGGGCTCGTTTTTTCTGGCCGTCCGGCTCTGGTTCGACGTGCTGCCCGGACTGCCGGGCGTTCCGGCGGCGCAGGCGCTGGGCACGCTCGGCGCAGCGGCGATCATATTCGGCAGCGTGCTGGCGCTGCGGCAGGAACGGCTGAAGCTGTTGATCGCGTACTCGACGATCGCGCAGATCGGCTACCTGTTCCTGTTGTTCCCGCTTTCGACCGGCGCCGCGGCGGCTGGAATATGGGGCAGCGTCGCCTGGACTGGCGGCGTGTATCAGCTCGTCTCCCATGCCATCGCCAAGGCCGCCATGTTCATGGCCGCCGGGCTGATTGGCGAGGCGCTGGGGCATGACCGGATTGCCGGGCTCGGCGGCATCGGCCGGGCGCTGCCAATGACCATCTTCGCCTTCGGGCTCGGCGGCATGTCGTTAATGGGTTTGCCGCCGAGTGGCGGTTTCGTGGCCAAGCTGATGCTGCTGACCGCGTCGGTCACCGAGGGCCAATGGTGGTGGGCGGTCGTGATCCTGTTGGGCGGGCTGCTCGCGGCCGCCTACGTGTTCCGGGTACTGGCCCCGGCGCTGGCCGGCGCCGATGAGCCTCTGAGGCTGTGCGCGCGCGTGTCGCGGCGGCGCGAGGCGGTGGTGCTGGCCCTTGCGGTTGGCGCGCTGCTGCTCGGACTGTTGCCGCTGCGGCCCTCTGAACTGCTGCAGATCGGCCGCCCGGCCGCACCGACGGCGATCATGCGATGACCGGCGCGGAGGCGCTGCTCGCCGTCAGCCTTGCCACGCCGCTTGCCATGCTTGCGGCATGTCTTTCGCCGCGCCTGCGGGCGCGCATGCCGGGGCTGCTGGCAATTGCGCCGGTGCCGGCGCTGGCGGCCGCATTTCTTTCGCCCGGCGCGGGCGTGGCGCTGCCCCCGGCGCTGCTCGGCCTGACTCTCGCGCTCGATATGCCTGGCGCGATCCTGCTTGGCACCGCGGCCCTGCTCTGGATCATCGCCGGGATTTATGCCGCGGCCAGCCTGCGCGGCCAGGCCAATGGCGGCCGCTTCGCCGCGTGGTGGCTGCTGACGCTGGCCGGCAGCCTCGGGGTGTTCATCACCGCCGATCTGGTGAGCTTCTATCTGGTGTTCGCCATGGTCAGCCTCGCGGCCTATGGCCTTGTCGTCGACGACGGCACGCCGCGCGCCCGGCGGGCCGGCGGCGTCTATGTGTCCCTCGCGGTTCTGGGCGAGGCATTCCTGCTGATGGGCTTCGTGTTGCTGGCGGCGGCGACGCCGGGCAGCAGCCTGCTGATCCATGATGCCGTGGCGGCGCTGCCGGCATCGCCCTGGCGCGGGTCGACATTGCTGCTGCTGATCCTGGGTTTCGGGCTCAAGGTCGGGCTGGTGCCGGGTCATGTCTGGATGCCGCTCGCGTATTCGGCCGCGCCGGCTCCGGCCGCAGCCGTGCTCAGCGGCGCGGCGGTCAAGGCCGGCGTGATCGGGCTGATCCGCTTCCTGCCGTTCGGCGCGGCGCTGCCGGACTGGGGCGGCGCCCTGGCTGCCGCGGGGCTGGTCTCGGCATTCTACGGCGTCGCGGTCGGCATCACGCAGGCCAATCCGAAGACCGTGCTGGCCTATTCCAGCGTCAGCCAGATGGGGCTGATCACCGCGGTGCTCGGCATGGGGCTGGCCGGCGGCAATGCCGGGGCGGTGCTGGGGGCCAGCCTCTACGCGGCGCACCACATCCTGGTCAAAGGCGCGTTGTTCCTCGCCGTGGGTGTCGTCCAGGCGGGCGGCGCGCGCCGCCTGTGGCCGGTGCTGCTGCCGGCGGCGATGCTGGCGCTGAGCCTCGCCGGGCTGCCATTGACCGGCGGCGCCCTGGCCAAGCTGGCGGTGAAGGCGCCACTGGGCGACGGCATCGTGGGTCAGTTCGCCACCTGGTCGGCGGCCGGCTCCACGCTGCTGATGCTGCACTTCCTGGCCCGTCTCGCGGCGGCCGCCGCGCCAGCCATACAGGGGCCGGTGCCTGCCCGTATTGTCCTGCCCTGGCTGGCGGCAGCGCTGGCCTCCGTCGCGATCCCCTGGGCGCTTTTCCTGACGGCCGGCAGCGGCACATTGTCCGAAGCGCTCGCCCCGGCCACGCTGTGGGCGGCAATCTGGCCGGTTCTGGCCGGTGGCGTGCTGGCCATCGGGCTACGCCGCTGGGGGCGGTGGCTGCCGCGCCTCCCCGAGGGCGATGTGGTGGTGCTGGCCGAGGGCGCCACGGGGGCTGCGCGGGCCTCGGGGGAGGCGCTGGAACGGGCCGACGTCCTGTTGCGGCAATGGCCGGTCGCGGGGGTCGTGCTGCTGGCGCTGGCGGTCATTCTGGGGGCGGCGATGCTGGCCGGGCATTGAGCATCCCCGCCCCGAAATACGCAGTGTGAAGCTGGACAAAGCGAAAGCGATGAGCGACCGGGCAGGACCGATCGGCGGCGGTGCTATGCTGCGGCGGGTTTGCCGGACATGAGATCGGCGACCCACCGGCTCGACGGGTTCTCGGCGCAGAGGGTGAGGCCGGCGATCAGGATCGGCACGCCGATGAAGCCGCCGGCGATGCCCCACAGGAAGGTCCAGAAGAACACCGCCACCAGCACGAGAAACGGCGAAAGCGCCAGCGCCGCGCCGGCAATCCGCGGCTCGATGTAGCTGCCCGTGAGGAACTGGATCACGTTCAGCACGAGGAAGACGAGCAGGGCCGTCTCCCAGGAGCCGTACTGGATGACGGCAACAAGCGTTGGCAGCACGGTGGCCAGCAGCGGGCCGAAGAAGGGAATGTAATTCAGAACGAACGCCATGACGCCCCATTCGGCCGCCAGTTCCAGGCCGGTGGCACTGGCGAAGGCCCAGATCACGACGCCGGTCAGCAGGCTCATCACGGTGCGGACCAGCATGTAGCGCTGCAGCTTCTCGGAGGTCGCCGTGCCCGCCCGGAGCAGCGTTGCGGCGCCCTCGCCCGTTTGTGCCAGGGCTGCCAGCCGGGCGCGCGTAGGCTCCACCTCCAGCACGCCGAGCAGGGTGAAAACGAGCGTCAGCGTCACGAAGCTCAGGAAACTCTGCAACGGCCCGGTCACCTGCTGAAACATCCGGACCAGCCAGCGCACGTCGAAATGCTCGGCGAGCGGGCCGGCAAGCACCACCCCGTGGCCCTCCAGCCAATCGATCTTCCGCAGGTAGAGCGTCTCCAGCCGGCCCCCATTGTCGACCAGCCACTGGCCGACCCGGCCGAAGCCCCAGGCCGTCAGGAAGGCAAGCCCGACCAGCACGACCAGGGTGCCGAGCAGTGTGAGCGCGAGCGCGAGCGGCTTCGGCACCAGTGCATGGAGCGACCGCTGGACCGGCCAGACAACGGCGATGACGAACAGCGCGAAGAACATCGGGGCGAAAACCGACTGCCCAAGTTGCAGCGCAGCAGTCACCAGAATTGCGGTGATGATGCCCAGCAAGACGGGAAACGCGCGGCTTTCAGACATCGGGATGCGTCCACCTGCGGTTGTGGGGAATTGGCGGCTTTCCGCGGCGAAGTCAATATTCTGTGCGTCCGCCGGGGACCGGGTTGTTCGGTTCTCTCGCGCAAGATGGCGACCCGGCGGTGCGTGGCGAAGTGTTCGGCCAGGCCGGTAGCCAGGGCGCCGAAGGAGCGTCGGCACAGTGCCACGCAAGGCGGCGCTGCCTGCTCATCGCCGACCCGGTTGCCAACCCGCGTTGCACCGGGCCAAGCCCCTTGGCCCTTCTTTCGTGATCCGACTGCAAAGCGGAATCGCCGAACAGCGGTTGCGCCGCGGCCGCCGGTGACGATAACCTGCCTCGGAGAGACAGGGGAGTTTCATGCTCATGGCCCGCGCGCGGATCGGATTCTCCCATGGCGAAGGTTGCGCTTGTTGCAGGCCGGCAGGCCATGTCCAGGGCATCGGCCGACGCGGCCTGGTGGGCCTCGCCGCCGCGGCATTCGCGGCGCCGCTGTTCATGCCGGCGGCACGGGCGACGGACGCCCCGGTGTTCGAGGCGATGCTGCTCACCTGCATCGACCCGAGGATGGTCACGCCGGTGTATGCGTGGATGGAAAGCCGCAAGCTGCAAGGCCAGTACAGCCAGTTCGCCATCGCCGGAGCCGCGGTCGGTGTTGTGGCGCCTGCCTTCGCAACCTGGCAGGCCGCCTTTTGGGATAATCTCGCCGCTTCGATCCAACTGCACAATATCACCCGCGTCATCGTGGTGGATCACCGCGACTGCGGCGCTGCGGCGATCGCCTATGGCGCTGAGGCGATCGCAACGCCCGAAGCCGAGTTGAACCTGCACAAGGCGGTCTATGTCGCGTTCAAGGCCGAGCTTGCAAAGCGGCAGCCCGCCTTGCGCGCCGAGGGCGGGCTGATGGCGCTTGATGGCACCATCGAGATATTTGCCTGAGAGTGCCGGGGATCTTCCGGCGACGCGTTTGCCGGTTTCGTCATCGCCGCTGGCCAGGCATTGCCGGCCCGGTCAGTGATCGTCCGGACCGGCGATCCTGTCCATACCGGCCAGCAGCACGCCAGCCACCGGAATGCCGATGACAATGGCGAGCTGGAGCGCCGCGTCGGCTTTGGCAACCTGGTCGATATGCACGAAGGTTTCGAGAATCTGAATGACTGCGATCGCCGCCGCCGAGGCGATCACCTTCAGTTTCACGGCGTTGAAGCCGACACCGCGCAGCCCGTTCGGCCGTTCGCTCGCGTCGAGATGTGTCAGCGGGCCGACGAAGTTCTCCCAGGCGGCGAACATCACGATGATGACCAGATTGGCGACCAGGGCCAGATCGATCAACCCCAGGACCGCCAGGATCGCCTGGTTCGTGGTCATCGAGAAAACCGTGGCAACCGAAGTGAACAGCTTGTCGGCGAACTTGACCACGAGCAGGCAGAGCGCCCCGAACAGGCCGATATAGATCGGCACCGCGGCCCAGCGGGTCGCGAACATCAGGCGGTCGAGTTTCTCGCGGAGCCTCAGCCGGGTGACATCGGATATCACGACATTCCCTTCACCGTGCGCAGGAGGCGGGCGAGACCCCGCCGGATGGCCTTGGCCTCAGAGCGTGTGAAGCAATCGAACTTGCGAATGAAAGCCCGCTGATATCATTGAGCGTTTCCGGCAAGAGCCGAGCGCCGCGGGCATTCATTCACAAACTCTCAGATCGCCAGCAACGCGTCGAGGTCGAAGCTGGATCGCCGTCCGATGTCCTCGCCGTGCGCTTCGAGGAAAGCCGTGGCCGCGCGACGGCCCTCGTCACGCAGCAAGGTCAGGAACTCCCACTCGGCGTTCATCTTGGACGAAGCGCCCAGATCGGTCATCAGGTCGGACGCAATCCGGTGCATGCGCGCCCGCGCCCATTGTGCGCCCTCGCAATTGCCGGGGTCGGCGACCTGGCGCAGCACCGCGATCATCCGCAGTTCCTTCAGCAGCGGGGCGTTGAAGGAAACCTCGTTGACCCGGTTGATGATGTCGCGCGCCGTGCGGGGCGTGCCCGCGCGCTCCACCGGGTTGATCTGGACCAGGATCGTATCGTCCGACACGCATTCGTGCACCAGCGGGGTGATCGTCGGGTTGCCGGCGTAGCCGCCGTCCCAATACGGCTCGCCGTCGATCTCGACCGCCTGGAACATGGTCGGCAGACAGGCCGAGGCGAGCAGCACGTCGGGGCTGAGCTCTGCATTGCGGAAAACGCGGCCGCGGCCGGTCCGGACGTTCGTGGCGGTAATGAACAGCTTGATCGGTGCGTTTGAAAGCCGGGCGAAGTCCACGCTCTCCGCAAGCACCTTGTCGAGCGGATTGCCGCCGCCCGGGTTCAGGTCATAGGGCGAGAACAGACGCGCGGCGAGGTCGAGCGCCAGGTAAACCGGGGAGCTGTCGAGCGTCCAGCGTCCAAGCAGGATATCGAGCGGCCCGCGCCGGAACGGGCTGAGCTGGGCAGCCTTGGAGACCCGCCGCCAGAAGGCTTCCAGCGCCGCCCGCGCGCCGTCGGTGCCGCCCGCCGCATGCCCGTCGGCCAGCACGGCCGCGTTCATCGCGCCTGCCGAGGTGCCGGAAATCGCCTCGATGGTCAGCCATGTTTCCTCGAGCAGCCGGTCGAGCACGCCCCAGCTGAACGCGCCATGCGCGCCGCCGCCCTGCAGGGCGAGGTCGATCAGCAGCGGTTCCCGTTTGGAGCGAACCGGCAGGCTGGCAGGTGTTGTCGGCATGATACCTCACGAATGCAGCAACGAAAGCGCGGCGTGGAACGGTCCCGGGCATGAGTAGAACATGCACCCGAACAAGTATACTGCGGCCTGGCCGTCATGCCCATTGCGGCGCGCCCAGGTGTCACCGGCGGACTGCAACACCCGGCCGGGCCGGCCGGCTCAGGGGAAGATACACGGCGGCGCATTGGCTCTTTTGCACCACAAATCGGCCGAGTCTTCGGGAATAGGCAGATTTCTGCGGCTCTGCGACTGTTGGATACGAAACGGCAAGAAAGTCGGGTCAGTGCCCCGGTTGGACGCCGAATGACAGTCACTGAGTTGTGACGCCGATCCGCGCCGGACCCCACCACCGATTGGCATCCGATTCAACGTCAGCGCGACTTCACCAGCCCGGAGAACCCTGCGACAGCGAGCAGGCTCAATGCCCAGCCGATCAGCGACTGGAAGTAGAAGAAGGCGATCACGAAGGCGCCGCCCGGCTGTGACGAATCGGGCCGCCAAAACGCCTTCTGGCCGATCTCGAGAATGGGAAAAAGCGTTTCCAGCGAAAACATCCATGGATTGTACCTTGGATATCCGGTCGCCTCGAACTGGTTCTTGAAGCAGTCGAGCTGCGTCTGCCCTTCTGCCGCCAGCCCGCTCATCTCCTGGCGGGTCGTGATGAGAAAGCGGGACTGGCTACGATGCAGTCCGCACAGGGTCCATTCCAGCGAGCGCAGCACCACGGGACTGTTCGGCATGATGGCCCGGATGCGTTCGGCATACTGAAACACTCCAACCCCCATCAGCCAGAAGAAGAACAGCCAGGCGAACACGAGCAGGGGCTGCCGCCCGTATAGCAACGTCACCGCCAGGACCCCGTCGGTGATACCCAGCACGATGCGCCAGATCCGGTTCGGCGCCCGTCTGCGCCTGGCGCGACGCTGCAATCGCTCCTTGGCGATCAGCACGCTGCGGGCATGCTCATCATGGCCGAGGTCGCGGAACACTTTCGCCAGGTGCTCATAGGGCTGCGGCCAGAAATCCTCGCCCCATCGTTCTGGGGTCTGTAGCGCCAGCCAGCTGAGCCGTGTCCTGGCATCGACGGGGCCTTCGGCGATAGCCTGGTAGAGACAGCGATTCAACAGCAGATCGCCCGCCTCCGGCCAGGCTGCGATTGTGTCGTGGATCGTGCCGATGGTGGCACCGGTCAGGTCGAGCACGCCCGATACCTTGGCCCGGCCGTTCAGCATAAGGACGCCTAAGATCACCCCGTTGTTGAGTTGCAGAGCCGCCTGACCGGGATTGGACAGGATGGCATTCTTCAGGATGAGATCGCTACTGATCCTGGCACTGACGAGGCGCAGCGTGCCTTCGATGTGAGCTGACCGCAGGACTACACTGCCGCGCGTCTCAATCGCGCCGGCATCGATGGCCGGCTTGTCGTCGCTGGTGATACGAAGATTGAAGGCGTCGACATCCCCCGAAAGCCTGGCCCCCGACAGGCAGATGCTACCCTTGATGACAGCACCGCGCAGCAGGACACCGTACACGTCCAGGTCCTCGGCATGGATGGCATGATCCTTCGACGCGTCGATCTTGACGCCGTTGCAATCGAGATTGCCGCCGATGCGCCCGCCCTGCACCAGCACTGCCCCGCTGATCACCGCGCCGCGCAGCGAGATCGTTCCGCGCGCCTCGATCCGGTCGGCGTCGAGGCCCGGCATGATCGAGCCATCGAGGAACACGCTGTCGATGATAGCGGAACGCAGGATCGGTGCTGCGTCGAGCCGGCATTTTTTTAACCCGATATCGCGAGGAATGCGACAGCCTTCCAGGTCCAGAGTGCCGGTGACCCATGCGCCCTGAACGCGGATGCCTTTTTCGTGCGGGCGCGTGCCCTCCTCGCCGCCCAGCAACAGGAACCGCAACAGATCGGCGCGAACCGCCCGCGTCGCATCTCCTGCATCCGGCAGAGACCCCGCCGCCTCGCCGCCGAGCCGGTCGAAATCACCGCTGCGCAGTGTGGCAATGATCTCCTGCTCAGCCGTCAGCAGCGGATGAAAGTCCGCGAGACAGGATTCCATCATTGAAAAAGTTCCGTGCAACGGGCCGGATTGCCGCGCGTGCAGGTTATGAAGATAACAGTTCCGATGACGCCATCACCCTGAATGCAACAGAGCCCGGTACGGCAGTTGACTGGTTTCATTCCGTTTCCACAATGCACTTTGGATCTGACGGTTTCCAGGAAACGCATGTTGATGGAAGCCGAGAGCGTGTTGTTCTGGCATGAGGAAATTGACGTCTTGAAGGATTGACGGGAGCTTTGCTCGTTCGCCCTGAGCCAGGGCGGCAGGCGGGGCGATATCTTGAAGGGTTGCTGAGCGGGGCACAGCGCAAGAACGGCTGGCCATCGGCCGAACAGATTGGTGATGCGCGGCGCTGGCGCACCCAGCGGGTGCTCAGCCATGCGCTGTGGGACCGGGACGCCGCGCGGGACATCTGCCGCGACTATCTCATCGAGCACATCGGCAGCCCCGATGCCGTGCTGGTCGTCAAAGAGACGGGGTTTCCGAAGAAGGGAACCCACTCCGCCGGGGCGGCATGCCAATACAGCCGCAACGCGGGACGGGTTGGTACCCGGTGGCCGAGCTGGCTGAAGCGCTTCTCGGCCGGCGCCGGGGACGAAGGGCGAACGCTTCTGTGACTGGGCACGCGTGCGTCTGGCGCGCCGGTCGGCGCCACCCTGGGCGCAGTGGCTGCTGGTCCGGTGCAATCGCAACGATCCAGACGACGTGGCGTACTGAGTCGCCTTCGGTCCGGCAAACACGACCCTCGCCACGCTGGCAGGTGTCGCGGGCACGCGCCAGCCGGTCGAGGAAAGCTTCGAATTGGCCAAGCGGGAGGTCGGGCTGGACGACTGCGCAGTTCGCTCCTGGCATGGCTGGTATCGGCCCATCACGCTCGCCATGCTCGCGCTCGCTTTCCTGGTCGCGATGCGGGTGAAACCCAACGCAGCACCACCCCGATCGGGGAAGGAAACGCCGCCTCGACCTTTGGTCGCCTTCACCGTGTGCGATATTCACCATCTCATCAGCTGCCTGTTGCTCGTGATGGGAATAGCTCTCGACCATATCTTCGCCTGGCCTTATTGGCGCCGTATACATCAAGCCGTCGCGAAAGCATGCCACTGGCAACAACGCGAGTTCTGTCCTCTATAAAAACAAATACTCAACGGCAGTACTAGGCGATCGTGGCCAAGGTGACCGCCAAACGGCAGCCTGTGGCGAATTCCGTCAGATCGACATACTCGTTAATTGTGTGAACGTCGTACTGGCCGGCGCCGATGGTCACGGTGGGTATGCCGTGCTTGTCGAGCCAGTTGGCGTCGAGACCGCCATTCGAAAACAGAAAAACCGGATCGAGGCCGAGCGATTTCACAGCGCGAGCCGCGACCGCGACCACCGGACTGGCTTCGTCGAGCCTGAACGGGGGATAGGCGGCCGTATGGCTGAATTTCACTTCGGCGACGGCACCGTCAGCATCCTTGACCATTCCCTGTGCGGTGGCGAAGGCCTGCCGGTAGCCCTCGGTGATCCGGGCCGCGAAGGCCGCCTCCGGGGCGCGGGCCTCGCCCCGGACGAAGGCATAGTCGGTCACGACATTGGTGGCGTCGCCGGCCGGCTGGCCGGGGCGTCCCCCGAAGATTCCGACGTTGCTGGTGCCCGCCCCGTCGGGTTTCACAACCTTGCCGAACCAGCCGGATTTGCTGGCCTCGGCAAGTCCAATGGCGCCGACCAGGGTGGCAGAGATTCCCTTTTCTGGTGCGACACCGGCATGAGACGCCCGGCCGATGATCTCGACCTCCCAGTTCTCCTGTCCCACCGCGCCGATGAGCAGTTCGCTGGCAAGCTTGCCGTCCACGTTGAAACACATCACCGGGCCGCCCAGCACCTTAGGGTCCATCTCCCTGGCACCGTGCAAGCCGCTTTCCTCGCGGACGGTAAACAGGAGTGTGATCGGCGGGTGGGGAAGATCGTGCTTCAGCAAAGTCTCGACCAACGTGACCAGCATGGCGCAGCCGGTGCGGTTGTCGCCGCCGAGGGCCGTCGTTCCATCAGAGACGATGCGGTCGCCCCGCCGCTCGGGCCTGGCACCCGCACACAGCGGAACAGTGTCCAGATGGGTCGAGAACAGCACGCGCGCACCAGGCCGCGTGCCGGGCAAGTCGACGATCAGATTGCCGGTCTCCGTGGGCAGCGGAATGCGCGTATGGACGTCGTCGAACCGGATCGCCGACTCGGGGACACCGACCTTTTTCAGCTCCTCGATCACCGCGTTGGCGATGTTCGCCTCCTGCCCGGTGACACCTTCGATGGCGAGAAACCGCATGAGGTGACCGATGGCCGATTCAACATCGAGATGGATCACAGGGGCGGTCATTGATGCATTCCTTCCATGAGACATGATCGGTCAGTTTGCCGGCGGGATCACAATCCCCAGGGAAGCCCAAGGGATTGCCAGACGATGAAGAGCCCGGTCCACACAACGAACATCAACACAACGTATGGCAGCATCAACGAAACGATCGTTCCGACACCTGAAGACTTATCGTATTTCATTGCGTAACCCACCACGAGGGCGAAATAGGCGTTGAGCGGCGTGATCGCATTCATCGGCGAGTCCGCGACCCTGTACGCTGCAAGCACGGCCTGCGGCTCGACGCCAAGATTCATCAGCAGCGGCACGAACACCGGGGCAAAGATGGCCCATTTTGCGATGGCGCCGGAGAGCAGCAGGTCGATGACGGCCACGACGATGATAAAACCGATCAGCAGGGGCAGCACGCCGATATTGGCCGTGGCCAGCACCCCCGAGAGCTTGAGCGCCAGCACCGTGCCCATGTTCGTGTAGGTGAAATAAGCGACGAACTGGCTGAGCACGAAAAACAGGAAGATCGTCCCGCCCATGCTGGTGATCGATTTCTCGATCGCCTGGATCACCTCTGTCAATGTTCTGAGCGTGCCGGCGCCGATGCCATAGGCCCAACCGGTCACCAGGAACATGAGCATGATAAGCGCGATCAGGCCGTTCATGAACGGCGAATTGCCGATCAACTCGCCCGTGATCGGGTTGCGCAGCGGTGCGCCCGGTGGAATGGTTAGAAGGGCGAAGACGGCGATCAGCCCGATCATCCCCCACAGTGCGAAAAACAGACCGCGGGATTCGGCCTCCGAAAGCTCGGCGCGTTCGCTCGGCGCATCCGGGCCGAGCAGGCTGCGATCGTAGGGGCCCAGGCGTGGTTCGACGATGCGGTCGGTTATCAGTCCGATCAGGACTGCAAGAAACAAGACCGACACGATGGAAAACCAAAGATTGGATGCAAGTCCGATCGACCGATTGGGATCGACGAGCTGGATCGCGTCGTTGGTGAACTGAACAAGAACGGCATCGAGCGGCTTGATGAGCATGTTGACGGTGAACGCACCCGCCACGGCCGCGAAGCCGAGGGCCAGGCCAGCATGGGGGTGCCGCCCGACACTGAGAAACGCGACGCCGGCCAGCGGGATCAGCACGAGATACCCTGCATCTGCCGCGACACTTGCCAGAACGCCGATGAACGAAAGGATGTATGTCAGCGCCCAGCGCGGCGACACGATGACCAGCTTGTGAATTAAGGCCGTAACGAGCCCGGATGCTTCGGCCACTCCCGCGCCGATCATGGCCGCAATCATGAGTCCGACGGCAGTGAAAACCATGAAATTCGGGATCAGTGACGAATAGATGAAACGAATACCCTCAGCCGACACAAGACTCCGCAGCACGATGGTCGATTGTTCGACCTTGTTTGTATCTGCATTGATCGCCTCGACGGTGACAGACGTTCCGATGGCGCCCAGAACACCGGATAGGACGATCACAATGGCGATCAGGATGAGGAATATGACAACCGGATGTGGAACCTTGTTTCCCACCTTCTCTATAAAGTCGAGAAATCTTTGCATGGTCGTTTTAGTTGATATGGCTGTTTGGCTCACCTGGACTGCCCCCTGTCGAAGCCGGTACTTTAGAGATTCGATTCTAAGTGCCCGTTTGATGTCGGTCAGCGCCGGACCCCACCCCAGGCTTTTCCAAGGAGATAATATAGCTTAATCGCAGGCTTCTGAGAAGCTTCGCCGCGGTGGCAGCGATTCTAAATTCGGTTTCGGTGCTGTTTTTTCGCGGTGTGGCTCCGTGTGCGGTGGGTTGAGCAGCGGGACGGTTGCGTCGGTGGTCAGATCGCTGCGGCGGCGATGGAGTTGAGCAGGCTGATCGGCTGCAGCTGCCTGGAAGGGCGGCTTACAACGCGTTCCGACGGACAACAGCGGCACGTTCGGAAGCTGGCAGAGCCTGTCCAGTGCCTAGCCAGCAGGTGTTGCATCCCTGACACATCCCAGTCGATCCGGCAATGCCGAACAGCCGCACGTCCTGTTTTGGGTACCGGATACGCCAGATCATGGTACAACTCACTGCCGCTTCGGTGTCTTTGTCGGTATCGGTGTGCAGGATATGCGGCAAGGCGATATCCGGTGTCCGGCAATAATGGCGGAGGGAACCATGCGAAACGTCGGCCCGATAATCGGAGTGCTGGGTGCGGCGATGCTGGCTGGGCCTGCCCTGGCACAGCAGCCCAGCATCGCCGATCTGATGCAGCGGATCGATGCGTTGCAGCGCCGCGTGGACGAACTCGAAGGCCGGGAAAAGCCAACCACACCGCCGGTGCCTCGCCGCGCTCGCGCCGCTGCCGCCGCGCCGGCACCCGCGCCACCGGTCACGAAAGCGCCGCTCGCTGTGCCCGCCGCATCGCCGGCACCGGTGCCGACATCCGCGGGCGGTGCCGGTGCGCCCGCTCTGCCGCCTCCGGCCGCCGTCGCCAAGACGCCGGCGACGGAACAGGAAGCGGCGACCGTTCCCGGATTGCTGCCGCCCGAACCGATGGGCAACCAGTTCGAGGACGCGCTGCGCTCCGATCTGCCGGGCCTTTCCCTCCGCATACCCGGCACCAACAGCATGGTCCGGCTCTACGGCTTTGCGAAGCTCTCCGGTTATGCCGACCTCAACGGCCGCAACCAGACCGATGCGCCGCCGCCGCAGACCATTCCGCTCAACAACAGCGCCGCCGACCAGCAGGGCGGTGATTTCGGCATGACGGGCCGGTTCAGCCGTATCGGCGTGGATACCCGCACGGCGACCGACTGGGGCACCCTGGAAACCCGCATCGAGGGAGATTTCGGCGGCGGCGCGCCGACCTCCAGCAACGCCGTTTTCCGGCTCCGGCAGGCCTGGGCCGAACTCGGCGACGAGTCGTTCCGTGTACTGATCGGTCAGGCCAACAGCCTGTGGAACGAAGGCATTTTCGAAACCCTGATCGACGCGACCAACCTCAACCAGTCGTTCATCCGTCAGGCGCAGATCCGCGTGACCGGACGGCTGGCCCCCGGACTGACCGGCCAGGTCTCGCTGGAGGCGCCGGACACGCAATTCACCTCGGTTGCCGGCGTGTTCACCCCGGGCAGCACGTTCAACGGGGGCGCCAGCCCCGCGTTCAATTCCGCGCCCGACCTGCTCGGCCGGCTGACCTATCGCGACAACGGCTTCGAACTCGACACCCGCGGCCTGCTGCGGGAGATCAGCGTGCGCACGGCGGGCACCGCGGCCGCGCCGCCATCGACGACCCTGAACGCGCCCGGCTGGGGTCTGGCTGTACATGCACGCCTGCCGATGCGGTGGTTGTCCGATGCGTTCGGCCAGGACCAGTTGCTTGGCATGGTCTATTACGGCCAGGGCATCGGACGCTATTTCGCCGGCAACACCTCCGGCCAGGATGCCCTGACGAATCTCGGCCTGCCTGGCACCAGCACCGGCGTCAGCCTCGACCCGCTGCCGACCTATGGAGCGATAGCGGCCTACCGCCGCTTCTGGACGACGCAGGTGCGCAGCAACATCTCGTATGCCTATTCGCGCCAGGACTACCCGTCCTATGCGCTCGCCTTCACGCCGGGCTCGCCATCGGCGACGCAGCTCAACCGCGACATGCAGCAGGTCTTCGTCAACCTGATCTGGAGCCCCTTCGCGAATGTCCGCAACGGGGTTTTCGGCAGCGGCTGGCTCGATGTTGGCCTCGAATACGTCTTTACCCGGCGGGACCTGTTCGGCGGCGCGACAGCGGCGGGGCCGGCCGGCGCCGGCTTCGGGATCGCGAACCGCTTCGTGGCGGCTGCGGTCGGGCGGTTCTGACGCCGCCGGTGCCGGCGGCACCGGATCTGCCCGGTCGTTCCACATCCGATCAGTGGAAGGACCAGAACACCGGCACAAGGAAGGTCGCCACCACGAAGAACCAAAGCAACAGCGGCAATCCCAGCTTCCAGTAGTCGCCGAAGCGGTAGCCGCCCGGCCCCATCACCATCAGGTTCACGGGCGTCGCCACCGGCGTGAGGAAGGAAGCCGCGGCGGCCACCGTCAGGCACATCAGCACCGGCCGCGCGGAAACGCCGAGGTCGGCCGCGGCCGAGATGGCGATCGGGATGAGGATGAGCGCCGTTGCCGTGTTGCTGATCAGTTGGCCGAGAATGGCGGTAAGCCAGAAAAGCCCCGCAAGCAGGGCATACGGAACCGGCAGCACATTGGCGTCGGAGACCACCCGGACGAGTGCATCCGCCATCAACTGCGCGGCCCCAGTCTCGGACATCGCGGTGGACAGGGGCGTCATGCCCCCGATCAGGATCACCGTTGTCCAGTTGATCGCGCGATAGGCCTGCTCGACCCGCAGAACGCCGAAAAGAACCATGGCGCAGGCGGCCACCAGCCCGGCGACGACGGCCGGCACCAGGCCGGTGGCGAGCAGCACCACCATGACGGCGAGCACGCCGATCGCCTGCTTCGCCCCGGGGCCCATGGGCACCGCCTGGTGCCGCACGATCTCCGGCGAGTCGACGAGGAGGACATCGGGATCGTCGAGATTCTCGTCGAGCGCCTTCCAGGTTCCCTGCAGCAGCATCGTGTCGCCGGCGGCCAGAATCGTCTCGCTCGGGCCCCGGTCCTCGCCCCTGCGCTGGATCGCCAGGATGATCAGGTTGCCGCTCGGTGTCACCATGCCGGGGAACACCGGCTTGCCGACCAACTCGGACCGCGGCGGTATCACGACTTCCGCGAGGCCGGAGGTGCGGTTGAACAGGGTGTCGGTAATGTCGCCCGCCGCATCGCCGGGCGCATCGTCGGACCGGAAGGCAAGATGCTTGTCGGCGGCCAGGCTGGCAACCGTTGCCGGCTCGCCGCGCACGATCAGGATGTCGCCCACCTGCAGGATGCGCCGCCGCATGGGGCCGGGGCCGTCGCCAGGTTGCAGCGCAACGACGCTGATGCCTGGGTAGTCCGTCAGTTCTACGTCGCTCTGCGCCATGCCCGCATAGGGCGAACCGGCCCGCACGCGGAGCTGGAACAGCTCGTTGTCGAGTTTGTACTGCTCGACCAGGGTGCGGGCGTGCCGGCTCAGATCCGGCGGAATGTTCCGCCCGCTCCGGTGCGGCAGCAGGCGCTGGCCGAACAGCACGATGATGGCGATCGTCCCCGCCAGCAGCGGCACGCCGGCGATGGCGAATTCGAAATAGCCGAAGGGGGCCACGCCGGCACCGCGCGACGCCTCCACCACGAGAACGTTCACCGGTGTTCCGGTGAGTGCCAGCAGCGACCCGGCATGGGCGCCGAACGCCAGTGGCATCAGCAGTTGCGATGTCGGGCGGCCCAGACGAACCGCGGCAACGACAACCACCGGCAGCAGCGCCGCGACCGCCCCGTTCACGCTGATCACCGCCGTCAGAACGGCGATCAGCAGGAGCATAATCACCAGCAGCCGCGTGCGGCTCGTTCCGGCGCGGCTGATCAGGAGTTGCCCGGCCCAGGCGGTGACGCCGGTCGCTTCAAGCCCCGCGCTGACCACGAAGAGCGAGGCGATGAATATCACCGCGGTGTCGCCAAGGCCGGCGAGGGACTGGCCGAGATTGAGGACACCCGTTGCGTACAATGCGAGTGCAGTGCCAAGGGCGATGATCACGACCGGGATGCGGTTCCAGATGAACAGCACGACAATGGCGCCGATGATCGCGAAGGTGATCGAGATATTGCTCACGATGTTCGTGCCTCATCTCTTGCTGCGGGCTGCAGCCGTGGGACTGGCGTGACGCATGTGCCCGGTCGGGCGATACGGATCGTTGTCGCTTGTCGCAGCGGCCGGGCCGCAGGCAGGTATGATATCGAAAGTTCCAGGGAAAGCGACCCCCCATTCGCCTGACAGGCTGGCGCCAGCCAGCGACGGGGCAGGCCCGCGCTCCGGACACGCCGCAAGGGGAAGTCCCGGCCGAGGACACCGCGCGGCAGGATAATGCGTTCACGTGGCGCATCAAGCCATGCCCGTCGGCCGCCACCGTGTTGTTCCGGGCCTTGCGTGCCCTGGGGTGTCTTCATCTTCTCGAAGAGCGAAGACCGACACCTCCCGGACGGGCTCTAGGGCTCAAGACTCCCCTCATTCCTAGATGAGACTGAACATCTCGGCGACGTCAGCTTGCGCCTTCAGCACTTTTGTAAACTGCTCGATCAGGGGCCGCAGAAGGTATTCTGGCATGGTCGGAATAAGATCGTAGAGAATGCAGCCTTGGCTGAACAGCGAGTGAGTGCGTCGCTTGGTCGTATTGGACTTGAGATAGCGGTCGTAGCCGGGCGATTCCCCGGCAGCGCCGAGCAGGGTCAGCAGCACGACGGCGAAGGCATTGATCAACCACAGGCGGTCGCGTCGTTCGGGGGGGCTGACGTGCACCGAGTCCATGCCCATGCCAAAACGAATGTCCTTGGTGTCGCGAAACCCGCACGCGATGCCCCAGCGCTTGCCGTAAAGGTTGATCAAGGCCCGCGCGGTCATGTCGGTGGTGTTGGTTGCAATGCACCAAGGCTCTTGCATGCCCTTGCCCTGCACACACACCACGGTACCAACCGGATACCCGCTGCCGGTGACCGCAGCGCCGCGCAGCGTCCGGGCGCGTGACCCATTCGGCAGCCGTCCGGGCCTCCCCACCGACGGCAGTGACCGTGATGTTGCCGCGGAAGCGGATTACGCAGTCGAACTTCAACTCCTCGGTCAGCAGCTGATACAGTTTCTGATCGCCGAAGCCGCGGTCAGCCACGATGCAGACACGGACGCCGGCGGGCAACACCTCGGCAAGACGCCTCAGGACCTGATCCTCGTAGCCGTTGCGCCGATTTTTCAACGTCGCCTTGTCAACCGTCAGCCACACCAGCGGCGTCGCCCGGCCATG
>CAIVPZ010000119.1 GCA_903907955.1 uncultured Acetobacteraceae bacterium | reverse complement strand
CGGGGCAAAACCCCGGGCGAACACAGAACGGAAGCGGGTCAATCCGGGTTCGACGGCCAAAAAATGGCGGATTTCTGCGGCGGCCGTTCCGCAGGCGGACGCATGCTGCACCTGCTTACCCGGGGTTTTGCCCCGGTTACTCGACGTCGGCCTGTGGCACGACGGCGTTGACGATACCTTCCATCCGGTGCCGAGGAGCCAGCACGACTGCTTGCATACGATTCGCAGGTTCCTCAGTCTCGGCCTCGCGCTGACGCTCAAGCGCCCGCCGGTTACGCGCTACCATCGTCATATGCCCACCGACTTACGAACGAACTGCCACACCGATTCCATATCGTCAGTCCCCTTGGCGCCGCTCAGCTCGTTGATGCCAAGTCCGAATTCGTGGGTAGCTTCGATGTCACGCAGGAATCTTACATCAACCGGACACAGGTTCCCGGCTCCGTTGAGGCGCTTCTTAGCCATCCTGTAGCTGCCCCAGCGCTGGGATGTTTTCGTCAGAAGGAAGGCGCCGCGGACATTCAGATTGACCAGGGCGCCCATGAACTCCACGGCGCTGTCGAGGTCCGGCTTGGCTTGGCTACTCGGGACGAGGACGAAGTCGGCGCGGCGAACCAACTGGCTGACCCCGGCCTGATTGTCGAGGCCGGGCGGCGTATCGACGATGACAAGGTCGACGCCCTGGAGAGCCTCGATCTCGCGGGCTGCTCGCACGAAGTCGGACAGGGGAATGGTAACTAGGCGGATGGATGGCAGGCCGCCCTGCCGCTCGCGGAGGCGATGCCAATTCGAGAGGGTTTGCTGCTCGTCCGTATCTAGCAACACGACATTGATGCCGTCGCCGGCGGCGATGGTAGCGAGATTCAGCGACGAAGTCGTCTTGCCACAGCCACCCTTGCCAGAACCCAAGACGATCCACTTTGCCGTCTTGGCCGTTGCACCTTGGCCATGCATGGGTGCGGACGCCTTCTGATCTGCTGACTTGCTGGACGGTTTGCTGTGACTTGCCAAAGAGATCGTGTCAACCATGTCGCCCTCGCTGAACGGTCTTGCGCGATGTAGCCGAGAATTACCGGCGTTGAAAACGGAGAACCGTGCAGAGCGCCTGACTATGTCAGCGGGTTGTAGCTTCATCTTACGGCGGCGTAGCTAGCCAGCCTCCCAACCGAAACGCTAGGTCATCGACGACTGGGCCAAATCCATCCCATGGGATGGATTTCAGGTGAGGGGACGTGCCTGACCGGCCCGTGCATTTCCGAGAGCGTGCCGCCATAGGCGAAGCGGGGTAAGCGCGAACACCGGCGGCCTTTGCGACGGCCCTGTGGCTGGGCAGAGCAGGGTCATCGGCGCCGGTGCCGAACGCGGCCCGAATCAACAGGCCATCACGCTCGGTGGCGTCAATGCCCTACTGTCGCGCTTTGAAGCAAGATGCTGTCGATGTCGGCCACGGCCGAAAAGGCGACAAGGCTTCCCCAGGTGTCCCAGGTCTTTGGGTCGACCTACTATATGTAGTGTTCAGCCTGGGGCCGGCCGTTCGAGGGTATCCTCCTGCATAGCGCGTTTTGCCGCCCCGTCCCGCCGCATACCGTCGGACGTCTTGCGGCGACGCGGGGCCAAATGCTTGGGTGGGTTGGCGCGGTTCGGCCGCGGCTTGCGGCCAACGACGGCGGCATAGCCGTGCGGTTGGTGATCGACAGCGAGGCCGAGGATGCGTTCGAAGGACATACGCCGCCAGTAGCGGCGGTTGAAACGGAAGGCGTATTCCTCCAGGTACCGATCGAGATGCCGGGCGCGGAAGCCGTGGAGGGTGCCCATGCCCCAGCGCTTCATCAGCGCGAAGACGCGATGGACCCAGAACAGGACGAGATGGGCGGCCATTTTGCCAACCACTCTCTGGTCGAGAACGTAGCGTTCGTCTGCTCGCCCTTCATTGAGACCGAGGTAGGAGCTATGCCCGTCGGTCAGCAGCGTGGTGCCCGGCGCGATGTTCTCTCGAACAAAGGCGTGGATGGATGCCTGCGTCTCGTCGGGGATAACGGCCAGGCGAATCCGGCGCGGGCGCGTGTTCCGATAGGGCCGATTGAAGTCCGTTTTCGGCGCCTCCCAGGTGTCGCGGTCGACAATCTCCACTGCACCAATGATGACGACTCGACCTTCGGGCGTTGCCGCGCTGCCGACCGTCCGGAAGGGGATTTCGGTCTGGTCGATTTCGACGACGCCATGAAGCGGTTGCCGCTCACGATCGGTCATAGCCGCGCGGAACTTATGGAGCAGCAGCCAAGCGGTATCTTCCTTCACGCCGATCTGGTTCGCCAGTTGAAGGGCCGAGATGCCGTTCGAATGCGTGGCGATCAGATGCGCCGTCCAGAACCAGGTGGTCAGCGGCAATTTGGTCCGGTGCAGAATCGTCCCGGCGGTCACCGATGTCTGGCGCCCACAGCCCAGGCACTCGAAAGTGTAAGCCCGCGACCGCAGACGGGCGGCACGGCAGCCGCGGCATGTCGGACACACGAATCCGGCCGGCCACCGATGGCGGATGAGGAATTCGGCGCAAGCGGCCTCGTCGGGAAATTCGGCTTGGAACTGAGAAAGCGATCGCGGGCGGTTCATACGGCCAGCATACCACCATGGGTTCGCAAGCCTGAATCTACATATAGTGGGTCACCACTCCTACCTGGGACACCTGGGGAAGCCGTAAGGCGACAACTACTGCTCTTGGACGTCCCTGATGTGAGCAGCCAGGCAGCCCGGCCAGTGCTATGATCAAAGCCATGGGCAAGACGCAGACACGCACAATCGCCGGGTTCACGCCAGGCGAGCGCGACTTCATCAGGCGCGAACTGGACCAGTACTTTTCGACGCTTCCGAGCGTCGCAGAGGGGTTCTCTCTTAAGCTCTGGCGCGGCGGCACGCAGGCCGGTCAGCCGAAGATCCCGGCGACCGCAGAAGGGCTGCTTGAGCGCGGGATGATGCGGCTCGATACCACGCAACGGCTGCCGCGGCTGTTCTTCACGGAGGCAGGCTTGGCCGCCCTGCGCGAATTGATGGCCGACCCCCGTGTCGCCGATCCGGTCCGGTTTGGCCATGTTCGGCGCGAGTTGGGTATCGATCCGAGCCCGGAGGCGACTGCTGCAGCGTGACCTGTGCCGCATAATGGCTTGGCTGCCCCGGCGCCGCTTGGCTCTGTCCGTGGCGGTGAGGTGTTCTTCGGCAACGCCGATGGGCGGGTCGGGCTATAGGGGCGGGCGTGCGCCCCGGGCGATCAAACGAGTAACTTACGAGCCAAGGTATAAGTCGAAATGCAATCAGAAGAAGTTCAGCACGCTTTCGTTGTCAAACAGCTCATGGCCGTGCTCGCGAAATGCGAAACCAAGGGGGTCAAGGTCGAAATCGTCATCCAGACAATGCTCTCGTCCGGGGTGACGATGCTGATTACCTCACAAGGTCAGGAGGGGGCGGCAACCTTGTTGGAAAGTATGGCGGAAGCCATCCGGCGCGGCGAGATCACCGCGACCGCGACCGCACACTGACGCGCTGGCCACGTGGCCGCAGGCAGGGGCGCGGACAAACGTCTGGCCAGCCTCGCGGCACCACGGGCCGACGGTGCCGTCGTACAAAATCGCACTGTTCCGTTGGGGCTGCCCTGGCCAATGCCGTGCCGCCATCAGGCTGGTCCGCCGGCTGTCGGCACGGCATGTTGAGCTGGCCATGTCGTCGCATCCCGAGTCCCTGCGGTCGTCGCCGCTTTCCTGTATCGACCTTGCCACCATCCGTCGCAGCGTCCCGCCGCAAGCGCTGGAGGCGGGCCGACGCATGGCCAGTGAACGCCGCGTGCGCCAGATCTCCCTGTCGCCGGATGCCCGTACCATCACCGCGCAGGTCATGGGTGTGGGGTCCCAGCCTTACCACCAGCGTATCGATCTGCTCGCGGATGGGCGAGCCGAGACCATCGTGGCCGGAAGTTGCACCTGTTCGCGCGGCAGTCGCTGCGAGCACATCGCGGCGGTGCTGACCGTGCTCGCCAACGCCGGCATCCCGGTTGCCGTCTCCCCCTCCGCTGCCCGGTCCCCCGCTGCCGCCCGTGCACCGGCAGCACCCGTCGTGCGGCCTCCCGCCCCGCCGCCCGAGCCGCCGCTGCCGCAGGACGTCGTTGCCTGGCTGCAAGCACTGGGAGACTGCGAGGAGCCGGCGTCGGAAGCCTATCCCGACAAGATGCGCCAGCGCCTGTTCTACGTGCTGGACACCAAGCCGGCTGTGCGCGGCACGGCCAGACTCAACATCGCCTGCTTCTCGGTGCCGCTGCGCAAGGATGGCACGCTCGGTGCCGCCCATCCCTACGCTCCCCACCGGGTGGAGACGCCGGCGGCCTATCTGCGCCCGTCCGACAAGCTGATTCTCCGCCGCCTGAGCCGGCTGCAGTCCTGGGCGGACCTGTCCGCGGACGACGACGACCCGGTCGACCTGGTGCGCCGGCTGATCGCCACCGGCCGCGCTCGCTGGGGGCAACTCCATGGGCCGGCGCTGGCGGAAGGTGCCCCGCGCACCGGGCGGATCGGGTGGGAGGTGCAGCCGGACGGCAGCCAGCGTCCGGCCCTGCAACTCGACGACGGCCTGGTTGGCTTCGGCCTGGCCGGCCCCTGGTATGCCGACCCGACCTCCGGCGCCGTCGGGCCGCTCAACCTCGGCGTGTCCCCAGGCGTTGCCAACAAACTGCTGGCAGGACCGCCGATTCCCGCCGCGGTGGCCACCAGGGTGGCGTCCACGCTCGCCGAGCGACTGCCCGGACGGGCGGTGCCGGCGCCGGTCGAACTCGGGCCGCCCGAACAGTTGCAAGGCCCGCCGACGCCGCATCTGCTGCTGACCACCGCCCGGTTGGCTTCTCTGCCGATGCTGCGTGGCCGCGTTGCCATGGCTGGGGCGTCCGGCACGGAGGCGCCGCTGGCGCGGCTGTCGTTCCGCTATGGCCCGTTCCTGCGGCCCTCCGATCCGCAGCCGACAGCCGAGCAGCACATGCGCGACGGCCGCCTCTATCGCATCGCGCGCGACCAGAGCGGCGAGCGGGCGGCGGTGGCACAGCTGAGTCGCATCGGCTTCGCCCCGTTGAGCCGCGTCATGCCGATCTATCCCGGCCAAGGGCAGCCCAACGACTTCTTTCTGCAGGACAACCACGATGGCACCGACTGGCTGTCCGTGGTGCTCGACGATGTCCCGGCGCTGCGTGCTTCCGGCTGGACGGTGGAACACGCGCCCGACTTTCCGGTACGCGTCGTCGAGGCCGAGGGGGACATCGATGCCGAACTGCACGAGGGGTCCGGCATCGACTGGCTGGAACTACATCTCGGCGTGGTGGTGGCCGGCGAGCAGGTGAACCTGGTGCCTGCATTGGTGGCGCTGCTCGCCAAACGCGACGGTGCGGCGCTGATCGTGGACGACGATGACGATGCGCCGTTCCTGGTGCCGCTGCTGGACGGACGGCTGCTGTCGCTGCCATTGGGGCGCATCCGGCCGATGGTGGAGGCGCTGGTCGAGCTGTTCGCCGGCGGCGGCATCGACCCCGAGGCCGGTCGGATCGGTTTCTCCCGCCATGATGCTGCCGAACTCGCGCTGCTGGAGGAACGCTCCGGCATCGCATGGCAGGGCGGCGAGGCGCTGCGGGCGCTCGGGCGGCAGTTGCGCGCCGCCGGCGGGGTGATTCCGCCGGTGGTCGTGCCGGATTCGTTCCGCGGCATGCTGCGGCCCTACCAGGCCGAAGGTGTCGCCTGGCTGCAGTTTCTGCGGGCGGCCGGGCTCGGCGGCGTGCTGGCCGACGACATGGGCCTTGGCAAGACGGTGCAGACGCTGGCGCATCTGGCGATCGAGCAGGCGGAGGGGCGGCTGGACCGCCCGGCGCTGATCGTCTGCCCCACCAGCCTGGTGCCGAACTGGATTGTCGAGGCGGCCCGGTTTGCCCCCGGCCTGAAGCTGCTGCCGCTGCACGGACCCGTCCGGCACGAGCGGTTCGGCGAGATCGGCGCGCACGACCTGGTGCTGACCACCTATCCGCTGCTGACCCGCGACCAGGAGGTGCTGACGGCGCAGGACTGGCACGTGGTGGTGCTGGACGAGGCGCAGACCATCAAGAACCCGAACGCCGAGACGACGCAGCAAGCGGTCAGGCTGGAGGCACGGCAGCGGCTGTGCCTGTCGGGCACGCCGCTGCAGAACCATCTGGGCGAGCTGTGGTCGCTGTTCGATTTTCTCACGCCGGGCTTCCTTGGCAGCGCCCGCAACTTCCGCACCCGTTACCGCACGCCGATCGAGAAGCAGGGCAACAGCGCGCGCCAGACCGCGCTCAACCGGCGGCTGCGGCCGTTCCTGCTGCGCCGCACCAAGGAAGAGGTGGTGCAGGAACTGCCGCCGAAGACCGAGATCACCGAGTCGGTCGAGATGGAGGAGGGCCAGCGGGCCATCTACGAGAGTGTCCGGCTGGCCATGCACGCCAAGGTGCGGGTGGCGATCGCCGAGCGGGGGTTGGCGCGCTCGGGCATCATTATCCTGGATGCGCTGCTAAAGCTGCGGCAGGCGTGCTGCGATCCGCGGCTGCTGAAGCTGAAGACCGCCCGGCGCGGCTCGGTCGGCTCGGCCAAGCTGGAGCGGCTGATGGAGATGCTGGAGACGATGCTGGAGGAGGGGCGGCGGGTGCTGATATTCTCGCAGTTCACCTCGATGCTGGCGCTGATCGAGGCGCGGCTGCAGCAGGCCGGCATCCACTACGTGCAGCTCACCGGCGACACCGCCGACCGGACCACGCCGGTGGCACAATTCCTGGCGGGCGCGGTGCCGGTGTTCCTGATCAGCCTGAAGGCCGGCGGGCTTGGGCTGAACCTGACCGCGGCCGACACGGTGATCCATTACGATCCCTGGTGGAACCCGGCGGTTGAGGACCAGGCAACCGACCGTGCCCACCGCATCGGCCAGGACAAGCGGGTGTTCGTGCACCGGTTGGTCACGCTCGGCAGCATCGAGCAGAAGATGGAGACGCTGAAGGAGCGTAAGCGCGCGCTGGTCGCCGCGGTGCTAGACGCCGAGCATGGCGGCGCGCTGAAGCTGAGCGAGGCGGACGTCGAGGAACTGTTCGCCCCGGCGTAGGGGGAAGGCGGGTGGGACCATGCTCCGGACAGGCCGGCTGGCGTCCGGCCGGGCGAGGGAGGCGCTGGCCTGGGCCAGCGGCAGCAGCAATGCCGGGATATCTGTGGCCTGGTCTGCCGGTCTGCCTGGCCGGACCACCGGCGCGAGCCCGGGCATGTCGTCCGCTGGCGCGGCTACCCACGGGGGACGTGTTCCGGCAGACGTTCAGGCTGTTGCGTAGGACTCGATCTGAAGTGCTTCGGCAGGCATCTCGGCCTGCGCCCGCTTCAAATCGTATATCGACTGCAGGTTGAGCCAGTACTGTGGCGTGGTTCCGAATGCTCGCCCGAGCCGAATCGCCATCTGCGCGCTGATCGAGCGCTCGCCATTCATGATCCCGGTTACGGCGTTGTGCGGCACATGGATGTGCTCAGCGAACTTTCGCGCGCTCAGGCCAAGTGTCTCCAATTCGTCCCGGAGGAAACCGCCGGGGTGGATAGGAGGAAGCCTGTCGATCGGATGTGCCATGGCGCGTGTCCTGAATTGGCTCAATGGTAGTCGGTGATCTCCACGTCGTAGGCGTCGCCGGAAACCTGAAGGGCATCCGCCCCAGCCGGGACCGCGGCGTGCGCCGCCCATTTGAAGCAGACCCGGTGCTGTGCGTTGATTCTGATGCTGTATTGGCCGTTCCGGTCCCCGTGTAGCGCCTCGAACCTGTTTGATGGCGGGTTGCGCAAATCGGCCAGGATGACAGCGGCTTGGAGCTTGGTAAGAGCCCTGGCGGCGGCATCGGCAAAAGCCTGAAACTCCTTCACGCGCTCGCCGGCCAGGAATCGCTCTGTCTTTCGATCCTTGCATCCGCTGATAGCCATGCACGCCTCCAGCGGCTTGGTATATGGTATATACCCTATAACGGTCAAGAGTGACATCAGCCGTGGTCAGCCCCTACCGGCACAACCGTCTCGGCCTTGCTGCGAAAGATGCAAGCTGCGCTGCCGCTGCGGCTTGCCGTCCGCCCCATAGCTTCTTCCGGCCCTCAGCTCGACTTTCCGCCATCCGTTTTTTGATCATACCGGTTCAGCATAGCGCCGTGGGACGGAGGTCTTGAGTCATCAGGCGGCGTAGCAGACGGTCTCGACGAGGCTCTGCAGGAGTGCCGTGGGAATTTCGATGACGTCGTT
>CAIVPZ010000118.1 GCA_903907955.1 uncultured Acetobacteraceae bacterium | reverse complement strand
GACACGGTCGCAATCTCATATTTGGCTGAGGTCGTGGTACCCCACCATACCCCCGATATCCAGTCCCTTGCGGCTCCAAGCCGAGAATCACTTTTCCCTGTCATTCACTGCGGTTTCAGAGAATCGGACGGCCCTGGGCCAACATCACCCTCGTCCCGCTGCCGCCCAAGTGCCCCGAACTCAACCCTACCGAAAACATCTGGCAGTTCCTGCGCGACAATTGGCTCTCCAATCGCGTGTTCCGATGCTACGACGTCATCGTCGATCACTGCTGCGACGCATGGAACCGCCTGATCAACCAGCCCTGGAAAATTATGTCCATCGGACTGCGTGACTGGGCACATAGGAAAGAGCCTTGCTGCGTGAAGCACTGCGCGCGTTACGCCGGGACCGGGGAAAAGCCTGGAACGCAGCTTGCGACGCCGCCGAAGCAGCAGGAAGGCGGCGCCCGTCGCTCAATGCCTATGGCATCGACGACATCAAGCGGCTGGCACGGCGGTTTGGCGTCAGGGCCACCCACTGGCTGGAAGACTGAGTTTCAGATCCTCTTCCGGCGCTCGCTCACGCCGGACTCAACACCAGCGGGTCCTGTGCCAGATCGAGATAGCCGATGTCCTGCCGGCAAACCCAGGTCAGCAAGGTTCCAGGCGGCACCGGCCGCTTCTCGAATTGAGATATCGCCTGGCGGTACTGGGCATCGCTCGTGGTCGAACCCTGGAGGCGGGCCATATTGGCCTTGAGCCCGGCAAGATTGTCCTCTGCAATCGCCGAGCGGAATGCCGTCACCCTGTGATTCCCGGTGAGCGCGAAGAAGAAGTAGTCGCCGGTCTCTACCATCGTGTTCAGGACCGATCGCGCAACGGGGTCGCTCGGGTTGATCAGCACGTTGTAGGTCGCGAAGCCATAGAACTCGAAGGCGAAATGGACCACCTCCCAGCTTTCGCCGCCAAACAGCGCGTGACCGAAAGCGAAGCCCGCGGCTGACACCTCGGGCGGGAGCGTCTGGTTCAGGTGCAGCGCGACCAGCGCGCACTGGCTACCTTCTACCTCGACCAGGCCGAGGGCGAGGCAAGGTGCCTCCGCGGCAACGAACTCCGACATGAATTGGCGGTTGACCGTCAGGGCGGGCAACGTCGGGCGGGCGTGGCGCATGCGTGCAGGGTCTCGGTGTCGGTCGAAGAAGACGTGTTGGCGGCCGGACGGCCAGGTGCCGAGCAGAACACCTATCACGCCGGCGGGTCGGGCTATATGGGCGTCTCCAGCCAAGGGGCCGGTCGCGCTGTCGGGCTTCGCCCCGAGCCCCCCAAGCGGGTCTCGGCCTGTCGGCTCCATCGCTGACGCGGAGATGGCGGCTGCGTTCCCAGCCTCCGAAGGCAGGTGCCGTCCCGGCGCCGGCCCCTGCCCCACGTCCTGCCCCCACAAAGTGTGTCTCCCGCAGACGTCCCAGCCTGCCATGCCGGACCAGACCGGCTCAAGGAGGCGCGGTGCCCCCAATTTTGCCTGCCGAAGGAGCGCGCAGGGCGCGCGAGTCATGTTGCATGACGGCAGACAAAATCGGCACCCCCGCGCCCCGCTTCGCGGCGCCTTCGGCGTCCCTGATCCGGTCCGGCCCGGCATGACCGGCAGCCTCCGTCTTCAACACGACGGAGGAACAGATGATCGCTCTCTACGACCATATCCAGCACCTGCGCGCCGAACTCTCCAGCTGCTACCTCGCCTCGCCGCAAGAGCGCGCCACGATCACGGCCGAACTCGAACAGGCACTCGCGCGTCAGGCCGAGCTTGACCGCGAATACGCGGCGGCTGGCGGGGATTAACCCCCGCCGTCTCGGCGGCCCGTGCCAAACGGGCCGCCATTTCTCCGCCATGGTCCGGGCCATCGCGACTGGCCGAAACAGAAACCGGCGATTTTGCTGCGATCGCCACCACCACGGCATCGGCGGCCGTGCCGGTAACACCCCCTCCCCGGCCAGCCGTCGCGCGCCGCGGCAACGCGAGAGGGAGAGGACCGAGGGAGGGCCGTGAAGGGCGACCAGCCAGGAGAGAGGCTCCGCGGCGGCCCGTCACGGAGGCCCGCATGAAACCGTCCGAAGTCGCATCGTAACCGGGGCAAAACCCCGGGCGACGCGGCATTTGCCGCTTGCCCTGACGCGGTCGAGTACGATTCCCTCTGGCCATGTCACCACCCAAAGCCCCCTCCGATCTGTCGCGCGCCGAGCTGGAAGCCGAGGTCGCGGCGCT
>CAIVPZ010000117.1 GCA_903907955.1 uncultured Acetobacteraceae bacterium | reverse complement strand
TCGTTCCGGTGTGAAGTATCGCGCCTTCGTTGACCCGTCCGGCGGCTCGGCGGATTCGATGACGCTGGCGGTTGCGCACCAAGAGGACGGTTGCAGTGTTCTGGACGCTGTTCGTGAGGTTCGCCCGCCGTTCGGGCCTGACAGCGTTGTGCAGGATTTCGCGGCGTTGCTGAAGTCCTACAGGCTGGGTTCCGTGACGGGCGACCGCTACGCCGGAGAATGGCCGCGCGAACGGTTCCGGGTGCATGGCATCGGCTATGAACTCGCCGAGAAACCCAAGAGCGATATGTACCGCGACCTGTTGCCGATCCTGAACAGCGGACAGGCCGAATTGCTCGACATTCCGCGCCTGCACTCGCAACTTTGCGGATTGGAGCGGCGGACGGCGCGCGGCGGGCGGGACTCAATCGATCATGCCCCGAACGGACATGATGACGTTGCGAACGCGGTGTGTGGGGCGCTGTTGCTGACAACTGTTCGGCGGCCCGGCTGCCGCGTTCAAGAACTCAGGCTTTAACATGGAGACTTTCCAGGTGACCAATCCCGAAACGCTCGTTGACCACGCGCTGATTGCGCTGGCAGCCGAACGGCACCAGGCGGCGGCGGCCCGGCTGGCGCAGGCCGAGGCATCGTTGCGCGAGGCTCAGGCGGCGCACAAAGCCGCCGTTGCCGTGTCCGACCGCGCCGTCCGTGGCGAGGGCGACGTTGACCCGCTGACCGCCGAGCATGCGCTTGAGGGCGCGGCACGGTCCTTGAGCGTCGCGACCAAGATTCACACCGCTGCTACCGAGGCGCTGCGAAAGACGGAGGCGGATAGCGCGCTGGCCGCCGCGCGGGCATGGGCGCCTGTCACGCTGGCCGGCATCCGGGGCCGCATCGTCGCCGCGCGCCGGTTGGATGCTGTCCGGGCCGATCTGGCCGCCGCGGAGGCCGAGGGCGCTGCGGCAAACGCGCTGTTGCTGGCCGCGCACAAGCACGGGAGCCACGTCCCGACGCAGGGCACCTTGCTGCGCGATGTCACCACCGAGGCCGAGGAACTGAAACTCTGGGCTGACAACCGAGTCGACCACGCCGCCGGGGCCTGGCCGTGGCTGGCGCAATTCAAGTCGGGGGTGTTGTAACCGTGGCCGAGAAAATCTTTCGCGGCGACTGGGACGACATGACACCGTTCGAACAGGGCGTTTGGTCGGGGCGCGGCGCTGCTGTCGTGGATGACCTGCGGGACGCGAACGTTTCCTTTGCCAGAAAGCCGCAACCCGTCGCCGCGGCGCTGCCGGCCGGGACGATCCGCCGGGCCGCGTTCGACAAGCTGTCACCGGATGCCAGGGCAAAGCACTTTCGCGGCGGTGGCCGCGTCGTTGATTGACGCCGGGGGCCTGACCCCCAACGCCGCCCTGGCCCGCCGGCAGCATCTTGACGTGATCGCCCGTGCCGGTGGCGCGGTGCCGGCGCAGCTCGCCGCCGAGGTGGAGCGTGATGTCCGCACCGCCGAAGCGGCGCTGGTGCGTGCTGGGGTGGCAGCATGACCGGCGCGGTGGAGCCGGTCCCGATCGACTGGCGCGAGCAGGCGCTGGCGCTGATCCGGCATCCCGCGTTGGATGAGGTGGACCGGGTGTTCGTTCACAAGCTGCTCGGGTGGCGCCGGCCTGGTGCCGATGGGTGGCGCCGGTTGCGGGAGATCAACGAGCGGGTGGCCAAGGTGTCACCGAAAGCGTGACACCTTGAGGGGTCAGATCGGTTCTGACCGTCCGTTTGGGGGATCACAACGGATGTGATCCCCCTGGCCGCCGACGGCCGGGTTCGTTGCAGTGCCAGCTTCGCCAAGTTGGCGAAGCTGCTCCCTGCCATGTCCGCCGCCGGTCGCCCCGTTCACAGTCTCCGGGTGCAGCGCCTCGTACGCCTGCTTCCTCCGTGCCGTGAACAGCGCCCGCTCGGTTGCAGCGTAGGTGTTGGGATAATCCCAACACCTTTGGCAATCGCTTCACCGCCGACACCGCGGCCAAGACCGGCCAGTCCGAACGGAAGGTCCAGCGCGACGCCACCCGAGGCGAGAAGATCGCCAGCGACGTGCTGGCCAGCGTCAAGGGCACGCGGATGGATACCGGCGCGCCTGCGGGAGATCGCCGAGAACCTGCACCGGGCGGAACTGACGGCGCTGGAAAGGGCCGAGCATATCGCCGAGTGGGTGCGGCTGACGGAACAGAAGCAGAAGGGCGCGGAGACAGCCGGCGCAGGTTGCGCCGGCAGCCGAAAGGATGGGCGCAGGGCGGGACCGCAGCACAAGCCATCCGGCATCAACGCCGCGACCCGCGAACTCGGCATTGACCGATCCGAGGCGCAGCGGGCGGTGAAGATCGCGGGCATCGCCGAGGAAGCGAAGCGGGCGGCGACGGGCTGGCGATGAACTCGCACCCGTCAGCCATGCATCAAACGCGCGGCGCTATGCGTTTTCAAAGGGTCCGCAGAGGGTCCGCAGCGTTCGGACTAACATCAGAAGGCGGAACGTATGTTCGCTAAGTGCTTGAAATACTGGCGCGCCCGGAGAGATTCGAACTCCCAACCCCCAGATCCGTAGTCTAGTGCTCTATCCAATTGAGCTACGGGCGCCGCCGAGGCGCGCCATGTAGCGGGTCTGGCCGGGGCTCGCAAGGCCAAACCGCGCGGGCGTGCCAGCTCATCCGCCAGCGCCACCGCCGCCCGGACCAGTTACCGCAGACTCACCCGGCACGCGGTGGGAACCAGGCTGCGCCTGCCGCACCAGTTCTGTGGCCCTGCCGCTAGTCGCGGCGCCATTCATGTCCCGCACCTGCTCCGCCGCCGCCTCGGTGAACAGCCGCGCCACCTCGACAGTCGGGCCCGGCCCGATGTCGCGGGCAAGCTCGTTCAGCACTGACGGAGCGATGACGGGCGCATGGAAAAAAGTCCCGGCCAGCGACGCCGTATCCCGCGCAGAGCGGCCGCCGGCGCGGTCACGCTGCACCTTGGCAATCGCCTGGGACAGCAGGTCGCCACTGGTCGGCTTGGTGGCAAAATAGTTCATGCCGGCCGCCATACACGCCACCTCGTCGGCCCGCATCGCATTGGCGGTCAGCCCGATGATGGGAATCCGCGCCACCGGCCCCGGCATGTGACGGATGGCGGAGGTGGCGGCCAGCCCGTCCATCTCCGGCATCATCACATCCATCAGCACCAGATCGAACGGGTTTGCCGCCACCGCCGCCACCGCCTCGGCGCCGTTGTTCACCGCCGCCACCTGATGGCCCATGCGCTCCAGCAGACGGGTGGCCACCAGGCGGTTGGTGGGGTTGTCCTCGGCCACCAGGATGCGCAGGCTGCCCCCCGTCGAGGCGCCCTCCCCGGCCGCCGCTGCACCCGGCGCCTCGCTGGCCGGGCGATCACGCAACAGGATGTCGAAGCGGAAGGTGCTGCCTTCGCCGGGTGCGCTCTGGACCGCGATCGTGCCGCCCATACACCCAATCAGCCGGCGTGAGATGGCCAGCCCCAGGCCGCTGCCACCGAAGCGGCGCGAGATCGAGCTGTCAACCTGGGTGAACTCGGTGAACAGCTTGCCCTGCGCCTCCACCGGGATACCGATGCCGGTGTCAGTCACCCTGAAGCCCAGCCGCACCCCGCCAGGCTCACGGCACAGCCGGGTCACGCCGATCCGCACCGACCCGGCGGCGGTGAACTTCACCGCGTTGCCGATCAGGTTCAGCAGCACCTGGCGCAGCCGGCGCGGATCGCCCGACACCTGCCGCGGCACGTCGTCGGCGACCTCCAGTGCCAGTTCCAGCCCCTTCGACCGCGCCTCCGAGGCCAGCAGCTCGACCGCATCACGGGCAACCTGCCGCACGTCGAAAACGGTCTCCTCCAGTTCCATCCGGCCGGCATCGAGGCGGGAGAAGTCGAGGATGTCGTTGATCAACTCCAACAGGTGGTTGCCGGAGTCGAGGGCGATCCGGACGTAGTGGCTTTCGGTCGGCCCCAGATTCATGTCCAGCAACAGCCCGGCGACGCCGATGATGCCGTTCAGCGGGGTGCGTATTTCGTGGCTCATCACCGCCAGGAACTCGCTGCGTGCGCGCCCGGCCGCCTCGGCGGCGTCGCGCGCGGCGGCCAGCGCCTCCTCATTGGCGCGGCGGTCGGTGATGTCGGTGAAGGTGCGCACCGCGCCGCCCTGCGGCATCTGCTGGGTACGGATTTCCAGCACCCTGCCGTTGGCGCGCATCCGCTCATACACCCCGAACTCCGCACCGATGCCGCCGGCTTCAACGAAGCGGAGGAAAGCGGGGTCCAGCTTGTCGGGCGGCCCGAATTCGCCGTGGTCGATCTGCCAGCGCAGGATGTCGCGAAAGGTCGGATGGTGCTCCAGCAATTCGGCCGGCAGCTCCAGGAGTTCGGCAGCGCGGCGGTTGATCACCGGCACCCGCCCCTCGGCATCGATCATGACCACGCCCTGGCTGACATTCTCCAGCGTGGCGGTCAGCGCCGCCTGCGAGCCAAGGGTGCGCTGGCGCTGGCGCAGCAGCAGGGCGCCCACCGCCGCCACCAGCAGCGTCAGCCCGCCGCCGAAGCCGAGATACTGGGCACGGTCGCGGCGGTACGGCGCCAGCACCTCGGCTTCGTCGAGGCCCACCGCCACCACCAGCGGATAGCCGGCGACACGGCGGAAGCTGACCAGCCGCAGCGCGCCGTCGGCACGGCTGACCGACCGGTAGCTGCCCTGCGGCGCGCCTGACAGCATGTGCGCGCGTGCCACCGGCGGCAGGGACTCGCCGATCGTGCCCGGCCGTTCGGGCGCACGCGCGCGGATCACCCCGTCGGTGCCGGCCAGCAGCACGATGCCGTTGCCGAGCGCCATCGACTGGTAAAAGCGTTCCAGGTAGGCGATGTCCACCGACACCACCACAACGCCGCGGAAGCCGCCGTCCGGCCCGTCGATGCGCCGCGTGCAGTTCAGCGTCCAGCGGCCTGAGTTGCGGCCCATCACCGGCACGCTGATGAACAGCTGGTCCTCGCTTCCGTCGCGGTGAACGCGGAAATGCGCGCGGTCGGAAAGGTCGATCCGGTTGCCGGGCGGACCGACATTGCTCTGCAGCATGGCCCCGTCCGGACCGATCAGCGCGATCTGCACCACCAGGCCGGAGCGGAAGAACCGGCTGCGCGCCCAGGTGGTCAGGTCAAAACCGGTCGGATCGCGCAGATAGCTCTCGCGCACGAACAGCAGCGTCTCGTCGACCGCCTCGAAGCCGCGCACGATGGTTTCATCGAAGCCGCGCGCCAGGTTGGCGGCATCGCGCGCCGCGGCGATCTCCAGCTGCTGGTATTCCTGGCGCAGGAAGGTCCAGATGCCGCCCCAGATGATGGTGATCGTCACCAGCACCAGGACCACATGCCCAAGCCCGCCGCCGGACCGCAGCAGCGCGCGCCGTGTCCCGCCCCCGCTCAGACCGGCCAGCCACGGCAGCTTGCGGACCCAGGAAGGATTTGCCGTGACGGTCATTTCCTGTCGGCATGCGAGGGAGAGACCGCCAAATCCGGAACCCGCCCACAACAATTGATGACATATCCTGTGTCGAAAATCAGCGGCATCAGGTCAGTAAAATCAATTCCTGGACGCGTTATGTCAAGGTGTACGTGTCGTCAATTATTGTGAACGCTGCTACGCCCAAGCCCACAACTTGCGGTTGCCTGAGGCCTTGATGCGATACTCAACGCCGGCGGACGCACGATCCCCCGCCGTCCAGCGCGTCGCCGCCCCGGCGCAAACCTCCCGTCAACCGCGCCGCCCGCGCTTCAGGCCAGGGTGTATCGTCTTTTCAATGATGTGCAGGTCGGCGCCGATCACATGCGCGCTGCTGCCGACGATGAGCGGGTCCGGGCCGGTCACCAGGCTGCGGTCCTTGTTGTCGTAGGGCAGCACGCTGAGAAAGTGCTGCATGCAGTTCAGCCGCGCCCGCTTCTTGTCGTCGGCCTTGACAATGGTCCAAGGTGCATCGGCGGTGTCGGTGTAGAAGAACATCGCCTCCTTCGCGTCGGTATAGTCGTCCCACTTGCCGAGCGAGGCGCGGTCGACCGGCGACAGCTTCCACTGCTTCAGCGGATCGATTTCGCGCGATTCGAAGCGTCGCCGCTGCTCGTCGCGGCTGACCGAGAACCAGTATTTGAACAACATGATGCCGGAGCGCGCCATCATGCGCTCCAGTTCCGGGCACTCGCGCATGAACTCCAGATATTCGGCGGGGGAGCAGAACCCCATCACCCGCTCGACGCCGGCGCGATTGTACCAGGAACGGTCGAACAGCACGAGTTCGCCGGCAGCCGGCAGATGGGTGACGTAGCGCTGGAAATACCATTGCGTGCGTTCGCGCTCGGTCGGCTTCTGCAACGCCACCACCCGCGCGGTGCGCGGGTTCATGTGTTCCATGAAGCGCTTGATCGTGCCGCCCTTGCCGGCGGCGTCCCGCCCTTCGAACAGCACCACGACGCGCTGGCCGGCACTTTCCACCCAGCGCTGCGCCTTCAGCAGCTCGCGCTGCAGCTCCAGCATGTGGGTTTCATAGAAACTGGTGCGCAGGCGGGAGCGGTAGGGGTACTCGCCGGTCTCGAAGATGCGCCGGATCGCCGCC
The DNA here is from genome assembly GCA_903907955.1 of uncultured Acetobacteraceae bacterium. GTDB lineage: Bacteria > Pseudomonadota > Alphaproteobacteria > Acetobacterales > Acetobacteraceae > Rhodovastum. The sequence goes on along the minus strand of CAIVPZ010000117.1, from coordinate 19,120 downwards.
GGGTCGTGGCGCATTTCCGCCAGGTGGTGGCGCTGCGCCGCGCCATATCCGGCCCCGTCATCCTCCGTCCCGTCATCCCCGGCGGCATCATCCCCGGCTGCATCATCGGGAACCGTCGGTGCGGAGGAGGCCCCCGCTCGCTCCGCGGCCGGCGGCAGCAGGGTTTCCGGCGGCGAGGCGCTGCCGGCCGCCGCCCAGTCGCTGCCGGCGCGCGGCACATCCGAGGGCTGTGAGGGCGGCTCGCCAATGGGTTGCTTGTCGGATTTCGGGTTGGTGAGCATCGACCCCTCCTCGGCGGACTGCCGGGGCAGCCAACGACTGCCAAACTACGCGCACCCCGTTGCAGGAAGGTTACGGCCAAGCCCGGCAGGATCGCAATGGACCACCCGCCGCCGGCGCGGGCGCACGGTCACGCCCGGTACGTCACGGCCCGGGCAGGCTGCTGCGCGCGATCGCCGCCAGCGCGTCCAGGAACTTGCCGCCGCGGGCGGTGTGGCGGATCAACACGCGGCGGCGATCCCGGGAACCCGCCTGCCGCTCGACCAACTCGAACCCGACCAGCCGGGCGATGATCCGGGGCACCGCCGGGCACCAGACATTGAGCAATTCCGCCAGGCTGCTGACGTAATGCGCCCGGAAGCCGCGATAGACAGTCATCAGCGTCGCGATCTGCCGCGCGGTCAGGTTGCGGCCATCGCGCCGCACCACGGTCGGGAGCATGGCTTGCAGCACGCCAGGCGCATCGGTGCCGGACGGGCTCGGCCTCTCCCCGCATGTAGCTCCCGTCGGCCCGGAACGAACCGGCTGATCGCAGAGCATCGTCGCGCAAAGTGGAAAGATATCAAACGCATGTCATCGCAACGAAGATCAAAAAACCGAAATCGTCGGAAAAGCACCGAGGCTTCACAGAAAAGTGTTCAGGAGGCCGCAGCAATTGCCCTGCGTCACGATCCCGGCGCGCGAACCCGGCGGTGACCGCGGCAGACCGGGCAAGCCAGCGGGTGGCCTCGGTCTATCGCCGCCTGCCCGCGCCCTTACCTCGGCCGTCACCCGGCAACCCGGGGATTCTCCTCGGGGGCCGCCGCCCCTGGGCCGGCGCGCCGTCCTGTGGCAGGTTGCCCTTATCGTAGAGCGCGGAACGCCCCCATGGACCGATCGCTTCGAGATTTGCAGTCCAGGATCATCACCCTCGAAGCGCTGCTGTCGCGCACCCGCCACGACGTCCGCTCCGCGCTGGCCCCGGCGATGCTGGCGGCCGACATGTTGCGGGCCAGCCCCGACCCCCGCGTGCAGCGCTCCGCCGCCACCGTGGTGCGCGCCATCGAACGCGTGCTCGAAATGCTGGACTCCACACGCGAGGTGATGCCGACCCAGCCAGACCAGCCGCCCGCTGACCCGGCGCTGCCTTGACCGGGATGAATCCCATCGGCTGCGCAACCATGCTAGGATGCGGCATAATCACCCGCCGGGAGGGAACGCCACGTGTCGGCATCGGTGCTCGTCGCGGACGATGACCCCAACATCGTCCTGTCGCTGGAATTCCTGATGAAGCGTGCCGGCTATCGCGTCCGCGTGGCACGCGATGGCGACGAGGTGCTGGCGGCCATGGAGGCGGAAATCCCCGACCTCGTGCTGCTGGACCTGATGATGCCCAAGCGGTCCGGCTATGATGTGTGCCATGTCATCCGGGGCAACCCGGCCTGGAAGCATGTCCGCGTGGTCATGCTGACGGCCAAGGGGCAGGCGGTCGAGCGCGCCAAGGGCATGGCGCTCGGCGCCGACGACTACATCACCAAGCCGTTCTCCAACCGCGAGGTGGTAGGCCGCATCAGGCGGGTGCTTGAGCCCGGCGCGGGCGCCGCTACCCCCGGTGCGCCGGCAGCGGAATGACCCGCGCCACCCGGTAGGTGGCCACATGGTCGTGCGCCACCACGCTGATCTTCTCCCCCGAGCCGATCCGGTGGCGCAGCAGGTCGGTGGTGGCATAGCGCCGCTCGGGATCGCCCTCGTAGCCCATGCCGAAATCCAGTTGTCCGTCCGGATGCAGCACACAGGGGTCAAACGCCTCGTTGCGCCGGTGAAAGTCGCCGCGCAGGCCGAACACGGCATGCCGCCCGACGATATGGCCCTCGCCGTCCAGCACGATATCGAAATAGAACTCGGCCGCCTCGGGGTTGTCGACCGTCGGCTGCAGGTGGATGCGGGAGTACTGGGTCATGACGCCCTCCAGCCCAAGCATGACGCAGGGTGGCGCGGTGGCATTGACCTGAGTCAAGTGAAAAAACGTGGTGGCGGACAGCGTGCCACCAGCCCAGGCGGCACCCCACGCAGGCCGACGACCAGCATCGACCGGATTTCGGCCCGCTGCGCCGCGAGCGATTGCTGCCAGGTTCCCGCCAGCACCGGGCGCACCGGTGCATCCGCCATCGGCGCCTCGGCCTGCCAGGCCAGGTAGTCGGTCCATTCCTCGTGCCGGTGGGCACGGCCGCGCGGCGCGCTGGCGCTGCGCTCCAGCCGCAGGCGCTGCCGGTCCGGCACCGCGGACAGGCGGGTTTGCAGGCGCGATCCGTCGATGCCCTGCCAAGCCAGCAGTTCCAGCGCCAGCACCCGCCCCCCGGCCACCACCGCGAACAGGTCGCGCTGGCCTTCGGAAAGATCGGCGGCAAAGGCCAGCGCGGACGCCGTCGTCCCCGCCAGCGCGAACGTCGCCAGCAACCGCCCCCGCCCGGCGGGGACAGCAATGCCGGCCAGCGTGACGGCGCCCTCCGCAACCGCATCCGCCGCGCGCGCCGGCGCAGGGGCGCGAATCAGGACGGGAGAGGCCAGCGCAAGCAGGGTGCGACGGTGGATCATGACGCCATGCTGCGACGGCCGGGTTAATGCCGGGCTTACCGGCCCCGGCCCGCATGTTCTCCATTCGGTCGAAGAATATTTCGTTACATACGAACCGTTCACAATTCCGCGATCAAATCATGAACGCGGAGGGAACGAACGCGTATCCACCTTCAGGTGGCAGCGAACGCAGCCAGGCCGGCCGGACCCGGGCAACCCCGAGCGCCGCTGCAACGCTGTCCATCACCCTCCTGCCGCACGCCGGGCCTGTCATTCCGCCACGGCTCTGCTACATGCCGATACATGACCGAGTCCAAGACCGCATCCCGCACATGGATGCGCGCGCAATCCAAGGTGGGGCGGCGTGCCGCGATGCCGGTCGTGGCACTCGGCATGGTCGGCTGCACGCTGGCCATCGGCCAGGCATGGTGCGCCGGCTTCGCCCTGCAGGCGGCGCTGATGCCCGGCCCGCTGACCAACCGGCTGGCCGCCGATCCGCTGCTGCTGCTCGGTGGCTTCGCCGCCCTGGCCGTGCTGCGCGCCGGCCTGTCCATGCTCGCCGAGCACGCCGCCTTCGAGGCCGGCGCCACCGCCCGCCGCCGGCTGCGCACCGACGCGATGACCCGCCTGCTCGCCGCCGGACCGTCGCTGCTGCGTGGCCGCCATTCGGGCGATCTGACCAGCGTGGTGGTCGACCGCATCGAGGCGGTGGACGGGCTGTTCGCCCGCTGGATGCCGGCCGCCACCCTTGCCAGTGCCTCCCCCATGCTGGTGCTGGTGGCAACCGCGCTGGCCGACCCGGTCGCCGCCCTGGTGCTCGGCGGCTGCGGCATGCTGGTGCCGGTGGCCATGGCGCTGTCGGGCATCGGCGCCGCGGTTGCGTCCAAGCGCCAGTTCGCGGCGCTGGCGCATCTGCAGGCGCGGTTCCTCGACCGCGTGCGCGGCATCGCCACCATCGTCATGCACGGCCGTGCCGGCGACGAGGCGCTGGCGCTCGGCCGCGCCGCCGACGAGTTGCGTCGGCGCACCATGCGGGTGCTGCGGGTGGCCTTCCTTTCCTCGGTCGCGCTCGACCTGGCGATGGCACTGGCGATGATCGTCATCGCCCTGCGCTATGGCGGGCAGGCGCTCACCGGAACGCTGGCCAGTCCGGGCACCGCGCTGTTCGTGCTGCTGCTGGTGCCGGAGTTCTTCGCCCCGCTGCGCGCCTTCGCCGCCGCCTACCAGGAGCGTTTCCACGCCGGCAGCGCCGCCGATGCGCTGGCCGCCCTGCCGCCGCCGCCGGTCCCGGTGCCGGAGCAGCCGGTCCGCACCGTGCAGGCGCGCGGCGTCACGGTCAGCTTCGAGGCGGTGCGCCTGACCTGGGATGCCGCCCGCGGCCCGGCGCTGGACGGGCTGAGCTTCCGCGTGCCCGCCGGCGAGACGCTGGTTCTGGTCGGCCCCTCCGGCTCGGGCAAATCAACGGTGATGGAGATCCTGCTCGGCTTCGTCCGCCCGGAAGCCGGCCGTGTCACCTTCAACGGCGCCGACATCGCCTCGCTGATCCCGCAGGCGCTGTCGCGCATGACCGCCTGGATCGGCCAGCGCCCGATCCTGTTCGCCGGCACCATCCGCGAGAACATCCGCTTCGCCCGCCCCGAGGCATCGGATGCCGAGGTGGAGGAAGCCGCCCGCCTCGCCCGCGTTGACGGCTTCGCCGCCGGCCTGCCGCTCGGGCTCGACACCCATGTGGGCGAGGTCGGCTACGGTCTGTCCGGCGGCCAGGCGCAGCGCGTCGCCATCGCCCGCGCCTTCCTGAAGAACGCACCGCTGCTGCTGCTGGACGAACCGACGGTGCATCTCGATCCCACCACCGAGGCCGAAGTGCTGGAAAGCCTGCGGCGGCTGACAATCGGGCGCACGGTGATCATGGCCAGCCATTCTTCCGCGGCGCATGGGTTCGGCGGGCGGCGGCTCGATCTGCGGGCTGGCAGGGTTGCCGCCTGAAGAGCGATTGCTTCACAAGTTCTGATATCAACCGGCTCCGCCAGCTTGCGCCGGATCGCGAGGCCGAAGCCGCCGCCATCCGTCGCGTGTTCGAGAAGGCGGGGTACCGCCATGATCGAGGTGCGCCGGCGCTTCGCGGGGTGGCGGGCGGTGCCGGTGACCCGGCTGCATCCTGGCGGGAAGCGATAGCGCGGCTTCCGACCGGCCTTCCGGCGCCCGGCGCCGTAATTCGGCTGCAATCCGCTAGCTTGAGAGCGAGGGAATGGCCAGATAAGCCAGCCGCTTCATCTCCTTCCGCCCGCGCGCCACCGAATCGAGGATGAGGCCGCACGAGAAGGCCAGAAAAGACAACAGCACCATACCCAGCGACAGCACCGCCGTCGGCAGCCGTGGCACCAGGCCGGTCCGCCCGAATTCGACCAACACGGGCACCGCCAGCAGGATGCCGGTGAGCAGGATCAGCAGGCCGCAGGCGGAGAAAAACGCCAGCGGCCGCTCCTCTTTGACCAGCACGAGGATGGTACGCAGGATGCGCAGCCCGTCACGCAGGGTATTCAGCTTCGAAGCCGATCCGGGCGGCCGTTCCTTGTACTTGGTAGCGACTTCGTCCACCGGCATGCGCAACTCCAGGGCGTGCACGGTGAATTCGGTTTCCGTCTCGAAGCCTGCGGAAAGCGCGGGAAAGGACTTCACGAAGCGGCGGCTGAACACGCGATACCCGGACAACATGTCGGCGATGCGGTTGCCGAACACGATCTGCACCAGCCCGGTCAGCACGCGGTTGCCGAAACGATGACCAGGGCGATAAGCGGCCACGGCATCGGTGACCCGGGTGCCGGTTACCATGTCGAGCCGCTTGTCGAGGAGCATCTGCACCATCTGCGGCGCGGCGGCGGCATCGTAGGTGTCATCGCCGTCGACCAGCACGTAGATGTCGGAGTCGACGTCGGCAAAGGCCCGGCGAATCACGTTCCCTTTGCCTTGCAGCGTTTCCGACCGCACCGTTGCGCCGGCGGCACGTGCCACCGCCACGGTGGCGTCGCGCGAATTGTTGTCAAACACGTAGATCGTGGCACTCGGCAGCGCGGCACGGAACCCGGCGATCACGCGCGGGATCGCCACTTCTTCATTGTAGCATGGGATAATGACGGCGATCCGCATATCAGTCATTTCCCTTGGCCGGCACTTCAGTGGGTCGGAACCGGACTGCCTGGGGCGGGTATGGCGGGGGCGGGTATGGCGGGGGCTCTGGCGGGAGCCGGCACCGAAGCCGGCAGGGCGCTGCCCGGGATGGCGCCACCTGGGATTGCGCCCCCGGGGATGGGACCGCCTGGGGAGGGCGGCAGGGCCGGTGCGGTGCTGCCGGCAGGCGGCAATTCGTCAACGATGGAGTGCCGCACGGTGGTGCCCTTGTTCAGCATCGCCAGCGTCAGCGACAGGCTGAAGAACACGGCGCCGAGAATGGCGGTGGTGCGGGTGAGCAGGTTGGCGGTGCCACGGCCGCTCATGAAGGAGCCCATGCCTTGCGACGTGCCGATGCCAAGCCCGCCGCCCTCGCTGCGCTGGAGCAGCACAACGCCGATCAGGGTGAGCGTCACGAACAGGTGGATGATGAGCAGCACGGTGGTCATGAGTATCCCCGGACAGGCAGGCGGCGCCTTCTAGCCGCAACCGGCCCGGTTGGAAAGCTTGCCTTGGCAACCGCCGCCAGCCAGGGGCGGTCAGGGCGCCGGCAGCAGCGCGAACAGGGTCGCCGGATCGGCCGGCGGCGCCACCCCGAAATCCGCCGCGAGCGCCCGGGCCAGGCTGGCGGGCGCGGTCAGCACCGCCTCCTCGACGCGTCCGTCGGCGTGGCGGCGGGTGAGGCGGGTGTTGAACAGGCTGATCCGGACCTGCGGCGTCAGCCGCTCCATCAGCAGGTTGTTGCGGAACAGCGAGTCGGGATGGGTCGAGGTGAACCAGTTGGCGACCTGGTAGTCGATCGGCAGGTACGGCTCCAGGCTGAAGCGGTACATGTCCTGCCAGGCCGGCGCGCGATGGACCTGCAACGTGAAGGTGGCGTCGGTCTGCACCAGCCGCGGCAGCCCCGCCGCGGTCGGCTGCCCGATATCGGCGACCAGCCGCAGCGGTGCCGGCACCAGATGGCCGCCGAACCCGACATCGGCGAGCCAGGGTCCATCCGCTGCATCGACCTTGAGCACCATGTGGGTGCGCGGGCCGGGCGGGCGGTCGGGCGGCGCGTTCCACAGCACCCGCGCGGCAAGGCCGGTAACCGGGAAGCCGAGCCGCTCCAGCACCGCCTTGAACAGCGTGTTGTGCTCGAAGCAATAGCCACCGCGCCGGCCGCCGACCAGTTTCGCCTGCAGGGCGGCAGGATCGAGCGGGACCGGGCGGCCAAGCAGCGGATCGAGATTCTCGAACGGGATCGCCGCCGGATGCAGCGCATGCAGGGCGTGCAGCACCGCCAGCGTCGGCGTGCGCGGGCCGGCGTAGCCGATGCGGGCGAAATAGGCATCGAGATCGATCATCGGGGCACCTGCCTCCGCCCGGCAGGCAGTTACGGCAGCGCCGCCCGGGCGATCGCCAGAAAATCCGCCGCGACCAGGCTGGCGCCGCCGACCAGCGCGCCGCCCACCTCCGGCAGCGCCAGCAGCGACGCCGCATTGGACGCCTTCACCGAGCCGCCGTACAGGATGCGCACCCCACGCCCCGCCGCGCCCAGATGGCGCAGCAGCACAGCGCGGATGAAGCCGTGCATGGCGGCGACATCCGCCTCGGTCGCGGTGCGGCCGGTGCCGATCGCCCAGACCGGCTCGTAGGCCACCACCCCGGCAAACCCCGCCGGCAGCGACCCCGCAAGCTGCGCGCCGACCACCGACTCCTGCTGCCCGGCCAGACGCTCGGCCTCGGTCTCGCCGACGCACACGATCGGCGCCAGCCCGGCCGCCACCGCGGCGGCGACCTTGGCACGCACCAGCGCGTCGGTTTCGGCATGGTTGGTGCGCCGCTCGGAATGGCCGAGGATCACCCAGGTGGCCCCGGCATCGCGCAGCATGGCGGCCGAGACGTCGCCGGTATGGGCGCCGCTGGCAGCCTGGTGGCAATCCTGCCCGCCGACCGCGATGGGCGCGCCGGCCAGTTCCGCCACCACCGGTTCTATGACGGTTGCCGGCGGGCAGACCAGCAGATCGCAGGACAGACCCTCGGCGCCCGCCGCGACATCGCCGGCCAGCCCCAGCGCCTCGGCCAGCAATCCGTTCATTTTCCAATTCCCGGCAATGAGCTGGCGCATTTCTCTTCCCTCCCGCGGCAACGATCCCCGGTCCTACCGTAGGGACATTGGCAAACCAAGGGGCGCCGACCTATGGTGCGGCGCTTTTCGTGGTGGACCCCGCATGCTCACATCGTTCCGCAATGCCCTGAACACCTGGCCGGCGCGCGTGTTCTTCGGTTTCCTGGTGGCGGTTTTCGTCGCCTGGGGAGTCGGCGGCGACATGCTGCGCCTGATCACCGGCGGCATGTCCTCCGGCGCGGTGGCCACCGTCGGCAATGGCAGCGTCGAGCTGCCCGAGCTGCAGGACGCCTACCGGCGCCAGCTCGCGCAGGTTTCGCGCATGTTCGCCGGCCGTGGCGAGGTTACCCGCGAGATCAAGCGCGGCGTTGCCATGCAGGCGCTGGACCGGCTGGTCACCCAGACCGCACTGACCGACACCGCCGAGGCGATGGGCCTCGCCGCGCCGGAGCCGGCGCTGCGCCAGACGATCTTCCAGATCCAGGCGTTCCGCGGCGCCAACGGCCAGTTCGACCGCACCCAGTATGAAACGGCGCTGCGCAACAACAACCTGACCGAGGGGCGCTTCCTGGCGCTGCTGCGACTCGACCTGCTGCAGCGGCAGATGCTGGAGACGCTCCGCGCCGGCGCCGTCTCGCCCGATGTGCTGACGCGGGAGGTCTATGCGTTCCAGCAGGAGAAGCGCCTCGCCGATGCGGTGGACCTGCCGTTCGCCGCGGCACCGGCCCCCGGCGAGCCCACCGAGGCGCAGATCACCCGCTGGTACGAAAACCACAAGGACCAGTACGCCACCCAGGAACTGCGCCGCATCAAGGTGGTGATCCTGGCGCCCGAGACGGTGGCGAAGGAAGTGCAGGTGACCGATGAGGACCTGCGCGGCGCCTACGAGCAGGCGCGCGCCGGCTACAACGTGCCGGAGAAGCGCAGTGCCGAAGTGGTGCTGCTGGCCGACGAGGCGAACGCGGCGGCACTGGCGGCGCAGTGGCTGGCCGGCGCGGACTGGACGAGCATCCAGGCCGCCGCCACCAAGGCAGGCGGCACGCCGGTCGATCTGACGGATGCCACCCGCGGCCAGATCCCCTCGCCCGAACTGGCCGAAGCGGTGTTCGCCGCCCGGCCCGATGTGGTCGGCGCGCCGGTAAAGACCGCGCTCGGCTGGTACGCGGTGAAGGTGACCAAGGTCACGCCCGCCACGTCCAGGACGCTGGACGAGGTGCGCGACGAACTGCGCGCCCGGGTGATCGCCGACAAGGCGATCGATCTGATCTACGACCGCGCCAACAAGGTCGAGGACCTGCTGGCCGGCGGCGTGCAGCTCGACAACCTGCCCGCCGACCTCGGCCTGGCCGCCGTCACCGGCACGCTGGACGCCCAGGGCATGACCTCGACCGGCCATCCCGCGCCCATCCCGGGCAGCGACGCGCTGCGCGCGGCCCTGATCCAGGCCGCCTTCCAGATGAAGAAGGGCGACCCGGCGCGGTTGACCCAGGTGCCGGCCCAGGGCAGCCCCCAGGCCTTCTTCGCCGTCATCGTCGAGGACATCGAGGCACCGACGCCGCGGCCGCTGGACGAGGTCGCCAGCCGCGTGCGCGCCGACTGGGAACGCGACGCCATCCGCCACGCCCAGGAGGAAGCCGCGGCGAAACTGCTCGCCGCGGTGAAGGGCGGCCAGGCGCTGTCCTCCGCGGCTGCGGGGCTGCAGGTGCGCCACCTGCCCCCGGCCGGGCGCACCGCGCCGGCCACCGGCGTGCCGGCGCAGCTGGTGGGCCCGCTGTTCAGCCTGAAGATCGGCGAACCCACCATGGTGGAGACCGCCGACGGCTTCGTGGTGGCGGTGCTGCGCGAGGTGCAGGCCCCGGACCCGGCCGCCGACCCGATCGGCTTCGGCCAGCTTCGCGACGCGCTGACCCGGGCGATCGGCAACGACATGGAAACCGTGTTCGCCACGGCTGCCCGCGACCGGGCCAAACCGCGGGTGAACCAGCAGGCGCTCGAGCAGTTCATCCAGCAATCCGAGTGATTGCCACCAGTCCGGCCCAAACCAGCCCAGCAAAGGGACGCTGATCCATGGACGCCCACCCCGCCCCCGGCTTCGCCGAGTTCCGGCAGGACTACGAGCAGGGACGCGGACACCTGCTCTGGCGACGGGCGGTGGCGGACCTGGACACGCCGGTGGCGGTGTTCCTCAAGCTCGCGCACGGCAAGCCCAACACCTTCCTGCTGGAAAGCGTGGAGGGCGGCGCCAGCCGCGGCCGCTATTCCATCGTCGGCCTGCAACCCGACCTGGTGTGGCGCTGCCGCGGCGGCCGGGCGGAGCTGAACCGGCACGCCCAGTCGGCCCCCTACGCCTTCGCCATCGATGACCGGACCGCGCTGGACAGCCTGCGCGCCGTGGTGGCCGAATCGCACATGGAGGTGCCGGAGGGGCTGCCGCCGATGTGCGGCGGGCTGATCGGCTATCTGGGCTACGACATGGTGCGGCTGATGGAGCACCTGCCGAACAAGAACCAGGCCAGCATCGACGTGCCCGACGCGCTGCTGGCGCGGCCGACCCTGTTCGCCATCTTCGACAACGTCACCGACCTGCTGACGCTCGCCGCCCCGGTGTATCCGCATGCCGGGCAGTCGGCTGAAGCAGCCTGGAACGCCGCGCAGGCGACGCTCGGGGAGGCCGAGGAGGCGCTGGCCCGCCCGCTGCCGCTCGCCGCCCCGCCGGTGGCGCTGCCGCCGCTGCAGGAGCCGTCGTCCAATTTCACCCGCGACGGGTTCGTCGCCGCGGTGGAACGGGCGAAGGAATACATCCGCGCCGGCGACGCCTTCCAGATCGTGCCGAGCCAGCGGTTTTCGGTGCCGTTCGCCCTGCCGCCGTTTGCGCTGTACCGCGCGCTGCGGCGGATCAGCCCGGCGCCGTTCCTGTTCTTTCTCGATTTCGGCGGCTTCGCCGTGGTCGGGTCGAGCCCGGAAATCCTGGTGCGGCTGCGCGACGGCACGGTGACCATCCGCCCGCTCGCCGGCACCCGCCGGCGCGGGACGACGCATGCCGAGGACCAGATCCTGGCCGCCGAACTGCTCGCCGACCCGAAGGAACGCGCCGAGCACCTGATGCTGCTCGACCTCGGCCGCAACGATGTCGGCCGGGTGGCCGAGCTGGGCACGGTGCGGGTCACCGAGAGCTTCGCCATCGAGCGGTTCAGCCATGTGATGCACATCGCCTCCGATGTGCAGGGCACGCTGCGGGCGGGGCTGGACGCCATCGACGCGCTGGCGGCCGGCTTCCCGGCCGGCACCCTGACCGGCGCGCCGAAGGTGCGGGCGATGGAGATCATCGAGGAGCTGGAGCCGACGCGGCGGGGCATCTATGCCGGCTGCATCGGCTACTTCGCCGCCAACGGCACGATGGACACCTGCATCGGGCTGCGCACGGCGGTGGTGAAGGACGGCACCATGCACGTGCAGGCCGGCGCCGGCATCGTCGCCGATTCCGACCCGCAGGCGGAGTACGAGGAAACCCGGCAAAAGGCGCAGTCGCTGCTGCGGGCGGCCGAGGAAGCGGTGCGGTTCGCCGCCGGCAAGGGGACGTAGCCGGGCGCCGCTGCACTCGAAAATAGTGGACCCCTGACGTAGCCGCCGGCGCCGCGCAGAGCCGCGATGGCGCTCATGCCGGTTGTGCGAAACGCTTGCGAAACCCTTGGAAAGCGGCCAAAGTAAGGCATATAATTCCGGCCAAAGTGGAAGCGTCGGCTGAGGGGATGCTGCCCCGGACGCGGGATTGCCGCGTCCGCTGATGATGGGTGGCCGGGGCGGTGCAGGAGGATGACTTGGTGATCGGCGGGCGGCGGTTGATTTTGGGGGGGCTGGCAACTTTGTCAGCCGGTGCGGTCGGCTGGGAACTCGGCTTCGGCTTCCCGCGCTCCGGCAATTCGGCCCGCGCCACGGATCCCGTTGCGGGCAACAGCCCCGCGGCGCCAGCCAGTCCGGTCGCGGCGGCGGCCCCGCCACCGAGCGTTCCGGCCTCGGTTGTTACCTTGCCGCCCTGGCGGCGCAACGCGGTCCGCGCGCCCGTGGTGGACGGCCGCCCGGCAATCACCATTGTGATCGACGACCTCGGCGTCCTCCGCTCCGGCACCGCCCGCACGCTGGTGCTGCCGGGGCCGCTGACCTTGTCGTGGTTCCCGTTCGCTGCGCGGCTGGCCGAACAGGTGGCCGAGGGCGTGGCGCGGGGCCACGAAACCACGTTGCACATGCCGATGCAGGCCGGCCCGCACACCGAGTCGTCGGTCGGCCCCAACCCGCTGCGCGTCGATCTGTCGCCCGAGGTCAATCTCGCGCGCCTGCGCGATGCGCTCGCGGCGGTGCCCGGCATCGTCGGCTTCAACAACCACATGGGCACCGTGGCCACGCGCAACGCCGGCCTGATGAACCTCATGGCCCAGGAAGCCAAAGCGCAGGGCATGCTGTTCCTCGACAGCGTGGTCATTCCGCACAGCGAGGGCGTCCGCCGCTGCGACGTCGCCGGCGTGCCCACGGCGGCCCGTGATGTGTTCATCGACAACACCGCCCGGCCCGGCGACATCATCGCGGCGTTGGCGGAGATCGAGGCGCATGCGCGGCGTACCGGCCATTGCATCGCCATCGGCCACCCGCGACCGCATACGCTCGACGCGCTGGAGGCCTGGCTGCCGACCCTGCACGGCAAGGGCTTTACGCTGTGGCCGCTGTCGGCCGCCGTTGCCTGGCGCAACGGGCTGCCCCTAGCGGCCTGAGCAAGCAAGGCCAGGGGGGCAAAACCCTGGCATTTATGACTGCGCTGTGCCACTTCCCGTTGCGCCGAACGGGGAAATGCCATGCTGCGACGCCTCTATAACCGCGTGCTTACACTCTCCGGCAGCCGCCGGGCGGGGCTGTGGCTGTCCCTGATCAGTTTCGCCGAAAGCAGCTTTTTCCCCATTCCACCGGATGTGCTGCTGGTGCCGATGATCCTGGCGCGGCCGGATCGCGCCTGGCGGCTGGCCTTCGTGTGCACCACGGCGAGCGTGGCCGGCGGGGCGCTGGGCTACCTGATCGGCTATGCGCTGTTCGACGTGCTCGCCCAGCCCATTCTGCGCTTCTACCACTATGAAGGCGTGTTTGCCGCATTCCAGGCGAAATATGCCGAGTGGGGCCTGTGGGTGATCCTGATCAAGGGGCTGACGCCGATCCCCTACAAGATCGTGACCATCGCCTCCGGCGCCGCGCAGTTCAATTTCCTGCTGTTCATGCTGGCGAGCATCGTCACCCGCGGCACCCGCTTCTTCGTGGTTGCGGCCCTGCTGCGCCGCTACGGCGAGCCGGTGCGCGATTTCATCGACCGCCGCCTGACCCTGGTAACCAGCGCGGCTGCCGCCACCATCGTCGGCGGGTTCCTGGCGCTCAAGTTCCTGTAAGGCAACCCCGGCCGGACTGGCGGCCGGCAGCCGATAAAGCGCAACGTTGCAGCACCTCGCCTGCCCGGGCTACCGTGCAACGGCAGAGCAAGAAACGCAGACCGGGGAATAAAGGGGATGGACTTCACAACAGTGGCCGCGGCCCTGCTGTTCGCGTTCGGACTGCTGGTAACCGACGCCGTGCTGCGCTCGGGCAGCGTCGCCGTCGAGGTTGCGGCGCCGGAGAATATCTTCAAGCGGGTGATCGACCAGCAGAGCCTGGAGACGGTGTTCACCTCCCAGCTCGACCACATCGCCGCCACCGTGTCGGTGGCGAAGGCGCCCGAGATCCGCTCCAGCCGCGATGTGGGCATCGGCATGACGCTGGCCGACTCGGTCAACGTCAAGCCGATCGCATTCGCCCTGCAGCGCCAGTTCGGCATCACCCCCGACCGCCTGCGCTTCGCGCTGTTCATGGAGAACGGCTCGGTGCATGGCGTGGTTTCCGGCTATGGCCGTTCCATCGGCGAGTTCACCCAGGAGTTCGACCCCGACAAGGGCGAAAAGCTGGTGAACTTCATCCAGCGCTGCGCCACCTGGGGCGCGTCGCAACTGGCGCCCTACACCACCGCGCTGTACCTGTTGCAGCACCATGGCAACGGTGACGATTTCCGCGACGTGGTGGCGCTGGCCGCGCACACGCTTTCGATGCTGCCGCCCGTGCCAATCAACGAGGACCGGTCACGGTTCGAGAACCTGCTCGGCCTGGTTCAGCTTTTCCGCAACGATCCGCGCAAGGCCCAGCGGTATTTCCAGGCCGCCGCCGACGCCCAGCCCGGCAGCCCGGTGCCGGCGCTGAACCTTGCCTTCGCCGAACTCCAGCTCGACGACAACGCCGCCGCCGCCGCGCGGATGCGCGCCCTGCTGGACCGGATGCGGTCCCTGCTGGACAGTGCGTCACGGACGCACACCTCGGTGATCGCCGCCGCGCACATGACGCTGGCAGCGGCGCTGATGGGGCTGCACGACCTCGACGACGCCGAGGCCGAGCTGAAGCTGGCGCTGGCAAACAACCCGGACAGTTCCTCGGCGATGGAATTGCTGGCCGAGTTGAAGCAGGAGCGCGGCGATGCCGCCGCCGCCCAGCGCCTGAACAGCCTGGCGGGGCAGGACACCACCGCGGTGGAGAATGTCGGCGAGCTGGCGGCGTTGTATTTCCACCTCTCCTGGCGCGACAAGGAACCGGTCATACGCAGCAGGTTCAGCAACCCCGGCGTCGTGACCCTGCATTGACCTGCCGCGCCGGTCAGAACTTGTGAATGAAAGCCCGCTGATATCGTTGCGCGTTTCCGGCTGGATCGGAGCGTCGCGGGCATTCATTCATTCACAAACTCTCAGGTCAGCAGCGCGCCCCGCAGCCGGTCGCGCCGCGCCGCGTCCAGCCCGATGCGTTGCGTCAGATAGGAATCGAGCGAGCCGTGTGCGGTGCGGATGGCGGCGAAGGTGGCGTCGAGCAGTTCGGCGTGCACCCGCAGCAGAACCCCGGCCACCGCCGGCGGCAGGGCGGCGGTGATCTCGGGGTCGGCCTGCCAGAGCCGGTTGGTGGCCATGTAGTCGGCGCGGATGGCCTCCGGCTCGACGCCGAGGGCGGCCAGCAGCAGGGCGGCGCCGAAGCCGGTGCGATCCTTGCCGGCGGTGCAGTGGAACAGCAGCGGGCGGCGCGTTTCCTGCAGCAGAAGGTCGAACATGGCGGCATAGCGATGCGCCCAGTCCAGCGCATAGGCGGCGTAGGCACGGCGCATCAGCTCCAGGGCGTCCTCGCCGGTGGCGTCGCGGGCCGCGGCGATGTCGCGCAGCGAGGTGCCGAGCGAGGGGTCGATCGGCAGGGCATGCACCGCCACGCCGGGCAGCACGGGGGAACGGTCGTGCCTGCGCTCCGGCTCACCGCGCAGATCGACCACGGTGCGCAGGCCGGTGGCGGCGAGGGTCTCGGCATCGGCGGCGGTCAGGCGGCCAAGCGAGGCGGAGCGGAACACCTGCCCGAACCGCACCCGCGCGCCGTCCGCCGCCGGCCAGCCGCCGAGGTCACGCAGGTTGGAGGCGCCTTGCAGGGCGATCGATAGCGGCAGGTCTTGCACGTCTTGTCTCCAATGCCACACGTTGGGGAGAATTGTCTTTCGGCCTCAAAATAGGCGATTCCCAAGGGCGGGGAATTCGGTTCGGTGCGTGCGTGCGTCTGTTGCCCCCCGTTCGGCTCATTGCGAGGCTGCCTTGACCGGTTTGCGGACGGTTACAGGAAACTCTATCGGCTGGCTGTCGCCAGTATGGCCGATGCTGGCGGCGTTCGGGACTGGCCCCATTGGAGCGTATGATTATCTTTACGGGAACGTCACCAGCGGCAGGCTCGCGCATGTGCTTTTGCCGGAACATCGGATTGGGCGTTGCGCCATACGGTGGTGATTCCGGCCAGGCCTTTGCACCCCCCGGAAAGCAGACCCGTGCGTCGGGCGCACGCCTCCCATTTGCCACCGACTCCGCTCTGCCATTTCCGCCGACTCGGCCCTGCCGCTACACTGGTATCCCATGACCCGGTTTGTCTTCATCACCGGCGGCGTGGTGTCCTCGCTCGGCAAAGGCATCGCATCGGCCGCTCTTGGCGCGCTGTTGCAGGCGCGCGGTTATTCCGTGCGGCTGCGCAAGCTCGACCCGTACCTCAACGTCGATCCGGGCACGATGAGCCCGTTGCAGCATGGTGAGGTGTTCGTCACCGATGACGGCGCCGAGACCGACCTCGACCTCGGCCATTACGAGCGCTTCACCGGCGTGCCCGCCAGCCGCTCCGACAACGCCACCACCGGGCGCATCTATTCCGAAGTGATTGCCCGCGAGCGCCGCGGCGACTACCTCGGCGCCACCGTGCAGGTGATTCCCCACATCACCGACGCCATCAAGGAAACCATCACCCGCGACCTCGACGATGCGCAGGGGCGGCCGACCGATTTCGCCCTGATCGAGATCGGCGGCACCGTCGGCGACATCGAAAGCCTGCCGTTCCTGGAAGCCATCCGCCAGCTCGCCAACGATCTGGGGCCGCAGCGGGTGATGTTCGTGCACCTGACGCTGGTGCCCTGGATTCCCTCCGCCGGCGAGCTGAAAACCAAGCCGACCCAGCACTCGGTGAAGGAACTGCTGAACGTCGGCATCCAGGCCAACATGCTGATATGCCGCTGCGACCGGCCGATTCCACCCAACGAACGCCGCAAGATCGCCCTGTTCTGCAATCTCCGGTCCGAGGCGGTGATCGCCGCGCTGGATGCGGACACCATTTATCAGGTGCCGGTCGCCTATCACGCCGAGGGCATGGACCGCGAAGTGCTGCGCCATTTCGGCCTGCCCTTCGAGACCGAACCCGATGTCTCCGGCTGGCAGCGCATCGTCGGGATCGTCCGCGCGCCGGAAGGCGAGGTGAAGATCGCGGTGGTCGGCAAATACACCAACCTGCTCGACAGCTATAAGTCGCTGGCCGAGGCGCTCACCCATGGCGGCATCGCCAACCGCGTGCGCGTAACTCTCGACTGGATGGACGCCGGCATCTTCGAGAAGCCCGACGCGGTGGCACGGCTGGAAGGCGTGCACGGCATCCTGGTGCCCGGCGGCTTCGGCGAGCGCGGCACCGAAGGCATGATCGAGGCCGTCCGCTTCGCCCGCGAACGCCGGGTGCCGTTCTTCGGCATCTGCTTCGGCATGCAGATGGCGGTGATCGAATGCGCCCGCCACCTAGCCGATCTGCCGCACGCCTCCTCCACCGAGTTCGGTCCCTGCGACGATCCGGTGGTCGGCCTGCTGACCGAATGGGCGCGCGGCAACGAGATCGAGCGCCGCACCCATGGCGGCGACCTCGGCGGCACCATGCGGCTGGGGGCCTATCCGGCAATCCTGGCGCCCGGTTCGCTGGTCAGCGAGATCTACGGCGGCGCGCACCGAATCGCCGAGCGGCACCGCCACCGCTTCGAGGTGAACGTCCGCTACATGGAACGGCTGCAAAGCGCGGGGCTGCGCTTCTCCGGCATGTCGCCCGATCTGGTGTTGCCGGAGATCGTGGAATACCCGGCGCATCCCTGGTTCATCGGGGTGCAGTTTCATCCCGAACTCAAATCCAAGCCGTTTGAGCCGCATCCTTTGTTCCGGGGGTTTATTGCGGCTGCGGTGCAGCAGATGCGCTTGGTTTAAGAAAGTAAGGCCATGACGATCGTCAGGGTGGGTGACATCAATGTTGCCAACGACCGGCCTTTTACCCTCATCGCCGGGCCTTGCCAGATCGAAAGCCCTGGCCATGCCCTGGAAGTCGCCGCCGGCCTCAACGAAGCCTGCGAAAAGCTCGGCATCCCCTGGATCTACAAATCCAGCTACGACAAGGCCAACCGCACCTCCGCCACCGCCGCCCGTGGCGTCGGCATGGCCGCCGGCCTCGACATCCTGGGCCAGGTGCGCGCCCGCTTCGGCTGCCCGGTGCTCACCGACGTGCACGACGTGGCCCATTGCGCGCCGGCGGCCGAGATGGTGGACGTGCTGCAAATCCCCGCCTTCCTGTGCCGCCAGACCGACCTGCTGGTCGCCGCCGGCGAGACCGGACGGGCCATCAACGTGAAGAAGGGCCAGTTCCTCGCCCCCTGGGACATGGCCAACGTCGCCGCCAAGATCGCCGCCACCGGCAACGAAAACATCCTGCTGACCGAGCGCGGCGTCAGCTTCGGCTACAACACCCTGGTCACCGATTTCCGCGCCCTTCCCATCATGGCGCGCACCGGCTACCCGGTGGTGTTCGACGCCACCCATTCGGTGCAGCAGCCGGGCGGACAGGGCACCTCCTCCGGCGGGCAGCGCGAATTCGCCCCGGTGCTGGCCCGCGCGGCGCTCGCCGTCGGCGTGGCGGCGCTGTTCATCGAAACCCACCCCGACCCCGACCATGCCCCTTCCGACGGGCCGAACATGATCCCGCTGCGCGACATGCCTGCCCTGCTGGCGGGGCTTCTCGCCTTCGACACCCTTGCGAAAAGAGGCTGACATGACCCTTTACCGCCGCCTCCTGCTGGCTGCGTCCGCTCTGCTGGCTCCGCCTCTGCTGACGACATCGGCGGATGCCGGGACTCCCCCGCCAAGAGACCTGGAGGTGATCGACCGCAAGAGCGGTTTCGGCGAGATTGCCAGCCGCGGCAGGACGGTGATCGTCCATTACACCGGCTGGCTGTTCGACCCGGCCAGGCCCGACAACAAGGGACAAAAGTTCGACAGTTCGCGCGACCGCGGCACGCCGCTCAGCTTCCAGCTCGGCGCCGGAAAAGTGATCGCCGGCTGGGACGAGGGGGTGGCCGGCATGAAGGTCGGCGGGCAGCGCACGCTGATCATTCCGCCGGAACTGGGCTATGGCACGCGCGGCGCCGGTGGCGTCATCCCGCCCAATGCTGTGCTGGTGTTCGACGTGGAACTCATTGGGGTCAGGTAGGAAGGAAGGCCAGGGCGCTGCCCTGGACCCGCAAGGGGGCAGTGGCCCCCTTGACCCCAATACTTAAGGAATGGGTTCCAAGGGGCCACTGCCCCTTGGCGGGTC
>CAIVPZ010000116.1 GCA_903907955.1 uncultured Acetobacteraceae bacterium | reverse complement strand
ATCGTCTCCGGCCGCACCAGCCGCCGGAGCATCTGAAACGCAGATCCGTCACCCCAGAACGCCGCTCCGTTCACCCCCCAGGAAAGCGTCCAGGAATGGCTGTGCGCCATCTTTCCGCGGGTTCACGCCGCCAGCGACACAAGCGCCACCCTGGCCACGCCGCCGCGGTGGAGCGGATGGCCGCCGCCTACAAGCTGGCGCACCCGGAGCCGGTCGAGGTGCCGCAGGCCGACCGGTTGGGCGCGGACCGCGGCCAGGCCGTCGTGACGGCCGAGCACGGCAAGCGCGTGCAGGCGGACGCGCAGGCGCTGGGCCGCGTGCCTGGCATCCAGAGCGATGGAAAGGTGTTCCAGGTCGAGGTTGCGCGCCTGCGGAGTGATCCAGCCTACGCCAACCAGGCCGATCCGCGGCGCGGTGAGGCGGTGCAGGCTGTCACTGCGGCCTATCAGGCTGCATTTCCGGCACCTGCTGCCGATGCCGGCGACGGTTCCTGAGGGCGGCTGGCAACGGTTTCCGAGCTGCGGCGCCGCACCGTGTTTCCGCGTGACGGCCGCCGGAAGCGCAGGAGACGGCGCCACAACACTTTAACGTCTATTGAGAATGGATAGACCAAAATGGCAAAGCAACTCGGAACTCGCGGACAAACCCGCGCATCAGACCGCATCGAAAGCAGAAATGTTACGGAGAGCTATACGCGCGACCTGAAACTTTCAACGGCAGTGACTGCAAGCCTGACCTTCAATTCTGGAACTGCAAAAGTTACGGCAGCAGCAAGCACCTTTGCTGCATTTAAAATGCAAGTACCCGTTTTGGTTGAAAACACCGTGCATAATAACGGATACTATATGGTCACAGCGACGGACCAAAGCACCTATTTAACGCTGTCTCCAGCACCGACAACGGAAGGGCCGTTAACCGCGACGCTGCGCACGGTCTAGCCGGGTGACTTCCGCGGCGTGGCGGGCCGGCGCTTGGCGGGTGCGGAGGGCTGGTCAAGGCCGAGTTGGATCAAGCGCCGGATGGCCTCGGCTTCGGTGTTGATGTGCTGGGCGAAACGAAATTCTTCAATCGCCCCCGCAAGGTCTGGCGTGAGGGAGATGAGCTTCTTGACGGTGAGGGTCACTGGTCGGGCCATGGGCAACTGAATAACCGATATCGCCCATATTGACAAGAAAGCTATAACCGATATAAGCCTTATCGGTTATAGCTTCCCTCTCCCCATCCGAACAGGAGTGCACCCCATGGCTGAAACCGAAGTGATGAGCGAACCCCGTGGAAATCGGAAGAAGGAGCGCAGAGAACTGGCCGAGCTGCGCCGGTTCGATGCGCGGCTGAAAGTGGAAGCCTACGAGAGGTGGGGATGCCTGCCCAACGTGAACGGCCCGGCGCATCGGTGGTTCGGCCTGATGAGCTGGCTCAACGTCGGCGGCGACATTGAAGAAAAGGTGATGACCGTTGGCATTAATCTTGCCAGCCAGGCATGGCGCGATCTGATGCGCGCGCCGGTCAAGAGCGTGGAAGATGTTGCTATAAAGCTTATTGTATTAGAGCAAGAACTTGTTGAGCAACACGCGGGCGTAAGGGACGATTACATAGAAGCTGTTGCAATGATCGGCTCAACCTGCATCTGCCGGATTTTGCCCAGCGATCTAGCGCGTAAACGGTCCGCCTGAGCAGCCGGAAGCGGATGGCCAGGAGATGAACACCAACGGGCGCGACGACCGACGAATGGCCGCAGGAGACCTGTCGCGCTTGTTGGCCGCCCGCATCGCGACCTTGGCCCCCGAGCTGCTGCCGCACGGGCGGCGCGATGGCCAGGAATGGCGCTGCGGCAGCGTCGCCGGTGAAGCCGGCGACAGCCTCGGCGTGCATCTTGCCGGCCCCCGTTCAGGCGTATGGGCGGACTTCGCCAGCGGCGAGGTTGGCGATGCGCTCGACCTGGTCGCCGCGGTGCGGTTCCGCGGCGATCGCCGGGCGGCGATGGCATGGGCGCGCGGCTGGCTTGGGCTGGCCGCAGCGCCCGCCAGTGCGACCGCCGGAGACCCCCAGCAGAATCGGCCGCCGCAACCGGACACGGCGCAGCGGGATGCCGCCGGAACAGAGGCGCGCCACCGGGCGGCGCTGCGCATGTTCCTGTCAGCGGTGCCGAGCCTCGCAGGCACGCCAGCCGCGTTCTACCTCGCAGCGCGCGGGATCGACTTCGCCGAGCTGGCGCGCCAACCGCGCAGCCTCCGCTTTGCGCCGGCCCTGCCCAACCGCGAGAGCGGGCGCGACTGGCCGGCGCTGGTGGCCGCCGTCACGGATGTCACCGGCACGCATGTTGCCACCCATCGGACATGGCTTGCCCAGGACGGCGGCGGGGTGTGGCGAAAGGCCCCGTTGCGCGATCCCAAGATGTCGCTTGGACGGTTGAACGGGGGCACGGTGCGGCTGTGGCGGGGCGCGTCCGGCAAGCCGCTGGCGCAGGCCCCGGCGGGCGAGGAAGTCGCCATAGCCGAGGGGATCGAAACGGCGCTGTCGATTGCCATCGCGTGCCCTGACCTGCGGGTGCTGTCGGCTGTCAGCCTTGCGAACATGGCCAGCGTGCTGTTGCCGCCGGCGGTGCGCAACGTGCTGATCTGCGCCGACAACGACAGGCCGGACAGCAGCGCGGCCCGAGCGCTCGACCGGGCGATTGCGCACTTCATCGCCGACGGGCGCGCGGTGCGCGTCGCGCGATCGCCGATTGGCAAAGATTTCAACGATGCATTGATGGCGGACCTGACATGACGCGGGCGAATGGCGTTGAAGGCGGCGGCAAGATCGAGGAGAGCGGCGCCGCACCTGACCCCAAGCGCAAGCGCGGGCGGGGCGCGATCCGCGGCGCCTTGAAGAGCGCTGCCGTGATCGAGGTTCCGCAGGTGGCGAGCGCGGGCGAGCAGGCCGCAGCGCAACCGCCTGACGACGCTACGCACCCGGAGGTGTTCGGCTTCGAGTGGCGCCCCACCGGGCAGGGCCATCCGGTTCTCTGTACGATACTATATTCGTGATTACTCACACGCCCTTCATGACGCAAACGGAGGCAACGTCCTGTAGGTTGAGCCAGAAGCCGTGCTGGATGTTGTCGATGCCGTTGGCACGCCCGAGGT
>CAIVPZ010000115.1 GCA_903907955.1 uncultured Acetobacteraceae bacterium | reverse complement strand
TCAGCTTTGATCGTCGCGCTTGGCGCGACCAAGGTTCACGCGGCTTTCGCATGCGCGGAAGCAGTTGATGAGTCGCCGTTCGCCCACCCAAAGTTCCGGCGTCGGGCTTCCCAGTCAAGAATGAGGGGATGGCTGAGCATGGACCCTACATACTAAAACACAACGCGAGTCGCAAGTAAGGTTGCCTTCCGTTTGGTTGCTTTTCCAGGCCCGCGAGACGATCGCCCGCCAAGGTTTTCCAAGGCCCTACCCGTTTGGTGTCATCTGCCTTCCGTTTGGTTGTCTTTCACCGTCCGTTTGGTTGCAAAGCCCCACCCGTTTGGTTGCTTTCACCCATCCTAACAGACTGTACTCAAACGATAAATCGCGGCCTAAATTAAGAAATTAAGTAGAAATTGAATCTAGGCTGTGGATATCTCAACCACAGCACGGTGCTTGTCTCGAACGATGAGTGCAGCCCCACCGTGGCGTTACGGCAGGGGAGAACAGATGCAGGCCGGCATGCGCCAAAGCCCGCTCGGGAGAGGTGCAGCGCCGGCGTAGCGCCTGAACGGCGATTCCTTATCGCGCCTTACTCCACCCCGCCACATTCAGCATATCGGCAGGCGGTAGCGGGGAAACCGGCTATCCGGCCGATCGGCGCTTGCCGGGCTGCAACCGCGTGACCGGACGGGACACTGCAAGCGCCGGCTTCCACCCCGCGATAGTCCGGGCGCATTCCCGCGCCTTGGCGTTGTCAGTGATGCCGGGGAAATGCCGGCGCAGCTCGATCACGGCGGACAGCTCCCCCTCCTCCTCGAACACACGACGGATGGCGGCGGCTTCGGTTTCGGTGACACTGAACATGCGGTCAGCATGTACGGGCAGAGGCGCAACGGGCAAGCGCCAGCCGTCCGGTCGCCCCAGGAAGGCCGACCCAGGGACCGCTTGCCGCTGGCAAACCTGGGCAAATCCAGCCGATCCGACCCGACACAGGGCACCCGCCTAGGGTGACTTGGTCTGTCAGAGCATCCACAGATCAACAAAGCGCACAACACTGGGCTAAACACGTTCAACAGCGGCTCAACATGACAAACATGTGTTCAACACGGCGTCAACACGGCGTCAACACGCTAAACACATGAGAAAACACGTTCAACGTGTGGGAAAACACGCTCAGCCACGGACACCGAACGAGAATGCCCAGCACAGACAGCCGCAGCGTGTCAGACCGTCTCAAGGCCCTGGAGCCAGGCCGGCTTGAAGGCGTCACCGCCCCGTCCGCTCAACGTCAACTCGTGGTCGCCCACTTCGAGGCGATCGCCGAGGCTCGCAGCCGTCGTGTGACCTGGCAGCAGATTGCCAAGGCGCTGGCCGAAGGCGGCATCCGTGACGAGGGGGGCGGGGAGATCGGCTGGCCCTCTCTGAAGAACCTCTATCACGCTGAACGCTATGCCCGCGGCGAGCGGCGGAAGCGGCGGGCGAAAAAGCCACAGCCGGCAGCCCAGGGTACGCCGGCTCGTACTGCCCCGGCGGCACCGCGGGCGCTGGTGGACCCACCCGACGACGAGGATGACAGGCCGAGAGGCGCATTCCGCGTCATTCCGGCACGATCCCGAACGTAGCTGATCGCGGTAGGGGCGCGCAGTGATGCGCGCCCCTACCGCGATCAGATGAGGATGACGTCGTGGCCCATGCTCCGGCGCGCGCGTGCGGTGACGGCATAGGTCTCG
>CAIVPZ010000114.1 GCA_903907955.1 uncultured Acetobacteraceae bacterium | reverse complement strand
CACACGTGATAATTGGCACTTATCACGAGCCCTGCAATTGTGCCATAATACCAGCCAAGCCCTTGATCCCCCTTTGGACTCTCCGCATCCGATGACCGATTCCGACCACCGCGCCCCGGAAGAAGAGCGATCGCACGGCAGCGCTCTTGCCCACCCCAGCGACGGCTCGCCGGCGGCGCTGGCGGCACTCGCCGCCGCGATCGACTTCGCTCGGGAAGCCCTCGCCCCCGCCACCCTGCGCGCCTACCGCGCCGACTGGCAGCATTTCTGTGCCTGGTGCCGCGATGCCGGCTGGTCAGCGCTGCCGGCCGCGCCGGAAACGGTCGCCGCCTATCTCGCCGCTCTCGCCACCACCCATACCAGCAGCGCGCTGGTGCGCCGGCTGGCGGCGCTCAGCCGTGCCCACCGCCTGGCCGGCCGGGACTGGCCGCGCGCGCACCCGGCCATCCGCAACACGCTGCGCGGCATTCAGCGCAGCTACGGCCGCCCGCAGCGCCAGGCGGCGGCACTGGCCACCGAGGAGCTGATCCGCCTGGTCGCAAGCTGCGACGCAACGCCGGCCGGCAGGCGGGACCGGGCACTGCTGCTGCTGGGCTATGCCGGCGCGCTGCGCCGTTCCGAACTCGTCGCCGTCCAGCGCGAGCACATCACCTTCACCGCCGAGGGTCTGCGTCTGCTGATCCCGCGCGCCAAGGGCGACCCGACCGGCAAGGGCGCCAGCATCGGCATTCCGCGCGGCACAAGGCCCGACACCTGTCCGGTGCGCGCCCTGGAAGTGTGGCTGGAGGTCTCGGGATGCCGCTACGGGCCGGTGTTCCGCGGCATCGACCAGCGCGGCATGATCGCCCCGGGCGCCCTGCACCCTGACGGGGTGCGCCATATCCTGGCCCGGCGCGCCGCCATCGCCGGGCTGAAACCGCCCGCCGGGGAGCGGCTCAGCCCGCACGGGCTGCGCGCCGGATTCATCACCCAGGCCTATATCAACGGCGCCCGCGACGAGCAGATCATGGACCACACCAGGCAGAAGGATCTGCGGACCATGCGCCGCTACGTGCGCCGGGCCAAACTGGTCACCGACAGCCCGGCCAAACTGCTCGGGCTGTAGCCGATGCGCCGCCCCCGTCCCCCCGATGGCAGCAGGAGCGGCGCCGGTGCGGCTAAACCAGCACGCAAGGCCGGACGCCCCGAGCGGCTGGCGCAAACCATTGCCGGCACGTCCCGCCACCAGCGGCATCAACTGGCCCTCGCCAGCCGGCAGCGCGAATTCCTTGCAGAAGCCGAAACGGCGCCCGCGCTCCGCGCCGGCGAGATCGTCCTGGCGCTGCCAACGCCGGACTGGCTGCACCACACACTCACCATCACCGGGCCAGCGGCTGTCCTGGCCGGCTTTCGCGCCGCGGCGCGCGGCCCGGGCGTGCTGCCGTGCCGCGGCGAGGACCGGCTGCAGGAGGACTGGCTGCACAGGTTGCTGGAGCCGCCGCCGGGGCTGCGCGGCATCTCCGTCGAAGGCGCCAGAATCCTGTCCGAGCGCCTGCGCGAACGGGTCGAAATCCGCGCGCAGGCAGCACTGGACGACCGGCGGGCGATGGCCTGTCCGCTCGACCTGCACGCGCTGGTGCCGATGCCGGAGGCGCTGCTGCGGCTCGGCCCCGGCGATTCCCGGGTCATTGCCTGGCTATGGACCCATTGGGGCACGACCTGGCCGCTGCGGCACGTGACCGAGGAAAGTCTTTCCGGCCCCGAGATCCTGACCCTGCCATCCGGGCATGCCGGGATTCGCATCCGGTTCTGGTCGGCGGACTGGACGCCGTGGCGGGCGCTGGCGTGCATCCGGACCGGCTGGCCGGACATCACGCTCAACCTGGCGATCAACTATAGGGGGACATAGCGGGCGGCGGCGCCGGCGCGACCGCCCCCGCCGCGCCGCGCGCATGGCCGCTCGCCTACGACCCTCTGGCGCCCGGTTGTGCCAGGCGGGCGTGATACCGACGCCGCTGCCGGCGGAGCGCGGGGCCAAGATGGCGCACGCCACTTGCCAGCATCTGCAAGGATGCGTTGTGGCGGGGATCTTCCGGTGCCCCGAACCACTCCCGGGCGGTGGCCGGCAGCAGCTTTGCAACGACCACCGTGCGGTTGGCGAGCGACAGGCCCGGTGCAAAGCGGCGGGCGAGCCGGTCCAGGTGGCAGCCGCGCTGTGCGGCCGGGATCCGGGCTGCCAGATAGGACAGCATGGCTTCAAGATTGCCTTGCCGCGGGACCACCTGTTCGGCGGCAATCGCGGGGGCGTGGACGAGCCACGCGTCGCAGGAAACGCACCGCGGCTGCGCGCTGACCACACGCAGGCGCAACAGTGCCACCGGTGCGCCGCACCGCCAGCAGCCTTCGTGCAGCAGGCACCGGTGCACGAGGCAGGCGACCATCGGGGCGAACCGCCAACGCCGCCGGAAATACGGCCAAGCGTCGTCGGCCAGGCAGCGTGGGCAGTATTGCAGCACCGGCTTCGCGCGGCCGCTCGCCGCTGGCCCGTCTCGGGTGGCCAGCAATCCCTCGTGGCGCAACATCATATCCTCGGCCATGCCGGCGATCGTGTCCTGAGTCGCCCAGGGCCGCGCCGGCAGGGTGCCGGCGGCAAGATGCTCAGCGCCCTGACCGCTCAACCGCGCCAGCCGTCGCACGGTCTCCGGCGCAATAGCCAGGTCGATGTCGTCATACGCGGCGCCAACCACGTCGCGGGCAAAGTCAGCCGGCAGCACCGCGGCCGCGACCGACACTCGCCAGAGCCAACTGCTGAACAGTTCGTCGGGCAGACGCTTGGGACGCTGCGGCCACAGCGTCGGCCGACGCAGGACAGCGAGCGGCTCCAAAGCAATCCCGCCGGGTGCCGCGGGCCGTTCCGGTCCTGGCGACAGCGGCAGCAGCATCACCACGGCATCCGCCCCGAACCAACGTGATATCGCCTGGCGAAGTTCAACGATCGGATCGCCGCCGGTCGCCGTGGCCTGAACCAGCAGGTCGAGGATGTGCCGCCGGGTGCTCGGGACGTCGGTCGGCAGCCACGCCTGTGCAGCCACCGCCAGGCGCGCCATTTCGCCGTCGCTCAGTCCGGGGCTGGCCATGTCAGAGGTCAGCTGCCTGCGCAACGGCTTCGATGCGCTCCGGCGATGTCCAACCGACCTTGTCAACCATGGAGCGGTCGATGCGCTCGTGACCGGACAGGATTGCCTCCACCGCCGCTTGCCGCAGTACGTGGGCAATGCCGCCGATCAAACCGCCGGCCGCCACCAGGATGCGTCCGGCGAGGTCCGGATCGATGAGGATGGACGGCCGCCGCAGCGGCAGTTGCCGCTCGAAGGTCGCCAGCAGCTGGGCATATTCCACGTCATCGAGTTGCCAGCGGGGCAGGGTCAGCAACTCAAAGCGGTTGGCAAGCTGTTCGTCCTGGCGCAGCGCGTAGGCGATCTCCCTGGTCGCGAAGGCACCAAGCGAGACCCCGGTGACCGATCCGATCTGGCGCAACTCGACCAGCAGGCTGCCGACCCCGCTCCCGCGGATGTTGTGCAGATCGTCGATCAGCAGCAGCCGCAATCCGACGTCCTGCATCGCCCGATATGCCTCGGTCCTCAGCTGGGCGGTGCTCGTGCGCCGTGCCGGTTCGCGGCCGAGTGAGGCGACAATGGCGCCCAGCAGCAAGGGAATCTTCGGGCCGTTCGGCGTCTGGATCAAGGCTACCGGGATGCGGCTGCGCTCCGCATCCGGATCCTCCGGCACGACATGGCGGGCCAGGAAGCGCCGCGCGATGGCCGTCTTGCCGTTGTTGGAGGCGCCTACGACCAGAACATTGTCCGGCCGCATGCGCCGTTCCGATCGCAGGATACGCTCCAGCCGGGCATGCGCTTCGCGCGCGCGCGCCCATAGCCGATCCAGATGTCACGATCGATCAGCGCAATGCGATGGGCGTCGTCGAAATCCAGAGCCCGCCGCGCCGCCTCGTCCAGATGGGACGTTGCGGTCGTGCCCATGTCACAGAACCTCGACGTCGGTGAAGGGCGCAATCACCTGACCGGCCCAGGTTGGCGCTGTCGTGGCCGCAGTCCTGGCCCGGGGCGAGGCGGCGACACAATCGTCCCCGGTGCCGACCGCCGGTGAGCCGGTTCCCGGGCGGCCACCTGCGGCGGTAGCCTGGCCGGCTGCAGCCCGGGCGGATTTCGCGGCCTGCCGGCTCCGCTCGGCCTTGCGGCGGCAGGTCGCCGATCGCGCACCAGCCTCGATGGCGCGGATCTCCGCCAGGTTTTCGAACAGCCTGCGCTCGGTCCGGTCCTGGGCTTTCAGTGCCTGCAGGCGGCGGCGCGCCTCCTCGCTCTGGGCCAGGGTCATGTCCGGGTGCGGCACCCGATAGGGGACGGCGATATAGTCGCCGGTCGTCTCGTCAACGATCCAGACCTGGGCCAGGCTGCGCGGATCATACACGACGATCCGCTCGACCCGGCGCTGGTTGTCGCGCCGCCAGAGCGGCAGCAGCTCCACCGAACTGTAGTCGACGCGGAACAGCTTGATGCCGCAGCGCGTCAGTGCCCGCGTCTCGAAGGGAAGAAAATCGAGCAGCAGGCGATCGGCGGGAAGCCGGTGCCGCGCGACAGCAAAGTTGGCCGGTCAGCGACACGTAGGATGGCCGGTTTGGTCGGCCGAAGGGCGGGCGTAGCCCGACCGTAGGCCGACCAAACCGGCGGCGCGGGTTTTCACCCGCCTCTCTGGTCGCGGCGTGTG
>CAIVPZ010000113.1 GCA_903907955.1 uncultured Acetobacteraceae bacterium | reverse complement strand
GGCATCGGACCGGGCGGGCACACCGGTGGCATGGCCGGCGGCATCGGACCGGGCGGGCACACCGGTGGCATGGCCGGCGGCATCGGACCGGGCGGGCACACCGGTGGCATGGCCGGCGGCATCGGACCGGGCGGCCACACCGGCGGCATGGCCGGCGGCATCGGTCCGGGCGGCCACACCGGCGGCATGGGTCCCGGCATGGGTCCGGGCGGCCACACCGGCGGTATGGCCGGCGGCATCGGTCCGGGCGGCCACACCGGCGGCATGGCTGGCGGCATGGGAGCGGGCGGGCACACCGGCGGCATGGGGCAGGGGGGCGGGTTCGTGCATCCCGGCCCGTCGGCAGGCGGCTTTCACCCAGCCGCCCCCCCAACCAGTGGTGGCGGCCACAGTGGTGGCGGTGGCGGTGGCGGCGGCAGCAGCAGCAATTCGAAGCACCATTAGGCGATGAGGGCCAGGGCTTCAGCCCATCAGCTTCGCCCTGGCCCCACCAAGGGCCACCGACCCTTGGAACCCATGACACATTCCGCTGGGATCAAGGGGCCTCCCGGCCCCTTGCCGGTCGGGGCTAGAACCCGGGCAACGACGCCTCGGCATTGCCGGCCACCGCGATACCCTCCAGCTCGACCAGCCAGTCCGGACGGCACACCGGCGCCTGCACCACCAGCGTGGGCAGGCCCCCGCAGCGCTCGTGCAGACAGTCGCGCACCCGGCCGAAATCGGTGGAGTCACGCAGGTAGACCGTCAGATGCATCATGTCCGCAAGCGTCGCGCCGCCGGACCGCAGCAGCCCCTCGACGTTTTCCAGCGCCCGGCCAAGCTGGCGCAGCACGTCGCCACGATGCACGACGTCGCCGCGATGATCGATGCTGGCCGTGCCCGAGATGAAATGATGCGCGCGGTCGGCATAGCCGACGCGGGTGCCGCGTTCGAACGTCACGTTGTAGTCATGGGTGGCGCATAGCAGGTCGAAGTCGTTCAGGTAGCTGATCTGCGCCGGACTCAGACCGAGCACGGAATAGGCGTCCATCGTCACCACCTCGTAGCGCTGGCCGCCGGCGCCTTCGATCGCCGTGCTGGCGATGTAATGCGTGTCGCGGGTCAGGCCATGGCGCTCGAAGATGCCGATGCGGCTGTCCACCACCCCCTGGTAGAACACGTCCACGCCTTTGATGTACAGCCAGGTTCGCAGGCAGTCGGCGGCCAGCGTGCCACCCTGTTCGGCCAGTGCTGCGGTCAGTTGCCGGAACACCGTGGTGGTTTCGTCGAAGCTGGAGACTCCGGTATCCGTGCGGCCGCTGTGCAGCCCGGTGCTCCAGAGATGGCGGAGCCCGGCCTTGTCCACCACCATGTGCTGCGGCGACAACCGGCGTTTGACGAGGCTGGCATCGCCATCGACATGGTAGGCCAGCAGGGCGATCTTGTGCCCGGGCAAGGGCGGCTGCTGGACCAGCGAAACCGCCACCGGTCCGGCCGCCGGGTCGGTGACCAGCGGGCTCGCCATGACCGCCTCGGCCTGGTTCAACCCGTCGCTGACCAGGATGCGGCGGAAGATCGCGCTCTCCGGCGCCAGGCCGCGTGCCCGTACGGCATCGGCGTATTGCCGGGTCACGCTGTCGAGCTGGCTGGCGAAGTCCCCGCCCTCCGATGGCTCGACAGTGATATAGTGTTCAGCCCCGCCCGTTCGGCCGGCAAAGCTCTTGATGGTGATCGCGGACCCGGGGGCGACGCGGATGGCCAAGTCTCGTCTCCTTAGCTGTGGACGGCAGGCAACGAACGGCTCGCGGTCATCCGCCGCAGGGCTTGTCGCCCACCTTGCGGCGGATTGATCGTGCCGCCAGGGCCATGCGGTCGTTGCCGCGCCTTTATGCGGATCAATGGCAGGCACGCGGAAGCGATGCGCGCGCCGCCGCGTCAACCATAGCGACTCGGCGGGTCGCGCGAGATTGGCGGCAGGTGTAGAGCAGCCAGACGCGGATTGCATTTCCCGGATGATGCATCTCCCGCATGCAAACGACGCTGCAGCCGCGCCGGGATGCCGGCGAGCGGGCACCCGATCCCGCCGCTGCTTCCCGGACCTTGCCGGGCAAACGGCCCGGACCGCGCCGCCGTCTCGCGACCGACACAGCACTGTGGCCGATGGGCAACACACCGATCCGGAAACGCCGCACCACGCCCATCCCGTGGGAATCCGCGCTGGCCAACCGTACCGTCCGCAGCATAGGTTTGGATCGAAGACGAATGGGCGGCGAATCGTCTGCCCAGGGGTTGCGCCCGGCGACCCGAAACACGAGGAGAGCGAACTATGAAGCTTCGGAGCCTGCTGCTGGCCGCGACCGTCATGGCGCTGCCCGCCGCCGCGATGGCTGCAGAACCCGTCAATGGCATCTATGTCGGCCTTGGCGCCGGGTTCGACCTGCTGAACAACTTGAACGGCAAGAATTATACGGTGCAGGGGGGATGGAATGGCATCACCCGCGATAATAGCATTCCCAGCGGCAATCTCGGCTCCAACGGCGGCTGGCTCGTGCTCGGCAGCGTCGGCTACGGGTTCGGCAACGGCCTGCGTGTCGAAATTGAGGGCAACTATCGCCAGAACCACGTGAACGTTGGAAATTCCTACAACACGAATGGCGGCGGCACTTTCCAGCAGTACGGCGGGCTGGTGAACGCCCTGTATGACTTCACCACGGTGGCGCCGTGGGTTACGCCCTATGTTGGCATCGGCTTCGGGTACCTCGAAAACAACCTGCAGAACGCGCAGTTGAATTTCGTCGGCACCCCGTATGGGCTCAAGTTCAACGATTCGTCGAAGGGCGCCGCGGCCGGCCAGCTTATCCTGGGCGCCGGGTGGCCGACCGGGGTGCCCGGTTTGTCCATCACCACCGAGTTCCGCTTTTTGGGCGAGTTCGCGACCCAGAACTACGGCGGCACTGGCACCTTCAACGGCGTGCCTCAAAACGGTGTCAGCACCAGCGTGAAGTTTGCCGCGCCGACCAATGAGTCGTTCCTGCTCGGCGTGCGTTACGCGTTCAACGCGGCGCCGGCACCGATGCCGGCGCCCGCTCCGATCGCTGCCCCGGCTCCGGCAGCGGCGCGCACCTACCTGGTGTTCTTTGACTGGGATCGTGCCGACCTGACCGGCCGCGCCAGGCAGATCATCGCCGAGGCGGCGCAGGCTTCGACCCGGGTGCAGTTGACCCAGATCGAGGTTTCCGGTTTCGCGGACCGCACCGGCACCGCGCAGTACAACCTCGCCTTGTCCCGCCGGCGCGCCGACAACGTGGCCGCCGAGCTGGTTCGTCTGGGCGTGCCGAAGAACGTGATCGCCATCCAGGCTTTCGGCGATACCCACCTGCTGGTTCCGACCGGCCCGGGCGTGCGCGAGCCGCAGAACCGTCGCGTCGAAATCGTCCTGAAGTAGTCTTTGCCTGAATGACAACACCGCCGTCCTGCGGGACGGCGGTGTTTGCATGTACGGTCCCGTTCCGATCCTTGCAGACTGTTGCATATTTGTCGCCCGCGTGACTTTTCGACGCGGCGACAGCCCATTCAAACCAATTGGATATTGTGCCGCAGCAATCCGGTATTACTTAGTTGCACACAGGCTTCTGAACGTCGGGTTTGCGCCGGGCGGCAACTCCCCTGCCAACGGGGCGTCAACAGCAGCTTGGAACACTAGGAGAGTTATAATGAACGTGAGAAACTTGCTGCTCGCAGCTACGGCGCTGGTGCTGCCAGCCGCTGCGGCGATGGCCCAGCCGGTGAATGGTCTGTATGTCGCCGGCGGCGCAGGATATAGCTGGACCCAGAACATCGATGTCCAGTCGGCCAGCGTGACTTTGGAGAGCGGT
Source organism: uncultured Acetobacteraceae bacterium (assembly GCA_903907955.1). Taxonomy (GTDB): domain Bacteria; phylum Pseudomonadota; class Alphaproteobacteria; order Acetobacterales; family Acetobacteraceae; genus Rhodovastum. The sequence continues at coordinate 3,594 of CAIVPZ010000113.1, read as the reverse complement.
ATCCGCAGCACCAACAACACCGGCGCCACGCTCAACGGCAATGGCGGGTTCATCGGGCTGGGCAGCGTCGGCTGGGGCTTCGGTGATGTCTTCGGCACCGGCGGTGGCGTCCGGGCTGAAGTCGAGGGCAGCTACCGCGGCAACAGCTACAAGGTGAACGCGTTCGGTGGTTCGTCCGCCGGCATCAGCGCCAGCACCTACGGCGTGATGGTCAACGCCCTGTATGACTTCAACCTTGGCCCGGTGAATCCGTATATCGGCGCCGGCCTGGGTTATCAGTGGACCTCACTCGGCAGCACGCGCTTGGGTACTGTCGACATCTTCAACCGCGCCAACACCCTTGACCTCTCGGGCTCCACGCAGGGCAGTTTTGCCGTGCAGGCCATTCTCGGCGCTTCGATCCCGGTCGGGGTTCCGGGCCTGTCGCTGACCGCAGAGTACCGTTTCCTCGCCGCCGTCGAGAATGAAACCTTCAGCGGGACGATGAGCCGCTACCAAACGCACCCGGCGCAGGCGACAATCGGCGACCAGCTGAATCACTCCTTCCTGCTCGGTCTGCGCTACGCGTTCAACGCAGCCCCGCCGCCGCCGCCACCGGCGCCCGCGCCGGTCTACGCCCCGGCTCCGGCGCCGGCGCGCACCTACCTGGTGTTCTTCGACTGGGATCGTGCCGACCTGACCGGCCGCGCCAGGCAGATCATCGCCGAGGCGGCGCAGGCTTCGACCCACGTGCAGCTGACCCAGATCGAGGTTTCCGGTTTCGCGGACCGCACCGGCACCGCGCAGTACAACCTCGGCCTGTCCCGCCGGCGCGCCGACAACGTGGCCGCCGAGCTGGTTCGCCTGGGCGTGCCCAAGAACGTGATCGCCATCCAGGCTTTCGGCGATACCCACCTGCTGGTTCCGACCGGCCCGGGCGTGCGCGAGCCGCAGAACCGTCGCGTCGAAATCGTCCTGAAGTAGTCGTCGTCTGCTCCGCAACGCCGCCGCCCCTCGGGGCGGCGGCGTCTGCATGTACGGCTGTATTCTGGCGCGCAACGACTGTTGCAGATTTGCTGCCTGCGTGGCTTTTCGACATCCCGGCAGCGAATTCAGCGAACTTTGGATCGCATCCCCTGCACCGTGGCATTATCGTATCTTTAACTAACAGTACTGAACGGCTGGGGTTTCGCTGCGTCCGAAGGGTCGGCGTCAATCTGCCAGCGGGTTGTGAACAGCGCCGCGGAATACGAGGAGATCGAGAATGAACGTCCGAAACATGCTGCTGGCCGCAACGGCGCTCATGCTGCCGGTCGCCGCGGCGCTGGCCCAGCCCGTCAATGGCCCCTATGTCGCCGGTGGCGTCGGCTACAACTGGACCCAGGACATCGATATCCGGTCGGCCAGCGCGACCCTGTATGATGGCACCCACCTCAGCAGCAATGGCCATGTCGCTACGCTGAGCAGCGATGGCGGTTTCGTGGGCCTGGGCAGCGTTGGCTACGGTTTCGGCGATGTCTTCGGCACCGGCGGCGGTGTCCGGGTGGAACTCGAGGGCAACTACCGCGGCAACACCTACAAGTTGAACTATGCCGGCTATAACTCCACGGGGATCGGGTCCAACAACTACGGCGTGATGGTGAACGCGCTGTATGACTTCAATCTCGGCCCGGTCAATCCGTATATCGGCGCCGGCCTGGGGTATGCGTGGAACTCGATCAACTCCAAGACTTTCGGCGGCAGCGTTGGCGACCTTCCCGGCATCTTCCACCTGCCGGGATCGACAGAGGGAAGCTTCGCCGTGCAGGCTATTCTCGGCGCCTCGATTCCGGTCGGGGTTCCGGGCCTGTCGCTGACTGCCGAGTACCGTTTCCTCGCCGCCGTTGAGAATGAAACCTTCAACGGCTCGTTCACCAATAGCTGCCATTGCGCAGCCGGCCCGGCGTCACTCACCATCGGCAACCAGTACAATCACTCGTTCCTGGCCGGCCTGCGCTACGCCTTCAACGCGGCCCCGCCGCCGCCGCTCGCGCCCGCTCCGATCGCCGCCCCGGCGCCGGCAGCGGCGCGCACTTATCTGGTGTTCTTCGACTGGGACCGCGCCGACCTGACCGGCCGCGCCAGGCAGATCATCGCCGAGGCGGCGCAGGCTTCGGCCCGCGTGCAACTGACCAGGATCGAGGTCTCCGGCTATGCCGACCGCACCGGCACCGCGCAGTACAATCTGGCCCTGTCGCGCAGGCGCGCCGACAACGTGGCCGGCGAACTGGTCCGCCTGGGCGTGCCCAGGAACGCGATCGCCATCCAGGCGTTCGGCGACACCCGCCTGCTGGTCCCGACCGCCGAGGGCGTGCGCGAGCCGCAGAACCGTCGTGTCGAGATCATCCTGAAGTAGTCTTCGCCTGACTGGCAACGCCGCCGTCCCTCGGGGCGGCGGCGTTTGCATGTACGGCCCCCTCCAGGCCGCCAACCAATGTTGCAAAATTACCACACGTGTAGCTTTCCGACGCGATAGGCATCACTAAATACAAAATGCAGGTGCGTCCGCGAAACGAAGGTTCTATAAAACAGCCGTTGGGCTTTTCAGCAGCCGGTTGTCGACGAAGCGAAAGAAACGATGGTTCGCACGATCGCTGGCATTGCGCAGCAGCCTGGAACACGAGGAGACAGAGAATGAGCGTACGGAATATCCTCCTGGCGGCGACGGTCCTGGCGCTGCCGGCCGTGGCAAGCGCCCAGTCGGTCAATGGAATCTATGTGGGCGGCGGCCTCGGCTACAACTGGAGCCAGGACATCGGTGTCTAGGCGTTCAGCGGGAGCGCGACCGTCAGCGGGCTGGGAACCTTCGCCGGCGCCACCAATGGCCATGGCGCGGTGGTGAGCGGCAGTGGCGGCCTCGCCGCGCTGGGCAGCGTCGGTTACGGCTTTGGCAATGGCCTGCGGCTTGAGCTCGAAGGCGATTACCGGGGCAACACCTACCAGATCAAGGTGCTCGGCAACCGGCTCGGCGACGCGAATGCCAACCAGTTCGGCCTGTTCGCCAACGCCCTGTATGACTTCGACTTCGGCTGGCCGGTTTTCCCGTATATCGGTGCCGGCGTAGGGTATCAGTGGACCTCGGTCAGCGGTCCGCATGCCAGCGGCACCATTGGCGCCTTTGGCGTCACCGCCAACTACAGCGCCAACCCGCTGGATTCCACCGCCGGGGCCTTCGCCGTGCAGGCCATCCTCGGCGCCGCGTACCCCACCGGACTTCCGGGCCTGTCGCTGACCGCCGAGTACCGGTTCCTCGCCATCCCGGAGGATACCAAGTTCAGCGGATCGTTGGGCGGCACCATTTCCGGAATTGGCAGTGCCAGTGCTTCGGACTCGATCAAGCTCGGCAATCAGTACAACCACTCCTTCCTGATCGGTGCGCGCTACGCCTTCAACGCGGCCCCGCCGCCGCCGCCGCTCGCGCCCGCTCCGATCGCTGCCCCGGCGCCGGCCCCGTCGCGCACCTACCTGGTGTTCTTCGACTGGGATCGCGCCGACCTGACCGGCCGCGCCAGGCAGATCATCGCCGAGGCGGCGCAGGCCTCGACCCGCGTGCAGGTGACCCAGATCGAGGTCTCC
>CAIVPZ010000112.1 GCA_903907955.1 uncultured Acetobacteraceae bacterium | reverse complement strand
GGCACGACGACCCGCCGCTTCGAGCGGCGAAAGCGGTCGGACTGGACCATGAGGACAAACGGGATGACCCGCTGACTCCGGCCGGGGTTGCGATGGACGTCGAACTGCTCGGACATCAGAGACTGTCGAATTCGTCCGCGAGCGTACCGTGTTTCGCGACGAAGGCATCGCTGGCGGCGATGTGGGCGGCGATCTGCTGCTCGCGCCGGGCAGCCTGCGCCTCGGCGTCGTCGACAAAGGCCGCCAGCAGGCGTTCGACCGTCTCGGACAGATTGGGGGTGATGCTCCGCGCCCGGCGCACGAGATCCTCGTTCAGGGTCATGTTCACCGGTCGTTTGGAGGCGGCTCTGTCGTAACCCACGGGTTGGCCCCTGCACTAATGCGCATGACATGCGTATCTGCCGCGGAAAGGCAAGCGCTCATCGTTTGTTCTGATCGCCTTGTTGGCCGCCGATAACGCGGGCGACACGACCAACCACCGGCCCCCTCCGCGGCAGGTAACAGATCCATCACACCCCGGTCAGCAGCACGTCGATCGCAGCGATCACGGTGTCCCGGTGCTCGGACAGCGACGCCACGACGTCACCGAGCGTGCTCCGCCGTACCGCGGCAAGCAGGTGGGTTGCCATCACAACTTCCTGCCCGTCGATGGTGAACCGCGGGTGCAGTCGCCCCGCCGGACGCCCGAAAGCGGAAGCACGCACCAGGGGAACGACGACGCGGGTGTCCAGGTCACTCAGCAGGTTGACCTGCACGTCGAGCAGAAACGGCGCGTAGTCGCGGCTTTCATCGACGTTCAGGTGGACATCGCCCTGCATCAGAACTGGCGCTTGCCGTCGCTCCAGAGGCCATGCGCGGCGAGGAAGGCATTGGCATCGGCCAGTGCGCCCCGGTTTTCGTCGAGCCAGCGTCGGCGCCGCTCGTCGGCAACCGTCGTGCGCAAACCGGTCTCCAACACCGCGGAGACGTTGACGCCCAACGCGCGGGCCTCCGCCAGCAGCTCAGCGTCAACGGAAACGTTGGTGCGGGCCTTATCTCCCATTCGAACACCTGGCGTGTGTATTGGTTGCGCACACTGTCAAACCACACGATCAAAGACAAGCCCCCTCCCCCGCCCTCTCCGGCGCCGCCGTGACGGCCGCTCCGGATGTACCATCGCGACGGTCCCGCTCGTCGTGCTTGCCTGCCTCGGTCGGCATCCCCATGCTTCAGGGATGTTTGTCGTCACCGAAGCCGATGCCGCCGCGATCCGCGCTGTCTTCGATCAGGAAGGTGAGCTGTCGGCCGCCATCGAACTGCGCCGGCGGTTTCCAGGGATCACCGATAACGCGAAGGCGCGGCTGTGCGCCCGGACCATCGCCGGGTGGACGCCACTGCCAGCGACGCCGCGCTCAGTGACGCGGCTGCGCCCCGGCAAGACCAGCTACGCAGGTCCATCCGCTGGCTGTGACGTGATCGCGGGGATGGTCGACAGAGCTGACGCCGATATGGCGGCCGGGCGCACTGTGACGGTAGCTACGCCGGGGGACAGCCAGGCACTCCACGAAAGCGCAATGGTCCGGCTGCGCGCCCGATTGGCTGAAGACACCGAGGAGCTCTGACTGTTGCCATCCCGGCGGAGCCGAGGAGAACAACGACCGCATCTTGCCCCAGAGCCCCCGGCAGGGCGACATCGACGCCGGCAAAGGGTGGGATCGATCGGAGCCCGCACGCCATGCCGCAACCGGTGTTCCAAAATGCCTGGGACCCCATTTTCCCGGTGACCTGTTGCTGGCCCTCTCCACCCAAATGGACTAGACTTAGTCTGGTTGAGGGCCGCCATGCACATCGTCAACATTCACGCTGCAAAAACCCATCTCTCTCGCCTGGTCGATGCCGCCGCCGCCGGCGAGGAAATCCTGATCGCCCGCGCTGGCAAGCCAATCGCCCGCCTGGTCCCGCTGCAGGACACGCCGGTCCGACCACGCCGCCGTCTTGGGGTGCTGGCTGGCAAATTGACCGTGCCGCCGGATTTCGACGCACCGCTGCCGGATGACGTGCTCGATAGTTTCGAAGGGCACTGATGGATGCGCCTGCTGCTCGACACGCATCTGCTGCTCTGGGCCGTAGCCGAACCCGATCGGCTCGATAGCGTCACCCGTAATGCGCTCGAGGATCCTGAGAACGAGGTGCTGTTCAGCGCCGCCAGCATTTGGGAAATCGCCATCAAGTCCCGGCTCGGCCGTCCCGATTTCGCCTTTCGCCCGCAGGAGATCCTACTGGCGGCGCAGGAGACCGGCTTTGTCGAATTGCCAGTGCGGGCACGGGCCACGACGCTCGTGGCCGACCTGCCGCTGCATCACCGTGACCCCTTCGATCGCCTGCTCATCGCTCAGGCCATCTCGGAGCCGGTACGGCTGTATACGACCGATTCCCTCCTGCCGCCTTACTCGGAACTGGTAACACTGGTAGCGTAAAATAGGAAATATCTCCCCTACCCTACCCGGCGCCGTCACTGCGTCCCGAGGTTCCCGCTCGTCGTGCTGCCTGCCTTGATTCACATCCCCATGCTTCAGGGATGTTCGTCATCATCGAAGCCCATGCCGTCACGATCCACACTGTCTTCGATGAAGAGGGCAAGCTGTCGGCTGCCATTGAGTGGTGCCGGCGGTTTCCAGGAATCACCGATAACGCAAAGGCACGGGCATGCGCCACACCATCGCCGGGTGGACGCTGCTGCCGGTCGCACCGTGTTCTGTGACGCGCCTACGCTTCCGGCAAGACGAGCTACGCGGAGTCCATCCGCTGGCTGTGACGCGGACACCGGCCGCCATCGCAGGGTGTTGCCGGCAGTCATGGAGCAGGCTTCGAGTGCGGATAGCGGCGGCTCGGGACAGCCAGCAAGGCAGGCAACTGGCAGGGCGCACCCGCCATTACCCCATGGATAAGCCTCCACGCACCGACCCAACGCGAAGCATCGGAAGCGCCGTTAGCCGAAGACAGCTGACCGGGCGTTCATCACGCCACAAATGGCAGGGATGAAGTCAGTGCGCCACCTCCCGTGAGTGACCCCGGGTCAATTCTCGTGAGCGCTGCCACGTCATCCGATCCGGGCGATGGGGACTCTTGCGAGCCAGGAGCCTCATCCCGAGTCGCTTTCGGCCAGCAGTCCTGCGGCCACTGCTGTATCCACATGGCGCGCGTGGACTCCTGCGAGATCTCTGTGGCCTCTTGCGAGGCCGAACAACCGGAATCCGGCGAGTCGGCGAATCTATCCCGAGGACTCTAGCGAGCACACTAATAGCTAGACTCCCTATTATCCTTCAAATAGTTACCTCGCAGGAGTCCACAGCGACAAAGCCAACTGGTTGCGTTACAAGTCGTCCATGGGTTCAATTCATCGCCTGCTCCAAGAGCGAGGCCGTGAGGCCGCACTAGCAGCCGAGAGCGACAGACGTGTCGTGGAGGCAGCGGCTGCCTATCTGTCCGACGAAGAAAGCAGCATCGGATATCTTTACAGTGGTTGGTGCCAAGCAGCCTTACCGCACAAGAAGCTCAGAGATGACCAAGCGTGGCAGATCACTAGTGAACGGGTAAAACTGCTGGTAGAGCCTGGGCGACGCTCTACAGACATTGGCGAGCCCACATGGGTAGGTGTTCCATACGGCTCTAGAGCCAGACTCATTCTTATCTATCTACAAACGCAAGCATTGAAAACCCAATCGCGAGATATCGAACTTGGACGCAGTCTCCGGTGCTGGCTCGGGCGGTTGGGAATTTCGGTCGGCGGTAAGTCGTTCAGAGACGTCCGGGAACAAGCGGATCGCATCAGTCGATGCAGGTTGACTTTTCACGCTGTTAGCAACGGCGGCACCAAAGCTGGTCTCGTGAATCAAAACATCGTTGATACAGCGATGTTTGTAGCTGGCGATGACCCGGCCCAGGGGAGTTTGTTCGTTGACACGGTTAGACTCTCTGAAATGTTTTTCGAGCAACTGAGGCGGCATCCGGTTCCTCTGGAAGATGCCGCCATCAAAGCGATCAACAACAACTCCCTAGCTCTCGATATTTACTGCTGGTTAGCGTACCGGCTGCACGTGCTGCCTAGCTCAAAGAGCATCACGTGGAAAGCGATCTACATGCAGTTCGGAACAGCCTACAAGGAACAGTTCCATTTCAAACCCAGGTTTATCGAGAGCTTGAAGCTGGCGCTGGCGGTCTATCCAGAAGCCAATGTCGACATGGACGACCGCGGGATCGTCCTTCAGCCGTCTCGCCCCCCTGTCGTACCGCGGTTGCTCTCCGTTCGTTAACAGAAGGCAGGCTCGCAAGAGTCCACACCCAAGGATGCTGCCTACTCAGGCGGCTCTGATAAACTGAGCAAAGCCCTGATCTCATGTATGCGGCGGCGCAGCTTGAGCAGTTCGCTGATAGCATTACGGCGCTGCCGCTCAAGCCGTTGCAGTTCTCCACGCATCCTCGCTGGGTCAAGGCCATGGGATTGGCGCGGCTGCACGGCGTCAATCTGCTTGCGGAAATCCAGAAGGGCGTCACGGGAAATGTCTGGACGCAGAAGCCCGCGTGACTTGGCAATCTCGCGCTGGGCAGGTGTTAGTAATGCCATCTGGTAAGCCGCACCATAGCTGCCTGGCACTAGCTCACGTGCAAGATCCCCCTCATCGACGGCTCTCGCGATAGCCCGGAACTGGCTGGCTACGGTCTCCGAGAACGGGAACAGACGCCGGAACCCCGCCTTGAACTTGTCGCGCTCCGTCGGGTCCAACTCGCGATCCACATCGTTGAGTGCCCGCCCAATTTCTAGGAACGCATCCCGCGTCTGCCCCCACGCAACGGCCACATCCGTCCGCAACTTGAGCAGCAGCTTGACCTTTCGCTGGTCCTGGACGAGGCCGGTGCCCTCAAACACCTCGCGCAATGTCTCGTAGACACCTTCGTCTATGGCAGTCAGCGCGGTGATGTCGGCTGCCCGCTTATCTGGCAGCACATCCTCAGCCAGCACCCGATCAGCGTCGATATCTCGCATCTTGTTACGGCTGAGACCCTTCATGCCGCCGCCCCAACCTGCAACTTCAAGCCAGCCTCCCGCGCCACGTAGCACCATAACGCATCAAAGGTCGCTGCCGCCTTCGCGTTGGTAAAGTCTGGAACCGCTAATCCCTTCCCAGCAGACACATGAATGTCTTCCAATGTCGGCACTTCAACCGGGCACAGCGAGCCGACTTGAAGTAGCTTGGCCCGAATTGTCTCGTATGACTTAACTCGGCGGTTGGCCTTATTGAGAACAAAGCTGGCACGAATTTCGGCATCAACCAGCACCTTCATCCACGGGGCACAGCTATCTATGTCATCTTGCGTGGCGCCGGTGGGAACTAGAACAAAGTCAGCCGCTGAACACAGACTCAAGGCAGCCCCGTACTGCGCTTCGATATTTGGAGGCGTGTCGATTACAACCAGGTCGTAGCCCTCAGCCGCTTTAACGGCACTGCGCCACTCAGCAACCGGCACAGCCATGACGGGGACTTCCGCACAGTCAGGAAACGTCTGACGCACCCGCTCGCGGCGAGCATGCCATTTTGCCAGCGTCTGCTGCTGGTCAAGATCAACCCCGAGAACACGGATACCGTCTTTAGCGGCGCTGACGAGAAGGTTTCGGCATAAGCAACTCTTGCCAACACCCCCCTTTGGACTGGCAACGAGGATCAACCGACCCTGTTGCGGATTGTCAGGCTTTGGTCGAGCCATGCGATTCCCCGATCAGCGACATGAAGCGCATCGTTGCGCTGTCTGTGATGGGAGGGCAAGCGAGTTTTCCGACGGAAAAGTCCGGGAACCCAAAATTGCAAGGCGCTGTGGTTTGTCATGCTAGGTCGGGCTGATCGACTCGCCAGGACCGGCGGGCGCCGTGCGTAAGCTGCAGGCTCTTCCGATCTAATCGGGCGGGCGAAGGACGTCGAAATCCACCGAGCTCTAAGTGACAAAGTCCAGCCGCCATCAAGGATGACGGGCATCAGTTCTCGGTCCTTCCGGCCTGATGGGCCCATCCATACTACTGGCGCAGGTCAGTTTGACGAGTTTGGGGATCAGGAGATCGTCAATCAGGAGTTTCATCCCGCCTTCCGGTGGCGGGGAACCCGGCGATTCGAGACGATGATGGCGCCCTTGGGAAGCTCGCCGGCGTGACGCGGGCGGCCTCGCGCGGGGTTAGCTTGGGCATAGATCGTGGCCAGTTCGACCTTCTCGGTGTCGATCCCCGGATAGCTCGCCAGGATGCGCTCGGTCGACTGACCGGCCGTGATAGAGGCGGCGACATCATGGACGGGCACGCGCGTTCCACGGATGACCGGCGTGCCACCAAGGATTCCCGGCGAACATTCTAGTATCGCCCGCTGGAAGTGCCGACCCCATTACCGCTGTCGGGGGGGCGCAGCTTCCTGGGCGGATAAGCCGACATATTGACAGCGCGTGGTCAATATGACCGTATACACACATCATGACCGCCGCCGATGTCTTCGCTCACCCCGCCAGCCGCCTCTCCCTCGAGGTGTTCCGTCTCAACGGCGCCCTGATCGCCGTCGGCGACGCCCTGGTCGCGCCCCTCGGGTTGACCAGCGCCCGCTGGCAGGTGATGGGAGCGGTGGCCGAGGCTCGCGGCAGGCTGCCGGTGGCCGGCATCGCCCGCAACATGGGCCTGGTGCGCCAGTCGGTGCAGCGGATCGCCGACGAACTCGAAGCGGAGGGCATCCTCCACTTCGTCGCCAACCCGCATCACCGTCGGGCCAGGCTGGTGCAACTCACCGAGCGGGGGGCGGCGCTGTTTGATGCCGCGAGCGCAAGCTGGCTGGCGCTGGCCGACACGCTCGTCGCGGCGCTCGGAGCCGGCGAGGTCGATCGCGCCGTGGCGCTGCTGCGCGCCGCCCGCGAGTCGCTTCAGCCCCCTGACCGAGAAGAGGAAGCTTCATGATCCGCATCCTGCACCGGATCGCCGGCGTGACGGGCATGCTCACCATCGCCGCGTTCTGGGGCTCCACTGTTGCCGCCGAGGCGCTCGGCGGCCCTGCCGTGATCCTCGCGGTGAAGACCGCGATCCTGTGGGGATTGTTCGTCCTCGTGCCCGCAATGGCGATCACCGGTGCGACCGGCTTCCGCATGGCCGGAGGTACAATGGACCCGCATATCATCAGCAAGCGCCGCCGGATGCCGTTCATTGCGCTCAATGGCCTGCTCGTCCTCGTGCCCTGCGCCCTCTTCCTCCATGCCAAGGCCGCTTCTGGCGAGTTCGGCAGTGTGTTCGCCCTCGTGCAAGCGATCGAGCTGGTCGCAGGTGCGGCGAACCTCGTGCTGATGGGCCTGAACCTGCGGGATGGCCGCGCCCTGACCGGGCGCGTTGTCACGGCCTGAGGGCCGGGATGTGGGCAGACCGTTCACAACATGAGCGCAGCCGGAAAGGGTAATTTCGTCCGGCGAACGGCACCGGCCGGAACCATGCAGGAAGGTGGACTCCATTGCATCGCGTGGTGTCCGACCGAGGATCAGCCGGTCGATATCAATCGGCGACGCGACACATCTGCGGCGCGACCTGGGCCAGCGCCTGGAGGAGAGCTACCCGATGGAGTACTATGGTTTGCTGCGGCTGTTTCATATCCTCGGCGCAGTGCTGATGGGCGCCGGGCTGATCGGTGTCTGGATGGCCGACCTGCGCTCAAGGCAACTGCGCGAACTTGCACCGTTTGCCGAAGCCGTTCGCAACATCGCCGTTTTTTACGACGGGTTTGTCGTCCCGGGTGCCTTGCTGCTGATGGTGTCCGGTACATGGCTCATTGTCACCGTCTATGGCGGCTGGGGCTTCCTGCAAATTCCGTGGCTGGTCGGCATGGCGGGGCTGTTCGCGTTCGAGTTCATCGAGGGCAACACCGTTACCCGCCTCTATTTCATGCGGCTGCGCCGCCTCACCCGGGTGGCGCTCGCGGCCGGGCACGTCACGCCCGAACTGGAGTGTGCCCGCGGCGAGACCGTGCCGACCTTCACGCACTTCCTCGACCTGCCGATCCTGTTCGTCATCATTGCCCTGGGCGCGACCCGGCCGACGGACTGGACGCTGTTTCTGGTCGGGTCCTCTGTCGCTGTGGTGCTGGCGATTCTGCTGACCCTGGTCGTCCCCCGTCTGTATCCATGGGGCAGGGAGACGACGGTACCGACGCAGTCGTAGGCCGGAACACCACCGTTCGCCGCAGCCCCTCCCTGCCAGCGAGGCTTGGGTTGTTCGAAGTCCGCTAATGACGTGCATAGACAGGAACGGGGTCCGTTCTTCAGGCGAGGGGTACTAGATCGCCTCCTTCAGTTCCTTCGCGGGCCGGAAAGCGATTTTCTTGCTGGCCTTGATGGTCATCGCCTCGCCGGTTGCGGGATTACGGCCCGCCCGTTCGGGCCTGTCCTTCACCTCGAGTATCCCAAGGCCGGCGATACGCAGACGATCACCGCTCTTGAGGTGCCGCACCAGGATGCCGACCAGGCCGGTCAGCATTTCATCGGCGTCCCGCTTTTCGATCTGCTGATGCTCGGCGATCTCGGCGGCGAGATGCTTCAGCGTGACCGTGGTGACCGGGGCAGCCTTCGCCGGCGATACCGCTGGCGCCTTTGCCGCCGACGGCTTCGCGGGCGCTGCCTTCGGGCTGGCCGTTGGGAGTCTGGCTGGCGGCGCCTTTGCCCCCTTCGGGGGTGGTGCTGTCGCCGTGGGCTTCTTTGCTGGCATGATTGGATTGGCTTCCTGAAAACGCGTGACCCGCTGTGACGTGTGCGTCCGCCGGGACAGCGGACATTGTGTTTGACCCGAAATGGTCAGTCCGCGAGGCGCCGATCAAGCCGGGTGCGGATATGGGTGACATTCTGCGGCAGCAACGCGGCAACGCGGTTCACCCCGATGGCCGGCGGTTCTAACGACATGCGGCAGATACCCTTCCGGGTCGAACTCGTCCAGCATCGCTGCTGTCGATCCCGGTGGGCCATCTGACCTGTGTCCTGGGCCTGCTCCGATTGCATTGATAGCGTTTGATCTCCGCATTACTTTGGTCACGGCGGCGCCATTACCGTCACTCCGTGACCGGGCTTCGCGAAATTGGATTCGCCCTGGTCGGAAAGGACCCAGACGGCCATGGCCATCAAGGCAGACGCCCAGAAGCGCGCTCTGCGCGGGACGAAGAAAGTGACACAAGCGTTCTTCGCGGCGCTCGATGATATCGCCGACGGCCAACAGGCTGCTGTCGGCGCGGCGGCGCTGGCCGCCATTCGCGATGAGCTGAAGGGACGGCGCGCGAAGATCAAGGAAGCCGCCGCCGCGGCGAAGGCAAAGGCAAAGGCAAAGGCGCCGGCTGCCCGCGGGGCAGGGAAGGAGGCGGCAACAAAGCCCGCATCGGCATCAGCGGGCAACCGAGCCGTCAGGAAGACACCGGCGAAGAAAGCGGTCGCACGCAAGCCCCGCCAACCAAAGCAGGCTGATCAGGCCGTGTCCCCGCCGGCGGAAACCGCTACGGAGTAGACCCTGGCGGCCCGGGCAAACGGCGGACGCCCTCGCCCATCAGCCCAGTCTCATCGCATGCTGTTCCTCTTCGGCCGGCAGTGGTTGGCAGCAAGCCGGTCCAGGCGCGGGTTGAACTGCGCCGGGGTCAATCGCTGTAGCGGCTTCCGGGTCGGCCAGACCTGGAGGATGTCGGCGGAGTCTTCCGGTCCCGGACCGGACGCCGGGCCGATGATCCAGGTCGGCAGATTGCGGCGGGAGTATTCCGGATACATGCGCCGGGCGTAGTCCTCGAAGCGCCCCGCGTCGGTTGCCCCTGGCGCGAACACCAGCATGGCCACGAAGGCGTTGCAGGTGCTGCACTGCATCAGCTTGCTCTCCACCACTTCGCCCGGCTCAGCGGGCGGCGCCGGCGGCACGATCGGCCGCTTGTCGGTGGGGGATCCAACGATCTGCTCCATCTGCCGTGCGATCTCCAGCCCGAGCGGCTCGAAGATCGCTCGGCGCTCGGCCGTCCGCGGGTCAGCCGGGTCGCCGGCCACTTCGCAAGAGATGTATGTGTCGCGCCGTCCGGGCAGGCTCTGCAGCAGGATGCGCCCGAGCGCACCCAGGGTGCGGTGGCGGAACTCGTACGCCCATCCACCTCCCGGCAGGGGCCGCTTTTCGAAGGTGATGTCGGGAGGCAGGGAGATCATCGGGCATTCCCGTCGCCGGAGGGCGAGGTCAGGTCTTCCGGATACTGCCCGCCGCGTTCGACAAAGCGCTGCCACGTCGCCCGGCCCAGTTCGCTGATGACCAGGCGCCTGTCCGGCTCATATTGCGGATCGAGCAATCCCAGCCGGAGCAGCGGCAGGATTGTGGCGTGCCCGAATGGCTTTTCGAGGCCGTCACGCAAGACCAGTTGCCAGCCGGGCCTGCCGCTTGGCATCTGGGCGGCGACGAGATGCCCGGAGGCCTTCTCCGGGATCGGCGTCTCGCGCCCGAGGGCGAACAGGCAGATGGTCCAGAACGCGTCGCGTGGCCGCGGCGGGATCAGGATCCATTCGACCGGCTTGCCTGACCCAGCGATGGAGTCCCCGTCCGCCACCGATGGGTTCTCGACCGTTGCCGTGGCGGGAGCCTGGGCATCAACGAAGCCCTGAACGTAGGCGCGCTCCAACGCGCGCGCGATCGCGCCGGCCGTGTCGACGCTCATGCTGGCGCGGCGGTCATAGCGGTCCTTGTGGACGATATCGCGGGCAGCTTCACGGAATGCCGCCGTCCGGTGCGGGTCTTTGGCCGGCTTGCGCGCGCCCGGGTGTTTGGACTCAAGCCGCGACACCGGAACCTCCTTTCATTGATGGCCGGAAACATGATGCCTGATTCGAGTCAGCCCGGCACCTGCGCGTCGCCGCGATCTCGCTCGAGACCAGCGTCCCGGTTTCGCCGCTCAGCGCCGTGTCCAGCCAGAACTCGCCGCCAGGATCGTCGAGTTGCAGCTGCCTTTCTTCAATAGGCCACCTCATTTTGCGCCCCGCGGGCGCGTCCGGGCTCTCACTGGACGAGACGAACCAAAAAATAGACGGTCACCCGTCTCGTATAGCACGATAACAGTTAGACGGTATCACATTCCTCACTTTCGTTGTTATTCCGGTCAGAGTTGTACCAGCGCCACAGGAGCCGCGAATCTTTGCCTGGTGCAGCCGAGGAACGGCTGTTGAAAACCGCTAACATCAAGCAAAATCCGGCACTTCAGGCGGGGCAGGCGTGCTCCGCCGCTTTGCGCATTTCCGGTTGCGCAAATGTGAAGAGGTGTGGTGTTTCACCTACGTCGCCCGACTCGATCCGGGTGATTCGTTCGGGATTGGCTTTAATCCCTCACTCTGGATGAGTCGCATGTCTGCCGGTAAGCCGTTGCGTGTTAAGCTCTTTCTGCCCCATCATGTGCCCGGTCCGCCTCACGGGGAGAGCGAGGCCAGGTGGACGGGAGAGACCGGTTGGGCAACGCCTTCGAGGAGGCTGATCTGCGTACCGCTCTCAAAGACGGCGGGCAGGTGCTCGGCGCGTTCATCGTTGCGCGCAGCGAGGAAGAATTCGTCATCTACCTCCGCTCCAACTGGATACAGGGCCGGGGATTCCGGATTATCCGGACCTGGCGCGGCTTGTCCGGCGACAGAAGTTTCAAGAACCTGCAATCGGCGTGGTTCTTCATCCGGAAGTTCAACTTCCTCGGTCGCGTCACCATCTATCCTGCCGGCGACCCTGAGCTTCGGCAGTTCGTCGGCGTGTCTCCGTGCGACCTTGGGGAGGTGGTCAACGGGGTCCCCGCCGTCGTGGACAGCGATCTCTCCGCGCCAGCAACCACGCCCGCCGACTCCAAGGCCAAATAGGCCACGCACTGCCATCGCGGCCGCGCTTGCTGCGGCGATTGCGATGGCTGGCCCGGCATGGGCCGATCCGCTCAGCGTCGCCGAGTTCGGGCAGCTTGCCTTACGCTGTGGTCCATCTGTCGCGCCGTCCACTCTGGCCTCGATCGCGCGGACCGAGAGCGGCTTTCAGCCGCTGTCGATCAACGACAACACCACGGGCACCAGCGGTGTTCCCGCGACCCGCGACGTTGCAATCCAGATCGCCTCGAAACTGCTCGAGGCCGGCCATTCGGTTGACGTCGGCATCATGCAGATCAACTCCGCCAACTTCGCGAGGCTCGGGCTGACGCTGGAGGCGGCCTTCGATCCGTGCCGGTCGGTTGCCGCCGCCGCCGTCATTCTTGTCGGCGACTATGCCGGCGGCGATACCCATGAAGGGCAGCAGGCGGCGCTTCGCGTCGCCCTCTCCAGATACAACACGGGCGATGCGCAGCGCGGCTTTGCCAACGGCTACGTCCACAAGGTGGAACTGGCCGCCCGGCATGTTGTTCCCGCTATCGACGTGGGCGCGGGGCCGGCCGCGATCGACAGCCAGCCACCGCCGGCCGTGATGGCGGACGCGCATGCGCCGCCCTCCTGGGATGTGTGGTCATCCTACGACTACGCCGCCAGCCACCATCAGGACATGCAGGCTCCGGCCATGCCGTTGCTGGTGGCCGGTCGAACGCTGTCTGCCGCTGCGGGAGGAGGACCGGCCGCAGCGGTCCCTGTCTCTGGTCCAGCCGTTGAAAGGTGACGAATGACGAAGCGTATTGTCCTGGCTGCCGAGCGCTGCATGACCAACGCCTACGGGAAGGGGCTGCTCATCCTCGACCGGCACAACCCTGCACAGATCGCAGGTGTGCTGGCGCTCGGGGCCGTGGTGGCCTTTCCGGCGCTGGCGCATGCCCAGACCGTGACCGGCGGCGCGTCGCCGGCGACGATGATCAACAACATCTGCACCTTCATCCTCGGCCCGTTCGGCCAGTCGCTCGCGGTGCTGGGCATTATCGCCATCGGCCTGTCGTGGATGTTCGGCCGGGTCTCGCTCGGCCTGATCGCCGGCGTGATCGGCGGCATCGTCATCATGTTCGGCGCGTCCTATCTCGGTTCGACCCTCACCGGCGGGTCCGGCGGCTGATGGCCGAGCGGCTGGAAGAGGACACGCTGTACCTGGCGGCAACGCGGCCCGCGCTGTTCGCCGGCGTGCCTCTTCCGGTCGCGGGGGCGTTCCTGATGCTGGCCGGGTTCGTCATCGTGATCCTGCAGAACCCGCTGTACGAGTTGGTCATGCTGCCCTTGTGGTTCGGTGCGCGGGTAGTCGTCTCCCGCGACTACAACGCGGTCAACGTCGTCTATCTCTACCTCCTGACGGCGGCGCGCGGCGTGGATGGCGCGGCCTGGGGCGGGGCATCGGTCAGCCCCAACCCGATCCGGGTCCCGGCGCGCGGGCGGGGGATGATCTGATGCCCGACGACAGCGACACCAGGGAGCGGTCGGGCGAAATCAATCTGCCCTCTGACGGGCACGTCGCAGATCAGGCGGTCCTTCGGCGGGATGGTTCGGTGATGGCCATGGGCCATGTCGGCGGCATGGCCTTCGAGCTGGAGGAGCCGGAGATGCGCAACGCGCGTCTGCGAAACCTCAACACGCTGCTTCGCAACATTGCGGACGACAACGTGAACGTCTGCACGCACCTGATCCGGGTTCCGGCGCGCGGCCGGGGGATGAGATGATGCTCGGTGACAGCGGCTACAGCGAACGGTCGGGCGAAATCTATCTGCCCTATGTCGGGCACCTGGCCGACCAGGCGGTCCTTCTGCGGGACGGTTCGGTGATGGCCATGGGCCATGTCGGCGGCATGGCCTTCGAGCTGGAGGAACCGGAGATGCGCAACGCGCGTCTGCGGAACCTCAACACGCTGTTCCGCAACATCGCCGACGACAACGTGAACATCTGCACCCACCTGATCCGCCATCCCGACGTGCCGGAATTGCCGCAGGCCGCGTTCCGGTCCGGCTTCGCGGCCGGGCTTGACCGGACCTATCGCGATCGCGTGCTGAACGGCAGGCTGTTCCGCAACGACTATTTCGTCTCGCTGATCGTCACCCCGCGCAATCTCCTCGGCAAGGCCGGCAGCAAGATCGCGCGGTTCCGCAAAGGCCCGGCGTCGGACGGCGACGCCGGCGTTCTGCGGACGCTTGAGGATTTGTGGCACGTTCTGGCGAACGGCCTGGAGGCCTATGGCATCCGCCGCCTTGGTCTCCGCGAGAAAGGCGAGGTGGTGTTCACCGAGATCGGCGAGGCGCTGCGCCTGATCATCACCTGCCGGTGGATGCCGGTGCCGGTCGTGAGCGGATCGCTGGGGGCGTCGATCTATACCGACCGCGTCATCTGCGGCAAACGCGGGTTCGAGATCCGCGCCCCCGCCGAAAGCTATGTGGGCACGATCTTCTCGTTCCGCGAATACCCGGCCAAGACACGGCCCGGCATGCTCAACACCCTGCTGAGCGCCGAGTTCCCGCTCGTGCTCAGCCAGTCATACTCGTTCCTGACCCGCGCCCAGGCGCATGGCCGCCTGGCGATGAAGTCGAGCCAGATGGCGAGCGCCGGCGACAAGGCGCTGAGCCAGATCGAGGGGCTGGCGGAAGCCGAGGATGCGCTGGCGTCCAACGAGTTCGTCATGGGCTCGCATCACCTGAGCTTGGCGGTCTATGCCGACGACCTCAAGCAGCTCGGCGACCGCGGTGCACGGGCGCGCGCCCGTCTCACCGACACCGGGTCTGTTGTCGTGCAGGAAGGCATCGGCATGGAGGCGGCGTTCTGGTCGCAAATCCCCGGCAACATCGAGTGGCGCACCCGGCCGGGGGCGATCAACTCGCGTAACTTCGCCGGGTTTTCAAGCCTGGACAACTTCCCTGCGGGCAAGGCCCGAGGCCATTGGGGACCAGCGCTGGCCCGGTTCCGCACCGATGGTGGCACGCCCTATGACTACGTGCCGCATGTCGACGACGTGGGCATGACGGCGATCTTCGGGCCGATCGGCTCGGGCAAGACCACCTTCCTGATGTTCCTGCTGGCGATGCTCGAACAGTCCATGGTCGAGCGGGGCGGGGCGGTGATCTTCTTCGACAAGGACCGCGGCGGCGAACTGCTGGTCCGCGCCACCGGCGGCACCTACCTCGTTCTGCGCCGTGGCGAGCCGAGCGGCCTGGCGCCGCTGCGCGGCCTGGAAGACACGCCGGCCGCGCGCGACTTCCTGCGCGAATGGGTCACCGGCCTGATCGAGGGGGACGGGAAGGGGAGCATCTCGTCGGAAGAAGCGCGCCGCCTGGAGCGCGGCATCGCCCGCCAGCTTTCCTATGAGCCCGACATGCGGTCGCTGGCCGGGCTGCGTGAGTTCCTCCTGCATGGCCCGGCTGAAGGTGCCGGCGCCCGCCTGGAACGCTGGTGCCGCGGCAACGCGCTTGGCTGGGCGTTCGATGGTGACACCGATGAGGTGCGCCTGGACGCATCCATCGTCGGTTTCGACATGACCCATTTGCTTGACTACGAAGAGGTCTGTGCCCCCGCCGCCGCCTACCTGCTGCATCGCGTCGGGTCGGTGGTGGATGGCCGCCGCTTCGTCATGTCGTGCGACGAGTTCCGCGCCTATCTGCTCAACCCGATGTTCACCGCCGTGGTCGACAAGTTCCTGCTGACGGTGCGCAAGAACAACGGCATGCTGATCCTGGCAACGCAGCAGCCGGAGCACGTGCTGGAGTCCAAGCTCGGCTCGTCCCTGGTCGCGCAGTGCATGACCAAGATCCTCTACCCGTCGCCCACGGCGGATCGAGAGGCCTACATCGACGGCCTGAAATGCACCGAGGGCGAGTTCAAGGCGGTGCGCGAAGACATGGCCATGGGCAAGCGCCGCTTTCTGCTCAAGCGTGAGTCCGGCAGCGTCATCTGCGAGTTCGACCTGAGCGACATGCGCGAGTACGTCGCGGTGCTGTCAGGCCGCGCGAACACGGTGCGGTTCGCCGAGCGGCTGCGCCGCGAGCTGGGCGAGGAGCCCGCCGCCTGGCTGGGTCCGTTCATGACCCGCTACCACGAAGCCCGGGACTGAGAACCAAAGGGATAAGCACGATGAGGACGACTCTTCCGGCAACGGCGGCGATGGTCGCCTGTCTGACGCTGAGCCACGGCGCACAGGCGCAAATGGCGGTTTTTGACGCGAGCAACTACGCCAACACGCTGAAAGAAGTCGTGACGGCGGGCAAGGAGCTCGCCCAGTTGCAACAGCAGTTGCAACAGCTTGAGCAGACCTACAGGATGTTCACCAACCCATCGAACATCATGGGCATGTTTCCCGGGCTGAACCAGTCGTTCCTACAGAACCCGATGCCGGCGGCGAGTGCGATGCCAGGCCAGATCGCCGGTTCGACCAACACGCTGTCGAGCCAGGGGCAGACATTTTTCAATCTGAACCACGTCTACACGGCAACCGGCACCGATCCGCAGGCGACCCTGCTGAACCGCTCGGCCATCTCGATGGCGAACATACTCGGGATCGCGGCGGCCGATCTGGCGTCGATCGAGCAGCGCCAGGCGAATCTGACCGCGATGCAGGCCGAGTTGCAGGGCGCGACCGACATCAAGCAGGTGACGGCGATCAACGGCCGCATCGCGATCGAAAGCAACGCGATCCAGGGCCAGCAGGCGCAGGCGCAGAACCTGCAGGCCATGGTGGCGGCGCAGGCGCAGGCCGACCAGCAGGCGGCGCTTCAGGCCATCCGGCAGGGGCATGAACAGGCGGCAGCCATGTTCACGAGTACGCTGAAGTGAGGCGCTTTCGTGCCGTCGGGGTGGCTGCGCTGCTGGCGGCGACCGCGGTGCCTGCGCTCGCGGTCGAGCGCGCGCAGCACACAGTCGACTGGTACCGGACTCATCCGCAGGAGCGCGAAAGCGCCCTGAAGGCGTGTCAGAACGATCACAGCTTTGACAACGCAGCCGACTGCCGGAACGCCACCAGCGCCGCGCATGCGGCGGTCGCTGACAGCATTTCTCCAACAACGGACAAGGCAGATCCGGAGGCCGACCCCGCCTATTACGGCCATGACGGGCCGATGATCGCCATGACTCTTGCGATGTGTTCTCGCAACCGTGCACCTCCGTCGTGGTGCGAAGCAGCCCGAATCGCAGCGGCCAATATGCGTCGGTAAGACATGGACCAGACCCCCTTTACGGACATGGCGACCGGGTTCGGCGCGGCATTCAGCTCCGGAATCCAATCGTCCATCACCTCAGTCCTGTCGGCAGTGGCGACCCCGCTGATGGCGTGCGTCACGCTCTGGATCATCATCCAGGGCATCCTCGTGATGCGCGGCGACATGGATGCCAGAGGGGGCATCACCCGGATCATCAAGGTCGCCCTGGTTGTGGGTATCCTTACGTCTTCCGGGCTGTTCACGACCTACGTGCAAACCCTCTTCATCACGACGATTCCCAACTGGGTCGCCACCGCAGTAGGTGGGTCGCAGGCGAGCATCAGCAGCACCCCGGCCACTTTCGACAACATGTGGCAGGTGACGGAGCACACCGTCGAAACCGTCGGCGCGCAGATCGCGATCTATGATGTCGTCGACGCAGTGAGCCTCGCGCTGATCGAGCTGGCCCTGATGGTTCTGCTCATCGTGACGTTTGCAATCTATGAGTTCGCCATCGTGGTTACCGGAATCATCGTCGCAATCGGTCCCGTCGTGATCGTCGGCTATCTGTTCGAGGCGACAAAGGCGGTGACGCACCGGTGGATCGGGGTGCTGATCACCTACAGCCTCCTGACGCTGCTGATCAACGTCACGCTCAACGCGGTGCTGATAGGCGAAAAGAACTTCATGCGGCAGATCCTGACACAGCAGGCATCGGGCGCGGCTGCGGTGCCGGAAGAACTCAAGATTCTGATCGAACTGGCGATGTTCTTCGCCATGGGCGCGTTCATCATCATCTCTCTGCCGGCGATGGCCGCGACCATCGGCGGCGGGCTGGGCGTCAGCCCCGGGGCGGCGATCCTGAACGCGTTCACCAGCCTCGCCTCGAGCGGTGCCTCGCAGGCGGTCCGGATGGCCACACGCAAGCCGGCATAGCCGGCCTCATTGGACGCTTTCCCCTGCTCACAACGCGAGAAGGAGATTGTGGGTGAAAACCCTTGTGACTCTGGCTGCGCTGATCGGCCTCGCCGCATGCAGCCACACCGAGGTCCTGGCAACCCCGACGGGGCCGGTGTTCGCGCTGAACACCGGCCACTGGCAGCCGACACCGGCCGACCTTGAGATCCCCCGTCCTGGCGGAAGCGAATGAACAAGATGGATCTTGCCCTGCCGGTCGATCGGACAGGCCTGGCCGACTACTACCGGCAGGTTGAGTCCTTCCAGCGTGACCGGGCCAGGGCCGCCGCGCGGATATCGAAGGGCCTCGCTGTTGTCGCCGGCATCGCCATCCTCGCGAACCTCGGACAGGCGTGGACGATCGCATCGCTGCTGCCGCTGACGAAGATCGTCCCGGTCTATCTGTGGGTGCGCCCGGATGGGACGGTGGACAGTTCGGTCGCGCTGTCCCGTCTGCCGGCAACGCAGAGCGAGGCGGTCGTGACGGCGGCGCTGTGGGAGTATGTGCGGCTGCGCGAGGGCTACAGCTACGACACCGCCCAGTACGGATACGACGCCGTGTCGGGGATGAGCGCGGACGTGCCGCGCGCTCAGTACCAGAAATGGTTCAACTACCCCAACGCCGCATCGCCGCAGGTGACCGTTGGCAAGAAGGGCGTGATCGAAATCCAGCACATCTCCTCGGCCAACATCACCGCGGACGTACAGCAGATTCGCTACCGCCGGCTCCTCACCATCGTCGGCCAGGAGCCTGTTGTGACGACGTGGACAGCGACCCTGCAATTCAGGACCGTTGCCACGCTGCCGGCATCTCTGCGTCTCAGGAACCCTGGCGGGGTCATCGTCACGTCCTATCAGGCCGCGGAGGACAGCACGCAATGAAGCGGCTCGCGGCGGCGCTGCTCTGCGCGCCGATCCTGGCATCTACCGCCTTGGCGGAGGAGTACCCGATTCCCGGCCGGCAGGATGCGCGCATGCGCTATCTTGCCTACGACCCCAATCAGGTCGTCCACCTTTCGACCGCCGTGGGCGCAACGCTCGTCGTCGGCTTCGGGCCGAAGGAGACGGTCACGGCCGTCGCGGTGACCGACAGCAAGGACCTGAAGGCGATGCCGAAGGGCAACTTCCTGTTTTTCAAGTCGCAGGAGGCCTTGCCGTTGCAGCCGGTCATTGTCCTCACCTCGACCGAAGGCGGCGAGATGCGCCGCTACGTGTTCGAGATCACCACGGTTCCGGCGCAGAGCCTCGCCGCGAATGCGCCGGGGATCTACTACAGCGTCCAGTTCACCTATCCGGCCGATGACGCCGCGCGGCAGCGCGCGCAGACCGAGGCGCAAGCAGCCCGGGAGCAGGCCGAAGCGCAGGCCCGCGCGGCGCAACTCCAGCTGCAGGCGGCGCACAGCCAGATGGAGCGTCAAGCGAGGGACCCGTTCTCGGGCGAGCGGAACTGGCACTATGTCGCCCAGGGCAACCGATCCCTGCTGCCGCTGGAGGTTTTCGACAACGGCACCAGCACCGTGTTCCGCTTTCCGGGCAACGTCCGCATCCCCTCCGTTTTCGTCATCAACCCGGATGGCAAGGAAGCCACGCCGAACTATGCGGTGAAAGGCGACCTCGTGCAGGTGGAGTCGGTCGCGCGCGGCTGGCGGCTGCGTGACGGTGACACCGTGCTGGCGATCTGGAACCAGGCGTTCGATCCGGTGGGCAGGAACCCCGGGACGCAGACCACCAGCCCTGACGTGCAACGTGTCCTGAGGGATGCACCGCCATGAGCGGCAACACGAACACGGGCGCGCCGGGCGGCGTGAACGCCACGGGCTCGCTCGTTTCCGGCGCGCCGGGCCGCCAGCTGACCGCCGCCCAGAAAATCGGCGTCGCTGGCCTCGTGCTGGTGGTGCTTCTGTCCTTCATCTGGATTGGCCAGCTCAACAAGGCCACCCACGACGAAAAGCCGCAACCCGACCTGGCGCTGTGGACGGGCGGGGCATTTCATCCCGCACCGCCGCCGCCATCGCCGCCCGCTTCCACGCCGGTCACCCTGCCCATGCCGGCGGCCGCGCCGGTGCCGGCACTCTTCGCGCCGCCGCGGCAGCACGAGATGACCGCGGCGGAAAGCCCGATCTTCGCGTTCTCCGGTGGTGGTGCCGCTGTTGAGGCGCCGGCCACGCCGGCCACGCCGGCCGCGCTCGCGACCGGCGCCGACCCACGCCTGGAGGTCACGCCGCCATCGGGGCTCGCGACCATGCTCAAGCCAACGGTGTTGAGCGGCTCCCGGGCGCGTCTCCTGCCGCATCCCGACATGATGGTGACCATGGGGACGGTGATCCCCTGCACCCTGCAAACCGCGATCAACAGCCAGCTCGCCGGCTATGTCAAATGCGTGCTGCCGCAGGATGTGCGCAGCACGACGGGCAACGTCGTGCTGCTGGACCGCGGTACGATTGTGGTCGGTGAAATCGGGCGTGGCCTTGCCCAGGGCCAGGACCGCATCTTCGTGCTGTGGAGCCGCGCCGAAACGCCCGATCATGCGGTGATCGAGCTGGCCTCGCCGGGCACGGACGAACTCGGCCGCTCCGGTCTGCCGGGCGGCGTCAACAATCACTGGTGGGAGCGCTTCGGCTCGGCGATCCTGCTGTCGGTGATCCAGGGCGGCCTGGAGACCGGCACCGCGCTGGCGGCCACATCGGGGTCGCATGGCGGCACGTTCTTCAACTCGTTCCAGGCCAACGGGACGAACGTGTCCGACACCGCCTTGCAGGCCACCATCAACATCCCACCCACGCTGGAGAAGAACCAGGGCGACAACGTCGCCATTTTCGTTGCCAGGGACCTGGACTTTTCCGATGTCTACAAGCTGCGCCTGACCGGCGGCGCCTATGGCCAGTGAGGCCGCGCCGCAGCTGCGGCATCTGCTCAAGCCAATCCTGCATTGGCTGGACGATCCGGCAACGGAGGAGATCGCCATCAACAAGCCCGGCGAGGTCTTCGTCCGGCAGAAGGGGGTGTTCTCCCGCCACGATCTGCCGTTCGACTATGACGACCTGGAGGACATCGCCATCCTCGCCGGCGCGCTACGCCGGCAGGATGTCGGGCCGAGAAGCCCGCTCTGCGCGACGGAACTGCCCGGCGGCGAGCGGCTGCAAATCTGCCTGCCGCCGTCGGTTCCCGCCGGTACCGCCAGTCTGACGATCCGGCGGCCGGGCACGTCGGTCTCCGCGCTCGCCGATGTCGGCAGGCGCTATCACACCGCGCGCTGGAACCAGTGGGGCACGCGCCGCGAGGCGGCGGAGCAGCAAAATGCCGAGGCGCTCGCCTTCTACGATGCCGGCGACATCGAAGGGTTCTTCAAGGCCTGCGTGCGCAGCCGACTGACCATGCTGCTGTGCGGCGCGACGGGCAGCGGCAAGACGACGATGGGCAAGACGCTCATCTCGGCCATCCCGCCGCATGAACGCCTGATCACCATCGAGGACACGCTCGAACTGGTCATCCCGCACGAGAACCACGTGCGGTTGCTCTACTCGAAAAGCGGCATCGGCCTGGGCGGCGTGACGGCCGAGGCCCTCCTGCAGGCCAGCCTGCGCATGCGGCCGGACCGCATCCTGCTGGGCGAGATGCGGGACGACGCGGCCTGGACCTACCTCAACGAGGTGGTGTCCGGCCATCCAGGCTCGATCTCCACCATCCACGGGGCGAACCCGGTGCAGGGGTTCAAGAAGCTGTTTTCCCTGGTGAAGGGCTCCGAGCAGGGCGCCGCGCTGGAGGACAAGACGCTGATCGAGATGCTGTCGGCCGCCATCGACGTCATCGTGCCATTCCGCACCACGGGTGAGGTCTACGAGATCGGCGAGGTCTGGCTGGCGGCCGACGCGCGCCGGCGCGGCGAGACCGTCGCGCATTTGCTGTCCGAGGTCTGACCCGGCATGGCAACGCCATCGCACGGGCCGCTCGTGGCCAGGATCATCGTCGGCCTGGTTCTTCTCGCCGCCGCCTGGACGGTCATCGCGTCCCTGGTCTTCCTGTTCGGCACGCGCCTGATCGGCTCGTTCGCGCACCCGTTCTATCAGTGGTGGATCTACGTCCTCTACGCGCCGCCGAACGCCGTGGTGACGCTCTGGCTGAAGATCAGCGCCGGGGTGGCGTCCGCTGTCCTGGTGGTCTTCCTCGCCGCGTTGCTGTTCCGCCGCGGTGTGGTCGGACCATCGCTCCGGCGAAGGCTGTTCGGCGGCACGAAGCGGCCGATCCGTGGCACCACCGACAATCATGGCCACGCCGACTGGCTGCCGATCCACAAAGCGCGCGAAATCTTCCCCGGACCCTCGGCGGGGTTCGGCGGCATCGTGGTCGGGGAAGCGTATCGCGTGGATGAGGACCGGGTCGCCACGGTGGCCTTCGACCCGGCGGACAGGGCGAGCTGGGGGAAAGGGGGCAAGGCTCCGCTGCTGGTTGATCCCTGCAAGTCCGGCCCGACCCACAGCCTGGTCTTCGCCGGGGCCGGCTCGTTCAAGTCCACCTCGGCCGTGTCGACGCTGCTGACCTGGACCGGCTCTGTCGTTGTCCTCGATCCCTCCGGCGAGCTTGGCCCCATGCTGGCGGATGCCCGTACGGAGATGGGTCACACCGTCCACCAGCTCGGCCTGCGCGAGTCTGCCGGTTTCAACGTGCTCGACTGGATCGACATCGATTCACCGCTTGCCACGACGAACGTCCTCTCCGTCGTGAGCTGGATTTGCGGCGACGGACCGGCCGGCAGCGCGAAGGACAGGAGTTCCGAGTTTTTCGAGGCACGTGGCCGCGCGATGGTGGCCTGCCTGCTGGCCCACCTGCTGTGGGACCCCGCGATCGATCCGTCCCTGAAGACGCTGCGCACGCTGCGCATCGGTATCGCCACGCCGGAGACGGAAATGCGGGAGCTGCTGAAGGGCATCCACAAGGATAGCCGCAGCCCGCTCGCGCGCGACTATGCCGGCACGCTCATGGGCCTGGTGGACGAGACATTTTCCGGCGTCTACGCCAATGCCGACGAAAGCACATCCTGGCTGGCCAATCCCGCCTTTGCGGCGATCGTCTCCGGCGACAGCTTCAAATCGCTCGATCTGCTCAGTGGCAAGGTCTCGGTGTTCCTGCAGATTCCGCTGTTGGCCCTGCAGTCCACGCCGGCGATCGGCCGTGTCGTGACCGGCGCACTGCTCAACGCCGCCTATGAAGCCGACGGCCAGGTGACCGGCCGCATCCTGTATCTGCTCGATGAAGCCGCGCGTCTCGGCCCGATGAAGATTCTCGAAACCGCCCGAGACGCCGGCCGCAAATACGGCATCACCCTTCAACTGCTCTACCAGTCTGTCGGCCAGCTCGAACGCCAGTGGGGACGGGAGGGCAAGCGGGAATGGTACGACGGCGTATCGCACCGGTCCTATGCCGCCGTGCAGGACCTCGAGACGGCAAAGGAGCTGGAGGAAACCTTCGGCAGCTATGCCGTGATGGCGACATCGGAAGGCTCGAATACCGGCTCGTCGGGCAAGTCCTTCGAGACCGGATCGCGGTCGCGCGGCGCCAACACCAGCTATCACGAAATCAGCCGCCCGCTGATCCGCCGGGAGGAGCTGATGAACGACTGCCGGACGGACGAGGCGTTCGTGATCATCCGCGGCGCGAAGCCGCTCCGCTGCGGCCGTGCCATCTACTTCCGGCGGCCGGAGCTGGCGGCCAGGATCGCCGCCAACCGCTTCCACGACACCGCCGCCGCCGCCGACTGACCGAACCCGTCACCACTCTTCGGAGACCCCGCATGTCCAGGGAAGAAGCCGCCGCCGATCTGCAGGCTGCCGCCTATTGGCGGAGCGTTGCCCGCGCCGACCGCTCGGACGCCAATGTTGCGGTGACGAAAGCCTCTGACCTGAAGGCGGCGGCGCGACGCGAAGAGAAGGAGCCCACCGAGGCGCCGCGCCGTGCGAAGGGGCTGAGCGCGGGCTGACCATCATTGCAGCCGGGGCAGTCAACCGTCAGGCAAGAGGCCAGCTGGCGATCACCAGCCGGAGAAATCGCGGCCGTGGCTGCCGGCACCGGCGAGACGCGGCGTCAGCAGAGTCCAGTCCGCCGGCCAAAGCATCCTTCCAGGCCATGAAACACCGTGAAGCGTTGCACGGCGGGAGACGGGCGCGCGATGGCCAGGGGGCCGTATTCCTACTCCAACTCCGCCGGCAGATGTCGGGTTGGGTCCATGCCCTCGTGCAGCACGCGGGCGATGACCACGCCGTCGCTGCCGTCGCTGAGCCGTCCGCGCAGGTAGTAGAGAATGTGCGATGCGGCACCGCGGCGCCCCGCCGCGAGTTCCAGGTGGAAAGAACGTATCCCGGCCCCGAGATCGTGCCGGTCGCGCGAACCCGGCCGCTGCGGATTCTCCGCCACCATCTCCGCGGCGCGGTCGATCAGGCCCGCATAGTGTTCGCGCTGCCGCGGTCCGAACCGCTTGCCGCTTGTCTTCAGGATGCCCTCGATGTCCTCGTCGGCGATTTCGGTGAACTGGTAACGCAGGACCGGCGAGGGCGCGCCGCTCACGCGGACCGCTCTTCCGCTTCGCGCAGAGCGGCCGCGATGCCGATGGCGGAGCGCGCGGAGAGCCGCCCGGCGCGCGCCTGGTCCACCCCGATGCCGACCTCGCGCCGCAGCACGGCGAGCTTCTCCTCGCGCGCCTCCCTGTCGCGCCGCAACAGGCGCAGCCCGTCCCGCACGACCTCGCTGGCGGTGCCGTACTCGCCGGATGCGACCTCGTGCTCGACGAATTCGGCCAGTTCGGCCGGCAGGCTCACGTTCATGGTCGGCATGGGGGCCTCCGTTCGGAGTACCGGAGGCTGCATTCTATGGCAAAATTTGTCAAAGCGCTTCATCGCACACCGGTGGAAGGCAGGCTGTCCGGCGTGCCGTTCGCCGGCGCCGCTACATCCGCCGCCCGCGACGGCGGCCGGCCGTGGCCTTCTCCGCTTCCCGCTCCCGGTACGCCCGCACGCGCTCCACGGCGGCCTGCATGGCGGCGCGCAACTGGGGGCCGAACTCCGCAAGCCGCCCCAGCAGGTCGCGGCGTTCCGCGGTGGTGTTTTCCGAAACGGGTTGCAGCTTCCTCGCGGTTGCGTCGTCGCGCTTGCCCTGGAAGGTCGCCGCCAGGGTGCTCTTTACCTTGCCCATGACCGCACGCTGTTCAAGCCGCTGCTTGCCGGCCTGCATCATCCGGATCGTTCCCGTCCGCAGGTTCTCGGCCCGCGCAATCATCGCGAGCGAGCCTTCCTTGGCCGGCTGGCGGGCGAAGTTGCGCGCCACGTTCTCGATCACGTCGCTCTCGCGGACCTGGCGGCGGTCGCCAAGCGGCCGGCGGCCGGCAACCTCCTGCCGCTCCGCCCCGTCCGAGATCACGATGAACGATTGTTCGCGATGCCGACTGCCGGACGTGTAGGCGCCGAAGGCATTCACCTGGCGCGAGCCGCCCGGGACGGCGAAGATATGTTCGCTGACCGTGGACCCCTGGCTGGTGTTGATGGTCAGCACGTCGCCATAGGCGAGCCGGATGCGGCCGTTCGCCGCGCTCCGCAGGCTGTCCCACTTCACCAGCCCGTCGCGGCCCTCCCTGGTTCGCAGCACGAGGCCTTCGGCCCTGATCGCGGCAACCTCGAGGACCGTGCCGTTCCGGCCGATATTGCCGCCCGTGTTGGTGTCGAGGAAACGGGCGTTGGTCCGCTCGAACAGGCGCACCCTGTCGCCCTCGGCCAGCGGCAGGTCGTACGTCCGGGCATCGGTGCCATCCTTGCTCGTCGCCGGCACGGTGATCCGGTCGGCGCCGACCTCGCCAAGTTCGCGCCGTCTCTCCCGGATCGCCATGCTGATCCGGTGGGCGTCGAAGTTGGTCGGCGCGCTGACCGAAATCGCATAGCTCTCGCGGCCGGCGTTGGCGGCCCGGCGCTGCTGCCAGAGATCGACGACGCTGCGGACGGCCTCGTCGTAGCCGCCCGGCGCCACCAGCAGGGTGCCGTTCTCCACCTTCCGCTGGACGGCCGCCGCGGTCTCGCCGTTGCGGAACATCAGCGCGGTTTCCCGTTCCTCCCTCTCCACCTGGCGCACCGAGGTTTCCAGCACCGGGATCGCCGTCTCGCCGAGGCCCCGGCGCAGCAGGTCCACGACGGCGCCGGCCTCGACGCTCTGCATCTGCTTCGGATCGCCGAGTGCCACGATCTGAAAGCCGTCTTCCTTCTGCGCGCGCAGCAGCTCATTGAGCTGGCGCGTGCCGAGCAGCCCCAACTCGTCCACCACCACGACCGATCTGGCGCCGAGCCTGATCCGGCCCTTCTCGACCGATTTCAGGAAGCTCTCCACGGCCCGCGCGTTCCGGGCGGTGATGCCGGCCTCGGTGAGGTCATCCGACTGACGCCACGCCAGCGCGATGCCGTGGACCTGCCTTCCGTCCTCCTTCCAGGCATCCACCAGCGGCTTCAACAGGGTGGACTTGCCCGAACCGGCGACGCCGATCGCGACGGTGAGCCGGCCGCCGGTGCCGAGCTGCTCCATCACCGCGCGCTGCGCCTTGCCGTGCCCGGAGGTGAAGTCGAGCTCGGGGAAGCGGCGAACCGCCGCGGCGATCTGCGCCGGGGTGAGGGCGGAAGTCTTGTCGGCGCCGGCGGCGCGCGCGGCGGCAACGAGCCAAAGTTCCTCGTCGCGGTGCAGGGTCGTGGTGATGCCGATTTTGTCGCGGCCGTTTTCGCCTTTCAGATCGCCCCAGACCAGCGATGTGGCCTCGCCCCGCTGCG
>CAIVPZ010000111.1 GCA_903907955.1 uncultured Acetobacteraceae bacterium | reverse complement strand
CGCAGCGGGGCGAGGCCACATCGCTGGTCTGGGGCGATCTGAAAGGCGAAAACGGCCGCGACAAAATCGGCATCACCACGACCCTGCACCGCGACGAGGAACTTTGGCTCGTTGCCGCCGCGCGCGCCGCCGGCGCCGACAGAACGGCCGCCCTCACCCCGGCGCAGATCGCCGCGGCGGTCCGGCGCTTTCCCGACCTCGACTTCACCTCCCAGCACGGGCAGGCGCAGCGGGCGGTGATGGAGCAGCTTGGCACCGGCGGCCGCCTCACTGTCGCGATCGGCGTCGCCGGTTCGGGCAAGTCCACCCTGTTGAAGCCGCTGGTCGACGCCTGGAAGGAAGATGGTCGCCAGGTGCACGGCATCGCCCTGGCGTGGCGTCAGTCGGATGACCTCACCGATGCCGGCATCACCGCCCGGAACGCGCGGGCCGTCGAGAGCTTCCTGAAATCCGTCGAGAAGGGCCGGATCAAACTGGGCACCAGGTCGGTCGTGGTGGTGGACGAGTTGGGCCTGCTCGGCACGCGCCAGCTCAATGACCTGCTGCGCGCGCAGAAGGAGCACGGGTTTCAGATCGTCGGCATCGGCGATCCGAAGCAGATGCAGAGCGTCGAGGCCGGCGCCGTCGTCGACCTGCTGCGCCGCGGCCTTGGCGAGACGGCGATCCCGACGCTGGAAACCTCGGTACGCCAGGTCGAGAAGGAGGAACGGGAAACCACCCTGATGTTCCGCAACGGCGAGACCGCCGCGGCCGTCCAGCGGAAGGTCGAGAACGGCACCCTGCTGGTGGCGCCGGGCGGCTACGGCGATGCCGTGCAGAGCGTCGTCGATCTCTGGCAGCAGCGCCGCACCGCCAACACCGGCCGGGACCGGTATGCCATCTCGATCAGCGCGCCGACCAATTTCGACGCCCACCAGCTCAGCATGGCGATCCGCAACCGGCGGCGCGACCTCGGCGAGGTCAGCGCCGACCGGATCACCGTGCCGGCGACGAGCAAGGACGGCACCGATGCCCGAACCTATGACCTGCCGCTCGCCGAGGGCGACCGTGTGCGCCTGTTCGAGCGCACCAACGCCCGCTTCCTCGACACCAACAAAGGCGGCAACATCGGCCGCAACGGCACCGTCCTGGAGGTTGCCGCAATCAATGACGAGGGCCTGGTCCTGCGAACCAGGGAGGGCCGCGACGGGCTGGTGAAATGGGACAGCCTGCGTAGCGCGGCGAACGGCCGCATCCGGCTTGCCTATGGCGACGTGCTGACGACCAACACCAGCCAGGGATCCACGGTCAGCGAACATATCTTCGCCGTCCCGGGGGGTTCGCGCCAGGTGAATGCATTCGGGGCCTACACGTCCGGCAGCAGGCATCGCGAACAGTCATTCATCGTGACCTCCGACGGCGCGGAGCGGCAGGAGATTGCTGGCCGCCGCCCGCTTGGCGACCTGCGCAAGGTCCGCGAGGGCGA
This sequence comes from uncultured Acetobacteraceae bacterium, assembly GCA_903907955.1. Lineage (GTDB taxonomy): Bacteria > Pseudomonadota > Alphaproteobacteria > Acetobacterales > Acetobacteraceae > Rhodovastum. The sequence goes on along the minus strand of CAIVPZ010000111.1, from coordinate 556 downwards.
CGTGATCGAAAACGTCGCCCGCAACTTCGCCCGCCAGCCGATCAAGGAAGGATCGCTCGCCATGCTGGCGCGGGCCGAGAACCTGCGGACGGGAACGATCCGGATGATGCAGGCCGGCAAGCAGCGGCTTGAGCAGCGCGCGGTCATGGGCAAGGCGAGAAGCACGCTGGCGGCGACCTTCCAGGGCAAGCGGGACGACACAACGGCGAGGAAGCTGCGGCCCATTTCGGAAAACACCACCGCCGAACGCCGCGACCTGTTGCAGCGGATCAGGGACATCGGCCCGCAGGTGCGCGAAGCAATGCGCGCCGCCATGGAGCGCGTGCAGGCGCACCGGGAGCGGACAGCGGAGAAAGCCACCGCCGGCCGCCGCCGTGGACGGCGGATGTAGCGAACGGCGGCGGCCCCCGGAAAGGGGGGCCGCCTCGTGTCGTCCCGCCAGGCCGGTGTCAGCCCGCACTCAACCCCCGCGCACGGCGCGGCGCCTCGGTCGGCTCCTTTTCTTCGCGCTTCGCCGCCGCCGTGAGATCGGTGACCTTGGTCACCGCCACATTGG
>CAIVPZ010000110.1 GCA_903907955.1 uncultured Acetobacteraceae bacterium | reverse complement strand
GGATGCATGCTCTATGAGCTGATCCCAAACATGCCGGAGCACCGCCTTCTGCCGCTGATGCAGAGGTTCGCCGAAATGCTGGCGCAAAGCGGGCTGTTTTGCGGTTCACTCTCGGAAACGAAATGAGGGGATGAGTGAGGATGGCCCCAAGCCCGATGGCCCGAAACACAGTCCTCGTGTCCCCTGGCCAGTATCCGTGGCCCAAGAAATGAGCGCATTAGGCAACGACAGCTTCGGCCTAACAGCTCGTTCCATAAGGTAATTCCGAAATGTGCGAATGCCGTAGGGGTAAGAGCACTGGATGTCCCGCCGCGCCCGCCTCCACTACCGCTCCGGCCTCGGTTGGATTTTGGGCGTCGCGTTCGTAGACACGCTCACCCGGCCGGTCCGGCTTGCCCAGGGGTTCACTTTCGTTCGGTGCTGCGGTGCGCCTCGGGCTTCTTCCCCACACGGCCTCGCGGCGCCAGCGTCGTGCCATCTCCCGACGGGTACGCTGCGTGCAGTTGCCTCCGGATCGCGGTTGCTATCAACGCGCCCCGCAAAGGACTTTCACCTCCAATCCAGTGCCCATGCCAGGCACACCTATGCCCTCCCTGCGTGACGGCCAGACAACGGCACCCTTCGATACCAACCGGCAGAGGCTCCACTTATCGACAGCAAAACGCTGTCTCGAGGAACCCGGCCACCTCTCATCAACATGGCCGCTTCCGTCGCTGACTGCGGTGGCCTCGGTGCGGCAAACATGGGATTGCTCTGCGTGACGCAGTGCATGGATCTGTTGATGATTCAGCTAGTGCAATCCGGGCTGCTCCGAATGCGGCGATCGGGCAATGGGCGCCTGCTCGGGGGAGACACTATCGACGTGTCAAACGGGATGCGCTAGGATACTTTACGTAACCACAACGGTGAGAGCGCTTCGTGAGCCTGTGCGCCGACCCGGACGTTCAGGAGTCCCCTAGGAGGCCTATATGAACAAGCGCCTAGTACGCGCCACGGTAGCCGCACATATGCGGGTCCTCTTCACGGATCTGGGGTACCTGCTTGGTATCGTCTCGGCAAAATGATTACTTACAAGGCAGAAGGGGCGGATCATGGCTGAATTCTTTGCAGGCGGCCACTCCATCGACTTGGTCCTGTTACTGATTGCCCTGGAGGCGATCGTGCTCATGGTGCTGTGGCGGATGCGCTGCTGCCCCTTGCCGCCACGCGCAACCCTGCTCATTCTTGCCCCCGGCACCTGTCTGTTGCTGGCCGCGCGCGCGGCGCTCGCTGGCGCCTCCTGGGTATGGGTTTCATCTTTTTTCCTCGTTGCGCTCTTCATCCACTTGGTCGATCTGCGGCAACGGTGGCAGGAACGGAGTCGCCACGATCGCGCATCCAGTATACGAGGCAAGTAGTTTTTTGGCTCCTCGGGAGAATCAGTGGGTGCTCTCGGGTACATCGTATCGTCCGCCATCGAGGCGGGCGACGAAATCTTCGCGCCGCACATGAAAATTCTGCTGCTGCGGGCCTTCGCGCTGGCCGGGCGGCGACACCATCTGGCGGAGAGCACGCGGCGACGCTACCGCCACCGGATAGACGCGACCTCGATGCCATCATGGTGCTGGCGCCGACCAACCCGCACGGCAAGCGATTGCGAAAACGTTGCGGAAAAGTGCGCAGCCACCTCAAGCTCAAGTTGGGCAGCACTCGTTACTCAGACGGATTCTGCCTGAATCCAATCAAATGGTTAGCGGTTCCCGATGTAACCGGGGCAAAACTCCGGGCGGCGCAGCCCGTCAGGCGTGCTGGCCGCGGCAGCGGATGATTTCGGCGAGACGCGGCACGACCGGGGTACCGGCGACGCCGAGCCGGGCTCCCAGGTAGTTCCAGAACGAGACGCCGAGTTTGCGGCAGGTCTTTCCGAGGCCAAGGAAGGCGTCCCGG
>CAIVPZ010000109.1 GCA_903907955.1 uncultured Acetobacteraceae bacterium | reverse complement strand
TCGGCGTCTCGTTCTGGAACTACCTGGGAGCCCGGCTCGGCGTCGCCGGTACCCCGGTCGTGCCGCGTCTCGCCGAAATCATCCGCTGCCGCGGCCAGCCCGCCTGACGGGCTGCGCCGCCCGGAGTTTTGCCCCGGTTACCTTGGGTGGCAGTTTGGCCGCATCAATCACGCGAGGAATGTAAAGTTTTCCGACGAATTTCCCGGGCCTTGGGATTGGCACGCTTACAATATATTGTGCGAACCACCAAATATGCTACCATATGTGGTGCCTGAGGTTGAAATTGCCGATGAAACCAAGCGTGCGTCTCTCATTGTTGATGTGTCAAGTCTTCCGACTCCTTGCCGCCTTCCAAGGTGCAGACCCCCTCACGCCTTTGCGACCCCGCCAACCCACTGCCGCCCCTTGAACTCCGCCCCCCCGCCGGCTATCACTCCGCCCCACGCGCGACCGGGAGGCCGTGCGGCCGGGCGCTTACCCGTCCGGACCTCGGAAACCTTCACCCGGCCCGCGCCACGCAACCCGGCGGCGGGCAAGTCGTGCTTCCCCCAACCCGGGAAGGGCGCACGCACAGCAGGCGGCCCGGCCCACCATCGCCGCCCCCTCAAGGACAGACCCACCCTCATGCCATCCAGCGCCGCCGTCGCCCAGCGACCCGCCGCCCAGCGCCCCGCCGCCCCGCCGCCCGAGCTCGAAGATTTCGCCTCCCTGCTCGATGAAACGCTGGGCCGCGATACCGGCTTCGACGGCTCCGTCGTCACCGGCCGCGTCGTCCGCCTCACCGAAGAATTCGCCATCGTCGATGTCGGCCTGAAAAGCGAAGGCCGCGTCGCCCTGAAGGAATTCGGCCCGCCGGGCGCCAAGCCCGAGGTCAAGCCAGGCGACGTCATCGAGCTGTATGTCGAGCGCTACGAGGACCGCGACGGTACCATCGTGCTCTCGCGCGAAAAGGCCCGCCGCGAGGAAGCCTGGACCAGCCTGGAACGCGCCTTCGAAGGCCAGCAGCGGGTCAGCGGCACCATCTACGGCCGGGTCAAGGGCGGCTTCACCGTCGATCTCGGCGGCGCCGTGGCGTTCCTGCCGGGCAGCCAGGTGGATATCCGCCCGGTGCGCGACGTCGGTCCGCTGATGGGCACCCCGCAGCCGTTCCAGATCCTCAAGATGGACCGCGCCCGCGGCAACATCGTGGTCTCGCGCCGCGCCGTGCTGGAGGAAACCCGCGCCGAACAGCGCAGCGAGCTGATCCAGGGCCTCAAGGAAGGCCAGATCCTCGACGGCGTGGTGAAGAACATCACCGATTACGGCGCCTTCGTCGATCTCGGCGGCGTCGACGGCCTGCTGCATGTCACCGACATCGCCTGGCGCCGCATCAACCACCCCTCCGAGGCGCTGCAGATCGGCCAGGCCGTCAAGGTCCAGGTCATCCGCTTCAACCCGGACACCCAGCGCATCAGCCTCGGCATGAAGCAGCTGGAAGCCGATCCGTGGGAAGGCGTCGCCGCCAAGTACCCGCCCGGCGCCAAGTTCACCGGCCGCGTCACCAACATCACCGATTACGGCGCCTTCGTGGAGCTGGAGCCGGGCGTTGAGGGCCTGGTGCACGTCTCCGAGATGAGCTGGACCAAGAAGAACGTCCACCCCGGCAAGATCGTCGCCACCTCGCAGGAGGTCGATGTGATGGTGCTGGACGTGGATTCCGGCAAGCGGCGCATCTCGCTCGGTCTGAAGCAGGTGCAGCGCAACCCCTGGGAGCAGTTCGTCGACGAGCATCCGATCGGCTCGGAAGTCGAAGGCGAAATCCGCAACATCACCGAATTCGGCCTGTTCATCGGCATCACCGCGGACATCGACGGCATGGTCCACATGTCCGACCTGTCCTGGGACGAAGCCGGCGAGGCCGCCATGGCCAAGTACGAAAAGGGTGCCGTGGTCAAGGCCAAGGTGCTGGACGTCGATGTCGAGAAGGAGCGCATCTCGCTCGGCATCAAGCAGCTGGCCGACGACCCCGCCGCCGCCGTGCTGGACCGCGTGCACAAGGGCCGCATCGTCACCTGCGTCGTCACCGCGGTGCAGTCCAACGGCATCGAGGTCAAGGTGGACGAGGTCCTCACCGGCTTCATCCGCCGCGCCGAACTTGCCCGCGACAAGGGCGAGCAGCGGCCCGACCGGTTCGCCGTCGGCGAGAAGGTCGATGCCAAGGTCATGTCGGTGGACCGCGCTGCCCGCAAGCTCCAGCTCACCATCAAGGGCAAGGAGCAGGACGAAGACAAGCAGGCGATCCAGGAGTTCGGCAGCTCGGATTCGGGCGCTTCGCTGGGCGACATCCTGGGAGCGGCAATCCGTCGCCGCAACCAGCAGGCCCAGGGAGAGTAGAATCCTGATAGCCGCGCACCATCGCCCTGCACCCGCATGGCTGGCACGGGATTGACATGTCCTTTGAAACGGACCTGCTGATCGACAGGCGGCGCCTCAAGCGCCGCCTGTTCTTTTGGCGCGCCGCCGCGGTGTTCGCGGTGGCCGCCGGCGCCCTGCTGGCGCTCGCCCCGCATTTCCCGCTGGCGGGCCGCCCCCACCTCGCCCGGCTGTCGGTGACCGGCCTGATCACCGAGAACCGCAGGCTCACCGAGGAGGTGGCGGCACTGGCGAAGAACGACGCCGTGCGCGCCCTGATCGTCTATGTGGACAGCCCCGGCGGCAGCGTCGCCGGCGGCGAAAGCCTGCACGACGCCATTTCCCAGGTCGCCGCCCGCAAGCCGGTGGTGGCGGTCATGGGCGGCACCGCCGCTTCGGCCGGCTACATGGTTTCGGTGCCGGCGGCGCGCATCTTCGCCCGCGATTCCACCCTCACCGGCTCGATCGGGGTGCTGCTGCAGACCGGCGAGGTCTCCGGCCTGCTCGAGCGCATCGGCATCACCTCGGAGGCGATCGTCTCCGGGCCGCTGAAGAACCAGCCGAGCTTCACCCGCCCGACCTCGCCGCAGGGCCGCGAGATGCTGCAGGCGCTGGTGATGGACATGTACGACCAGTTCGTCGGCAGGGTCGCCGCCGGCCGCCACATGTCGCCCGAACAGGTCCGCAAGCTGGCCGATGGCCGCCCCTATACCGGGCGGCAGGCGCTGGGCCTCGGCCTGGTCGATGCGATCGGCGGCGAGCAGGAAGCCCGCGCCTGGCTGGCGGCCGAAAAGGGCGTTCCCGACAGCCTGCCGGTGGACGACGTCGCGCCCGGCAGCTTCGCCCAGCGGGCGCTGGCGGGATCATTTGCGCCGCTTCTCGACGATTTGATAAAAAGCGTTCTGTCTCAAGGAGTTAGACTTGACGGAGCCTGGGCAGTCTGGCAGCCTTCAGCCAGTAGTGACTGACAGTGAAACCGCGGGGGGCGGCAGTATGACCAAATCGGAGCTGATCGCGGAACTATCGGCGGCGAATCCGCACCTGCGCGGCCAGGATGTGGAGCTGATCGTCGCCACCGTGTTCAATGAAATCACCGCGGCCCTTTCGCGCGGCGAACGTGTGGAACTGCGCGGTTTTGGCGCCTTCACCGTCAAGCGACGTGAGGCGCGCACCGGCCGCAATCCGCGCACCGGCGAGGCGGTGCCGGTGGACGAAAAAGCCGTGCCGTTCTTCAAGGCCGGCAAGGAACTGCGCGAGCGGGTCAACCGCGGCAAGCGGGAGTCACGCAAGCCGGCCGATAGCAAAGGCCGCCCCGGTGCGGGGGTGGCGGCCTGATGGAAACTTTGTTAGTTTCCGTTGCGTCCCTTTCCCGAGGTGAAACCCAATGCTGCGCACCCTGATCGCCTTGCCTGTCCTGATCGTCCTGATCCTGTTCGCACTCTCCAACCCACAGCCGGTCACGCTGACGTTCTGGCCGACCGACTTCAAGCTGGTCACACCGGTTTCCGCCGCCGTCCTGGTGGCAGCGGCCGGCGCTTTCCTGCTCGGCAGCTTCTTCGTCTGGTTCCCGGCACTCGGCGCCCGTCGCCGCGCCCGGTCGTTCGAGCGGAAGTCGCGCCGTCTGGAAGATCAGGTCAGCTCCCTGCAGAAGAAGATCAGCTCCCGCTCCGGCACTGCCGTGGCGTCGAGGTGACATGACCGGCCTGATCGCGGCGCTGGATACCACCGACGTCGCGCGGGCCGCGTTCTGGGCCGGCCTGATCGCGCCGCATTGCGGCATGTTCAAGGTTGGCCCGGAATTCTTCCTGGCGAATGGCACCGACGGCCTGCGGGCCGTCGGAGGCCGTCCGATGTTCCTCGACCTGAAACTGCACGACATTCCCAATACGGTCGCCGGCGCCGTGCGCGCCCTGCTGCCGCTGCAACCGCGCATGCTGACCCTGCATGCCGCCGGCGGCGCCGCCATGGTGACCGCTGCACGACGCGCCGCCGAGCAGGCCGGCGCCGACCGCCCTTTGCTGCTGGCCGTCACCGTGCTGACCAGCCTCGACGCGGCGGCGCTGGCCGCCACCGGCGTGCCATCCTCCCCGCGCGAGCAGGTGCTGCGCCTGGCCCGCCTCGCCATGGATGCGGGCGCCGACGGGCTGGTATGCAGTGCCCACGAGGCAGCATTGCTGCGGGCGGAACTGGACCAGACCGCCGTGCTGGTGGTGCCCGGCATCCGCCCGGCCGGCTTCCCCTCCGGCGACCAGCTTCGCACCATGACTCCGCGCGAGGCCGCCGCCGCCGGTGCCGACTGGCTGGTGGTGGGGCGGCCGATCACTGCCGCCGCCGATCCGGCCGCCGCTGCCGCGGCCATCGCGGCCGAGCTGGCTATTCCCTAAGGGCTGCGCTCCGGTATGAGTCGGGTCAAGATCTGCGGCATCAATACCCCCGCGGCCCGCGACGCCGCCCGCGGCGCCGACTGGCTCGGTTTCGTGTTTTTCCCGCCCTCGCCGCGCGCGGTAACGCCCGCCGCCGCCGCCGCCCTGGCCGCCGGCGTGCCGGCGCGCGTCGGCCTGTTCGTGCGCCCGACCGACGACGACGTGGCCGCCGTGCTGGCCGCGGTGCCGCTCGACGTGCTGCAGCTGTATGACTCACCCGCACGTTGCGCCGCCCTGCGCGTCCGCTTCGGCGTACCGGTCTGGCGGGCCATCGGCGTCGCCGCGGCATCCGACCTGCCAAGCGGGACGGAAGGCGTGGACGGCTTCGTCATCGAAGCCAAACCGCCCGCCGGCGCCAGCCGGCCGGGCGGCAACGCGGCAACCTTCGACTGGTCAATCCTGCGGGACTGGCGCGCCCCGCTGCCCTGGCTGCTGGCCGGCGGCCTCACCCCGGACAACGTCGCCGCGGCCATCCGCGCCACCGGCGCGCCGGCGGTGGATGTGTCCTCCGGGGTGGAACGGGAGCGCGGAACGAAGGACCCGGAGCTGATCCGGGCCTTCCTGGCCGCGGCAAAGCCGCCACCGGAGCACGCCCGATGACACGCGCCCTGATCGGCCACACCGGGTTCGTCGGCGGCACCCTGCGCGCCGCCGAACGCTTCACCCACGGCTTCACCCGCAGCGACATCCAGGAGATGCGCGGCGCCCGGTTCGACGAGGTGGTCTGCGCCGGCATTCCGTCGGCAAAGGCCCTGGCCAACGCCGATCCCGAACAGGACCGCGCCGCCATCGGCGCCCTGCTGGCCGTGCTGGAGACCGTGCGGACCAACCGCTTCGTGCTTGTTTCCACCACCGACGTCTATCCCGATCCGTCGCAACCGCTGGACGAAACAACGGCGCCGGAGGGGCTGGAAAACGATGCCCATGGGCGGCATCGCCGGGAAGTGGAACAGTTCGTCGCGGCGCGGTTCCCGAACCATGCGGTGGTCCGCCTGCCGGCGCTGTTCGGCGACGGGATGAAGCAGAACCCGCTGTTCGACCTGCTGCACGACAGCATGGTGGAGCGGATCAACCCGGCCGCCGCGTTGCAGTGGTATCCGACGCGCCGCCTTCCCGCCGACCTGGTGCGCGTCGCCGGGGCCGGGCTGCGCGTGGTCAACCTGGTTACCGAGCCGATCCTCCTGCGCGACATCGCCTCCCGGTTTTTCCCGAACGCGAAGCTCGGGCCGGCAACCGAACCGGCGCCCCGCTACGATCTGCACACCTGCCACGCCGCGCTGTTCGGCGGCACGTCGCCGTACCTCATGGGGCGGTCACAGGTGATGATCGCCCTGAAGGATTTCATCGGTCGCGCCCGCCGGCGCTGACTGGCGCGCACGAATTCCGCTCCACCGGGTGACAGGCCCGGGTCAGCCGTGGAACGCCAGCCCGCCGGCCGCCGATACCGGCGGCACCACCGGGTGGAAGCCCGACACGGCGAGCCGGCCACCTGTGGCGGCAAACGTCACCGAGAAGGTTTCCGACGCCGCCAGATGGCTCGTATCCGTGGCAACGATCTTGATGACGACCGTCCCGGCTGCGTTCGTCGGTACGGTGCCGCCGAATGCGCCGGTGGTGCCGTTGAAGGTCAACCACTGCGTGACGTTGGGACCGCTGACCTCGTAGGCCGTGTAGGTCAAAGCCTGTCCCTGCGGATCGGTGAACGTGTTCCTGGGCAGGATGAAGCTGATCTTCTGGCCGTCGATCCAGCTCTGGTTCGCCGTCTGCTGGGACAGCACCGGCGCCGACGGCTGCACGGTCGCCAGGAAGGTTTCGGATACCGACAGGCCGCTGGTATCGGTCGCCCTGACCGTGATGCCGAGGGTCTGCGCGGTGATCGGCGCGGTGCCGCTGAAACTGTGGGTCGCCGCATTGAAGCTGAGCCAGCCCGGCAGCGCCGCGCCGCCGGACTGCGTGGCGGTATAGGTAAGGCTCTGGCCTTGCGGGTCGGTGAAGGTGTTCGCGGGCAGCACGAGGGAAATCGCCTTGCCTTCCGCCCAGCTCTGGTTCGCCGTCTGGCGGGACAGCACCGGCGCCATCGGCTGCACGGTCGCCAGGAAGGTTTCGGATACCGACAGGCCGCTGGTATCGGTCGCCCTGACCGTGATGCCGAGGGTCTGCGCGGTGATCGGCGCGGTGCCGCTGAAACTGTGGGTCGCCGCACTGAAGCTGAGCCAGCCTGGCAGCGCCGCGCCGCCGGACTGCGTGGCAGTGTAGGTGAGGCTCTGGCCCTGCGGGTCGGTGAAGGTGTTCGCGGGCAGCATGAAGGAGATCGCCTTGGCTTCCGCCCAGATCTGGTTCGGCGTCTGCTGGGACAGCACGGGGGGCGCGGCAGCGGCGCTGGACGCGACGATGGCCACGTTGAGCGACTGCCAGTCTCCCCAGTAGCTGCCATTACTGGCCCGCACTTCCAGGGTATCTGTCGTCGCGGTCGCGCCGGCGCTCAGGGAAACCAGGGAAAGCGATGTGGTGGTGAGGTAATTCGTGGCCGAATGGTCGCTGTATTGCACCCCGCCGAACACGAGCGTGTCAGTGGTCGCGGTGTCGTAGACCTGCCAGAGGGTGATTGCCTTGTTGGCCGGGTCCGTCGCGGTGAACAGCGATCCCAGCGACTGCAGGCCGCCGGTTGCCAGACTGTCGGACGCCACCGTAACGGTGACGATCGGCGTGTCCAGTTCGTAGATGACCACCGACGATGCCGCGACGCCCGCCCATTCCTGCGCGGCGATGTGCGGCGCGGCAACGATGATGTCGCTGCCTGAACCGTCGTTCGCCGGATTCACGATCTGCCCGCTGCCGTTCACGTAGGTGATGTTGTCCACCAGCATGGCGGTGCTGCCGGAACCGGCGACGCAGGTGGTGATATGGCCACCGCCGCCCGGCGTGCCGATCACCACGATCTCGCCGGCCGTCACCATGGATTGCCAGTTGCCCGACTGGCCGGCCGGACCGTTGAAGGCGACGATCCATTCCCCGTTCGCCTGGCCGGACAGGCCGATCAGCGTGCTCTGCACCGGCAGCGACGCCCCGGCCTCGGCGGCAATGGTGCTGGCCAGCACCCAGCAGCCGTTCATGTTCCAGGCCTGGCCGACAAAACCGTTGGCGACCGCCGCGATGGCGTTCGGCGTGGCCTGCGCCGGCACGGCGGCGGCGAAACCGCTTTGCGTAACGACGGTGACACTGCCCAGGTAGCCCGCCGCATCGACCTGCATCATGCTGTAGGCGCTGGCGGCGTAGGCGTTGGCCTGGCTGAGATTGCCGGTGCCGAACAGCGACAGGTTGGTCACGTCGCCCGCGCTGGCGGAGGCGGTGTAGACCATCTGGTCCAGGTAGCCATACGTGCCGCTGAAGTACCGGCCGGTCGATGGCTGGTAGGTGAACACGATCCCGGCTCCCCGGCCGTCGCCGCCGATGCCGCTCAGGCTCAGGGTCTGGCCGTTGCCGCTCAGACTGCCGGTCGCCTGGCTGGCAGCCGCGGTGTATTCGTTGCGGTCAAGCAGCGTGAGCACGAGATAGGTCGGGTTGTTGCCGGCGGCCGTCACGGTGAACATCTGTGACAGCCCGATCGACGCCGCCGCGCCATTGACGAACGCGGTGGTTTTTTCGATGATCGCCATAATATCGCCTTCCGGTAACTTCCGTGAGACGAGGATCATCCTGCGGGATAATGGTTAACGGACAATAACGGCCCGCCGGCGCGCTCGGACGCGACACAGCGGCCTGAACCCGTTCCTTAAGGCAAAAAATCCAGCCCGACCTCGCCCAACGCGGCAAACGCCACCCTGACCCGCGCCGCCGGGCCGACCCGATGCGCGCCGGTCCAGGAACCGCTGGTCACGATCTGCCCGGCCTTCAGCCCGCCCGCCCAGACACTGCCCGCGTTGGCCAGCCACACCAGCTGCCCGAGCAGATCGCCGCCCGGCAGGCCGGTATGCATCGCATCCACAGCGCCATCGACGCGCTGCACCACGCTTTCGGCGGCCAGGGAAATGCCCCGCCAGCCCGCCACCGCCGCGCCATGCACCAGCGCCCCGTGCGCGTGCGTGTCCGCCAGCCCGGTCAGCGTCGCCACCGCGGCCGGCTCCAGAAAGCGCGACTCCAGCACCTCGATGGCCGGATGCAAGGCGGCAATGGCGTCGGCCACCTCGTCGCGCGTGTAGGGCATGGCCCGTGGCGGCAGGTCGCGGGCGAGCCGCACCGCAATTTCGGCCTCCACCCCGCGCAGCCGGAACACGGCGGCGGGAAGCGTGGCCGGGCTGGCGAGGATGCCGGCGGCCGGCAGCGGCCCGCAGAACGGCAGGCCGTCCGGCTGGAACGGGCTGACCTTCCAGCCGCCGATGGCGGCGAACGAGGCCGCCACGATGCGCTGGATGGCGCTTGCGGCGGCGCGGTCAGCCGGGCGCAGCTCCGCCGGCAGATCGGCCAGGCGCTGCGCGGGATCGCGCCGCGCCGCGAGCAGCAACGCGGCGGCCCGCGCGGCGGTGTCTGACATCCGTGGCTCCGAAAATCCGGGGCGGTGACACTCGCACGCCCGTGCCCGCCGGGCGAGGCCGGCGGCACAACCCGCGGCGCGCAACGATTCATGCGGTCGCAGGTTCGGGGTTGCCGAAACATCCTCCTGACCCAGGTGAACGATCATCCTGGTGCTGCCACGACAGTCGACCGAACCAGTGCGCAATCCCCTCTTGTGGGAAGGAAGCGCCAGAGCCTAAGAGTTCGGTCTCGAAAAACCGGAAGTGATCATCCGGTGTTCGATTGGTCAGAGCCGTTGGCGCCCCTCGCGCCATGCCAATAGACACGATCCGGCATCCCCTGCTCCGGATGGTCCGCGGCCGGCAGGAAGATTGGGAGGATGTGATTCGCAAGTTGGTCGTTCCCTGGTTGCGGCGCACCTTCGAGCTTCAGGACCCGCGGCATGCGCGGTTGTTGCCGATGGAGGGGCTGCGGGGGTTTGCGGTCACACTGGTGTTTCTTCAGCATTACACCATGCAATCGCAGTTGATCGGGCTGTCAGCCGGTCCGGCATCGGCGGTGGCCGCGGCATTCCACAGCTACGGAAACCTGGGGGTCGAGCTGTTCTTTGTCCTCAGCGGATATCTGATTTATGGAGCATTGATCCGCAAAGCGCCACCCTTCGGCAGCTTCATGGCCCGGCGCATCCAGCGCATCTATCCGGCATTCCTGGTCGTATTTGCCTTTGCGTTGGCGCTGACCGTTCTTGCGCGGGTTCCCGGCAAAATCCCGCTCGATCCCTGGCAGGCGACTGCCTACCTTGCAGCAAACCTTGCTCTGCTGCCCGGACTGATTCCCATGGTCCGGATTGTCGATGTCGCATGGTCACTCAGTTACGAGATGTTCTTTTATATCGTGACCGCTGCATTGGTGCTGGGGACGAAGCTGACCAATACCCCAAGGGGGCGACGCATTGCCATCCTGGCGCTGCTGGCAAGTGCATTTGTTCTTGCGGGCAGTGCCGATATTCCGAATTTCCCCATGCGGATGATGCCATTCTTCGCCGGAATGCTGCTGGCCGAAGGGGTGGGCGCGCGGGTGCCGCCCTGGGTGGGATTGGCGGCCCCGGTGGCAGGTTTCGTGGTTCGCACAACCCATGTGCTGCCTGTCGTGGCTGAAGAACTTTTCCAGACGGTGGCGTTCTTCGCGCTCTGCGCCGTCTGCTTCCGCGGCGCCGGGCGCGTATCGCGGTGGATGACCTGGACGCCGCTGCGGTGGCTCGGAAACATGAGCTACAGTTATTACCTGGCGCATGGCTTCGTGGTTCGGATCGGTATGGTTGCCCTGGCAAGCGTGCTGCCCCTCGGCATGCCGGATTGGCTCTTCTGGGCGTTGATGCCAATCCTGTATCTGGCCACTCTGCTTGTCTCGTCGCTGCTGTTCGTGTCAGTGGAGAAGCCGGTTTCGCTTCGGCCCGCAGCAGCGAAGGTTCCCGGAGTGGTTGCCGTCTGACCCGATGGCCCGCCCGGTGCCATCGGCGTCTCGGGCGCCTCCTCCCCGCCCCCACGAACCATCTGGACGCCGCCCCCCGAACAGCCGACAAATCCCCCGCGCACCGGAGCGAGGGGACGATGACCATCTATCTGGACGAAATTTTCGTCGGCATGACCGCCAGCACGGGGAAAACCATCACCGAGGCCGACATCCTGATGTACGCCGCGGTCAGCACCGACACCAACCCGACCCACCTCAACGCCGACTTCGCCGCCGCCGGCCCGTTCAAGGAGCGGGTGGCGCACGGCATGCTCACCGCCGGGCTGATCAGCGCCGTGCTGGGCACCCAGTTGCCGGGGCCGGGCACCGTCTATCTCGGCCAGACGCTGCGCTTCCGCGGCCCGGTGAAGATCGGCGACACCGTCACCGCCTTCGTCGAGGTCACCGAACTGAACCTCGACAAGAAGCGCGCCACCCTCAAGACGCACTGCGTCGTCGCCGGGAAAACCGTCATCGACGGCGAGGCGACCGTGCTGGTGCCGACCCGCGCCTGATGCGCCTGTTCAGCGACTGGCGCGGTCTGCCGGACGATGCCCGCGGCGCCACGGTGGCGCTGGGCAATTTCGACGGCGTGCATCTGGGCCATGCCCATGTGCTGCGCGCCGCCCACAGCGCCCGGCCCGATGTGCCGCTCGCCGTGCTGACCTTCGAGCCGCATCCGCGCGAGATGTTCCGCCCGGACGACCCGCCGTTCCGCCTGACCCTGTCGCCCACCCGGGCCGAGGCGCTGGCGGCGCTCGGGGTGAAGCTCATCTACGAGCTCACCTTCGACACCGCGTTCAGCGAAATGACCGCCGAGGCGTTCGTCACCGAGGTGCTGCGCGACGGCATCGGCGCCCGCCACCTGGTCTGCGGCCCCGACTTCGCCTTCGGCCACCGCCGCGGCGGCGACGGCGCGTTCCTGGCCGCCCGCGCCGAGGCGCTCGGCATCGGGCTGACCGTGGTGCCGCCGCTGGTCGATGAATCCGGGCAGATCTCCTCCAGCCGCATCCGCCGCGCCCTGCAGGACGGCTACCCGGAGCGCGCCAGCCTCAAGCTCGGCCGCCACTGGACCATCCGCGGCTCCGTGCTGCACGGCGACGCCCGCGGCCGCACCATCGGCTTCCCCACCGCCAACATCGCGCTGGGCCGCCACCTGGAACCGGCGCGCGGCGTCTATGCCGTCACCACCCGCCTGCCGGACGGGCGGCGCCTGCGCGGGGTGGCCAATATCGGCCGCCGCCCGACCGTGAACGGCGGACCGGAAACCCGTCTGGAGGTCAATCTGTTCGACTTCGAGGGCGACCTCTACGGCGAGGAACTGGAGGTGGCGCTGCACGCCTTCCTGCGCCCCGAGCGGAAATTCCCCGGCCTGGATGCGTTGCGCGCGCAGATTGCCGCCGATGCGGCCGAGGCCCGCCACCTGCTTGACCTTGCCGTGCCGCGCTCCGCATGGAAGGAAGGCCAGGGCGCTGCCCTGGACCCGCCAGGGGGCAATGGCCCGCTGGACCCCGTTCCTCCGATGCGGCGTCGCCGCCCGGGATTTGCATGAGCGACAAGCAAGACTACCGCGACACCGTGTTCCTGCCGGCCACCCCGTTTCCCATGCGCGGCGACCTGCCGAAGAAGGAACCGGGGCTGCTGGCCCGCTGGGAGCGGATGGGCATCTGGCAGCGGCTGCGCGCGGCCAGCCACGGGCGGCAGAAATTCATCCTGCATGACGGCCCGCCCTACGCCAACGGCAACATCCATATCGGCACGGCGCTGAACAAGATCCTCAAGGACGTGATCAACCGCGCCCGCCAGATGGGCGGCACCGACGCGCTGTACATCCCCGGCTGGGACTGCCACGGCCTGCCGATCGAGTGGAAGATCGAGGAACAGTACCGCGCCGCCCACCGCGACAAGGACGCGGTGCCGGTGCTGCAGTTCCGCGCCGAGTGCCGCGCCTATGCCGCCCATTGGATGGCGGTGCAGGAAACCGAGTTCCGCCGCCTCGGCGTGCAGGGCGCCTGGTCCGAGCGCTACGCCACCATGGATTTCCCCTCCGAAGCGGCGATCGCCAACGAGATCGGCAAGTTCCTGCTGAACGGCGAACTGTTCCGCGGCCTGCGGCCGGTGATGTGGTCGCCGGTGGAAAAAACCGCGCTGGCGGAAGCGGAAATCGAATACCACGACCACACCTCCACCACGGTCTGGGTGCGCTTCCCGGTGGTGACGTCCCCGCTGCCCGAGCTAGCGGGGGCCGCGGTGGTGATCTGGACCACCACGCCCTGGACCATGCCCGGCAACCGCGCCATCGCCTGCGGCGCCGGGTTCGACTACGCCGTGGTGCGCATCGATTCGGTGCAGGAGGGGGCCACCACCCGCGCGGGCGCCGTGCTGGTGGTGGCGCTGGCGCTGCTGCCGCAGACCTGCGCGGCGCTGGGGGTGGAAACCCACCATCTGCTGCACGTGGTGAAGGGCGAGGACATCGCCGGCACGGTCTGCGCCCACCCGCTGCACGGGCGCGGCTACGACCACGACGTGCCGGTGTTCCCGGCCGATTTCGTCACCACCGAGGTGGGCACCGGCTTCGTCCATATCGCCCCCGGCCACGGCGAGGACGATTTCGATCTCGGCCGCACGCACGGCATCGAAGTGCCGGAAACCGTGGGCGATGACGGCACGTTCAATCCCTGGGTGCCACTGTTCGCCGGGCTGCATGTCTACAAGGCCGCCGATCCGGTCTGCGCCGCCATGGCGGCGGCGGGCGGCCTGCTGGCGCGCGGCAAACTGGTCCATTCCTACCCGCATTCCTGGCGCTCCAAGGCGCCGCTGATCTTCCGCGCCACCCCGCAATGGTTCATCCGCATGGACGGCGCGCACCACATCCGCGAGAAGGCCCTGCAGGCCATCGCCGACACCGATTTCGTGCCGGAAAAGGGCCGCACCCGGCTGTCCAGCATGGTCGCCGCCCGGCCGGACTGGTGCATCAGCCGCCAGCGCGCCTGGGGGGTGCCGATCGCGGTGTTCGTGGAGAAAGGAACCGGCCAGCCGCTGCGCGATCCCGCCGTGGTCGCGCGCATCGTCGCGGCGTTCCGCGAGGAAGGCGCCGATGCCTGGTACGCCTCCCCGCCCGAACGCTTCCTCGGCCCCGGCCGCGACCCGGCCGACTATGAGCAGGTGAAGGACATCGTCGATGTCTGGTTCGAGTCCGGCTCGACCCATGCGTTCACCCTGGAGGACCGGCATCTGCCCTGGCCGGCCGACCTGTATCTCGAGGGTTCGGACCAGCACCGCGGCTGGTTCCATTCCTCCCTGCTCGAATCGGTCGGCACGCGCGGGCGGGCGCCGTTCAATGCGGTGCTGACGCATGGCTTCGTGCTCGACGAGCAGGGCCGCAAGATGTCGAAATCGTTCGGCAACGTAACCGCCCCGCAGGAGGTCTGCGACAAATACGGCGCCGACATCCTGCGCCTGTGGGTGATGATGTCCGACACCGCCGAGGATCTGCGCATCGGGCCCGAAATCCTCAAGCAGCAGGCCGAACTGTACCGCCGCCTGCGCAACACGCTGCGCTGGCTGCTCGGCAGCCTCGACGGGTTCACCCCCGCCGAGCACCTGCCCGAGGCGGAGATGCCGGAACTGGAGCGCTGGGTGCTGCACCGGCTGTGGGAACTCGATGCGCGGGTGCGCGCCGGCGTGGCGACGCATGACTGGACCGGAATCTATCCCGCCATCCATGGGTTCTGCGCCACCGACCTCAGCGCATTCTATTTCGACATCCGCAAGGACGCGATCTACTGCGACCGCCCGGACAGCCTGCGCCGCCGTGCCGCCCGCACCGTGCTGGACCATCTGCACCGCTGCCTGGCCGCCTGGCTCGCGCCGGTGCTGGTGTTCACCGCCGAGGAAGCCTGGATCGCCCGCTTCGGCGAGGCAACCAGCGTGCACCTGCAGGATTTCCCCGACATCCCGCCGCGCTGGCAGGACGACGAACTGGCGGCACGCTGGGTGGAAATCCGCGATATCCGGCGCGTGGTGACCGGCGCCGCCGAACTTGCCCGCCGGGCGGACGGCATCGGCTCGTCACTGGAGATGCAGGTCACCATTGACCTCCAGGAAGACAGGCGTTTGCTCGACACATCCGAATGGGCTGAAATTGCCATCGTCTCGGGTGTTGCGTTCACGGAGCGCGTCGAATCCACCCCCGAATCCGGCCCCCTGGTCAGCATCGCCCGGGCGCCAGGACAGAAATGCGCCCGCTGCTGGAAGGTGCTGCCCGAGGTGGGCGCCGAAAAGAAGCATCCGGCGCTGTGCCGGCGCTGCGTGGACGCCGTCGAATCCGGCCTGGTCTGCCGGGCATGAACGGCCATCGCGCCGCCGGCCTCGTCGCCGCACTGCTCGTCCTGGCCGCCGACCAGGCCAGCAAGGCGTGGATCGTCTACGGGCTGCTGCTGCCCGGGCGCGGCAGCATCCGGGTGTCAGCGGTGCTGAACCTGACCTGGGTGGAAAATCGCGGCATCACCTTCGGCCTGCTGAACGGGCTGGGCAGTCTGGCGCCGGTGCTGCTGACCCTGGTGGCACTGGGCGTGGTGGCGGCGCTGGCGGTGTGGCTGTGGCGGGCGGAACGCGTGCTGGTGGCGGCTGCCCTCGGGGCGGTCGCCGGCGGGGCGATCGGCAACGTCATCGACCGGCTGCGCCTCGGCTATGTGGTCGACTTCATCCACGCCCATGTCGGAAACCTGTCGTGGTATGTGTTCAACGTGGCCGACGCCGCCATCGTCTGCGGCGTGGCCGCACTGGTGCTGGACGGCATGTTCGGACACAAACCGGAAACCGACCGGCATGACCGGCGCGACCATCTTGCCGGCGCGCAGGACCGACGCTAAGAGGAACACCATGGTTTCGCCCCGCATCCTCCTGGCCGCCCTCCTCCCGCTGACGCTCGCCGGCTGCGGCAACGGCGACGACATTTCGCGCACCTTCGGCCTGACCCGCGAGTCGCCCGACGAATTCCAGGTCACCACCCGTGCGCCGCTCTCCATGCCGCCCGACTACACCCTGCGCCCGCCGCGCCCGGGTGCGGCACGGCCGCAGGAGCAGTCCCCGCGCCAGGGGGCCGAGGCCGCGCTGGCACCGCAGAGCGTGCTGTCCGGCAACGAAGGCGGCGTGGCCAGCCCCGGCCAGCAGGCGCTGCTGTCCGCTTCCGGCCCGTCCGCGCCGGCCGACATCCGCCAGAAGGTGGATGCCGATGCGGCGCTGGCGCAGACCAGCCGCAGCTTCGGCGACGAGGTGATGTTCTGGCGGACGCCGCCCGACAAGTCGGTGGTGGTGGACCCGCAGAAGGAATCCCAGCGCCTGCGCGAAAACGCCGCCCTGGGCAACAACCCGACCGCTGGCGACACGCCGATCATCCAGCGCAAGAAGGAAACCTTCTGGGACTCGGTTTTCTGACCGGGTTTCCCGCAGGGATCTGACGCAAGGACGGTTCGGCCGGCGGCGCCGGTGCGCCAGAGCAACATCGGCCAGACCGGCGACCGCCCGCCGATAAAGTTGCTCGCCAAAACAAAGAGCTAGAGCGCGCTGACCGTTTACGGTCAGCCTGAAGGCGCTCTAGACTGCCGCCATGGAGCACACAACCATTCTCGACGAGGCGTGGCTGCGTCTGGCCACCCTCGCCGCGCGTCCCGATGCCGCCGCCATCCGGCCGCTGTTTGCCGCCGACCCCGACCGGGCGCGGCGCTTCACCGCCACGCTCGACGATCTCACGGTCGATGTTTCCAAGACCGCGATCGACGGCGAGGCGCTGGTGGCGCTGCTTGATCTTGCCCATGAGGCGGGGGTGGAGGGCTTCCGCCGGCGCCTGTTCGCCGGCGCGGCGGTGAACGCCACCGAAGGCCGCGCCGCCATGCACATGGCGCTGCGGGCACCGGCCGATGCCGGCCTGCACGCCGCCCTGCCCGACGGCATCGACGATGCCAGCGCGCGCGCCGCCGCCGAGCGGGACCGGATGCGCGACTTCGTCGCCCGGGTGCATGACGGCACCCTGCGCGGCGCCACCGGGCAGGTGTTCGACACCGTGCTCAACATCGGCATCGGCGGTTCCGACCTCGGCCCGCGCATGGCCACCGAGGCGCTGACGCTGGCGCACGGGGCGAGACTGCGGGCGCGGTTCCTGTCCAACGTCGATGGCACCGGCTTCGCGGCGCTGGCGCGCGAACTCGATCCGGCGCGCACGCTGGTGCTGGTGGCGTCAAAGACCTTCACCACCCTCGAGACGATGGAAAATGCCCAGGCCGCCCGGGCCTGGCTGGCCGGCGCGCTGGGCGAGCCGGCGGTGGGGGGCCATTTCGCCGCGCTGTCCACCAACCTGAAGGCGGTTGCCGCCTTCGGCATCGCGCCCGGGCAGGTATTCGGCTTCCGCGACTGGGTGGGCGGGCGCTACTCGCTGTGGTCACCGGTCGGGCTGTCGATCGCGCTGGCGGCGGGGTGGGATACGTTCCAGGCGCTGCTGGACGGCGGCCGGGCGATGGACCTGCATTTCCGCGACGCCGATTTCGCCGCCAACCTGCCGGTGCTGCTGGCGCTGGTGGACGTATGGCACATCAATGTCATGGGCTATCGCAATCACTGCGTGCTCGCCTATGACGACCGGCTGCGCCGCTTCCCCGCCTATCTCCAGCAGCTGGAAATGGAGAGCAACGGCAAGTCGGTGGCGCTGGACGGCCGCCCGGTCGGCCGCGCCACCTGCCCGGTCATCTTCGGCGAGCCCGGCACCGACGCGCAGCACAGCTTCATGCAACTGGTGCACCAGGGCACCCAGGTGGTCCCGGTGGATTTCCTGCTGGCCGCGCTTCCCGACCACGACCGGCCGGCGGCGCATCTGGTCCTCGCGGCCAATGCGTTCGCCCAGGCCGAGGCGCTGCTGCGCGGCCGGACCGAGGCCGAAATCCGCGCCGAACTGGCGGCCGGAGGCATGCCGCCGGCGGCGATCGACGCCGCGGCGCCGCATCGCGTGTTCTCCGGCGACCGGCCCAGCACCACCATCCTGTTCCGCCGGCTGGATGCCTTCACGCTGGGGCGGCTGATCGCGCTGTATGAGCACAAGGTCGCGGTGCTGGGGGCGATCTGGGGCATCAACAGCTTCGACCAATGGGGGGTCGAGCTGGGCAAGGTGCTGGCCGGCGGCATCCTGCCGGAGCTGAAGCGGGGGGCGAAGCGGGGCGTCCACGACGGCTCCACCGCCGCGCTGATCGCCCGCTTCAAGGATCTGCGCGGCGAGGCATGACCCCGCCGCCGCAGCCTACGCCTTGGGCGGCAGTTCCCGCTTCGGCAGCCGGGTGCTGCCGTCGAATGGCCAAAGCTGCAGATACCACAGCGCCCCGCCAACCACGGCGATACCGATGAGGAGCTTCAACATCCTGTCCGTCCTTTCCTGTCGTGACGCCAGGGTATGGCAGCGCGCGCTGGTCCTGCCAGACAAGGCCCCGTCACAAGCCGGTGAGGGCATCACGCTGCCGGCGGCGGGACCTGTCAAGGCGAATCGGGCATAGGGACCGGCATGGAAACCCGCGCCGGCCGCATCCGGCTGTTGCCTGAGACCACGGTCAATCGGATCGCCGCCGGCGAAGTGATCGAACGGCCGGCGGCGGCCGTGCGCGAACTGGTCGAGAACGCGCTGGATTCCGGGGCGCGCCGCATTGCGGTCGGCATCACCGGCGGCGGCATCGACCGCATCGAGGTGGTGGATGACGGCAGCGGCATGAGCGCCGATGAACTCGCGCTGGCGGTGCGGCGCCACGCCACCTCGAAGCTGGCCGATGACGATCTGGTGCGGATCTCCACCCTCGGCTTTCGCGGCGAGGCGCTGCCCAGCATCGGCGCGGCGGCCCGGCTGGCCATCACCTCGCGCCCGGCGGCGGCCGATGCCGCCGCCACCATCCGGGTGGAGGGCGGGCAGGTCGGCCCGGTTGCCCCCGCCGCCGGCGCGGCCGGCACGCGGGTGGTGGTGCGCGACCTGTTCTTCGCCACGCCGGCGCGGCGCAAGTTCCTCAAATCGCCGCGCGCCGAGGCCGACGCCGCCGAGGCGGCGGTGCGGCGGCTGGCGCTGGCGGCGCCGCATGTCGCCATGCGGTTCGAGAGCGACGGGCGGGTGGCCTTCGACCTGCCTGGCCAGGACCGCGCCGAGCGGGTGGCGGCGCTGCTGGGCGCCGAGGCGGCGGCGGCGCTGCTGCCGGTGGAGGGGGTGCGCAACGGCGCCCGCCTGACCGGCTACGCCGCCGCGCCCGGGGTAGCGCGCGCCACCGCGGCGGCGCAGGCGCTGGTGGTGAACGGCCGGCCGGTGACCGACCCGCTGCTGCGCACCGCGGTGCGGGTGGCCTATCGCGACGTCATTGCCTATGGCCGCCACCCGGTGGTGGCGCTGTTCCTGGAGCTGCCGCCGGAGGAGCTGGACGTGAACGTCCACCCGGCCAAGGCCGAGGTGCGGTTTCGCGATGCCGGCGAAATCCGCGCGCTGGTGATCTCCGCCCTGAGCCGGGCGCTGGCCGGCGGGGCGGGCAGCACGGCCGGCGCCATGCAGCCGCGTCCGGCGCCGCCGATGCAGCCGCATGGCGGGCGGCCCGGCCCGGCATGGTCACGACCCGGCCTGCCCGGCGTGGCGGAGACCGGGTTGCCGTTCGGCACCGCCCCCGCGGTGCGCCCGCCGGACCGCTTCCACGGGCCGTTCGCCGAACGCGATATGGCCGGTTTCCCGCTCGGCGCGCCGGTGGCGCAGGTGCTCGACACCTACATCATGGCGGTGGCCGGGGATGGATCGCTGATCCTGGTGGACCAGCATGCGGCGCATGAGCGGCTGACCCATGAGACGCTGCGTACCCAGTTGCTGGCCGGCGGCGTGCCCAGCCAGCCGCTGCTGCTGCCGGCGGTGGTGGACCTGCCACCGGCCGACGCGGCGCGGCTGCTGGCGCGGGCCGAGGAACTCGGCCGGCTGGGGCTGGAGATCGAGGCGTTCGGCGCCGGCGCGGTGCTGGTGCGGGCGCTGCCGGCCGCGCTCGGCGCGCCGGAGCCGGCGCCGCTGCTGCGCGACCTGGCCGACGAACTGGCGGAGATGGATGAAAGCACGGCACTGACCGCGAAGCTGGATGCGGTGGTGGCGCGGTTGGCCTGCCACGGCAGCATCCGCGCCGGGCGGCGGCTCGGCCTGCCGGAGATGGACGCGCTGCTGCGGCAGATGGAGGCGACGCCGCGGGCGGATACGTGCAGCCATGGCCGGCCGACCTGGCTGAAGCTGACGCGGGCGGAGATCGAGCGGCTGTTCGGACGGCGCTGAGGGCGGTGCCGCCGCGTGCTCACCCCGCATTCGCCTCCACCAGCGTGCGCAGCCCGTTCAGCACCTGCGCCGGCGTCGGCGGGCAGCCGCGCACCACCAGATCCACCGCCAGCACCGCCTCCACCCCGCCGGCGATGGCGTAGCTGCCCTTGAACACGCCGCCGTCGATGGCGCAGTCGCCCACCGCCACCACCCATTTCGGCTCGGCCATCGCGTTCCAGGCACGCAGCATAGGGTCCTGCATGGTGCGGGTCACCGGGCCGGTCACCAGCAGCACGTCGGCATGGCGCGGGCTCGCCACGAAGCGCAGGCCGAAGCGTTCCAGGTCGTAGGCGATCGAGGTGAGCATGCGGATTTCCAGCTCGCAGCCGTTGCAGCCGCCGGCGTTCAGGTGACGGATCGCCAGGCTGCGGCCCAGCCGGCGTTGCGCCGCCGCCTCCAGCCGGTCGGCAAGCTGGCGCATCGCCACCTCGTCCAGCCGGGCCGCCGGCAGCGTCGCCGGGCCGCGGCGCAGCGTGGTGAACAGCCGCCGCCACAGCATCACAGATCCACCCCCGACACCGCGCCGTTGAACGAGCGGCTGCACAGCTCGAAATCGCCGACGCCGGTGCCGTGCATGGCCGCCTCCAGCAGCGGCCAGTGCAGCCAGCTCGGGTCGCGCATGAACGCGGCGGAAATCTGCCCGCCATCCAGCCGCAGCCAGTGCCAGATGTCGCCGCGAAACCCCTCCGCCCAGCCGATGCCCTCGCCCGAGGTCTGCGGCAGCGACGCCGCCACCTCGCCCTTCGGAAGCGCCGGCAGCAGCGCCAGCAGCAGCCGCATGCTCTCGGCGATCTCGGCGAGGCGGATACGCAGCCGCGCCTCCACGTCGCCCTCCGACCGCACCGGCACCTCGAAGGTCAGGGTGTCGTATGGCGGGCAGCCCGGCGCGCGGCGCAGGTCGTCGCCGCGCCCGGAGGCCCGCCCGACGAAGCCGCCGGCCGCGAAGGCAGCGGCCAGCGCCGGCGGCACGATGCCGGTGCCGGCCAGCCGCTCGGCCAGCGACGCCGACTCCTCATGGATGCGTGTCAGGTCCGGCAGTTCCTCCGCCAGCGCCGCCAGGGCGCGCAGGATCGCCTCCGCCCCGCCGGGGGCGATGTCGGCGGCCACCCCGCCGGGCACCACCACATCCATCATCAGCCGGTGGCCGAACGCGGCCAGGGCGGCCCGCAGCAGGGTTTCGCGGTGCCAAAGGTACCGCGCCGGCAGGAACGGGAACGCGGCGGCCTCGACGATCGCGCCGCAATCGCCGAGATGGTTGGCCAGCCGCTCCAGCTCGGCCATCACCGCCCGCAGCGCGGCGGCCCGCGGCGGCGCCTCGGTGGAGCTGGCAGCCTCGGCGGCCCGGGCAAAGGCGACTGCATGGGCGACGGTGGAATCGCCGGACAGCCGCGCGGCGAACCGTGCCGCCGCCCGCGGCGACTTGCCGCGCATCAGCCCGAGCGTTCCCTTGTGCAGCCAGCCCAGCCGGACTTCCAGCCGCCCGACCGTCTCGCCGATCGCCGAGAGGCGGAAATGCCCCGGCTCATTGATGCCGCCATGCACCGGGCCGAGGGCGATCTGGTGGTGGTCCTCGCCCTCCACCGGCAGGAACTCCGGCGGCGCGGCCGGCGACAATCGCGAAGGTGGGCGCGGCGACAGCGGCGCGGTGACCGGCCAGCTGCCATGGTCCAGCCAGGGGCGCAGATCGCGTGCCCCGTCCGCCGTGTGGCCCCAGAGGTCGCGGATCATCCGCTCGAACCAGCACGCGGCGGGGCACTGCGGCGACAGCGCCGGGTAGCGCCCGTCCTGCACCAGGGTGGACGCCACCAGCCAGGTGTCGGCCGCCTGCAGCAGCGCGTACACCCGCGCCGTGTCCGCCCACAGCGCCAGCAGCGACGGCGCGTCCGCCGCGGCGAGCGCCGCCGCCATGGCGAGCCATTGCTCGCCCGCCAGCAGGTGGCGCGGCCAGGGATGGCACGGCTCGGTGGGCGCGGCGCGGATGATGTCGGCGGCGGTGCTCATGGTGCCGCTCCGGCGATGGCGGCAAGCCAGGCGGCGACCGGACCCGGCATGGCCAACCCCAGCACCAGCACCAGCGCCAGCTGCACCCAGGCCGGCACCAGCGCCGGCAAACCGGTCCCCGGGCCGCGATCCGGGGTCGGCGGGCCGAGGCACAGCGCCAGCAGCCGCTCCGCCATCGCCCAGCCCGCCACCGCCAGCCCGAGCGCCAGCGGCACCGCCAGCCAGGGCGCCCGGTCCACCGTCCCGGACAGGATCAGGAACAGGGTGGTGAACAGGCCGAACGGCGGCAGCCCCGCCACCGCCACCATGCCGGCGGCCAGCGTCAGCCCGAGCGCGCGATGGCGCAGCAGCAGCCCGCCGATCCCGGCGCAGCGCTGCCCGCCATTGAGCTGCACCGCCGCGCCGACGCATTGCAGGATCGCCGCCCTGGTCAGCGTGTGCAGCGCGAGGTGCAGCAGCCCGGCGAAGGTGGCGCCGGCCCCGCCCAGCCCGAAGGCGAAGGCCGCCACCCCCGATTGGGCGATGGTCGAGCCGGCGAAGAACCGCTTCACGTCGCGCTGCGCCCCCAGGCTGAACGCCGCCAGCAGCAGGCTGGCCAGCCCGAGCGCCATGATCGGCAGCCCCGGCGCGATCGCGCCCGGGTTGGCGTCCAGCAGCCCGCGCAGGCGGAGAATGACCACCAGGGCGACGTTGAGGATGCTGCCGGACAGCACCGCCGAGACCGGCAGCGGCCCGGCGGCCTGGCTGTCCGGCAGCCAGCCGTGCAGCGGCACCAGCCCGGCCTTGGTGCCGTAGCCCAGCAGCAGGAACACGAAGGCGAGGTTCAGCATGGCGGGGTTGAACGCGGCGGCTGCCGCCGGCAGCCGGCTCCAGCTCATCGCCGGCACCCCGGCGCCCAGCGCCGGCACCGCGGCCAGGTACAGCACCGTGGTGCCGAAGCACGCCATGGCGAGGCCGACGCCGCACAGGACAAACTGCCGGCTCGCCGCGCGGGCGGCGTCCTCGGTGCGCGGCAGCGCCACCGCCAGCACCGACACCAGGGTGGCCGCCTCGAGCGCGCCCCAGGTGACCGCCACGTTGTTCGACAGCAGCGCCAGCAGCATGCAGCCGAGACCGGCCTGGAACAGCGCGTGATACAGGCGCAGGCGCGGCGCATCGAACCGCCCCGCCTGCACCTCGACCTGCATGTAGCCCTGGCTGAACCAGGCGGTGGTCATGCCGAGGAAGCTGGTGAGGATGGCCATGAACGCGGCCAGCGGATCGGCCAGCAGCAGCAGCCCGGCAATCGGCTCCCAGGGCAGGGCGCAGGCCAGCAGGAAGGCGAGCGTCGCGGCGGCGCCGTTGATCCAGGCGCCAAGCCGGGCGTCGGTGACGAAGCCAAGCCCCGCCGCGGCGGCGAACGGCACCAGCACCACCAGCCCGGGCGCCGAAACCAGCTCCCGCAGCATGCCGGTCAGGAGGGACAGTTCGTTCACTGCGCCGCCCCGCCCAGCCGCTCGAGCCGGCCCGCATCGACTTCCTCGAAGCGCGCGCGGATACGCAACAGGTACACGCCGGCCACCGCCGCCCCGGCCAGCACCAGCACGGCGACCGCCAGTTCCACCGCCAGCCTCATGCCGGGCACGCCGACAATTCCCAGGATCAGCCCGGACAGCAGCGACAGGAACCCGACCAGCTGGGCCGGCGCGGCCGGCCGGACGATCATCATCAACTGGCCCAGCAGCACCACCGCCAGCGCCAGCGCCAGGTCCTCCCGCGGCAGCGCCTGGGCGGCCGCCGGCGCCGCCAGCAGCACGGCCAGCAGCACCAGCGCCACCCCCGCCGCCATCACCGGAAAAATGCCCGGCTGGGTCACCACCGCGCGGTCGAATTGCAGCCGGCCGGCGATGCGGTGCAGCGCGACCGGGATCGCCACGCCGGCGCCGCCGAGCACGATCAGCCCGGTCACCACCAGCGCCGGCGCGGACTGCACCCAGCCCTGCCACGCCGCCGCCGCGGCCAGCACGCAGGACTGCGCGGCATAAGCGTTGATCAGCCCGCCGAGCCGGCGCTGGTAGAGCAGCCCGAATGACAGCACCAGCACCGCGCCGCCCAGCAAATGCGCGACATCCAGCGAAAATGCGCCGTGGTGCCCGCCCATCACGCCAGCCCCTGCCAGACGGCCAGCAACACCGCGGCCAGCACCCCGAGCAGCACCGCCAGCCCCAGCAACTCCGGCACCCGGAACACCCGCATGCCGGCGACGCCCGCCTCGAACAGCGCCAGCGCCATTGCCAGGCCGCCCAGCTTCAGCCCCCAGACCGGCAGCGCCAGCAGCCAGACGAGCAGGCCGGACTCCGGCGTGGCGGTGCCGAACGGCAGGAAAATCGCCGCGATCAGGGTGAGCCACAGCAGCAGCTTCAGCGCCGCGGTTGCCTCGATCAAGGCGAGGTGGCGACCGGAATACGCCAGCGCCAGCGCCGCGTGCACCATGCCGGTTTCCGCCAGCGCGGCCCGGTTGTCGATCGGGGCGCGGCCGTTCCCGGCGATGGCGACGGCGAGCATGGCCAGCAGCGCCAGCCCCAGCGGGAACAGCGGCCCCGCGGTTCCCTCGCGCAGCGCCCCGGCGATGGCGTCTAGGTTGGTGCTGCCCGCCAGCAGCGCGAGGGTGAAGATCACCAGCAGCATGGCCGGCTCGGCAAACGCCGCAAAACTCATTTCGCGTGACGCGCCGAGGCCGCCGACGGCGGTGCCGGTATCGAGCCCGGCCAGCGCCAGGGTGCAGCGCGCCAGCGCGAGCAGGCCGGCGATGGCCAGCAGGTCGGCCAGCGGCGCGGTGGCCATGCCGAGGGCGAATCCCGGCACCAGGGCGGCCGCGGCCAGGGTGGCGGCGAAGGCGATGGTGGGGGCACCGCGGAACAGCCAGGACGCGTTCTCGGCCAGCACGGGCTGCTTGCGCGCGAGCCTTTGCAGGTCGCGCCACGGCTGAAAAACCGGCGCCCCGACCCGGCCCATCAGGCGGGATTTTGTCCAGCGGACAATACCGGCAAGTACCGGCGCCAGCGTCAGCAGCAGTGCCAGGTGCACCGCCAGCAAGGCCAGGCTCAGCAGCGTGGTCAAGGAAGCAAGGCCAGGGCGCTGCCCTGGACCCGCAAGGGGGCGGTGGCCCCCTTGACCCCATGACTCAGGACCCTCATCAGAACTGCTCCACGATCGCCACCACCGTGAGAAGGAACACCAGCACCGCGAACACCACCGCCAGCGTGCGCCGTATGCCCGGCAGCCAGCAGCGGTCGGCCAGAACAACCAGACGCGGACGCAGCGCCGCCAGCGGCCCGAACAGCGCCCGCTCCGCCGGATCCTCCATCGCCACCGCAATGCGCGCCGGCCTGGTCTCCCCGGGCGACGGCATGTCCACCGTCTCGCGCGCCCGCAGCAGCGCCGCGCCGAGCACGCGCTGCAAGGGCTGGGCAAAGCTCGCGCCGCCATACTGGGTCAGCGGATCGCCAAACGGCAGCCAGGCCGGGGGCGGGCCAAAGCCGCCATCCCAGACCGGCCCGAACCGATGCCCCGGCACCGCGCGCGCCCGCACCAGCCACACCACCAGCCCGGCCGACAGCGCCAGAATCAGCGCGATGCCCAGCGCCGAATAGCCGGGCAGGTCGGCCTGCGGCGCCACCGCCAGCAGCCCGGCGCGATCGGCCATGCCGGCCGATACCAGCCGCCGCAGCGCCGGCTCGGCCAGCGACAGCACCCCGCCGGGAAACAGCCCGACCAGCCCCGACGCCACCGCCAGGGCGATCAGGATGGTCCGCATGGTCTGCCCGGCCTCCTCGGCAGCGGAGGCACGCGGCGAGCGCGGCCGGCCCAGGAACGCCACCCCCAGCAGCCGCACCGCCGCCGCCGCCGACAGCGCCGCCGACAGCGCCAGCAGCCCCGCCACCACGCACACCAGAGTCTGCAAACCGAAGCCGTCGATGCGCGGCCCGCCCAGCACCGCCTGAAACAGCATCCACTGGCCGGCGAACCCGGCGCTCGGCGGCAGCGCGGCCAGCGACGCCGCCCCCACCAGCACGGCGGCGGTGGTCACCGGCATGCGGTGGATCAGCCCGCCCAGCCGCACCAGCGACCGCGAACCGGCGCCCTGGTGCACCGCACCGGCGCCGAGGAACAGCAGCGACCCGAACAGCCCGTGCGCCAGCGCGGTCAGCATCGCCCCGCCCAGCGCCAGCGCCGCCAGCGTGGACAAATCCGCCCCGCGCGCCGCCAGCGCGAGGCCCAGCCCGATGACGATCAGGCCGACGCTGCCCACCGTCGCGCCGGCCAGCACCGCCTTGATGTCGTCCGCCATGTTGGCGCGCAACGCGCCCAGCACGGCGCCGGCCGCGCCCAGCACCAGCAGCGGCGCCCCCCACCAGCCCGGCTGCGCCGGTCCGCTCAGGTCGAACAACAGGCGCACCAGCACATACAGCGCCACCTTGGTCATGGCGCCGGACATCAGCGCCGAGACATGCATCGGCGCGGCGACCAGCAGGCGCGCCAGCCACCCGTGCAGCGGCACCAGCCCGGCCTTCGCCCCCGCCCCCAGCAGCGCCAGCACCAGCACGAAAACCGCCGGCCAGCCCTCCGGCGGGTGGGCGCGAATCGCGGCGAAGCGGAAATCGCCGCCGGCGCCACCGGCCAGCAGCGCCAGCGCCGCGATCAGGCAGGCGGCACCCGGCAACGCCACGCCGATATGCAGCAGCGCCGCCGAATCGTTATGGCGCATCAGCACCAGCGCGCCGGCGGCCAGCGAGGTCAGCTCCAGGCCAAGCACGAGGGCAAACGCATCGCCCGCCAGCAGGGTCAGCGCCATCGCCCCCAGCAGGACGGGGAGGAACGGGGCGGTGGCGTCGGCATCCGCCTCCAGCGCGGCGGCGGCAGCGGCGGCGCCCACCGCCGACAGCACCAGCAGGAAGAATCCGGACAGCCCGTCCAGCGCCAGCGTCATCCAGCTTCCGGGCAGGCCGAGCGGCACCGCGAGCGTGGCCGGTGCCGCGCCGGCCAGCAGGTAGGCCAAAGCGAGCACGAACCCCACCCCGCACGCGCCCAGGCTGCCGAGGGCGGCGATGCGGCGCGGCGCGACGGCGCTCGCCGCGCCGAGGCCCAGCAGCGCGGCGACAACGACGGCAAAGCCGGTGAGGACGGCCGCGCTCACGCCGGCCACGCTGCGGTGGAGGAATGTTGCACCCTGCAAGGATAGACGGATCGCCGGCGGTGCCGGAAGCCTTCATGCGGCGGCCGCCTGACCTGGGTGCCGCTGGCGGAACCGCCGGAGCGGTGGATATCCGGTGCCACCCGCCTCAGCTTGCGCCGCATTGAAGGCGGCGCTTGCCGGTTGCCCGCCGAGCGCCCATGCTCGGCGCCATGTTCGCTGTCTCCGATGCACAGGCTGCGGCAATCCGGAGCGCCTTCAACGAGGGGGGCGAGTTCTCCGCGGCGGTCGAGTTGCGCCGCATCTTCCCCGCCGTCACCGACAACGCCACCGCACGGGAATACGCCCGGGTGATCGCCGGGCGGGCGCCACCACCCCCAGCGCCACCGCCGGCCGGCCCGCCCTTGCACGAAGTGGTGCCGCTGCACCCGGCCAAGGACCACCCGGCCGGGGGCCGCTGACCGGCGCCGGCGCGGCCGTTTTCCCCGCGCCGCAACTATCCCCCGTTCCTGTGGACAACTCTGGGGGCAAGCCCTTCATTGGTCCGCATCGGCCCGGGGCTTCAACCAGTTGGACGAATTGCCTCAAAAACAGGCAACGCACCGCAAGGTCCTGATTTGACTCTTCACCTTGCCGCGATCGTATCTGTTGCGTGCGCGTTCGCCCACCCGGTGCGGGCCGGCCGGGCGCGCGGCACAGCCTGTGCGCAACTGCGAATCCGGAGCTTGGAGCCATGCGCAGACAGGGCATTGCCACCCCGGCCGGCGGCGCGGGCGCCGCCCCGGGAAGGCCGCGCGCAGCCGCCCGGCGCCCGCCTCAGAGCTTGTGAAGCAATCGAACTTGCGAATGAACGCCCGCTGATATCATTGAGCTTTTTTTGCAAGATCGGCGCGTCGAGGGCATTCATTCACAAACTCTCAGCGCGCGAGCACCGCCCGCCCGGCCACCTTGCCCGTGGTCAGATCGACCACCACCACCCGGTCCGGACCGCCCCCCTCAAGCCGCAGCGCCAACCGGTCCGACACCACCAATATCTGTGCAATCCGCGTCCCCGACGGCTCGTCCAGCACCGCATCCCGGGGCACCGGCGGCACCGCCATGCTCCGATGGGCGACCGTCAGCGCGATCGTCATCGTCCCGGCCATGATCAGCACGCCCAGCCCGATCACCACCGCCACCATCAGCTTGCGCATGCCATACCCCCTCCAACCGCCCCGACATCCGGGGTATCCCGATGGCAGCATGTCCGACGAAACCAGCACCGATGCAATCGTCCACACCACCCTCGCCCCGCCCGAGGCGGCCGGGCAGCGCATCGACCGGTTCTTCGCCGCCCACATCCCGGCGCTCACCCGCTCGCGGGTGAAAAGCCTCATCGAGGCCGGGCACGCCAGCCGTGACGGCATCCGCATCACCGCGCCGTCGGAAGCCGTCCGCGCCGGCGCGCTGTATCGCCTCAGCCCGCCCGCCCCGGTGCCGGCCACGCCGCGCGCCGAGGCGATCCCGTTTCCAATCCTGTATGAGGATTCCGACCTGCTGGTGCTGGACAAGCCGCCCGGCCTGGTGGTCCACCCCGCGCCGGGCAACCAGGAGGGCACGCTGGTCAACGCCCTGCTCGCCCATTGCGGCGACACCCTGCCCGGCATCGGCGGCGAACGGCGGCCCGGCATCGTGCACCGCCTCGACAAGGACACCTCCGGCGTCATGGTGGTGGCCAAGACCGAACAGGCGCTGGCCGCCCTGTCGGCCGCCTTCGCCGCGCGCGACCTCGACCGCGCCTATCTCGCGCTGTGCTGGGGCCTGCCCAACCCGGCCGCCGGCGAGATCGAAGGCGCCATCGGCCGCGACCCGCGCGAGCGCAAGCGGATGGCCGTGGTGGCGCGCGGCGGCAAGCCCGCGCTCACCCGCTACCGCACGCTCGGCCACCACCAGCTTGCGGTCGCATTGCTGGAGGTGCGGCTGGCCACCGGGCGCACCCACCAGATCCGGGTTCATCTGGCCAGCCGTGGGCACCCGGTGGTGGGCGATCCGCTTTACCTCCGCCGCATCCCGGCCGCCGCCCGCCCGCTCGACGCGCCGACCCGGGGCGCCCTGCTCGACTTCCCGCGCCAGGCGCTGCATGCGACCCGGCTCGGCTTTGCCCATCCGCGCACCGGCGCGCCGCTCAGCTTCCGCACGCCGCCGCCGCCCGACATGCAGGCCCTGCTCGACCGGTTGGGCCTTGAAGTGATAACGGAAACTTAATCCCGACTTAACTGGTCCTGATTATTGACCTGAGCAACTTTGTCAGGTATAGCATGGACACGCCAAGCGACGTGCGGGGGGTGCCCGCGTCGCGCGACCGACCGGGGAGCGCTGCCGCAGAATGGGGCGCGCACCGGGGCTGCAGGATCGTTGCCAGGCCCCCGCCGGCCCCGTGTTCGGGTCGGACCAATGCGAAACCGGCCCACCTCCTGCGCCGCAACGGGTGGGACTCAAGCCGATCCGACGAAAGGAGCCTACCGTGGTCTCTGCCGTCATCAATGTCGCCCCCGAGGGCAACCTGTCGCGGTATCTCCAGGAGATCCGCAAATTCCCGATGCTCACCCCCGAGGAGGAGCTGTCACTTTCCAAGCGCTGGCGCGACCATGAGGATATGGCGGCGGCCCATAAGCTGGTCACCTCACATCTTCGTCTGGTCGCCAAGATCGCCATGGGCTACCGCGGCTACGGCCTGCCGATCGGCGAACTGATCAGCGAAGGCAATGTCGGCATGATGCAGGCGGTGAAGCGGTTCGACCCGGACCGCGGCTTCCGCCTGGCCACCTACGCCATGTGGTGGATCCGTGCCGCCATCCAGGAATACATCCTGCACTCCTGGTCGCTGGTGAAGATGGGCACCACCGCCGCGCAGAAGAAGCTGTTCTTCAACCTGCGGCGGCTGAAGGGCCAGATGCAGGCGATCGACGACGGCGATCTGCAGCCCGAGCAGGTGGCCAAGATCGCCCGCGTTCTCGACGTGCCCGAGCAGGACGTGGTGAGCATGAACCGCCGGCTCTCCGCCCCCGACCACAGCCTGAACGCCCCCGTCCGCGCCGACAGCGAGGGCGAGTGGCAGGACTGGCTGGTCGATGACTCGGAAAGCCAGGAAACCGAGATCGGCGAGCGCGAGGAACTTTCCGGCCGCAAGGCGCTGCTCTCCGGTGCCCTGACGACGCTGAACGAGCGCGAGCGGCACATCCTGATCGAGCGCCGGCTGAAGGACAATCCGACCACGCTGGAGGAGTTGTCGCAGCAGTACAGCATCTCCCGCGAGCGGGTGCGGCAGATCGAGGTGCGCGCTTTCGAGAAACTGCAGAAGGCGATGCATGCACAGGTCGCCGAACAACGCCGGCAAGCCGTGACGGCACGCGCCGCCTGAGAGTTTGTGAATGAATGCCCGCAACGCTCCGACCTTGCCGGAAACGCGCAATGATATCGGCGGGCGTTCATTCACAGGTTCGTTTGCTTCACAAGCCCTGGAGGCCCCTGCCGTTGATTTCGGCAGTCGCCATTTCGAGCCGGAACCGGGCACCGGGATTTCGGGCTGAACAGGGCAGGGAAATGTCGTCCGCCCGTCCTGACCAGAGCTATTCCTGTTGATGTGCAGACCAACCGGCCCCACCTGGGGTGAGGCCGGAATGAACCAAGGGGGAATGCTGTGTTTCATTCGAAGCTGGTTATGGCCGCCGCCGCGGCGAGTATGT
This sequence comes from uncultured Acetobacteraceae bacterium, assembly GCA_903907955.1. Taxonomy (GTDB): domain Bacteria; phylum Pseudomonadota; class Alphaproteobacteria; order Acetobacterales; family Acetobacteraceae; genus Rhodovastum. The sequence goes on along the minus strand of CAIVPZ010000109.1, from coordinate 187,283 downwards.
TCATCTTCTCCGCGCAGGCCGAGACGCTGCGGTTCCACGCCACCCTGAACGGCCAGTCCGAAGTGCCGCCGAAGATGACAGGCGGGGCCGGCACGGTGGAGGCAACCCTCGACACCGCAACCAGGAAGCTCGACTACAAGGCAACCTGGCAGGGCCTCAGCGGGCCGGCGACCATGGCGCATTTCCACGGGCCGGCCGAACCGGGCGCGAATGCCAAGGTGGCGGTGCCCTGGGGCGATAACCCGGCCAGCCCGTTCACCGCCACCGCGACATTGACCGAGGCGCAGGCCGCCGACCTGATCGCCGGCCGGTGGTATGCCAATGTGCACACCGCGCAGAATCCCGGCGGGGAGATACGTGGGCAGGTGACCAGGGAGTAAGGGAAGGCCAGGGCGCTGCCCTGGCACCATTTTCAGGCGCCGGAAGCAGCCGCGGCACGTAGCCGGAACCGCTGGATTTTGCCGGTCGCGGTTTTTGGCAGTTCGGTTACCATGTGGAACCAGCGCGGGTACTTGTACAACGCCAGACCGCGCTTGCAGTGCTCGACCAGTTCCTGCTCGGTGACCGCCGCATCATCGGTCTGTTCCTTCAGCACCACCCAGGCTTCCGGCTTGATCATGCCGTCGGCATCGGTGCGGCCGACCACGGCGGCCTCCAGCACGTCCGGGTGCTCGACCAGGCGCGCCTCGATCTCGAACGGCGAGCACCAGATGCCGCCGACCTTCATCATGTCGTCGCTGCGGCCGCCATACACATAATAGCCGTCGGCATCCTGCGTGTAGGTGTCGCCGGTGTCGAGCCAGCCGTCCGGCAGCATGGTGCGGGCGGTGCGCTCGGCGTTGTTCCAGTAGCAGCGCGCAATGGACTCGCCGCGCACCAGCAGCCGCCCGCTCTCGCCCGGGGCTGCCGGCTGCCCGTCATCGCCCTGGATGCGGGCCTCGTAGCCATCGACCACGCGGCCGGTGGTGCCGGGGCGGATGTCGGCGGGGCTGTTGGAGATGAAAATGTGCAGCGCCTCGGTCGAACCGATGCCGTCGACGATGACCTTGCCGGTCAGCGCCTGCCAGCGGTGGAAAATCGGCGCCGGCAGCGCCTCGCCGGCGGAGACGCAGAGGCGGACCGACGAGAAATCGGTGGGCGCGCGCTCCAGCGCATGCGCCTGCGCCGCATAGAGGGTGGGAACGCCGAAATAGAGGCTGGGGCGGTGGCGCTCGATCATGGCGAGCGTGGTCTGCGCGGTCGGCCGCCCGGCCAGCAGCACGCTGGTGGCGCCGACCCAGAGCGGGAAGGTCATGCCGTTGCCCAGCCCATAGGCAAAGAACAGTTTCGCCGCGGAGAAGAACACGTCGCCCTCGTGCGCGCCCAGCAGGTCCTGGCCCAGGTGCTGGCTGGTCACCGCCATGCTGCGGTGAAGATGCACCGCGCCCTTTGGGCGGCCGGTGGACCCGGAGGAATACAGCCAGAAGCAATCATCCGCCGCCGTGGTGTCGGCCGGGGCAAGCGCGGCGGGCGCGATGGCGATCAGCGCCCGCAGGGTCGGCCCCTCGCCGTCCACCGGCAGGCAGCGGGCGGGGCGGTGCTGCGCGGTGGCAAGGGCGGCCTGCACCGCCGCGTCGTACTCCGCCGACCAGACCAGGGCCGTGCAGGCGGAATCCTCGATCATGTAGCGGTAGTCGTCGGCCCGCAGCAGCGTGTTGAGCGGCACCGGCACGATGCCGGCCTTGATGGCACCCCAGAAGATATAGAAGAACTCGGGACAGTCCTTCACCACCATCAGCAGCCGCTCGCCGCGCTGCAGGCCAAGCGCCAGCAGCGCATTGCCGCAACGCGCCACGCGGTCCGCCAGCGTGGCATAGGTGACATCGCCGTCCTCCGCCCGGATGGCGACGCGGGCGGCCCTTCCCTCGGCCGGATGGCGGTCGATGAAGGGCACGGCGACGTTGAAGCGCGGGGCAAAGCGCAGCCGGGCGGGCCGGACCGAACGATCCACCGCAACGGTATGGTCAAGCATCGTTTTCTCCCGTATCGCTGCCAGTGGTTGAATGGCTTATAATTATACCGAAATGCGCTTTTCCATTCATCCGTGCGCCCCCCGCTTTGTCAAGGCCGCGCCCCGATCGGAGCCCAGATGCTGCACATCCGCCCGGCCGCCCCGGACGACCTGCCTTGCGTCATCGCGCTCGACCGCGAGGTGACCGGGCAGGAGAAGTCCGAATACTGGCGCGATGTGTATGCCCGCTTTGGCGGCCGGAGCGACGACCGCCGCAGCTTCCTGGTGGCGGCGATCGACGGGCGGGTGGAGGGGTTCGTGATCGGCGAGGTGCGCGCCTGGGAATTCGGCGCACCGCCCTGCGGCTGGATCTTCGCCATTCAGGTCCGCCCGTGCTGCCGGCAGGGCGGCGTCGGCACCAAGCTGTTCGAGGCGGTGCGCGACCGTTTCCGGGCCGCCGGGGTGGACCGGCTGCGGACCATGCTGGCGCGCGACAACACCCTCATTCTGTCGTTCTTCCGCAGCCAGGGGATGATGGCCGGGCCGTTTGTGGAACTGGAGATGGAACTTGACGGACAGTAGCCGGCGCAGCGCCCCGGCGTTTCGCCGATGAAGCTCCAGAAAGCGACCCTGTTTGCCCTGATCGCGGTGCTGGACCTGGCGGCGGACCCGCAGGCCCAGCCCTCGGCGCTGGAGATTGCCGAAAGACACGGCATTTCCGCCCACCATCTGGCCAAGGTGCTGCGCACCCTCGGCCGCGCCGGCATCGTGGACGCGGTGCGCGGCGTCGGCGGCGGCTATCGGTTCATCGGCAATCCGAAGCGGCTGACGCTGATGGACATCATCGCGCTGTTCGAGCCGCCGCGCGCCGCGCCGCCGGCGGCGCGGCCGGGCACCGGGGCCGGCGAGGCCCTGCTGCGGGTGCTGAACGAAATCGACGAACACGCCGCGGCGACGTTCCGCTCGATCACGCTCTCGACCATGCTGAAGCTGATGCGCGCGCCGGTGCGGACGTAGCGGGCGCGACCCGGCCGGAGCCGGCCCGGAACAACATGGCACGGCGCTTGCTGCGCAAACCCGGCTGCTGCCGCACTGCACCGGAGCGCCGCCATGCACCAGACCTCCCTGCCCGCCCGCGCCATCCCCGTCTGCGCCATTAACGACACCACGCTGCGCGACGGCGAGCAGGCGCCGGGGGTCGCCTTCACCGTCGCCGAGAAGGCCGCCATCGCCGCCGCGCTCGATGCCGCGGGCATCGACGAGATCGAGGCCGGCACGCCGGCCATGGGCGGCGAGGAGATCGAGGCCATCCAGGCCGCGGTGCACGCCGCCCCGCATGCCCGCGTCGCCGCCTGGTGCCGGATGACCGAGGCCGATGTGGACGCCGCCCTGCGTGCCGGGGTGCGTTATGCCAACCTGTCGGTGCCGACCTCGCCGCGCCAGATCGCCGCCAAGCTGCGCGGCGACCCGGCGGCGGTGCTGGCGCGCATCGCCCGGGTGGTGCCCTATGCGCGCGATCGCGGCCTGACCGTGTCGGTCGGCGGCGAGGATTCCAGCCGCGCCGACCCCGACTTCCTGGCCCGCGTGCTGGACGCCGCCGCAACGGCCGGCGCCTGGCGGTTCCGTTTCGCCGACACGCTGGGCGTGCTCGACCCGTTCAGCACCGAAGCGGCGTTCCGCCGGCTGCGCGCCGGCAGCGATTTATCCCTCGAGTTCCACGGCCACGACGATCTGGGGCTGGCCACCGCCAATACCCTCGCCGCCCTGCGCGGCGGCGCCACCGAGGCCAGCGTGTGCGTGCTGGGGCTGGGCGAACGCGCCGGCAACGCGGCGCTCGAACAGGTGGCGGCGGCGCTGGCGCGGTTGCGGCAGGGCGCCACCCGCATCGACCTCGCCCGGCTGGCGGGGCTGGCGGAGCTGGTGGCGCGGTCGGCGCGGCGCAGCATCCCGCCGGCGCAGCCGATTGTCGGCGAGGTGGCCTTCACCCATGAGTCAGGCATCCATGTCAGCGGCCTGCTGCGCGATCCGGCGACCTACGAGGCGATGGACCCCGCCTTGTTCGGCCGCGAGCGTCGCATCGTGCTGGGCAAGCATTCCGGCGCGGCGGCGGTGCGCGAGGCGCTGCTGCGCGCCGGCGTGGCGCCCTGTGAAGCGGTCATCACCGAACTGGTCGGCCGCCTGCGCGCGCTGGCCGGGCGGGTGAAACGGCCGGTGACGTCGCCCGAATTGCTGGCGCTGCACGCCGAGGCGGCGGGGTGAAGGAACGCTTTGTCAATTGCGGCGGAACTGTGGTAAAGTTACATAATGAAAAGTTCCGATGACCTCCGCGCTGCCGCCGTCGTGTTCGAAAGCGGCGAGGATGCCGATGCCGCCATGGCGGTCGCGGTCGCCATGTTGCGGCATGCCGGCGTGCGTGTGGGCGGGTTGCTGCAGATGTTTGGCCCGGCGATCGGGCCGTGCAGGCGGGAGATGAACCTGCTGGTGCTGGCCAGCGGCGACTGGATCCGGCTGGACCAGCCGCTCGGCCTGGAGGCGCAAGGCTGCACGCTGGACGGCGATGCGCTGGCCCGCGCCGCGCAGGCGTTGCGCGCGGCGGTGCAGGCGCGGCCGGACCTGCTGGTGGTCAGCCGGTTCGGCAAGCAGGAGGCGCTGGGCGGCGGCATGCGGGCCGAGATCGCCGAGGCGCTGCTGTCCGGCATTCCGGTGCTGGTGGCGGTGCGGGCCACGCTGCGCGATGAGTGGGACCGCTTCCTGGACGGCGCACCGTCACAGGTGTTGCCGACCTGCGCCGACACCATCGCCGGCTGGGCCCGCAGCCAGACCGCGGCGAGCCGGCAGCACGCCATCGCCTGACCGGTCAGGGCGCGCGGCGGGACATTCCGGCCAGCATTTCCGTCGTCTCGCTGTCCTCGGATTCCAGTTCGCGCACGGCTTGCAGCGTCACCTCGGCGACGCGGGCGGCGCGTTGGGGGATGCCCGCCCACTGGCCGCCATCGCCGCGCGGGTCCACTTCCAGCAACCTGGCGCCGGACGGAACCTCGGCGCCGTCGCGCACCAGGCCGCGCAGCCGGCCGGCCAGCGGGGCGCGCAGCGGCGTGCCGGCGCAACTGCCCACCACCGCCCCCGCCGCCACCGCATCGCCGATGGCATGCGGCGTGCGCCAGCTTCCGGCCCAGCGCGCCCGGCCGAAACGCTCCCGGCCGGCCCCGCCGATCGGTTCGGACTGGCCATGCGCCGCCAGGGTCGGGCCTGCGCGCAGGATGGCGGCGGGCAACTCGGGGGCGGTCTCGATGGCGAGGTGCACGTTCACCCCGGCGGCAAAGCCGGGGCCGAGGCCGACCGCGAAGCCGGCCACCGCGCGCAGATCAGCCGTCGGCTGGTGCCGGCGCAGGCGGGCATCGACCACGCCGCGCACCAGGCCGAGACACAGCAGGTCGTCGGGCGGAATGTCGGTAACCGGTAAAAACTCGGCCGAATGTAGCAATTGCATCACGGCGAGCATGCTGGCGGCGCCGCGCGCCCGGACGCCGGCGAGGTCGGTCGCGCCGTGCTCCAGCGCGTCGTCGAAGGCCATGCGCCGGCGCAGCACGGGAAGCGCGGCATCGCGGGCCATCACCACGCTCCAGCCGGCAATGAACAGGGCGTGCGCCACCGCCGATGCGATGTCGTCGGTGCCCAGCACGACGATGGGAGAACCCAGGGACGGCAAGGTGGAACGGCGATGCACACGCACGTGAACCTCCCTGGAACTGCACGCGCCGGAGGCGTAGCAAGGGACGGGCCAGCGCTGCAGGATTGCCGATATGTCATGCTGCATTGCAAAATAGCCGTTGCCCGTTACGCTGCCATATCGCTATCGTTCCATTGTCGCGTCATGAACGCGCGGGGCCGACATTTTGTCGCCTCGTGACCCTGGGGGATCGACGCATGGGCTCGCTGCGCTCGACGGCAACGTACGACCGTGCTGATCGGCCGCTGCCTCGCGCCGATCTTGCGCTGTACGGCATCTATGAGATTTCCAAGATCCTGTGCGGCCCGGGCAGCCTGTACGATGTGCTGTCCAGCACGCTGCAGGTGCTGCACAGCTTTCTGGACATGTCGCATGGCGTGATCGCGATCCTGGATTCGGCCGGCGAGCCGGAGATCGTGGTGTCGGCCTCGCTCGATCCCGAGGGAGCACGGCGCTATTTCGACGCGCTGCCGGAAAAGGTGGTGGGGCAGATCGTGGTCACCGAAATGCCGGTGGTGGTGGAGAATGTCACCCGCGATCCGGCCTTCGCCGGCTGCGACCGCGGCGTGTGGGGCGAGGGCCAGAACGTCGCCTTCATCGGCGTGCCGATCCGCGACCGCGACCGGGTGATCGGCGCCATGGCCATCGACCGGCCCTGGTTGAACCCGGCCGACATGCGCACCGACGAGGATGTGCGCTTCCTCAAGATGGCGGCCAACCTGATCGGCCAGACGGTGCGCCTGCACCGGCTGGTGATGCGCGACCGCGAGCGCCTGCAGGAAGACCAGCGGCGCCTGGAGAAGGAGCGCGAGAACCTGGCCGCGCAGTTGCGCCGGCCGGGGTCGTCGCCGATCGTGGGCGAAAGCGAGACGCTGCGGCTGGTGATGGAGAAGGTGCAGCTGGTGGCGCGCAGTGCCTCGCCGGTGCTGCTGCGCGGCGAGTCCGGCACCGGCAAGGAGCTGTTCGCGCAGGCCCTGCATGAAGGCTCGCCGCGGCGGGCCGGGCCGTTCATCAAGCTGAACTGCGCGGCGCTGCCGGAGAGCGTGCTGGAATCCGAGTTGTTCGGGCATGAAAAGGGCTCGTTCACCGGCGCGCTGGCGCAGCGCAAGGGGCGGTTCGAACTGGCCGATGGCGGCACGCTGTTCCTCGACGAGATCGGCGAGATTTCGCCGGCGTTCCAGGCCAAGCTGCTGCGGGTGCTGCAGGAGGGCGAGTTCGAGCGGGTCGGCGGGACGCGCACGATCAAGGTGAGCGTGCGCATCGTCAGCGCCACCAACCGCAACCTGGAGGAGGCGGTGACCAAGGGGGCGTTCCGCGCCGACCTGTATTACCGGCTGTCGGTGGTGCCGATATTCCTGCCGCCGCTGCGTGACCGGCGCGGCGATATTCCGTTGCTGGCGCAGGAATTCCTGCGGCGGTTCAATGCCGACAACAAGACCACGCTGTCATTTGCCCAGGGGGCGCTGGCGGTGCTGCAGCAGTGCTATTTCCCGGGCAATGTGCGCGAGCTGGAAAACTGCGTGCGGCGCACGGCGACGCTTTCGCGCGGGCAGACGATTACCGACAGCGATTTTGCCTGTCGCAACGATGGGTGTCTGTCGGCGGTGCTGTGGCGCAACGTGCCGGCGCCGGCCGCGGCGGCAGCCCAGGTGGTTGCCGCGGTTGCGTCGGGGTGCGGACCGCAGGAGGGGTGTCCCTCGGCGGCGACGTGCAAGGTGCCGCGGGCGGAGAGCCGGTCGGAGTATGAGGAATTGCTGGAGGCGATGGAGAAGTCCGGCTGGGTGCAGGCAAAGGCGGCGCGGATGCTGAATTTGACCCCGCGGCAGATCGGCTATGCGCTAAGGAAGCACGGGATACCGATCAAGAAGTTCTAGCCGGGGCGCCGCCCCGGACCCAATGATTTGGGGTCAAGGGGGCCACTGCCCCCTTGCGGGTCCAGGGCAGCGCCCTGGCCTTTTCCATGCGTTGTAAATCAGTCCGCCGCATCCAGCAGACCCGTGGTGTGGAACTCGGCGTCCACGCTGGTCACCAGGCCCGTGCCGTGCGGGAACAGCCGGTTCACTTCGTTGCAGGCGTCGATCTGGGCGTGGCTGATATGGCTCAGCTTGCTGGCGGCCCAGCCGGCGAGGGCGGAGGCTTCCGCCAGCGGATTGCGTGGCGTACCAGCGGGGAAGGCGATGGAAACCCGCAGGGTCATCGGCAGTTCAACGACGACGGTGTGGTCATTCGGCATTGCAGTCTCTCCTTGATGGTGCCCCTTGCCTGTGGACCGGGCGAATCATCGGGCAGCGTGCCAGGGGCGATCGATCCGCAGAAGGCGCCTGGCGCGCCCCGCGGACAGCAAGAACGAATTGGATGTTTCTCAGCGCCCCTCGCGTTCCCCGTGACGGCGGTTGTCACGGGGGCAGATTTCTGGCCCGGCGCATGGTCCGGGAGGCGTGACGGCTGGCCCAGGGCAGGCCGGGCGGGGGAAAAGGCGCCGCGCCACCGTCGGCATCACATTCCTGGCATCTTCATGGTGCACCGCACCATTGGCGTTTCCGGCATGCCACCCATGCGGCCGGTAACGAATCGTTGCGTCCACGCGACGGATCATGCGGGCCAGGTTGGCCTGCACCGCTCCCGGCAACGTGAAAAAGTCGCAAATATTGTTCCGATGGGCTAGACGTGCCGCATGCGCGTCCATCTTCTCGCCTGCGTTCTGGGCCTGATCGGCCATGCGGTGACCGCGCAGGCGGCGGACAGCGTGCCGGCGCCCGCTGCCGACACCTGCCTGCCCGGGATCGCGGCGGCGGAGCAGGCGTTCGCGCTGCCGCCGAAGCTGCTGCTGACCATCGGCATCGTCGAAAGCGGGCGCACCGATCCGGCCTCCGGACGGGTGGCGCCGTGGCCCTGGACCATCAACGTCGCCGGCACCGACCACATCTTCGCCAGCAAGGCAGGCGCGATCGAAGCGGTGCGGGAGTTCCAGCGCGGGGGAACCCAGTCCATCGACGTCGGCTGCATGCAGATCAACCTGCTGCACCATCCCAACGCCTTCGCATCGCTGGACGAAGCCTTCGATCCTGCGGCCAACACACTGTACGGGGCACGCTTCCTCAGCGCCCTGTACCGGGAAACCGGCAACTGGCTGCAGGCGGCTGCCGCCTATCATTCGCGGACCGGGGAAATCGGGGCGAGCTACGAAACCCGGGTGATGGCAATGTGGCCGCTGGCCGGCCAGTTTCCCGACGCCACGCTGGAGCAGCGGCGACGCGGGATCGCGCCGGCGGACGACACCAGCCGGTACACGCCCGAATTCGCCGCCCGGGTGAAGCGGATGCGGACCGATCTTGCGCGTCTTGCCGCCATGTCGGGGCCGGTCGCCCGCCCGGCGCGCCAACCGGCCGGGCCGGACTACAGCCGCTACACGCCCGAATTCGCGGCCAGGCTGAAGGCGTCGGACCGCGCCCGCGCCGCGCCCGTCGCTGCCGTCGCGGTCAGCCAGCCGGTGCGCATGCACCACCCCGACGAGGCGCCGGGGACGGGCGGGGTCGTCATCATGCGCGGCAGCTCGCGGGTCCGGATTGCCGACGTCAGGTGACCGGCCGCGGCACGGGCGGCGAACGCCCCAGCCTGCCTTGCTTCCGGTCGGCGCTTGACCGGGGCTGGAAATTCCCCTCCCATCGGGCACGGATTATCGTGAGGGGGAGAAGAAGAAATGCCATCGCCGCTCATCCGGGCGCTCGCCGTCCGCGCCGGGCTGCCCGTGCTGGAGGTGGGCACGGTGGACGATTTCCTCGCCGCGACCCCGCACGCGCTGCTGTTCTTCACCGGCGACCCGGCCCAGCGCAGCGAGGCGGCGGATGTCGCCGTGGTGCTGCCCGAACTGCTCGCCGCCTTTGCCGGCCGGCTGCGCGCCGGCATCATCGCCCGCGCCGCCGAACCGGCGCTGGCGCCGCGCTTCCGGGTCGCGGTGTTTCCCAGCCTGGTGATTACGCGCGGGGCCGATCCGGTGGGGGTGCTGCCGCGCATCCGCGACTGGCCGGAATATCTTGTCCGCATCGCGCAGTGCCTCGCCGCCGACGCGCCGGTCCTGCCGCCAGCGGCGCGGCCGGAGGTGCGCATCGTGCATACCACCGGGGCGGTGGCATGAAGCCGGGCTTCTGGATCGCCCCGGAAGGGGAGGCGGCAGCCATCACCCTGCATCCGATCGGCGCGCCGCCGGAAGCCGCCGGCCGCAGCGCCACCGGTGCCCCCGCCTTCCTGGCCACCGGCGCCGCCGAGGCGCTGATCCGCGCCTGCCCGCGCGTCGTCGCCATGCTGCCGGAGATCGCCGCGGCGCTGGACACGCAGAGCGCCGCCGCGCCCGGCCGGCAGTTCGACGTTACCGGGTTTTCCGCCGACGAGACGCGCCTGCTCGGCGAGGTGCTGGGTGCGGGGGAGGTCGCCGCCACCGCCGCGCTGCCGGGCGGGGTGGTGGCGCAGGTGCAGGAATCCGTGCTCGCCGGGCTGTGGCGGGTGCGCTTCCTGGGGCCGGAGGGCCAGCATCTGGCCGACTATGTCGAGGTGGCGGCGGTCCCGGAGGTGGTGCGCCAGGCCGCCGCGCTGACCGCCCCCGCCATCGTGCCCGGCGCGCCGCCCGAGGGGGCCATGCCCCAGGACCCGATGCCCCAGGACCTGATGAACGTCATGCCGCTGCTGGCGGAGATCGCCGACCGCATGGCGCGCTGGCAGCCGGGGGTGCCGGCGCATGTGGTGAATTTCTCCCTGCTGCCGATGACGCCGGCCGACATGGCGTATCTGCAGTCCTGCCTGGGCAGCGGGCCGGTCGCGCTGGCGGCCAGCGGCTATGGCGCGTGCCGGGTGCTGGCGACCGGCGCGCGGCATGTCTGGTCGGTGCAGTACAGCAACGCCGGCGGCGAGGTGGTGCTGGACACGCTGGAAATCGGCGACGTGCCCGAAGCGGTGCTGGCCGCCGACGAGGATTTTCGCGATTCCGCCGACCGCCTGCGCGAGATCGCGGCGGCGTATTTCGCGTGAGCGATGCCGCCCCGGCCGGGCTGGGGAAGCAACACGGCCCGCGGATGGAATGCGGGGTGTGCTGGCAGGTCTACGATCCGGAACAGGGCGACGATGTCTGGCAGGTGAAGGCGGGCACGGCCTTTGCCGCCCTGCCCGACCACTGGCGCTGCCCGCGCTGCGATGCGCCGCGCGAACGCTTTCTGGAGCTGACGGCATGAATGCGGCGGCGATCGCCGCGGGCGAGCTTCTGGCGGTCTGCTATCGCGCGATCGGCCGGGACCGCATGGCGGGCCTGCCGATCTGCAACCCGGTGCTCGAGGTGGACGCGGTCGGCTTTGGCGCGTTCTCGGGTGAGGCGTTCGGCGTGCTGCTGACGCCCTGGTGCATGAACCTGGTGCTGGTCGGGCTGCCAGGCACCCCGGATCGCCCGGCCCTGCGCGCCGGGACGATCCGGGACTGCGCTTTCCCCTCCGGCACGATCGCCTTCACGGTGACGGAGCTGGACGGTTTCGGCCGGGTGGATGCGGCATCATTGTTCTCCCCCATGCACGAATTCGCCAGCCACGCGCTGGCGCGCGCCACCGCGCTGGCGGCGCTGGAAGCGGTGCTGGCGGCGCCGCCAAAGGTGGTTCCCGGCCGGCGCGGCCTGCTGTTCGGCCGCGGGACGGCGGCGTGACCGGCGGGCTGGCGCTGGAGGTGGTGCTGTCCGGCGGCGTGGTGCGCGCGGCCCGGCTGCGCGCCGGGCGGCCGGTGACGCTGTGCCAGGCCATGCTGGGGCGCCCGGCCGCGGAGGTGCCCGCCGCCTTCGAGCGCCTGTATGCGCTGTGCGGCCGATCGCACCGCATTGCCGCCCGCTTTGCCCTCGATGCCGCGCGCGGCCGCGATGCCACCGGGGCGGCCCGGCAGGCGGCGCTGCGCGACCTCGCCGCCGAGCGGGTGGGCGAGCATCTGCGCTCGACCTTCACCACCGCGGCGTCCCTGGGGTTGCCGGCCGAACCGGCGGAGGTAGCGGCGCTGCGGGCGGCGTTCGCGGCAACCCGGCCGGGCGCGCCGGGGGCGGAGCTGGACGCTTCGCTCGCGGTGCTCGGCCTGCACACTGCATCGTCAGGCTGGGCGGCGCGCATGCTGGACGCCGCCGGGCCGCCAGCGGACGGCGCCGGGACGGTGGACGCCCTGTCCGCGGCGGACGACCCGGCGGTGCTGGCGTCGCTGGCCCGGTTGGGCGGGGCCTTCGCCGCCCTGCCGCATCTGCCGTTGCGCCGGCCGGAGACCGGTGCGCTCGCCCGCAGCCTGGGCACCGGGGCGCCGCGCGACCGGCTGGCCGCGCGGTTCGCCGAAATCCGCCACGCCGCTGCGCTGCTGCGCGGCGATGCCGGGGACGCGCCGGCATCCTGGTTCGCCAGCGGAACCCTGCCGGACGGCAGCGGCTTTGCCGCGGTGGAGACGCCGCGCGGGCGCATGCACCATCTGGCGGCGGTGGATGCGCAGGACCGGGTGACCGGCTGCGCCGTGCTGGCGCCGACCGAATGGAATTTTCATCCTGACGGTCCGCTGGTGCACGCGCTGCCCGGCCTGCGGGTCGGCGCCGGCGCTGCGGCGGAGGCTCGGCTGCGCTGGCTGGTCGGCCTGTTCGATCCCTGCGTCGGCTGCAGCCTGACCCTGCGGGAGGGCGCGGATGCATGAAATGTCCCTGACCGAGAGCGTCATCGGCATCATCGAGGAGGAGGCGCGGCGGCAGCATTTCGTCCGGGTGCGCGCGGTGGTGCTGGAAATCGGCGTGCTGGCCTGTGCCGAGCCGGAGGCGCTGCGGTTCTGCTTCGACGTGGTCAGCCGCGGCACCGCCGCCGAGGGGGCGCGGCTGGACATCGTGCTTGTGCCCGGCGCGGGCTGGTGCTTCCACTGCGAGCGTACGGTGGCGCTCGCCGAGCGTTTTGCGCCGTGCCCGGAATGCGGGCACAGCCGGGTGCAGATGACATCCGGCGATGCGTTGCGGGTTCGCGAACTGGAGGTCGAGTGATGTGCACGGTGTGCGGCTGCGGCGATGACGACGCGGACAGGCGGCCCCCGGAACCGGCGCATCGCCATGCGCATGACCACGCGCACGGGCATCACCACGACCATGAACATGGCCATGACCATGACCACGCGCATGCCGCCGAGGGCACGCATGATTACGGCGCCGGGATCGCCGGCGTGCACGTGCCGGGGCTGAGCCCGGAGCGGATTGTCCGCATCGAGCGCGACATCCTTTCCAAGAACGCCGAATACGCCGGCGCCAACCGCGCCCGCCTGAAGCAGCGCGGTATCTTCGCCCTCAACCTGGTCTCCAGCCCCGGCTCGGGGAAAACCTCGCTGCTGGTGCGGACCATCGAATCGCTGGTGTCGCGCCATCCCATCGTGGTGATCGAGGGCGACCAGCAGACCAGCAACGATGCCGACCGCATCCGCGCCACCGGCGCCCCGGCGGTGCAGGTGAACACCGGCAAGGGCTGCCATCTCGATGCCCACATGGTCGGCCATGCGCTCGATGAACTCGATCCGGTGCGCGGCAGCCTGCTGTTCATCGAGAATGTCGGCAATCTGGTGTGTCCGGCCGCCTTCGACCTTGGCGAGGCGCACAAGGTGGTGGTGCTGTCGGTGACGGAAGGCGAGGACAAGCCGCTAAAATATCCCGACATGTTCGCCGCCGCCGACCTGATGCTGCTGAACAAGTCCGATCTTCTGCCGTATCTCGATTTCGATCTGTCGGCCTGCATGGCGAATGCGCTGCGGGTGAATCCCGGCCTGCAGATCCTGACCGTCTCGGCGCGCACCGGCGAGGGGGTGATGGCCTGGCTCGCCTGGATCGAGGCGAATGCCGCCCGCGCGTTTGCCGCCGCCCCTCCCGCCCGGGCGGGCTGAGCCATGTGCCTCGCCATTCCCGCCCTGGTCACCGAACTGCTGCCCGACGACATGGCGCGGGTGAGCCTGGACGGCGTTTCGCTGGTGATCTCGCTCGTCCTGGTGGAGAACGTGGCCGTGGGCGACTACGTCATTCTCCATGTCGGCTACGCGCTGACCCGGCTGGACGCGGCCGAGGCCGAGCGCACCCTGGCGCTGCTGGACGAGGCGGCGGCGGCGCATCTGGCCATCATCGCCGCCGGGGCGGCGGCGTGAAATACGTCGCCGAATACCGCGACGCCGCGCGCGCCCGGGCGCTCGCCGCCGCCATCGGCGCCGAGGCAGCCGCCGGCGCCGCCTATGCGTTCATGGAGTTCTGCGGCGGCCACACCCATGCGATTTCGCGCTACGGCCTGGAGGATTTGCTGCCGCCCGCCATCCGCCTGATCCATGGCCCGGGCTGCCCGGTCTGCGTGCTGCCGGTGGGGCGCATCGACGCCGCCATCGCGCTGGCGCGCGACCCCCGGGTGACGCTGTGCACGTACGCCGATCTGATGCGGGTGCCGGCCTCGAAGGGCACCAGCCTGCAGAAGGCCAAGGCCGGCGGTGCCGATATCCGCATGGTCTATTCCACCCTGGACGCCCTGCGCATCGCCGCCGCCGAGCCTTCGCGCGAAGTGGTGTTCTTCGCCATCGGCTTCGAGACCACCACGCCGCCCACCGCCGTCGCCGTGCAGCGCGCCGCCCGCGACGGCCTGACCAATTTCTCGGTGTTCTGCAACCACGTGCTCACCCCGGTGGCGATGCGCGCCATCCTGGCGACCGGCGGGGAAGCAGCGGTGCGGCTCGACGGGTTCGTCGGCCCGGCGCATGTCTCCACCATCATCGGCACCGCGCCCTACCGGCAGATCGCCGCGGACCACCGCAAGCCGGTGGTGGTGGCGGGATTTGAGCCGCTCGACGTCATGCAGGCTATCCTGCTCCTTGTCCGCCAGGTGAACGCGGGCCGGGCCGAGGTGGAGAACCAGTACATCCGCGCGGTGACCGAGACCGGCAACCAGCGCGCCCAGGCCGCCATCGCCGAGGTGTTCGAACTGCGCGACCGCTTCGAGTGGCGCGGGCTGGGCTGGGTGGCGCACAGCGCCTTGCGGTTGCGCCCGGCATTCGCCCGGTTCGACGCGGAGGCGCGGTTCGGCATGGCGACGCCAGCGGCCTCGGACAATCCGGCATGCGAATGCGGCGCCATCCTGCGCGGGGTCAAGCGCCCGGCCGAATGCCGGCTGTTCGGCCGCGCCTGCACGCCGGAGACGCCGATGGGCTCCTGCATGGTCTCCTCCGAGGGGGCGTGCGCGGCGCACTGGACCTACGGGCGGTTCCGCCGGCGGACGCAACCCGCCGAGCCGGCGCACGCCACCCGGGTGCGGTCGGCATGAAACGATGCAGCGCCTTGGCCAGCGGTGCCGAGTTGACGTATCAGTGTGGTTCCCATCACCGGCTGCCCTCAGGAGACACGCCCATGCAGAGTGGCGGCGCAACATGCGGAATGTTCGTGGTTTCGCCCGTGCCGGTGCCCCGGTCATCCGCGCGCCGGCGCGCTGCCCTGGCCGGGCTGGCGGCGCTGACCCTCGCCGCGGCGGCGCCGCCGCCGGTGGGCAGTACCCCGGCCGTGCCGGCGCAGGCGGCGACGTTTACCACCGCTGCGCCGGATGCCGCCGCCAAACCGGAAGCGCCGGCCCCCGCGCCCAAGATCGAGATCAACCAGTTCGCCTCCTGGGAACTGTTCGGCGCCCTGATCGGCATGGCGAGCTACAATACCGCCTACACCGCGGTGACCCAGGGCGCCGCCAGCGCCGCCACCGGCGCGCTCGGCCTGGTGACCGCGGCGGGCGCTGCCGCCGGGCTGATCTGGTCCGGCTACGGTCCCGGCGACGAGTACACACCGTACTGGAATCTGGTGCCGGCCGGGCTCGGAGCACTGGGCGGCATCGCCGCCGGGGAAGTGGTGATCGCCGGGCTGTTCGGCTACTCGCCGTTCGTTGCCGGGGTGGCGGGCTACGTGCCGCTGACCAGCCTGACCTGGAGCCGCTACGCCAATGGTGCCCTGGTCTACATGAGCGCCATCCTGGGCGCCAAGGCGGCGCTCGGAATTTATGGCGTCGAACGCCAGGATACGCCGCACCCCGATTCCGGGCCGCCGGCCCCGGTGGTCGCGCCCCCGCCGGCCCCGGCCGCGCCGGCGCGCCAGGGGCAGAACGGCGCATGACGCTGCCGCTCCGCCGGCGATGACGCGCCGCCGCCTCGACATCCCCGCCGGCCGGGTGGACCTGTCGCACGGCGCCGGCGGGCGGGCGATGGCGCAACTCATCGCCGATGTGTTCCACGCCGAGTTCGGCAACGAATACCTCGCCCAGGGCAACGACCAGGCGGCGTTCGACGTGCCGGGCGGGCGCATGGTGATGACCACCGACGGCTATGTCGTCTCGCCGCTGTTCTTCCCGGGCGGCGATATCGGCTCGTTGGCCGTGCACGGCACCATCAACGACATCGCCATGTCCGGCGCCCGGCCGCTGCACCTGACCGCGAGCTTTTTCCTCGAGGAAGGGTTTCCGCTGGCCGACCTCGCCCGCATCGCCGCCAGCATGGGGCGGGCGAGCCGTGAGGCCGGCGTGCCGATCGTCGCCGGCGACACCAAGGTGGTGGAGCGCGGCAAGGCGGACGGGGTGTTCATCTGCACCGCGGGCATCGGCATCGTGCCGCCCGGGCTTTTCCTGTCGGGCAACCGGGCGCGGCCCGGCGATGCCGTGCTGCTGTCCGGGCCGATCGGCGATCATGGCGTGGCCATCATGTCCTGCCGCGAGAACCTGTCCTTCGCCACCGCCATCCTGTCGGATTCGGCGCCGCTGCACGGGCTGGTGGCTGCCATGGTGGCGCGCGCCGGCGCCGGCCTGCGGCTGATGCGCGACCCCACCCGGGGCGGCGTGGCCGCCACGCTGAACGAAGTCGCCCAGCAATCCGGCGTGGGTATCATGCTGGCGGAAAATTCCATCCCGGTGCGCCCGGAAGTCGCCGCGGCCTGCGAACTGCTGGGGCTCGACCCGCTGAATGTGGCGAATGAAGGCCGTCTGGTGGCGATTGCGGCACCGGACGCCGCCGCGCCGCTGCTGGAGGCGATGCGCGCCCACCCGCTCGGCGGCGCGGCCGTGCGGATCGGCGAGGTGGTGGAGGATGCGGACCGGTTCGTGCAGATGACCACAGCGTTCGGCGGCGGGCGGATTGTCGATTGGCTTGCGGGGGAGCAACTGCCGCGTATCTGTTGATGGCCAGGCAGTGGCGAACCGGCGGGATATACTTCGTTGCTCGGCTTCGCCTTTATTATACCCGTCCGTAAAATGATTCACCTGCTGCATTCCGTCATGCCCGGGCTTGTCCCGGGCATGACGGGAGGCGGTGGGTGAATCCTACAGCGGACTGGTATCAGGCCAGGCCGTTCTGCTGGTCCGCCGCCGTGGCAATCGTCTGGCGGGCATAGGTCGCTCCCCACGCGGCGAGCAGGAGCGCCAGCAGATCGTTACAGGGCACTTTGCTTTGCTCGCCGACGCGGTCCGCCACAGCGCGAAGGCGGTGCTCGATGTCTCCCCGCAGGCCAAACGTGGCCGGATGGAGCACCGGCCAGTCCGGCTGGGTCAGGGCGCCCTGCACCGCGGGGACCAATGGGATGATCGGCAACTGTGCTTTCCCCGCTGGCCGGAAGTCTTTCGCCGCCGGTTGCTTGCCAAAGTCGTTGAAAACCGGATTGTTCTCGTCCAGCACGAAGTAGCTGCGGAGCCAGTCGCGGCAATTCTTCCGTCCGAGCAGGAAATCATGCACCCGGTAGCCGCGATCCAGGAATCCCAGGAAAGCCCCCAGACCGGAGCCGGAAACCGCGTTGCCACCCCAAACCTTATCGCCCTTGGCATTGGTGCGCCCGGCGGTCAGCAGGAAACGGCTGCAGACATTGGTGTCCAGCGCGAGCAGCAGGTCCGAGGTGGCGAAACGCGCCTCGTCCTTCCACGCTCCGGTCAATCCCAGCCCGACCCCGAACATGCTGGGGGGCGCGCCGGGTGCCGGGCAGTCCGGTGCCGCGGCGAAGGGATCGATCACCAGCACGGCAGCGTCAGCCTTGCTGCCCTCCCGCTCCAGCGTGTTGCCCAGCCCGGCCAGGGCCACCCGCACCAGCTCGACCGGTTCATTGTTGCATGCGCCGCCATCCACGCAATCGAACACGTAGGTGGCGCCTGGTTGGTCCGCCGGCGGCAGCGCGCCCCATGCCGGGGACAGCAGGCTGATCTTCGCTGGCTGTGGCACGCCATTGATCTGCCCACCGGGCAATGCCACCGCGCGCCACGCGTAATGCTCGGTCGGCCGCGACAGGCGCCGTGGCGGGAAGCCAACCGGAAAGGCGCCCGTTGCCTTCGTGTACTCGGCGAACTCTGCCCAGGTGCCGGAGGCCGCGGTGAAGTCGCGATCGACCACCCATTCATCCGGCCGGATTCCGGCAGCGGTTTGCGCGTTCGCGGAGGCGAAAGCGAACAGAGCGTGGTCGGCATGGTTCACATACCAGCTCGCCCGCGGCGCGCCACCGCCGCTCGCCTCGAAGGCGATGCCGTAGGGGACGCCGCGCAGATTGGTCAGCGTGACCAGAACGTGGAATGGATCGGCGAGCCAGGGGCGTGGCGTCGCCCGGAGCGTCACGCCGGGGGTGTTGATGCCCCATTGCAGGATGGCGTCTCCAGCCAGGTCGATGGCCTTGCCGGAGAGCAGCGAGGCTGCGGGGGCATCGGCTTTCGCGAGATCATCAACGCCCAGCATGGCGTCGATATCGAGCTTTTCGACCCAGACGTCCCAGAACGGGTTCGCCGCATTGCCGTTGCGGTCCTGCACAGCCGGAAAATTGCGCGAGGCGGCGCGGGCGAGCAAGGCGGCGCAGACCCCGCCGCCGGAGGCGCCCCCCAGGACGTCCAGGCGCACGTTGTGGTCCGGCACGGTCCGGGTGCCCGCCTTCCTGTCGGCAGCCTTGGCGAGTTCCCAGGCGTCCAGCGCCTCGACGAGCGCGTCGAGCACACCGGCGGTCCAGGCCCCGGCGGCGACGGTGCCATTGAGGACGATGCCCAGGCGAAACGTCTTCGGGTCGATCCGGTCGACCAGCGGCTTGCCGAGCCGGGCGATTATTTCGTCTTGGTCAGGCATGACCCAATCTCCCTCGGTTTGTTTGTATTTATAGAATCCAGCCCGAAGTCTCCTGCAAGCAACGTAACGATGTCCGCCTTGCGGTCAACCGGAGGGTCGCGCGCTTTGGTGAAGATCGCAGCACCAAACCGGCGCAGTTGATGCTAATTTGATCGGGCGAGCGGGTCAATCGTTTCGTTGCATCCGTTCTGAACCCGGCGACGCGCCGCACCTGTCCCGACCCGCACGTCCTCTGTCGCAAACCGGACAGGCCGCCCGGCCTCTGAAACCGCGGAATCCGCCGCCGGCGCCGGTTGGCACAATCCTTGCGGTGCATCGCCCCACGGAACCGAAGGATGAACCCGTGGCGCAGATCATCACCCTGGAGAGCCTGCTGGCCCCGGCCGCCGACCCTGCGTCCGGTTGCACCGCCTCGGCCTGTGGCTCGCAGCAAGGCCCCGCCGGCATGGCGGCGGATGTGTGGGAACGGGTGAAGGACCACCCGTGCTACGCCGAGGAGGCGCACCACTACTTCGCCCGCATGCATGTCGCCGTTGCCCCCGCCTGCAACATCCAGTGCAACTACTGCAACCGCAAATACGACTGCGCCAACGAAAGCCGCCCCGGCGTGGTTTCCGAAAAACTCACGCCGGATCAGGCGGTCCGCAAGATCATCGCGGTGGCCAACAGCGTGCCGCAACTTTCCGTCCTCGGCGTCGCCGGGCCGGGGGATGCGGTCTATGACTGGCGGCACACCGCCGAGACTTTCAGGCGCGTGCAGGCCGCCATTCCTGATCTGCGGCTGTGCATCTCCACCAACGGCCTGGCTTTGCCCGACCATATCGATGCCATCGCCGCCATGGGCATCGACCATGTCACCATCACCATCAACTTCATCGACCCCGAGATCGGCGCGCGCATCCATCCGTGGATTTTCCACAACCACCAGCGCTTCACCGGCATCGAGGCCGCCCGCATCCTGCATGAGCGGCAGATGCTCGGGCTGGAGATGCTGGTGGCGCGCGGCATTCTCGCCAAGATCAACTCGGTGATGATCCCCGGCGTCAACGACGCGCATCTGGTCGAGGTTAACCGGGTGGTGACGCAAAAAGGGGCATTCCTGCACAACATCATGCCACTCATCTCGGACCCGGCGCACGGCACGGCGTTCGGCCTCTCCGGCCAGCGCGGCCCCACGCCGGCCGAACTGAAGACGCTGCAGGACAGTCTGGCAGGCGGCGCCAACCTGATGCGGCATTGCCGGCAGTGCCGCGCCGATGCCGTCGGCCTGCTGGGCGAGGATCGCGGCCAGGAATTCAACCTCGACCAGTTGCCGGCGGAAACCGCCTACGACCCCGCGCCCCGCGCCACTTACCGCGAACTGGTGGCGGAAACCCGCGGCGAGCATGCGGCGCACCGGGAAGCCGCCCGCGACGACCTGGCCGCGGTGGATGCGCCGGCGGTGCTGGTGGCGATCGCCACCCGCGGCGGCGGACGCATCAACCAGCATTTCGGCCACGCGCAGGAATTCCAGGTCTACGAGGTTTCGCCCGACGGCATCCGCTTCATCGGCCATCGCCGAGTCGAGCAATACTGCCAGAGCGGCTGGGGCGAGGACGCAACGCTGGATGGCGTGCTGGCCGCGCTCGCCGGCGTGGCCTGCGTGCTGGTGGCGAAGATCGGCGATTGCCCGCGCAACAGCCTGACCGGCGCCGGCATCGAGGCAAGCCAGGACCACGCCTATGACTGGATCGAATCCGGAATCGCTGCCTGGTACGCGCAACGCTACCGCAGCACCGTCCGCCTGACCGCGTGACCAGACCACCGGCTGACCCGACCAACCCTGTAACGGAGAGACCCTGACATGGCCTACAAGATCATCGTATCCCAGTGCACCGCCTGCGGCGCCTGCGAGTTCGAATGTCCGAATGCCGCCATTTCCACCAAGCGCGGCAATTACGTCATCAACGCGGCCCTGTGCACCGAGTGCGAGGGGCATTTCCCCGCCGCCCAGTGCGCCGCCGTCTGCCCGGTGCCCGACACCTGCGTCAAAGTCTGACCCACCCGAGGGAAGCCCGGCATGGCATCGCCTCGCGACGATGACGGCGAGTTGCATCGCTCGCCGGTCTTCCCCCCGGGCGCGAAGGTGCGCGCCATCATGCATATCCGCAACGACGGCACCTTCGCCGGGCGCGAGATCGGCGAGATTTTGGTGCGCAAAGGCGATGAAGGCTACGTGCGCGACGTCGGCACGTATCTGCAGCGCTACTACATCTACGCCGTCGAATTCATCGTGCGCGGCGCGGTGGTGGGCATGCGCGCGCGCGAGCTCGCTGCCGCGGACGCGCCGCAGGAGGCCGCGCCATGAAGCTGATGATCCGTCGCACCGACAAGGGGCTGTCCGGCTATGTGCCGAAGAAGGATCTGGAGGAGCCGATCGTCGAGACCGAACGCGAAACCCTGTGGGGCGGCTGGGTGAAGCTCAAGAACGGCTGGGTGTTCGATCTGCCCGAAATGGCCGCCGACACCCGCCTGCCGATCACCGTGAACGCGCGCAAGCGCGGCGGCGATGAGTAACGCGGTGCTCGAAGCCGCGTCACCCGGGCACGGCATCGCGGAGCGGCTGCGCGCCGGCTCGCTGCTGCCCTATCTCGGACCCGGTTTGGCGGAACTCGCCGCCGCCCCGGTGCCGACAACGCATGAGGAACTGGCCGCCTACCTGGGCGCGCGCGTGGCACTGCCGCGGCGCGCCCGTGGCAATTGCTGGGCTGCCGCGCAATACATCGAAACCCATCGCCATCGCCGCACGTTGGACGGGCTGATGAACGATGCCTATGCGCCGCCGGTGGTGCCGACCATTCTGCACCGCGCCCTCGCCAAGGCCGCGCCGCCGCTGATCGTTGATACCTGGTACGACGGGGCGATGCGCGCGGCGCTGTCCGGCCAGGTTGACTGGGGCGAGGTGCAGGGCACCGCGCGCGCCGGCGTCGGCGAGCAGCGCTGGTACCGCACCTGGAATGCCGCCGGCGCGGAATGCCCGGTGGCCGAGGCGGAAACCTGGCGCACCCTGCTGTACAAGCCGCACGGCACCGCCGCACCGGGGCGCAACGTGCTGGTGGCGGATTCCGACTATGTCGAGGTGATGACGGAAATCGACATCCAGACGCCGCTTCCCGACGAGGTGAAGCGCCGCCGCGCCGGTGGCGGGTTCCTGTTCCTGGGCTGCCGCTTCAACGACCAGATGCTGCGCTCCTATGCACGGCAAATCATGAAACGCTCCGGCGGTGGGCATTTTGCGCTCATCGGCGGAATGGTGCTGACGCGCAATGAGCGCCGCTTCCTCGATGAGCAGGATGTGGAGACGCTGGATATGGATTTGTTGGAACTCACGCGGGTGCTTGGGGGGATGGGTAAGTAAGAAGGTAAGGCCAGGGCGCTGCCCTGGACCCGCAAGGGGTCGGTGGACCCCTTGACCCCATTACTGAAGAAAGCCCGTGACGCAATGTCGCGGGCTTTTTTGTCGCGCGTGCAACGTGCGGGCACATGCTGTGGCGGACGGACACGCTTGTCGGACTCCGGACATGCGGTTTGTCCGCTGCTTCGCCGCACAGCACGCGAAACCGCGCGAAACCGCCACGCGAGGCTGTGG
The DNA here is from genome assembly GCA_903907955.1 of uncultured Acetobacteraceae bacterium. Lineage (GTDB taxonomy): Bacteria > Pseudomonadota > Alphaproteobacteria > Acetobacterales > Acetobacteraceae > Rhodovastum. The sequence goes on along the minus strand of CAIVPZ010000109.1, from coordinate 164,825 downwards.
CACGGGTCTTGCGGAGGAGCATCCCGCTTGATCCCCGCCGTCGGGCCAGTGCCCGCCGCATGACCCCAGAGGAAAGAAACATGGCCGCACTTCGTCAGATCGCGTTCTACGGCAAGGGAGGCATCGGCAAGTCGACCACCTCCCAGAACACGCTCGCCGCCCTGGTCGATCTGGACCAGAGGATCCTGATCGTCGGGTGCGACCCGAAAGCCGACTCCACCCGCCTGATCCTGAACACCAAGCTGCAGGACACGGTGCTGAGCCTGGCCGCCGAAGCCGGCTCGGTCGAGGACCTCGAAATCGAGGACGTGCTGAAGATCGGCTACAAGGGCATCAAGTGCGCCGAATCCGGCGGCCCGGAGCCGGGCGTCGGCTGCGCCGGCCGCGGCGTGATCACCGCCATCAACTTCCTTGAGGAAAACGGCGCCTACGACGACGTCGATTACGTTTCCTACGACGTGCTCGGCGACGTGGTGTGCGGCGGCTTCGCCATGCCGATCCGCGAAGGCAAGGCACAGGAAATCTACATCGTCATGTCCGGCGAGATGATGGCGCTGTATGCCGCCAACAACATCGCCAAGGGCATCCTGAAGTATGCGCATTCCGGCGGCGTCCGCCTGGGCGGGCTGATCTGCAACGAGCGCCAGACCGACCGCGAGGAAGAACTGGCCGTGGCGCTGGCGACGCGCATCAACACCAAGCTGATCCACTTCGTGCCGCGGTCCAACAGCGTGCAGCACGCCGAACTGCGCAAGATGACCTGCATTCAGTATTCGCCGGACTCCAAGCAGTCGCAGGAATACCGCACGCTCGCCCAGAAGATCCACGACAACTCCGGCAAGGGCACCATCCCGACGCCGATCAGCATGGAAGAGCTGGAAGACATGCTGCTGGAATTCGGCATCATGAAGACGGCGGAACAGGAACTCGCCGAGTTGCAGGCGAAGGAGGCGGCGGCGGCCTGAGCCGCCGCCCCGGTCCGTACCCCCCACATCGGCGACGAGGATTACGACGATGCCACTCGATAACAATGCCGGCGACGGTGAATTCAACAAGCGCCTCATCGCCGAAGTGCTGGAGGCCTACCCCGACAAGTCGCGCAAGCGGCGCCAGAAGCATCTGGACGTCTCCCGCGGCGTGCCGGAGCCGGAAGAGGGCGTGAGCCCGGCTGACGACGCCGCGCTGAGCGAATGCAACGTGAAGTCCAACATCAAGTCCATCCCGGGCGTGATGACCATCCGCGGCTGCGCCTATGCCGGCTCGAAGGGCGTGGTGTGGGGTCCGATCAAGGACATGGTGCATATCAGCCATGGACCGGTGGGCTGCGGCCACTACTCCTGGTCGCAGCGCCGGAACTACTACACCGGCACCACCGGCGTGGACACGTTCGTAACCATGCAGGTCACCTCCGACTTCCAGGAGCGCGACATCGTCTTCGGCGGCGACAAGAAGCTTGAGAAGCTGATCGACGAGATCGGCGGGCTGTTCCCGCTCGCCAAGGGCATCACCATCCAGTCGGAATGCCCGATCGGCCTGATCGGCGACGACATCGAGGCGGTGGCCCGCAAGAAGCACAAGGAAACCGGCAAGACCATCGTGCCCGTGCGCTGCGAGGGCTTCCGCGGCGTGTCGCAGTCGCTCGGCCACCACATCGCCAACGATACCGTGCGCGACTGGGTGTTCGACAAGAAGGACCATGACGGCTTCGAGACCACCCCGTACGACGTCAACGTCATCGGCGACTACAACATCGGCGGCGACGCCTGGGCCAGCCGCATCCTGCTGGAGGAGATCGGCCTCCGGGTGGTGGGCAACTGGTCAGGCGACGCGACGCTCGCCGAGCTGGAGCACGCGCCGAAGGCGAAGCTGAACCTGATCCACTGCTACCGGTCGATGAACTACATCTGCCGGCACATGGAAGAAAAGTACAACATCCCCTGGATGGAGTACAACTTCTTCGGCCCGTCGCAGATCGCCACCAGCCTGCGCGCCATCGCCGCCCGCTTCGACGCGACGATCCAGGAGAACGCCGAGCGCGCAATCGAGAAGTACAAGCCGTTCGTCGATGCCGTGCTGGCGCGCTTCAAGCCGCGGCTCGAAGGCAAGCGGGTGATGCTGTACGTGGGCGGGCTGCGGCCACGCCACGTGGTCAACGCCTATGTCGATCTCGGCATGGAGATTGCCGGCACCGGCTACGAATTCGCCCACAACGACGACTACCAGCGCACCGGCCACTACGTGAAGGGCGGCACGCTGATCTATGACGACGTGACCGGCTACGAGCTGGAGAAGTTCATCGAGGGCATCCGCCCCGACCTGGTCGGCTCCGGCATCAAGGAGAAGTACTCGACCCAGAAGATGGGTGTGCCGTTCCGGCAGATGCATTCCTGGGACTATTCCGGGCCGTACCACGGCTATGACGGATTCGCCATTTTCGCCCGCGACATGGACCTGGCGATCAACAACCCGGTCTGGGGCTTGTTCAAGGCGCCCTGGAAGAAGTCGGCCTGAGCCGAGAACCGGAAGGAGAGAACTGATGCCGCAGTCCGCCGAGAAGATTCTCGACCACGCCCCGTTGTTCCGCACCCCGGAATACCAGGAGATGCTGGCCCGCAAGCGCCAGATGGAATGCATGCCGCCCGCCGCCGAGGTGGAAAAGACCGACGCCTGGACGAAAAGCTGGGAGTACCGCGAGAAGAACTTTGCCCGCGAAGCGCTGACCATCAACCCGGCGAAGGCGTGCCAGCCGCTGGGTGCGGTGTTCGTCGCCGCCGGGTTCGAGCGCACGCTGAGCTTCGTGCATGGCAGCCAGGGTTGCGTCGCCTACTATCGCAGCCACCTGTCACGCCATTTCAAGGAACCCTGCGCGGCGGTGTCGTCGTCCATGACCGAGGACGCGGCGGTGTTCGGCGGCCTGCAGAACATGATCGATGGGCTGTCCAACGCCTACACGCTGTACAGCCCGAAGATGATCGCGGTTTCCACCACCTGCATGGCGGAGGTGATCGGCGACGACCTGCAGGCGTTCATTTCCACCTCCCGGGACAAGGGATCGGTGCCGGCCGACTTCGACGTGCCCTATGCCCACACCCCGGCCTTCGTCGGCAGCCACACCACCGGCTACGACAACATGCTCAAGGGCATCCTCGAGCATTTCTGGAAGAAGCGCGAGCGCACCCCCGGCACCGGGCTGAATGTGATCGGCGGGTTCGACGGCTATGCGGTGGGCAACAACCGCGAGCTGAAGCGCATCCTCGACCTGTTCGGCGCCGAGTACACGCTGCTCTCCGACGTGTCCGACCAGTTCGACACGCCGTCGGACGGCGAGTACCGGATGTATGACGGCGGCACCACGATCGAGGCGACCAAGGACGCGCTCCACGCCAGCGCCACCCTGTCGCTGCAGGAATGGTGCACCCACAAGACGCTCGACTACGCGAAGGCGCAGGGGCAGCAGGTTGCCTCCCTGCACTACCCGCTCGGCGTCGGCGGCACCGACGATCTGCTGCAGGCCATTGCCGAACTGACCGGCAAGGAGATCCCGGCGGAACTGGAGAAGGAACGCGGCCGGCTGGTGGATGCGCTGGCCGACAGCCAGGCCTATCTGCACGGCAAGACCTACGCGATCTTTGGCGATCCCGACTTCGTCTATGGCATGGCGCGCTTCGTGCTTGAGACCGGTGGCGAGCCGCGCCACTGCCTGGCCACCAACGGCAACGCGACGTGGGAAGCGCAGATGCAGGCGCTGTTCGCCTCCACCCCGTTCGGCGCCGGCTGCAAGGCCTGGGGCGGCAAGGATCTGTGGCACCTGCGGTCGCTGCTGGCCACCGAACCGGTGGACCTGCTGGTCGGCAGTTCCTACGGCAAGTACCTCGAACGCGATTGCGGCGTGCCGCTGATCCGGCTGAGCTTCCCGATCTTCGACCGCCACCACCATCACCGCTTCCCGGTCTGGGGCTATCAGGGCGGCTTGCGCGTGCTGGTGACGGTGCTCGACAAGATCTTCGACAAGCTCGACAACGATGCTGTTGGGATCGGAGAGGATATCTCCTTCGACCTGACGCGCTAGCTGCACGGGCCGGGTGGCAGCGCGCCGCCCGGCCCGGCTTTTCTTTACGCTCGCCGAGGAGAGGCAGATGAACGAGGCGCTGAAATCCCGCATCGCCGCGGTGTTCAACGAGCCGGCCTGCCCCACCAACAACGCCAAGACCGAGAAGGAGCGCCGCAAGGGCTGCTCCAAGCCACTCACCCCCGGTGCCGCCGCCGGCGGCTGCGCCTTCGATGGCGCCAAGATCGCCCTGCAACCCATCACCGATGCCGTCCACCTGGTGCACGGGCCGCTGGCCTGCGAGGGCAATGGCTGGGACAACCGCCACTCCGGCAGTTCGGGTCCGCAGACCTATCGCCTCGGCTTCACCACCGACCTTTCCGAAATGGACATCGTGCTCGGCAACGGCGAGAAGCTGCTGTATCGCGCGATCAGGGAAGCGATCGCCCGGCACGCGCCGCCGGCGGTGTTCGTCTATGCCACCTGCGTGCCGGCGATGATCGGCGACGACATCGAGGCGGTGTGCCGCCACGCCACCGGGAAGCTCGGCACGCCGTGCATTCCGGTGAACGCGCCGGGTTTCGTCGGCCCCAAGAATCTCGGCAACCGGCTGGCCGGCGAGACGCTGCTGGCGCATGTCATCGGCACGCGGGAGCCGGCGGTGGTGACGCCGACCGATGTCAACATCCTCGGCGAATACAACGTCGCCGGCGAGCTGTGGCAGGTGAAGCCGCTGCTGGAGGCGATCGGCATCCGGCTGCAGGCCACCATCTGCGGCGATGCCCGCTACAACGACATCGCTTCCTGCCATCGCGCCCGGGTCAACATGATGGTGTGCTCCAGCGCGCTCATCAACATCGCCCGGGTGATGCAGGAACGCTGGGGAATTCCGTATTTCGAAGGCTCGTTCTACGGCATTTCCGACACCTCCGACTCGCTGCGCACGCTGGCGGGCATGCTGGTGGCGCGCGGCGCCGATCCGGCGCTGGCGGAGCGGACGGAAGCGCTGATCACGGCGGAGGAAGCACGGGCCTGGGCGCGCATCGCGCCGTACCGGGAGGCGCTGCGGGGCAAGCGGGTGCTGCTCTACACCGGCGGGGTGAAATCCTGGTCGATCGTGTCGGCCCTGCAGGAGATCGGCATGGTGATCACCCACACCTCCGTGCGCAAATCGACCGACGAGGACAAGGGCCGCATCCGGGCGTTGATGGGCGGCGACGCGCACATGGTGGACAGCATCCCACCGCGCGAAATGTACGCCCAGCTTGCCCGCGGCGAGGCCGATATCATGCTCTCCGGCGGGCGCTCGCAGTTCGTTGCCCTGAAGGCGCGCACGCCGTGGCGCGACATCAACCAGGAACGCCATCTGGCCTTCGCCGGCTATGACGGCGTGGTGGCGCTGGTGGCCGAGTTGCACCGCGCGCTGACCAATCCGGTGTGGCAGGAAGTGCGGCGGCCGGCGCCGTGGGAATGCGCCGATGCACCGGCGGCGGCGCATTCCGCTGCGGGCGGGTGAGGCGGCAATGGCCGAACTCGTGAACGCCCGCAAGGCGCTGATGACCAATCCGCTGAAATCCTCGGCACCGCTTGGCGCCGCGCTGGCCTATCTGGGCATCGCCGGCGCGGTGCCGCTGCTGCATGGCGCCCAGGGATGCACCTCGTTCGCGCTGGTGCTGACCGTGCGCCACACCCGTGAAGCGATTCCGCTGCAGACCACGGCGCTCGACGAAGTGGCGACCATCATGGGCGGCGCCGACAATCTGGAGCAGGCGCTGGTCAACCTGACCAAACGGATGAAGCCGCGCTTCATCGGCATCGCCACCACCGCACTGGTGGAAACCCGCGGCGAGGACATGGAAGGCGATCTGCGGCTGATCCTGGCGCGCCGGCCGGAACTCGCCGGCGTGCGCGTGGTGCTGGCGCATACGCCGGATTACCATGGCGGGCTGGAGGACGGCTGGTCGCGCGCGGTTGCCGCCATCATCGAGACGATCGTCGAGCCGGCCGACGGGGCCGCCCCGCTGCCGCCGCAGGTCAATCTGCTGCCCGGCGTGCACCAGACCGCCGCCGATATCGAGTGGATGGTGGAAACCGCGCAGGCGTTCGGCCTCGCGGCGGTGGTGCTGCCCGATGTGTCGCAGTCGCTCGACGGCACGGTGCCGGCGCAGTATGTCGCCACCACGCTGGGCGGCACCGCGCTGGAAGACATCGTCCGCATGGGCCGCGCCCGCCACACCATCGCCATCGGCGAACACATGCGCGCCCCGGCCGAGTTGCTGTCCGCGCGCACCGGCGTGCCTGCCACCGTGCTGCGCAGCCTGACCGGCCTCGGCCCCGCCGACGAATTCGTCGCCCTGCTCAGCGAAATTTCCGGACGGCCGGCGCCGGCCGGGCTGCGGCGCCAGCGCAGCCAGTTGCTCGATGCGATGCTGGACGGGCATTTCCAGTTCGGCGGGCGCCGCGTCGCCATCGGCGCCGATCCCGACCTGCTGTTCGCGCTGTCCGGCTTCTTTGCCGCGCTGGGCGCCGACATCGTGGCGGCGGTGGCCGCCACCGCCAATGCGCCGCATCTGGCGGCCTGTGCGGCGAAGCGCGTGGTGGTCGGCGATCTGATGGACCTGGAGGATCTCGCCCGCGCCGGCGGGGCCGAGTTGCTGGTCACCCACAGCCATGGCCGGCAGGCGGCGGAGCGGCTGCACATTCCGCTGCTGCGCTGCGGCTTTCCGGTGTTCGACCGGCTGGGCGCGCTGCATCGCGGCACCGCCGGCTATCGCGGCACCCGCGACCTGATTTTCGAAGTGGCGAACACCGTCCTGGCCGGCATGCACACGCATGGCCCCGATGACTTCGCCTCCGCCATCCCCCCTCCTTTCACCGCCGATCAGGAGAAACACCATGCTGGCGCGTCGCCTGTCGCTCATTGAAACCGCGGCGCCGCAGGAGGCACCGCTGCCGCGGCTGCGCGTGGCCATCGCCACGCAGGATATGCGCACGCTGAACGCGCATTTCGGCTCGGCGCCCCGCTTCGCCGTCTATGACGTCACCCCCGCCGAGGCGCGCTTCGTCGAGGCGCTCAGCTTCGACAACGTGTCCGACCAATCCGGCGCGCATTCCGATGACGGCGCGGACCGGATCGGCGCCAAGGTCGAGGCCCTGACCGGCTGCCATCTGCTGTTCGTGCTGGCCATTGGCGGGCCGGCGGCGGCGAAGGTGGTGGGCGCGCACATCCACCCGGTGAAGCTGGCGGCGCCCGAACCGATCGACTCGATCCTGGCGCGGGTGCAGACGATGATGGCGGGCAATCCGCCGCCCTGGCTGCGCAAGGTAATGGGCGCGCAGGAGCCGCGCCGCTCCATGGACTTCCTGGATGACGAGGAAACCTGACCGATGAGCGAAACCGCCGCAGCGGACCCGATGGATACGCCGTTCCTGAAGAGCCTGGCGGCACGCATCCGCGCCGAGGACGCCTTCGGGGCGTGGGACCGCAAGACCGACCGCGACCTGCTGGCCGACTACATCATCACCAGGGAGCAGCGCCGCACCATTCCGATCATCGGCGATCCCGATCCGGATACGCTGGACCGGGTGGAGAAGTTCTACCAGGCGATCGGGCTGGCGGTGGAACGGGTCACCGGCGTGATGGCCTCGCCGATGATGAAGATGAGCCATGAAGGATTCGGCCGGGTGGTGCTGATCGCCGGCGTGCTGGTGGTGCATGCGCGCACCCTGCGCGACGTGCACCGCTTCGGCTTCAACGATCTCGGCGCGCTGGCGAAGGAAGGCATGAAGGCGGTGGACCAGGCGGTCGCGATGATCGAGGCGCATCCCGATCTGGCGCGCGCCTGAAAGGAAACGACATTGAGCGATATCGACACGCTGAAGGCGGAGCTCAGGCGCCTGTCGGCGAAGGCCACCACGGCGAAGATGGATCTGCACGATCTGTCCGAGGAATTGCCGAAGGACTGGGAACGCATCCCCGAAGTGGCGGCGCGGGCGCACGCCGTGTTTGCCGAACTCGCCGCAAAGCGGGCAGCATTGAAGCAGCTTGAAACGGAGACCACGCCATGACCGCCATAACCCGCGACGGCCGCGCCTGGGAGCCGGAATTCCTGCTGTCGATCGATCCGAAGACCTGTATCGGCTGCGGTCGCTGCTACAAGGTGTGCAGCCGCGACGTGATGACGCTGCGCGGCATTACCGAAGACGGCGACTGGGTGGACCTGACCGACGACGATGACGATGACGGCGAGATCGAGCGCAAGGTGATGGTGATGGTGGATGGCGGCGGTTGCATCGGCTGCGGTGCCTGCGCCCGCGTCTGCCCGAGCGGCTGCCAGACGCACGGCAAGGCCGGCTGACAGAGGGAGACAATCCGCATGCACGCCGCCGACATCCACGCCATGCTGATGCAGCATGCCGCCCCGATGGCGGATGCGGCGGATGCGCATGCGGTCGCCGGCATGCTGGCGCTCGCGTTGTGGGAAGCCGGCGAGGCCGGCCGTCCCGCAACCGAGACCACCGGGCTGGCGGGCGACGATCTGTGTGCACTGGCGGCGGAATTCTTTCCGCAGGCCAGGGCGATGTTCGCCGGCCTGCGGGGCCGCCCGCAACCGTTCGCGGGCGTTGATGAGGAATGCCTGCGTGAATTGCTGCGCGCCGGCACGACCACCGGCAGCGCGTTTGAAGGGCGTCTGGCCGATCTGGTGGCGCGGCGCTGCCTGCGGCCCAATCATCTCTGGCAGGATCTCGGCCTGCACAGCCGCGACGAATTGTCCGGCCTGATGACCCGCCACTTCGCCCCGCTGGCGGCGCGCAACCGCGCCGACATGAAATGGAAGAAGTTCTTCTACCGCACGATCTGCCGCGACGAGGGCTACATGCTCTGCGCCGCGCCGAGCTGTGCCGAATGCGATGATTTCGAGGTCTGCTTCGGCGACGAGAGCGGCGAAAGCCTGCTCGCCCGCGCCCGCCGCGCCACCGATCTGGCGGCCTGACGAACGGCCTGTCGCAGACCCGACAACGTCGCAACCCCGACCACCGCCGCCCCGCGCAAACCGGCCTGCCGCCTCGCGGGGCCGACTGGCACGGCGTTTGCTGTGCACTTCCGCCGTGACACGTTCGCGAAGGAGGGCCGACAGCATGATCCACCTGACCGAGACCGCGGCGAGCGCCATGCGCGACGCCATTACCAGCGCGGGGGTGCAGGGATTGCGCCTCGGCGTGCAGGCCGGCGGCTGCGCCGGCATGAAGTACCGCATGGGCCTGGTGCGCGCCGCCCAGCCGGATGACATCGTGGTCGAGCAGCACGGCGTAATGCTGTTCGTCGAACCGGCCGACGAGCCGCGCCTGAAGGGCATGACGGTGGATTTCGTCACCGATGCCGGCGGTGCCGGCTTCACCTTCGACAATCCGAACGCCCAGCGCTGCGGGTGCGGCAAGTCGTTCTGCTGAGCGCCAGCAGCAGGTTCGGGAGCCAGTCGATGCCTCCGGCCGCGCCAGACCGCAAGGTCTACCTCGACAACAATGCCACCACGCGGGTCGATCCCGCGGTGGTGGCGGCGATGCTGCCGTTCTTCACCGAACATTACGGCAATCCGTCGTCGCTGCACGGCTTCGGCGGCGTGGTGGCCTCGGCCGTGGCGCAGGCGCGGCGGGCCGTGCAGGGGTTGCTCGGCGCGGCGGCCGAACAGGAAATCATGTTCACCGCGTCGGGCACGGAAGCCGACAGCACCGCCATCCTGTCCGCACTGGCGACGCAGCCGGGACGCGACGAGGTGGTGACCTCGGCGGTTGAGCACCCGGCCGTGCTGGCGCTGTGCCAGCATTTGACCAAGGCGCGCGGCACGGTGGTGCATGTGGTGCCGGTGGACGGGCTGGGCCGGCTGGACATCGAGGCCTATCGCCGCGCCCTCGGCCCGCGCACCGCAATCGTCTCGATGATGTGGGCGAACAACGAGACCGGCACGATCTTTCCGGTATCCGACCTCGCGGCGCTGGCGCATGCGGCGGGGGCGCTGTTCCACACCGACGCCGTGCAGGCGGTCGGGAAGCTGACAATCGACGTGCAGGCCGCCGACATCGACATGTTGTCGCTGTCCGGACACAAACTGCACGCGCCCAAGGGCATCGGTGCGCTGTATGTGCGCCGCGGCCTGCGGCTGACCCCGCTGCTGCGCGGCGGCGGGCAGGAACGCGGGCGGCGCGCCGGCACCGAGAACGTGCCCGGCATCGTCGGCCTCGGCCACGCCGCGGAACTGGCGCGGGCGGACCTGCCCGACACGATGCCGCGGCTGGGCGCGCTGCGCGACCGGCTGGAGCACGGCGTGCTGGCCGCCATCGGTGACGTGCTGGTGACCGGCGATCCCGCCCACCGCCTGCCCAACACCAGCAACCTCGCCTTCCCGCATGCCGACAGCGACGGCATCCTGACCCTGCTCGATCGTGCCGGTATTGCCTGTTCTTCAGGCTCGGCCTGCAAGTCCGGCATGCAGGGGCCGTCGCATGTGCTGCGCGCCATGCGGGTGCCGTTCGAAACCGCGCACGGCGCGGTGCGGTTCTCGCTGTCACGCGAGACCACGGACTCCGATATCGACCGGGTGCTGGCCGTGCTGCCCGGCATCGTCTCGCGGCTGCGCGCCAGGCCGGCGGCGCGCGGCCCATCCGCCATCACCCTGCAACCTGCATGAGGATCGACCATGAGCCAGCTCATCGAACGCATGCGCCGCCTGTCCGCTGCCGAGGAGTTCTTCACCCTGCTGGGTGTTTCCTATGACCCGCAGGTGCTGCAGGTCGCCCGCCTGCACGTGCTGCGGCGCATGAGCCAGTACATGTCCGACGCCGCGCTGGATGCGCTGACCGAGGACGCGGCCGAGGAAGCCTGCCGGGTTGCGCTGTCGCGCGCGTACGCCGATTTCGTCGCCTCCACCCCGATCGAGCAGCGCAGCTTCAAGGTGCACAAGGACGCGGCCCCCGGCGCACGCCGCAGCTTCGTGCCGTTTTCCGCCATCGCCATGCCATCGGCGGAAGGCTGACCGGCCGAAAGCGGACCGGCATGTCCACTTCCCGACACCGCCCGTCGGACACAGCCGCGGGCAATCCGCGGAAATCCGCCACCCGCACGCTGGCACGAAGCTTGCGCTAGCAAGTTCCGAAGTTTGCGCCAGCAGGTTCAGCAGAAAAGGAAGCAGGCATGCACATCGTCGTCTGCATCAAGCAGGTTCCCGACAGCGCGCAGATCCGCGTGCATCCCGTCACCAACACCATCATGCGTCAGGGCGTGCCCACCATCATCAATCCGTACGACCTGTTCGCGCTGGAGGAAGCCCTCCGCCTGCGCGACAAGGTCGGCGGCGAGGTGACGGTGCTGACCATGGGGCCGCCGATGGCCGAGGACGCGCTGCGCAAGGCGCTCGGCATCGGCGCCAACCGCGGCGTGCTGCTGACCGACCGTTTCTTCGCCGGGTCCGACACGCTGGCCACCAGTTTTGCCCTCGCGCAGGCGGTGCGCAAGATCGGCGAAACCTGGGGCGCACCCGAGGTCGTGTTCACCGGCAAGCAGACCATCGACGGCGACACCGCCCAGGTCGGCCCCGGCATTGCCCGCCGGCTCGGCCTGAACCAGCTCACCTACGTCGCCGCCATCAACGCGATCGACCTCGAAGCCGGCACCATCGCGGTGGCACGGCGTGCCGAGGGCGGCGTGCAGGAACTCAGCACGAAACTGCCGGCGCTGATCACCATGCTGGAAGGCACCAACGAGATCCGCCGCGGCACCGTGCCCGACGTGCTGCGGGCCGCCCGTGCCAAGATCGAGGTGTGGAACGCCGCCGCCGCCGGCATCACCGAAGTGGGGATGTGCGGCCTGCGCGGCTCGCCCACCGTGGTCAAGCGCGTGTTCGCGCCGACACCCCGCGCCGCCAAGGCCGAGCAGGTCGAGGCGAAGGACCGTCCGTACGAGGCGGTTGCGGAAGACGTGATGGAGCGCATCTTCGCCGCGCAGCCGGCGATGGAGGCCGAACTGATGCGCACGGCCGCCGGCTATTGAGGCAGGAGCACGCAGCATGACAACGCCCCCGAAACCCGCTCCCGCCGCCGCCGGCAGCCGCGCCGGCATGAAGAAGGAACTGCCGGAACGCTTCAAATCCTACCAGCATGTCTGGGTGTTCATCGAATATGAGCACGGCGAAGTCCACCCGGTGGGGCTCGAACTGCTCGGCGAGGGCCGCAAGCTTGCCGACAAGCTCGGCGTGGAACTCGCCGGCGTGCTGGTGGGCGCCGGCCGCGAAGGACTGCGGCAGGCGGCGGTGGAAGCCTGGGAGCACGGCGCCGACCTGGTCTATGTGGTTGACCACCCGACGCTCGAACACTATCGCAACGACCCGTACAGCCAGGTGCTTACCGAACTGGTGAACACCTACAAGCCGGAAGTGCTGCTGCTGGGCGCGACCGTGCTGGGGCGCGACCTGGCGGGATCGGTGGCCACCACGGTGCTCACCGGCCTTACCGCCGACTGCACGGAACTGGCGATCGACGACGACCGCTGCCTCGCCGCCACGCGCCCCACCTTCGGCGGGTCGCTGCTGTGCACCATCTTCACGCTGAACACGCGCCCGCAGATGGCGACCATCCGGCCGCGCGTCATGGCCATGCCGCCGCGCCAACCCGGGCGCACCGGACGGCTCATCGAGCACAAGGTGGCGCTGCACGAAGCCGACATCGTCACCAAGGTGCTGCGTTTCGTGGCCGACCGCGATTCCAGCAAGGCGCAGCTTGCCTATGCCGACATCGTGGTGGCCGGCGGCCTCGGCCTGCGCTCGCCGGAGAACCTGCAGCACGTGCGGGCGCTGGCATCGGCGCTGGGCGGCGACTGGGGCGGCTCGCGACCGCTGGTGCAGAAGGGCTGGATGCCGGCCGACCGGCAGATCGGCCAGACCGGCAAGACGATCCGGCCGAAGCTGTACATCGCCGCCGGCATTTCCGGCGCGATCCAGCATCGCGTGGGAGTGGAAGGCGCGGATCTGATCATCGCCATCAACACCGATCCGCACGCGCCGATCTTCGACTTCGCCCATCTGGGCATCGTCGCCGATGCGGTGGAGCTGTTGCCGGCGCTGACCGAGGCGTTCCGCAAGCGTCTGTCCGTGAACCGACTGGCAGGTTGAGGAGTCACCCATGGCACAGGAACGCTTTGACGCGATCGTGGTGGGGGCCGGCCCGGCCGGCAACGCCGCCGCCCTGACCCTGGCGAAAGGCGGGCTGAAGGTTCTGCAGATCGAGCGCGGCGAATATCCGGGCGCGAAGAATGTGCAGGGCGCCATTCTGTATGCCGACGCGCTGGAAAAGCTGATCCCCGACTTCCGCGACGACGCGCCGCTGGAGCGGCATGTCATCGAGCAGCGCATCTGGATGATGGACGACACGTCGCATACCGGCATGCATTACCGCTCCGACGATTTCAACGAGGAGCGGCCGAACCGCTACACCATCCTGCGCAGCCAGTTCGACCGCTGGTTCAGCAGCAAGGTGCGCGAGGCCGGCGCCATTCTGCTGTGCGAAACCACGGTCACCGAGTTGCTGAAGGACAGCAGGGACCGGGTGATCGGCGTGCTCACCGACCGCCATGGCGGCCCGATCCTGGCCGATGTGGTGGTGCTGTCGGAAGGCGTGAACGGGCTGGTCGGCCAGCGCTCCGGCCTGCGCGACGAGCTGAAGCCGAAGACCGTGGCGCTGGCGGTGAAGGAAACCCATTTTCTCCCGCAGGAAGTGCTGGAGAACCGCTTCAACCTCACCGGCGATGCCGGCGTGGTCATCGAGGCGATGGGCACCATCACCCAGGGGATGACCGGAACGGCGTTTCTCTACACCAACCGTGAATCCCTCTCGGTCGGCATCGGCTGCATGGTGGCCGATCTGGCGGCCGCCGGCGTGACCCCCTACAGCCTGCTCGACCGCTTCAAGCGCCATCCCAGCATCGCGCCGCTGATCGCCGGCTCCGAGGTGAAGGAATACGCCGCCCATCTGATTCCGGAAGGCGGCTACAACGCCATGCCGGAGATCTTCGGCGATGGCTGGGTGGTGGCGGGCGACGCCGCGCATCTGGTGAATTCGGTGCACCGCGAGGGATCGAACCTGGCCATGACCTCCGGCCGCATCGCCGCCGAAACCATCGTGTGGCTGAAGCGGCGGCGCGAGCCTTGCACGAAGGAATACCTGGCCGAGTACCATCGCCGGCTGGAGGCCAGCTTCGTCCTCAAGGACATGAAGAAATACCGCAAGATCCCCGACGTGCTGCACAACAACCCGCAATTGCTCAGCCTCTATCCGCGGCTGTTGAGCAACGCGGCGCAGGCGTTCTTCCGGGTGGACGGGCAGGACAAGAAGACCAAGGAGACGCAGATCCTGAAATCGCTGCGCAAGCAGCGCGGGATCGGCGGTCTGATCGGTGATGCGATGAAAATGGCGAGGGCCTGGCGATGAACGCGAAGAGCACGAACGGAACGGAGCCGACGCAGAAGATCGAGGAGAAGCTGTACCAGAACCGCTACCTGGTCGATTCCGGCCGCCCGCATGTGCGGGTGAAGGAACACCTCGAACCGACGCCGGAGTTGAAGACCCTGGTGAACGTCTGCCCGGCCGGCTGCTATTCGATCAGCGAGCAGGGCAAGGTGGAGGTGGTGCCGGACGGCTGCATGGAATGCGGCACCTGCCGCATCATCACCGCCGAAAGCGGCGACATCGAGTGGAATTATCCGCGCGGCGGCTACGGGGTTTCATTCAAGTTCGGCTGACGAAAGCAGGAGCGGGGCTGTGCCCGGTGCGGGCATATTCGTTTCTGCTCCGGCATTCGGGTTTCCGGTGCCGCGCCACTTCCCCGACAGGGTCCGGGGAGTGGCGTCGGCGGCGGGAGGGGAACCCATCACCCTCGGAGCCTCATTAACATATTAATATTGTTATATAAATTGCCTTCCTTGGTGTAACGGGGAAGCTGCTACTGCCCGTTACACACGGTCGCGGCGGGGTTCCTTTCTTGAGAACCTCCGCCCGCCCGCAGCGACCGCAAGCCCGCTCAGACCCTCAAGCCCTCGACGTGACCGGCGAAGCGGGCATCATCGTCCCTGTGACTGATTGCAGTATGGAGAGGGGCGGTTCCATCGGTCATACGCCACGCCCCCCGGAGCGGAGGAGCAAGGCCCGCCCGGACCAGCGTAAGCTCCGCCACCCGGAGCGGTGGATGCCCCACCCCCTGGGCCAGTGTAAGCACCACCCCCTGGGCCAGTGTAAGCGCCGCCGCCTGGACCGGTGTAAGCGCCGCCACCGGGGCCAGTGTAAGCACCGCCGCCCGGGCCGGTGTAAGCGCCACCACCGGGACCAGTGTAAGCACCGCCGCCTGGGCCGGTGTATAGTCCGCCGCCCGGCCCTGTATAGCATGGCCCTCCAGGGCCGGCGTAACCAACGCAGGCCGCATAGGCGTTGGCCGAAAACAGCACCAAACCAAGCGCTAAGGCTGTCTTGCATATTTGTTTCATGCGATCATCCCATCAACTTATCGGGTTACATTCAACGCCCCCTCATATCACGTATTGAAAGCAAATTAAACGCCCGAGGCTAACGGTATCAACACGTTGGCGCCGCGAGTTGCGGGCCGTTGCCAGTGCACCCACCAACCCGGCCCCAGACTCTCCGCCGTTCGCCCACGCCTTCCACACCCCGGCCCGGTGTCCTGTGCTGTCCTCCGCCCGCGGCCCCTGGTGAAGTCCCCAGAGTCCGCAGGCGGGCGGGACGTATTCAGACAGGCAAGCAAAGCAGCCACACCCTTGTTCATGGGGTCACCAGACGATTTGTTCGAAATCGCACGCTAAGCCGACCTTAGGTAGGGGCCATGCTCGGCTTGCCATAATTCGCAATTTCAACTTTCTATCAAGTAATTAGCGAGATAACGCATGTCCTCTGCTCCTTGCCCGATCAACGCCACCGCTCCATGCCCGATCAAAGGGTCAGAAGATTGGCTGCGTGCGGAAGCCACGCGGCAGGGCCGCCCCACGATGCCAAATGGCTCCGGGAACGACCTGACTGGCCCGGCCCCAGGGCCGTGGTCATCGTCGGGAGCAGTCGCGAAGCCGGCGGCACACCCCACCGACGCCGGAACGCCTTGGTCTCGCGCCCGGGCCTATCTTTCCCCCTTATCCACGCAATCCACACCCCGATCGCCCTGGGTGTCGGGCCGGATCGGCGGTATGCTGCGCGGCATGAACGCCAAGACATGAACACCATCGAATCGCAGTCCCCGCTGCTCGGCCTGTCGCAGCGCATCCCGCCCTCCAACCAGCAGGCGGAGCAGGCGCTGCTCGGCGCCCTGCTGGCCAACAACAAGGCCTACGAGCGCGTCAGCGAGTTCCTCACCGCTGAGCATTTCGTCGATCCCATCCACGGCCGCATCTACGCCGCCGCCGCCCGGCGCATCGAGGCGGGCCAACTCGCCGACGGGGTTACGCTGAAGGCCGAGTTCGAGCATTCCGGCGTGCTCGACGAGGTCGGCGGCACCACCTACCTGGCCCAGCTGCTCGGTGCCATGGTGGGCATCATCAACGCCGGCGAGTACGGCCGGGCCATCTACGACGCATGGCTGCGCCGCCAGCTGATCGACATCGGCGAGACGGTGGTCAACAACGCCTTCGGCGCCGGCACCGAGCTGGACGGCCAGGGGCAGATCGAAATCGCCGAGCAGGAGCTGTTCAACCTCGCCGAGCGCGGGGCAAGCAATGGCGGCTTCGTCACCTTCGAGCACGCGCTGACCGACGCGATCCAGAACGCCGAGCGCGCCTTCCACCGCGCCGGCGGCGTTTCCGGCCTGTCCACCGGGCTGCGCGACCTCGACAAGAAAACCGGCGGCCTGCACCCCTCCGACCTGGTGATCCTGGCCGGCCGCCCCGGCATGGGCAAGACCGCGCTGGCCACCAAGATCGCCTTCGGTGCCGCCCGTGCCATCCAGGCCGAGGGGCGGGCCATCGACCCGAACGTGGTGCCGCGCGGCTCGGTCGCCATCTTCTCGCTGGAAATGAGCGCCGAGCAGCTCGCCACCCGCCTGCTGGCCGAGGAAGCCCGCATCTCCGGCGACCGCATCCGGCGCGGCGATATCGGCCAGAAGGATTTCGACCGCTTCGTCCAGGTGTCGCGCGAGATCGGCTCACTGCCGCTGCATATCGACGACAGCGCGGCCATCACGCTGTCGGCCATGCGCACCCGCTGCCGGCGGCTGGCCCGCACCAAGGGGCTGTCGCTGGTGGTGGTGGACTACCTTCAGCTGATGCGCCCCGCCGCCGGCTCGCGGCCGGAAAACCGGGTGCTGGAAATCAGCCAGATCACCCAGGGGCTGAAGGCGATCGCCAAAGAGCTGGCGGTTCCGGTTCTGGCGCTGTCGCAGCTGTCGCGCGCGGTGGAGAGCCGCGAGGACAAGCGCCCGCTGCTGTCCGATCTGCGCGAATCCGGCTCGATCGAGCAGGATGCCGACGTGGTCATGTTCGTCTATCGCGACGAGTACTACCTGCAGCAGCGCGCGCCCAAACAGCTCGGCTTCGAAAACGAGGACAAATTCCACGGCGCGGTGGAAAAATGGCAGCGCGACATGGAGCACGTCCACAACCGCGCCGAGCTGCTGATCGAAAAGAACCGCCACGGCGCGACCGGCAAGATTGATCTCTACTTCGAGGGCGAATACACCCGCTTCGCCGACCTTGATCTCCACCATGATGGCGACTGACCCCCTCCCCCCGCACACCACCGCAATCCTGCACGTCGATCTCGCCGCCATCGTCGCCAACTGGCAGGAACTGCGCCGCCTTCACCCGACCGGCGCGGTCGCCGCCGTGGTGAAGGCCGACGCCTACGGCCTCGGCGCCGCGGCGGTCGCGCCGCAGCTGCACGCCGCCGGCTGCCGCCACTTCTTCACCGCCACCCTGGCCGAGGCGGTCGCCCTCCGCCCGCTGCTGCCCGGCGCCATGCTGGCCGCCCTGAACGGTCCGCCGCCGGGCACCGAGCGCGATCATCTCGCCCATGACATCCTTCCCGTGCTCGCCTCGCTCGGCGACATCGAGCGCTGGAGCGCGTTCGCCCGCCGGAACGGGCGCCGCCTTCCGGTGCTGCTGCATGTCGATACCGGCATGAACCGGCTTGGCCTGGACGCCGCCGGCCTGCGTGTCCTCGCCGACGATCCGGGCCGGCTGGACGGGTTTGTGCTTCGGTATGTGCTCACCCACCTCGTCGCCGCGGAGCTGGCCGACGATGTCAC
Source organism: uncultured Acetobacteraceae bacterium (assembly GCA_903907955.1). GTDB lineage: Bacteria > Pseudomonadota > Alphaproteobacteria > Acetobacterales > Acetobacteraceae > Rhodovastum. The sequence goes on along the minus strand of CAIVPZ010000109.1, from coordinate 146,493 downwards.
CAACGCGGCTCAACTGGCGCGGTTCGCCGCCGCCTGCGCCGTGCTGCCGCCGGGGCCGCGCAGCATCGCCAATTCGTCGGGCGTCTTCCTCGGTGCCGGGTTCGGCTCCGACCTCGCCCGCCCAGGCGCGGCGCTCTACGGCATCAACCCGACGCCCGGCCGCCCCAACCCGATGCGCCTGCCGGTGCGCCTGCGCGCCCGCATCCTGCAGACGCGGGAAATCGAGGCCGGGGAGGGCGTCGGCTACAACGCCACCTGGCGCGCCGCCCGGCCGTCGCGCATCGCCACGCTCGGCATCGGCTATGCCGACGGCTGGCGGCGCGTCCTGTCCGGGCACGATCTGGCAGCCTGGCCGGTGGCGGCGGATTTTGACGCCCCCCCCGTCCCGCTGGTAGGCCGTGTTTCCATGGACCTGACCACCTGCGACGTGACCGACCACCCCATGCTCGCGCCCGGCGACTGGCTGGAGCTGATGGGGCCGCACAGCCCGCCGGAAGCCCTGGCGCAGGCGGCCGGCACCAACGCCTACGAAATCCTCACCGGCCTCGGCCCCCGCATCGCCCGGACCCATTGCGCGTGAACGCCCTGCTCGATGCCGTCGCGGCGGTCGGCCGCGCGCTGCTGGGCGCCTGCCGGCTGATCGGCCAGATCGCCCTGTTCGCCCTTGAGGGCCTGTCGCACCTGGCCCGCCCGCCGTTCTATTGGCGCCTGTTCCTGCGCGCCTTCCTCGACATCGGCTATTACAGCCTGCCGGTGGTGGCGCTGACGGCGATCTTCACCGGCATGGTGCTGGCGCTGCAATCCGCCACCGGCCTGTCGCGCTTCAACGCCGAGAGCGCGGTGGCCAACCTGGTGGTGCTGTCGATCACCCGCGAGCTTGGCCCGGTGCTGGCCGGGCTGATGGTGGCCGGCCGGGTCGGCGCCGCCATGGCGGCCGAGCTTGGCACCATGCGGGTCACCGACCAGATCGACGCGCTCACCACGCTTTCCACCAACCCGATGAAATACCTGGTCACCCCCCGCCTGCTCGCCGGGCTGCTGGCGTTGCCGCTGCTGGTGCTCGTGGCCGACATCCTCGGCGTGCTGGGCGGCTTCATCATCGCCACGGTGAAGCTCGGCTACAATTCCGGGGTCTACCTGACCAACACGCTCGACTTCCTGCAAACCGACGATGTCGTGTCGGGGCTGGTGAAGGCGGCGATGTTCGGCTTCCTGGTGACGTTGATGGGCTGCTACCAGGGCTACAACAGCCGCGGCGGTGCCCAGGGCGTCGGCGCCGCCACCACCTACGCGGTGGTATCCGCGTCGGTGCTGATCCTCGCCTTCGACTACGTGCTCACTGAACTGTTCTTCGCCCGATGAGCAACGCCCTGGAAACGCCCACGATACGCATCCGCGGCCTGCGCAAGGCGTTCGGCGACAAGGTTGTGCTCGACGGCATCGACCTCGACGTGGCGCCGCGCACCTCCATGGTGGTGATCGGCGGCTCCGGCACCGGCAAGTCGGTGCTGCTGAAATGCATGCTCGGCCTGTTGCAGCCCGACGCCGGCAGCATCGAGTTCGACGGCCAGGACGTGCTGCGAATGGACCGGCGCGAGGCGGAAGCGGTGCGCGCGCGCATCGGCATGCTGTTCCAGAACGGCGCGCTGTTCGACAGCCTGCCGGTCTGGGAGAACGTCGCCTTCGGCCTGGTGGCCCGCCACAAGGTAAGCAAGCGCGAGGCCCGCGCCCGCGCCGTTGAGGTGCTGGCCCAGGTCGGCCTCGCCGCCACGGTGGGCGATCTCTGGCCGGCGGAGCTGTCGGGCGGCATGCAGAAGCGGGTGGCGCTGGCCCGCGCCATCGCCGCCCGGCCCGATATCATGTTCTTCGACGAGCCCACCACCGGGCTGGACCCGATCATGGGCGCGGTAATCGACGGCCTGATCGTCGATTGCGTCAGGCGCCTGGGCAGCACGGCGGTGGCGATCACCCACGACATGGCCAGCGCACGGCGCATCGGCGACCGCGTCGCCATGATCCACAGGGGCCGCATCGTCTGGGAGGGGCCGGCAACGGCGCTGATGGACACCGGCAACGCGGTGGTCGACCAGTTCACCCACGGCAGCCGCGAGGGGCCGATCCAGATGGAACTGCGGCGGTAGGGAGAGAGCCAGATAACTCTAGCGTGATCCTGTCGGGGCTTTGCCCCGAGCCCCACCAGGGCTTCGCCCTGGACCCACCAAGGGCCACAGGCCCTTGGAACCCAGGGAATGGGGTTAAAAGGGGGCCACTGCCCCCTTGCGGGTCCAGGGCAGCGCCCTGGCCTGCCTTTCCGTCGATCTCAGCGCCGATGGGGCGCCCCCGGCGTTTCCAGCCGGGCGCAGAACAGGCGGTAAGTGATCGCGTCGTGCAGCGCACTGAACGAGGCGTCGATGACATTGCCGGAGACGCCGACGGTGGACCAGCGCCCGAGCGCGGGGAGGTTGACATCATGGCTGTCGATCATCACCCGGGTCACTGCCTTGGTGCCCTCCTGCGGGGTGAGGATGCGCACCCGGTAATCGGCCAGACGCATACCCTGCAGCGCCGGGAACAGCGGCAGCAGCACCTTGCGTAGCGCCGTATCCAGCGCATTCACCGGGCCGTTGCCCTCGGCCACCGTCATCTGCAACGCGCCCTGCACCTCGACCTTGACGGTGGCCTCGGACAGGGTGATCAGCTCGCCGCTGGCATTCCAGCGCCGCTCGTCGATGGCGCGGAACGAGGCGACGCGGAAGAATTCCGGCACCTCGCCCAGGGTGCGGCGGGCGAGCAGTTCGAAGCTGGCCTCGGCGCCGTCATAGGTATAGCCCTCGAATTCGTGCCGCTTGACGATCTCGACCAGCGTCGGGATGCGCGGATCATCGGCGGCCACGGCGATGCCGACCTCCGATAGCCGGGCCACCAGATTGGCCCGGCCGGCCTGATCGGAAACGATGACATGGCGCCGGTTGCCCACCCGCGCCGGCGCGACATGCTCATAGGTGCTGGTGTCGCGGGCCACCGCCGCGGCGTGCAGCCCGCCCTTATGGGCAAAGGCATTCTCGCCGACATAGGCGGCGTGCCGGTTGGGTGCCCGGTTCAGCCGCTCATCCAGCATGCGGCTGACCTCGGTGAGGCGGCGCAGGCCATCGTCGCTGACGCCGGTCCGGTAGCCCAGTTTCAGCATGAGAGTCGGGATCAGCGCGGTGAGATTGGCATTGCCGCAGCGCTCGCCGAGGCCGTTCAGCGTGCCCTGGATCATCCCCGCCCCGGCGGCCACCGCGGCCAGGCTGCCGGCCACCGCTGTTTCGGTATCGTTATGGGTATGAATGCCGATGCGCGCCCCCGGCAGCGCCGCCACCACTGCGCCGACGATGGCCGAGATCTGCCCGGGCAGGGTGCCGCCATTGGTATCGCACAGCACCAGCCAGGAGGCGCCCGCCTGCTGCGCCCGCCGCAGGCAGGCCAGCGCGTATTCGGGGTTGCGCTGGTAGCCGTCGAAAAAATGTTCGGCATCGAACAGCACGTCGCGACCGCGGCGCACCGCTTCGGCCACGGTGTCGCCGATGAGATCGAGGTTTTCCGCCGGCGTCACCCCCAGCGCGAGTTCCGCCGCCAGATCGGACGCCTTGCCCACCAGGCAAACCGCCGCCGTGTCCGCCTGCAGCACCGCGCCGAGGCCCGGATCGTTGGCGGCACTGCGCCCCGGGCGCCTTGTCATGCCGAAAGCGGTGAGCGCGGCGTGGCGCAGCGGCGGCGGGCTGGCGAAGAACGCATCATCGGTGGGGTTGGCCCCCGGCCAGCCGCCCTCGATGTAATCGACCCCGAGGCGGTCGAGTTCGGCGGCGATCACCTGCTTGTCCACCACCGAGAAATCCACCCCCTGCGTCTGGGCGCCGTCGCGCAGGGTGGTGTCGTACAGCAGGATGCGGCGATCCTGTGCCGCGGCGGCGGGGCGATGATCCGGGGGCGGGGCGGCAGCGGGCGTCAGGGCCGTCATGGAGCGACAATCATGGCTTGGGGTCATGGCCAAGCTGGCCGCGCACCACAATGCGTGCCTGCCGCCGGGCCTGGGGCGGCAGAATGAGCCATTTGCCCCAAAGCCTCAAGGATCGGCTGCCGCGCCCCGGATCGCCGGGTTTGAACGCCGATTGACACCCCCGGCCGCCTCTGGCAAGCGAGGGTCGGAATTCCCGGCGCCTTCCCCCCAAAGGACCGCGCGAACGATTTCGCCGCCGCCGGGCACGATGCAGGCCGATCGGAAATTGCCCTGGTGTTCCGGCTCCAACGGCGGACTCCAGGCCCGTTGAGCCGGCGGCCAGGCGGACAAGGGCGCGGAGAGGGAACCAGGCGTTGCAAGCGAGACATCGGAATGGTGATGCGCTGGAGGGGGGATGAGAAGCGCACCCGCGCGAACGCCTGACCGCAAGGTTGGCCTCGTTGCGCTGAACAGTCCGGCGACGGCCTGCCGCACCCGCGGCGATGCCACCGCAGCCCGGCTGGCCCGGCCATGGTAAGCGACTCCCGGTCGCCGCAACTGCAGGCGAGCGAGTGGCTGGTCGCGGCACGCGCCGAAATCGTCAGCGACCTCACCGGCCGGGTGCCGGCCCCCTCCCAGCCCAACGGCAGCGGCGATGGCGCCGACAGGCAGAAGTTCCTGCGGCAGATTGCCGGGCATCTCCTTGCCGACCTTCGCCGGGCCCTGGCATGGGACAAGCCAATCCTGTTCATCGATTGCGTGGGCTGGGCAAAGGCCGCGCTGATCCAGCGGGGCGTGCCGGACTCGGCGCTCGCACTGCATCTGGAATATGTCGCGGCGGCCGTGCGCCGGGGGCTTCCCAACGATGCCGGCAGCCAGGCTTCCGATGTCGTGCTGGCGGCCTTGCAGGCCATGCCGGAGCTGCCCGATGAGCCGCCGGGCTTCCTGCGGCCGGGTGCGCCGCTCTCGCCACTGGCAACCCTCTATTTCCGGGCGTTGCTCCGCGGCGACCGGCAACTGGGCAGCCGTCTGGTGCTGCAGATGGCGGAACTGGGCACGCCGATCAAGGAAATCTACCTCCACGTGTTCCTGCCCACCATGCATGAGATCGGCCGCCTGTGGCAGATCAACCGGATCAGCGTTGCCGAGGAGCACTACGCGACGGCGGCAACCCAGCTCATCATGTCACAGCTTTATTCGTACATCTTTTCCAGCAAGAAGATTGGCCGCACCGTCGTTGTCGCCTGTGTCAGCGGCGAGCTGCATGAGCTGGGCGCGCGCATGGTTGCCGACTTTTTCGAAATCGATGGCTGGGACTCGTATTATACCGGCGCCAACACCCCGATCAGCGACGTTGTCCAGGCCGTCATCGAACGCCGGGCCGGCGTGCTGGCAATCTCCGCCACCATCGCCCATCACATCGAGGAGGTGAAGCGCCTGATCGACCTGGTCCGTGATCGTCCGGAGTGCAGCGGCGTCAAGGTCATCGTCGGCGGCTTCCCGTTCAATCACCAGCCGGGGCTCTGGCAGCAGATCGGGGCGGACGGCAGCGGACCCGACGCGGACGCGGCGGTCCTGCTTGCCAACAATCTGGTCGATGCAAAGCTGGGGTGCTCATGAATACGGCCACCGAAGGGGGAATCGCGCTTCGCTGCGAGGCCGACGGCACGGTCATACGGGTGGTGCGCGACGATCTTGGTCTCTCGCCGCGAACCCCGCCGGGGGCGCGCCTGGATGCGCTGGTCGATCCGGTTGCCCGGGACAAGCTCAACGCCTTTGCCGAGGCGGTCCGCAAGTACGACGCATCATTCGACTGGGAGATCACCGTCGCAACCGGCGCCGGCCCAACCGGAACCGTTTTGATGCCGCTCCATTTCGCCGGCGTGCGAACCGAGGAAGGCATGCTGGTCGTCGCCGCGCGAACCCGCAGCGCCCTGGTCCGCATGAACGAGGAGATGCTGCGCATCAACAACGAACAAACCAATACGCTGCGCGCCATGGCGAAGAAGCTCGCCGTCGTCTCCTCGCAGAACCGGGATCGCGACGACGCGATGTTCGAGGATCTGACGCGCGTCAACAACGAGCTGGCCAACCTCCAGCGGGAGCTGGCGCGCAAGAACGCCGAACTCTCGATGCTCAACGAGGAAAAGAACCGGCTGCTGGGCATTGCGGCGCACGACCTGCGCAGTCCGATCGGGGTGATCCTGACCTACAGCGAGTTCCTGGAAAACGAGGCGGCGGAGGTGCTCGACAGCGAGCAGCGGGCATTCGTCTCAACCATCCGGGCCACCAGCCAGTTCATGCTCGGGTTGCTCGACGATATCCTGGACGTCTCGCAAATCGAAGCCGGGCAGCTCAATCTGAAGCTGCAGCCGACCGAGCTGGTGGCACTGTTGCAGAACAACCTGCGGCTCAACCGGGTCCTGGCCGCGCGCAAACAGATCGAGCTTCGTTTCGAGCCGGCGGTGGAAACGCTGCCGGTCACCGTCGACGCCGCCAAGGTCGAGCAGATCCTCAACAACCTGATCAGCAACGCCATCAAGTTCTCGCCGGCACACACCCAGGTGAATGTCCGGCTCGGCACCAGCGGCAGCAGCGTGACAATCGAGGTCGAGGACCAGGGGCAGGGAATCCCGCCGGCGGACCTGTCCAAGCTCTTCAAGCCGTTCAGCCGGACCACCGTGCGCCCCACCGCCGGCGAAAGGAGCACTGGCCTTGGCCTCGCCATCGTCCGCCGGATCGCCGAAGGGCATGGTGGCGAGGTCCGCGTCGAAAGCGAGGTCGGACGCGGCTCCCGCTTCATCCTGAGCCTGCCCATGCGAGGCCCGGTGGAGGGCTGAATGGGGGCGGCGCCACATCTGTGACAACGCGCCTGGACATGCAAGCCGGCCCGGTCCAGCGGGAAGATTCGCTTGCCATTCCGGGCGTCCGACTGCTAGGCTAAAATTTCTTTTGGTTTAACAACACCTTGTCGAAGTTCCGACGGAGTTCCGGGTGATTTCTGCAGCTATGCTCAATGCCGAGGCGGCCACGCATCCGGTGCCGGCCGATCCGCGGGAGTTGGCGGCCTCGCTGCGCGCCGGCGATCTCTGTTGGCATCGCTTTCCCTATCTGGCCGAACGATATGGCGAACGTGGCTACCGCTTTACCCGCAGCGACAGTGCCTGGCTGGCCACCCTGACCCACCTTGACCCGCCCACCGTTGCCGGGCAGATTAGCTGGCTGCGCCAGGTGCTCGCGACCCGGGGCATTCCTTCCCTTATCCTGCAGACGCATCTGAATATCCTGTGCGACGAGCTTGATGCCGCGTTTCCGGCGAATATCGCCGTCCATGACACGCTGCGCCGGGCCGCCGATGGCCTGCGCGATGCCCGGCAGGCGCATATCCCGGATGTGCAGATCGCGGCATTGGCCGCAGCCTTCGACCTGGCAACCGAGGCTTACTGGCGCTCGCGCCTGCCGCAGACCCCCCACCTTCTGGTCGCGGCCGTGGCCGACGAAATCGACGGGAGCATCGGCGCGGCTGTCAATCTGAGCGGCTGGATGACCAACCCGCAACGCTTTCCGGCGGGCTGGATTGCCGCCGTCGAGGCCACGGTATCGCAGGCCCGCGCCGCAGCGGGCGCCCGTGCGCAACGAGTACAGCCGTGAACCGCCGGCACGACGTTCAGGCGGTGGGCTGCCCGGCCGCGACAGGGCCGGTCCGATGAACAATTCGGCACCACGGCCGGTCTTCAAGGATGGGACGGCCGATATCCTGGTGGTCGATGACGACGCGACGATCACCGCCGGCTCGGCCCGGCTGCTGGCGCGGGAAGGCTATACGGTCACCCAGGTCCACAGCGGCGAGGAAGCGCTGCGCCGCGCCCAGCAGCAGCAGCCGGATCTGATCCTGCTCGACGTCATGCTGCCGGACATCGACGGTTTGGAGGTCTGCCGCCAGATCAAGGCCGACCCGCGAACCAGCAGCGCCTTCGTCGTGCTGTGTTCAGCCCTGCGCACCGACGGCGATTCGGTGGTGCAGGGAATCGCTGCGGGCGCCGATGGCTACCTGTCGCGGCCGGTGGACAATCGCGAGCTGCTTGCCCGGGTGCATGCCTATCTGCGCCACAAGATCACGATCGACGATTTGCGCGACAGCGAGCGCCATTGGCGCGAGCAGTTCGAGCGCGAACGCCAGGCCAGCTATGACGCCGAAATCCGCGCGCTTGGCGACTCGGCGGCCGGCACGGTGCCGATGAGTGCGCGGGTGCTCGGCGTGGGGCCGCTCAGCGAAACGGCGCCGGCGGCGTTCGCCGAGCTGCAGGCCGCCTATCAGTCGCTGCTCCGCAACGCCCTCGAACAGCGTATCTTCCGGATTGAGAATGTGGTCACGATCGGCCTTCGCGACCTTGCCGAGCGCCTGTTCCGCACGCGCGCCGGCGCACGCGACGTGACGGAGCTGCATTACCGGGCACTCTCCGCCTGCGCGGCCGGCGAGGCGCCGGGACGCGCGCGGGCCTTGATGGAGACCGGCCGGCTCACGCTGATCGAACTGATGGGCCGGGTGTTGAACGCCTATCGCAGCCGCAACCTGGCCATTCGCCGCCATCCCGACGCGGTCCTGTCGCCAACGGGCAAGAATACGCATGAGTGAATATCGCCTCAAGCTGTATGTCATCGGCCAGACTCCACGGGCGGAACGCGCGATCGCCAACCTGCGCGAGCTTTGCGAAAAGGAATTTGACGGTCGCAGCTACGAAGTCGAGGTCATCGACATTCTCGAGAACCCACAGATCGCCGAAAAGGAAAGGATCATCGCCACGCCGATGCTGGTGATGTTTCTGCCGCAGCCCATGCGCCGCGTCATCGGCGATCTTTCCGATTCCGATAAGGTTCTGATGGGGCTCGGCCTCGCGCCGTCGCCGCCGCGGAATTCCTGACAGATGCCCCAGAAAATAACAGAACTGCTGTACAACAATGGCTAACACCACATCGATCACCAAGCTTGCCAGCCATATTCCCGGCTTCGACCATGTCGCCGACGGTGGTCTGCCATTGGGACGAACCACCCTCGTGTGTGGCAGCGCCGGCAGTGCCAAAACGATTCTTGCGGCGCAGTTCCTGGCCGAGGGCATCCGTCACACCGGCGAGTCCGGGGTGTTCGTCACCTTCGAGGAAAGCGCCGAGGACGTCCGCGTCAACATGAGCGGCTTCGGCTGGGACATCGCGGCCTGGGAGGCCCAGGGGCTCTGGGCGTTCGTCGATGCCTCGCCGGAGCCTTCGCATGAGACGGTGATCGTCGGCGACTACGATCTTGGCGCGCTGCTCGCCCGCATCGAATACGCGGTATCGCGGGTGGGCGCGCACCGCCTCTCGATGGATTCGCTTGGCGCCATCTTCACCCAGTTCACCGACAGCGCCACGGTGCGGCGCGAGATGTTCCGCATCGCCACCGCGCTCAAGCGGCTGGGCCTGACCGCCCTGCTGACCGCGGAGCGCACCGCCGAGTACGGCGAGATCGCCCGCTACGGCGTCGAGGAGTTCGTGGCCGACAACGTCATCATCCTGCGCAACGTGCTGGAAGGCGAGAAGCGGCGGCGCACCCTGGAAATTCTCAAGTTCCGTGGCACGCCGCACCACAAGGGCGAATACCCGTTCGCCATCCTGAACGGCGAGGGCATGGTGGTCATCCCGTTGTCGGCGATCGAGCTCAAGCAGCGGTCGTCCAACGTGCGCATCACCTCCGGCAGCATCGACATGGACGCGATGTGCGGCGGCGGGTTCTTCCGCGACTCGATCATCCTGGTTTCCGGCGCCACCGGCACCGGCAAGACCCTGATGGCAACCGAGTTCATGGCGGGCGGCGCACGGCTGAACGAGCGCTGCCTGCTGTTCGCTTTCGAGGAAAGTCGCGAACAGCTGTTCCGCAACGCCACCGGCTGGGGCGTCGACTATGAGCGGATGGAGGCCGAGGGCAAGCTCAAGGTGGTCTGCGCCTACCCGGAGAACGACGGCCTGGAAGACCATCTGATCCGGATGAAGCGCACCATCGAATCCTTCGCCCCGCAGCGGGTGGCGGTGGACAGCCTGTCGGCGCTGGAACGGGTGTCGGGACCGCGCGGGTTCCGCGAGTTCGTGGTCGGGCTGACCTCGTTCATCAAGCACCAGGAAGTTGCCGGCCTGTTCACGGCGACCACCCCCAATCTGCTCGGGGGGGAATCGGTGACCGAGGCGCATATTTCGACCATCACCGACCTGATCATTCTGCTGCGCTACGTCGAGATGTATGGCGAGATGCGGCGCGGCATCACGGTGCTGAAGATGCGCGGATCGCGCCATGACAAGGACATCCGCGAGTTCACCATCGACGCGCACGGCATGCATATCGGCAAGCCGTTCCGTGAGGTAACCGGCATCCTGGCCGGCACGCCCCGCCATGCCAGCGGCGGCGAGATCGAAGTCATCCGGCACCTTTTCACCAACGAATAGCACCGCGCCGGCAGCGGTGGTTCACCGCTGCTCGGCGCAGCTGTTGCGCAACAGGCGGGCTGCTGCCTCGATCAGCCCTTCTTCCCGCCCAACCCGCGGGCGACCGACATGGATATGCAACCTGCTCGCCCGGGCCGGTAACAGGATAGGCTGTTCCGCCACTGCCGTTGAGTGTTGACCTGGTCCGAGGGGCCGATCTCGAGGCGTTGCGGTTCCCCGTCGCCTGCCCGCTGCACCGGGCGCGCGACCTGGATGGCCGGCTCGGCGGCACGGAGCGGCGGGACAACGCCATCTTCGCCTGCTACCAGGCCATGCGGCTGGCCGCCTTGCTGATGCTGGCCGGTCAGGCCGGGTTCCCGGCTGCGGCTGCATGATCAGCGACGACTGCCGGCGACCCGAGGACCAACCGCGCTGGCGCTGCAAGGCTTGCCGGGGCAATATCCCGATCACCTCCGGCACGCTGTTTGCTTGGCACAAGCTGCCGGGGCTTCACCGATGACAGAACAATTTCGTTCTTGTGAAGCGACGATGCCGAATCATCAAATGTTCACGTTTCTGAGGCGGCGCCTGGTTTATTGAATTTTACGCAACTCTCCTTGTCGGGGTCGCATGCATGACTTGATCCATCCCCTCCGGGGAACCGAGCGCCACTACCGCACCGTCTTCATCTCTGACACCCATCTTGGAACGCGTGGCTGCCGGACCGCCCTCCTGGCGGATTTCCTGCGTCGCATATCCTGCGATCGCCTGTATCTGGTTGGCGACATCGTCGATGGCTGGCGGCTGTGCAAGTCGTGGTACTGGGACGAGGGGCATGACGAGGTTCTGCGACTGCTGATCGCGCAGGTTCGCCGTGGTACCGAAATCATCTACGTCCCAGGCAACCACGACGAGACGCTGCGTGGCTGGCTGCCGCACCTGGCCCTCGCCGGCATGGTCGTGTCCGGATTCCAGCTGTGCCGCGAGGCGGTGCACGTCACTGCCGATGATCGCCGGCTGCTGGTCATCCACGGCGACGAATTCGATGGCGCGGTGCGCTATGCGCGGCTGGTGTCGGTCATTGGCGATTGGGCGTATGACGCGGCGGTGGCGCTCAACCGCTGGTTCAATGCGGCGCGCCGGCACATCGGCCTGCCCTACTGGTCGCTTTCGGGATACCTGAAGCGACAGGTCAAGGAGGCATTGAAGGCGATCGACCGGTTCGCGGTCGCGGTGGCCGGTGAGGCACAGCGACGCGGCTTCGATGGCGTGGTCTGCGGCCACATCCATCATCCTGAGATGCGCCGGGTCGGGGAGGTCCTGTACATGAACGGGGGCGACTGGGTTGAAAGCTGCTCCGCGCTGGTCGAGCATGCGGACGGAAACTTTGAACTGCTCGACTGGGCGGCGGCGCACGCCTACGCCCATGCGCCGCGGACCGCGCCGGCCCTGCAACCGGCCTGAAATTTCCCGTATTCAGGCCCGCGCCCTCGAAAGGGCCAAGCGCTCCGAAGCGCGGGTGGTGCACAGCTTAGGCCGCGCCACCAACTCGACCGCGCCGCATTGCAGCGCGTGGTCGCCAGTATTCAGCGCGTCATCGACGCCGATGCCGCCGACACCCTGTGGGAGGAACTCGGCATCGGCGAGGCCATCCGCACCCGCATGGAACGCGCCGAGCTGACCGCGCCGCACGAATGGGCGCTGTTCGCCATGGCGGCGCAGCGTCTGGACGACCCCGGCTCGAAGCCCGGTTGCGCCAGCCGCTGGCTGCCCGACATCGGCTGGCTGCCGGAAGCGGGCAAGCTGGCGGTCGATCATCTCCACCGCGCGCTCGACTTCCTGGCCGTCTGGCCGGAGGAGATCGAGCGCGACGGCAATCAGGTCGCGGCGCGATTCGGGGTCCAGGAAGCCAGGGCGGATCATGGGAACAACCGGAATCGCTCCCGGATCGGTTGGCAAGAGGTTTTTCCGGATTTCCGCAGAGTCAGGGTGTAATGACGGGCAACAAACAAGCCACGTCACCGTGGCGCGCCTGGCCAGGAAGTTTCGGCCGCACGGCTGGAAGGGATGGGGTATACTGACCGGATTGAATACTTCTTCGGATCAGGCGGTGGCCTGCATTTCCCAATCGCTGAGACCGTCGCGGGATCGCGGGCCTGCCTTATGCTCCCCCCATCTCCTGCTCCAACGCCTCGATATCAGCGTCGCTGAAGCCGAAATGGTGGCCGACCTCGTGCACCAGCACGCTGGCGACCAGCCGGTACAATTCCTCGCCGGTCTCGATCCACTCGGCCAGGATCGGCTGGCGATAGAGGAAAATCAAATCCGGCATGCGAACGATGTCGCCCACGCTGCGCTGGTTGAGCGGCGTGCCGTGATACAGGCCGGTGAGGTCCCACGGCGATTCGATGCCAAGCTCGTCCAGTGTCGCATCGTCCGGCAGTTCCTCCACCCGGATGGCGACATTGGTGATGTGCGCCCGCAGCCGGGCGGGGATGGTGGCGAGGGCGCGCCCGGCCAGCGCTTCGATGTCGATAATGTCGGGCGGGGTGGTGAAGGTGGGGCGGCGAGTGGCATGTTGGGGCATGGCGCAACTGCCGCACGGCACCGGCCGGCGGTCAAGGGCGTTGCAGTTCAAAGACTGAGCAGTCAGGAGCGGGAGAGACCGATGGTCGAGCGTTTGAGCGAGGCGCAGCGCGGCGCAATGTTGGAACTGCTGCCGGAGTGGCGGCTGGCGGAGGGGCGGGAAGCCATCGTGCGCAGCTTCCGTTTCACCGATTTCAGCGCCGCCTGGGGGTTCATGTCCCGGGTCGCGCTGCTGGCCGAAAAGATGGACCACCACCCGGAATGGTCGAACGTTTGGAACAGGGTGGAGATTCTGCTGACCACCCATGACGCCGGCGGGTTGAGCCGGCGCGACGTGGCGCTGGCGCAGGCGATCGACGCCATCGGCCCGTAGCGGTGCGCGGCGCCGGGGATTAGGATGCCGGCATGACCCTCGATGAGATCCGGGCGGCGCTCGGCAAGCAGGCGCCGCCCTCCGCGGCGGCGCTCCAGGCGGCGGTGCAGCAGGCCGCGGCGCTGGCGCCCGACCTGGTCGATCTGGCCGACCGCGCCCGGCGCGGCGTCATGCTGCTGCCGTGGCAGGAGCATTTTCTCCGCTACGGCCTGCATGCCGCCGCCGCCGCCGGCGCGCCCGCGGCCTGGCCGGCGCTGGTGGACCTGCTGGACGTGCAGGAATGGCAGCTCAAGCGGCTGCTGGGCGAGGAATACGCCGACACCATCGTCGGCGCCGCGCTGTCGCTGTTCGACGGCGATGCGGCGCCGCTGTTCACCGCGCTGGAGAGCCGCGACACCGACCCGAGCATCCGCTGGGCGCTGTTCGACGTGCTGGCCCGGCTGGTGTGGGAGGGGCGTGCCGACCGCCAGCGCCTGGTGGACCTGATCGACCGGTTCGACGCCGAGAACCTGGCACCGCCGGATGATCCCGCCTGGGAAGGCTGGCAGAGCGCCATCGGCCTGCTCGGCCTGGGCGATCGCGCCGGCCGGGTGCGCCTGAGCTGGGAAAACGGGCGCCTGCCGCTGACCGGCGAGGCCGGCCAGGCCGAATGGCTGGCGCTGCTGGCCGAGGCCGAGGCCCACCCCGAGGCCCCTGCCCGCTTCGCGGCCCGGCGGATCGAACAGCTGACCGACGCCACGGTCTGCCTGTCCGAACCCCCGCCCTGGCTGGCCCGGGACACGCAAGCCGGGCACGGCGACGCCGATCCGGCCGCCGGCACGCGGCTGAATGATGCCGAGATCGAATGGCTGGATGATCTGGTCGGCAGCGAAAACTTCCTGCTTGAGTCGATGTCGGTGCCGCGCCTCGACGGCTTCATGACCGCGCTGGTGATCGGGCCGGACCCGGTGCCGCCGGCGGAATACCTGCCGGAAATCTGGGGCACGTCGCTGGACGACCCGCCGTTCGAAGACGCCGAGCAGGAGGAATTCGTCACCGCGCTGCTGGAGCGCCACTGGAACACCATCGCGACCCGGGTCGAGCAGGGCTATCCGGTCCGGCCGCCACTGCTGGATGACGCTCTGTCGGACGATGCGTCCGAGTGGGCCAATGGGTTCATGCTGGGCATGGCGATCCGCGAACGCGGCTGGCAGAAGCTGATCCGCGATCCGCAGGGCGCGGCGCTGGTCGGCCCGATCGCCTGCCTCGCGGCATCTGCGGAGGACACCGACGAGGCCGAGCTGTCGCCCGAGGCGGTGGCCGACATCGTCGCGCAGTTGCCGGAGCTGGTTGCCGGCATCGCCGCGTTCTGGCGGGCGCGCAAGGCCGCCCCCGCACCGCAGCGCGCGCTCAAGACGGGCCGCAACGATGTTTGTCCGTGCGGGTCAGGCAAGAAATTCAAGCAATGCTGCGGTGCGCCGGGCCGGGTGCTGTCCTGAGAGGGACGCCATGGAGTCCGATGCCGCTGCAGTCTCATTTCCGGAACGGACGCTGGCGGTGCGCCGGGCAGCGGCGCGGTTGTGCGTGCTGCTGGGCTGGGCGCCGGTGCACGAGGTGTCGCTGCCGAACGGGCGGCGGGCCGACATCCTGGCGCTGCGCCCGGACGGCCGGTTTGTCTGCATCGAGGTGAAGTCGGGCGCGCGCGATTTTCTCGCCGATCAGAAATGGCCGGAATACCGGGATTATTGCGACGCGCTGTATTTCGCCGTGGATCTGGACTTCCCGCAGGAATTGCTGCCGGCGGAAGTGGGGCTGATCGTGGCCGCCGGCCTCGCTGCCGAACTGTTGCGGGAGGCGCCGGTGCATCCGCTGGCGGCCAGCCGCAGGCGCAGCCTGTTGCAGCGGTTCGCGACGCTGGCGGCAACCCGCCTGACGCTGCTGGAAGACCCGGGTGCGCTGACAGCCCTGCGCAGCGCCCTGCGCGCCGAATAGATCGGGTTCCAAGGGCCGCCGGCCCTTGGTGGGGTGCAGGGGCAAAGCCCCTGCCGGGGTCCGGGGCGGCGCCCCGGCAAGACAACCCGGTCCGCGGGTGCTATCCACCCCGTCGCATGTTTTCCTCCCCCCTCTGATGTGCGGCATCGCCGGCATCCTGGCCGCGCCGGACGCCGCTCCGCCCGAGGCCGCGGTGCTGGACGCGCTGGCGCACGCGCTGGCGCATCGCGGCCCGGACGGCTCCGGCCACGCCCTGGTCGGCCGCATCGCGCTGGTGCACACAAGGCTGGCCATCATCGACCTGGCCGGCGGCGATCAGCCGCTGTTCGCCGGCTCGGCGGCGCTGGTGGGCAACGGCGAAATCTACAACTACCTGGAACTGCGGCGCGAACTGCCGGGCATTCGGTTCACCACCAACAGCGACAACGAGCCGCCGCTGCATCTCTGGCGCCGCGAGGGCGCGGGCTTCGCGCACCGGCTGCGCGGCATGTACGGCATCGCCATCCACGACCGCGCCGCCCGCACGGTAACGCTGGCGCGCGACCCGTTCGGCATCAAGCCGCTGTATACCGCGCAGACCGAGGCCGGGCTTGCCTTCGCCTCGGAGCCGCGGGCGCTGCTGGAAGCCGGCATCGTTCCGCGGGTGCTGCGTCCGGCGGCGCGCGACGAATTGCTGCAGATCCAGTTCACCACCGGCGCGGACACCATCTTCCAGGGCATCCGCCGGGTGCTGCCGGGCGAGACGCTGGTGTGCGCCGAAGGGCGGGTGCTGGAGCGCCGCCGCCTCGCCGCCCTGCCCGAAGGCGGGCCGGAGGAGATCGACGAGGAGGCGGCGCTGACCCGGCTGGACCGGGCGCTGGAAGAAAGCGTGGACCTGCACCAGCGCAGCGACGTGCCGTATGGCATGTTCCTGTCGGGCGGCATCGACAGCGCCGCGGTGCTGACCATGATGGCGCGGCTGAACAGCCAGCCGGTGCTGGCCTACACCGCCGGGTTCGACGTGCCGGAGGCGGCGGACGAGCGGGAAGCGGCGGCGCTTGTGGCGAAATCGCTCGGCGCCCGGCACCGCACGATCGAAGTCACCGAGGCCGACACCTGGCGGCACCTGCCGGAAATCGTCGCCTGCATGGACGACCCGGCGGCCGATTACGCCATCATCCCCACCTGGTTCCTGGCGCGGCGGGCGCGGCAGGAGGTGAAGGTGGTATTGTCCGGCGAGGGCGGCGACGAGATGTTCGCCGGCTACGGGCGCTATCGCAGCGCCATGCGGCCGTGGTGGCGCGGCGGGCGGGTGATGCGCGGGCGCGGCACGCTCGACCGGCTGGAAGTGCTGCGCGCACCTCCGATGGCGTGGCGGGACGGCATCGCGGCGGCCGAGGCGGGGGCCGCGACGCCCGGGCGGACCCGGCTGGCGGTGGCGCAGGCAACCGACGTGGCGGACTGGCTGCCGCATGACCTGCTGCTGAAGCTGGATCGCTGCCTGATGGCGCATGCGGTGGAGGGGCGCACGCCGTTCCTCGATCCGGGGGTGGCGGCGGCGGCGTTCCGGCTGCCGGACGCGCTGAAGGTGCGGCACGGCATGGGCAAGTGGCTGCTGCGGCAGTGGCTGGCGCGAAATTGCGCGGCGGCACACCCGTTTGCCCGCAAGCAGGGGTTTAACGTGCCGGTGGGGGCGTGGATCGCCGGCCAGGGGGCACGGCTGGGGCCGCTGGTGGCGGCGCAACCGGGGGTGGCGGAAATTGCCGATCCGGCGCGGGTGGCGGCGCTGTTCCGGGCTGCCGGCGGGCGGCGCGAGGGGGCCGGAGCGTGGCACCTGCTGTTTTATGCGCTTTGGCATCGGGCGCATATTCTGGGGTTGCCGCCGGTGGGGGATGTGTTCGAAACGCTGGCCGCTGGATAGAATCCGGGGCGCTGTCCCATCGGCGCGAACGGTAAATATCCCGCGGCAAAGCCGGGGCTTTTAATATTTTGGTCGCTCAAAGCGGCCGTTCTGGTCGCTGACGCGACCGCAGTTCCAATAGGTCACTGAAGTGGCCCGCTAGCGCCATGGATTCAACTACTCCAAACGGTGGCCACCCTCCTCTTGGTTCCAGATTTAGTTCCGTATAAAACTTTCATCCCGTCCAACAGTCGATACGAAATACCCCCGCGCCCAGAAGCTCTGCCCGAAGAAATTTCGCCTCTTTTATTTACATCACTGGACCAGTGCATAATACTTATTCATATAATAAAGCAAATTATACGAGTCCACAAACAAATTCACCTGCTGCATCCCGTCATGCCCGGGACCAGCCCGGCCATGACAGAGTGAATGGTTCTTTCCGCGGACTGGCATTACTTGCGATACATCGTGTTTCGGCGGAATAGCGATCATCATGTGAACGTGATTCGGCAAAAATGCCCTCCTCGATCCCGCCGTTTTTTACTCAGACAATTTGCTGAATACTTGACGCGGCGGTGGACTTTTCGGGCGGCGTTTGCGCCTTGCTGACGAAGCGCTCGGGGTTCTTGCCGGAACGCGACAGCAGGAATAGCCTGGCGGGCAGCGTAAACGGCATCGGTGTGGCCGAAATCAGGGTTTCCAAAAGCTGTGGCTGGGTCTCGGTCGCCGGCTTTGCGCCACCGCCCGGCCCGCATACCCGTTGACTGGATTGCAGGGCCTCTGACGGCGATCGTCCAGCCCGCGACCGATAGTACTGCGCGCAATCCCGGTTGCGCGCGCGACCGCGACGATGCCGCCATGCCCGGCGGCGCGCGCTTCACTGGCCGCGAACAGACGCCGCTCGCGTTCATCAAGAAGCGGCGAGAGCGCGCTGAAGCGAGCTTTGATGGCGGCGGTCCCGATCATTCCGCCAGGGTGGATTCTGCCGCGCCGGTGTCATCACCATTTCCGGATTCGATCGTTGCGGATTATTGGCCCATGCGAGTCTTTTCGTGCGACTCGTTTGTTCGGGCTCGGGCCCTGACTGCCCCTCAGCAGCACCGCAGCCCGCCCCCTCCTGCCCCGTAGCGCCGCGCCTGCCGGTCGCGGAAGAATTCCTCCCGCGTCATCACCGGCTGGTCCGGATGGGTGGCCATCCGGTGCGCCACGTAGGTGTCGTAGTCCGGCTGCCCCACCATCAGGTTGGCGGTTTCCCTCAACCGCCGCCCGAACAGCCGGAGGTCAGGCGCCAGATTGCACAGCGCGCAGATCACCGCCCACCTCCTTCGCCGTCACCAGCGGGTTGCCGTAGGCGCGCGCAATGCCGATCAGCCCGTAGACCAGCATCGACACCACCACCGCCATGAACGCCGCACACAGGCTGGCGTCCACGTAGTCGTTGGTCACCACGCGCTGCATGTCCGCCAGCGACTTTGCCGGCGCCAGCACGCGGCCTTCGGCCAGGGCGCCGCCGAAGCGCTGCGCGTGCGCGAGGAAGCTGATCGCCGGCCTGGCGTCGAACAGCTTCTCCCAGCCGGCGGTCAGCGTGCACACCGCCAGCCAGGTGGTTGGAACGATGGTCACCCAGGCATAGGCGTGCCGCTTCATGCGGAACAGCACCACGGTGCACAGCGTCAGCGCGATCGCCGCCAGCATCTGGTTGGAGATGCCGAACAGCGGCCACAGCGTGTTGATGCCGCCGAGCGGATCGATCACGCCCTGGTAGAGGATATAGCCCCAGGCCGACACCGCCAGCGCGGTCGCCACCAGGTTGGCCACCCACGACTCGGTATGCCGCATCCCCGGCAGCACGGTGCCCAGCAGGTCCTGGATCATGAACCGGGCGACGCGGGTGCCGGCATCCACCGTGGTGAGGATGAACAGCGCCTCGAACAGGATGGCGAAATGGTACCAGAACGCCATCAGCGCCTGCCCGCCGAACACGCCGGAGAGGATATGCGCCATGCCGACCGCCAGCGTGGGCGCGCCGCCGGCGCGGGAGAGGATGGTGGTCTCGCCGACATCGTGGGCAAGCTGGGTCAGCGCGTCCGGGGTGATGACGAACCCCCAGCCGGACACGGTCTGCGCCACCTGGGCGGCGGTGGTGCCGATCACGCCGGCCGGGCTGTTCATGGCGAAATAGGCGCCCGGCTCGATCACGCTGGCGGCGATCAGCGCCATGATGGCGACGAAGCTTTCCATCAGCATCGCGCCGTAGCCGATGAAGCGGATCTGCGCCTCGTTCTCGATCAGCTTGGGCGTGGTGCCCGAGGAGATGAGCGCGTGGAAGCCCGACACCGCGCCGCAGGCGATGGTGATGAACAGGAAGGGAAACAACTGGCCGGCGAATACCGGCCCGGTGCCGTCGACGAACCTGCTGACCGCCGGCATGTGCAGGGTGGGGGCCACCACCAGGATGCCGATCGCCAGGGCAAAGATGGTGCCGATCTTGAGGAAGGTGGACAGGTAGTCGCGCGGCGCCAGCAGCAGCCACACCGGCAGCACCGAGGCGACGAAGCCGTAGCCGATCAGCAGCAGCGCCAGCGTCTCGCCGCGGTAGGTGAACAGCGCCGCCAGTTCCGGCGTCTGCGCCACGGTCTGGCCGTAGACGATCGAGGCCATCAGCAGCACGAAGCCGATCGCCGACATCTCCAGGATGCGGCCGGGCCGCAGGAAGCGGCTGTACAGCCCCATCAGGATGGCGATCGGCATGGTGGCGAACACGGTGAAGGTGCCCCACGGACTGTTCGCCAGCGCCTTGACCACGATCAGCGCCAGCACCGCCAGCAGGATGATCATGATCAGCAGCACGCCGACCAGGGCGATCCCGCCGGGCACGCTGCCCATCTCCAGGCGGATCATGTCGCCGAGCGAGCGGGCATCGCGGCGCACCGAGATGAACAGGACAATGCAGTCCTGCACCGCGCCGGCGAACACCACCCCGGCCAGAATCCACAGCGTGCCGGGCAGATAGCCCATCTGGGCGGCCAGCACCGGCCCGACCAGCGGCCCGGCGCCGGCGATGGCGGCGAAATGGTGGCCGAACACCACCCATTTATTGGTCGGCACGTAGTCCAGCCCGTCGCTGTGGAGCACCGCCGGGGTGGGGCGCGCCGGATCGAGGCGCAGCACCGAACGGGCGATGAACAGGCTGTAGAAGCGGTAGGCCACCAGGTAGGTGCAGACCGCGGCGGTGACCAGCCAGACGGCGTTGACCGGTTCGCCCCGGCTCAGGGCCACGGTGCCGAGGGAAACCGCGCCGAGTCCGGCCACCGCGAGCCAGAGCAGCCAGGAAAGGACGCCGTTTCCGGGCGCCCGGGCAGCTGAGATCATTGTTCCTCCCGACAGAGATTCGGCATGATTTTCAGTTCACACCCGAACGCCCGGTCATCGCAAGATGGGAACGGCAGCAACCACAAACTGGCGCGCACGCCCGATGCCGCGGTTCTGCCCCGCGCCGCGGGCCGGGAAATCATTCCGACTGGGCCGGACCGGGCTTTGCGCCGGCGCGTGAACCGCCTAGGCTGCAACCCAGCCGCGCGCCCGGCGCGGCGGAACCCATCAAATCCAGCGACGGATTGACAGCATGATCAGAACCACCCTGCTGGCCGGCACCGCCTTGCTGGCTCTCGGCGTGCTCGCGCCGGCGCGGGCAGACATCCAGATCGGCGTCGCCGGTCCGATCACCGGCAACTACGCGAGCTTCGGCGCCCAGTTGCAGGCCGGCGCCGAACAGGCGGTGGCGGACATCAACGCCCATGGCGGCGTGCTCGGCCAGAAGCTGGTGCTCAATGTCGGCGACGACGCCTGCGACCCGAAGCAGGCGGTTTCGGTCGCCAACCAGTTCGCCAGCAAGGGGGTGGTGTTCGTCGCCGGCCATTACTGCTCGGGCAGTTCGATCCCGGCCAGCAAGGTGTATGCCGAGGAGGGGATTCTGCAGATCACCCCGGCCTCCACCAACCCGAAATTCACCGACGAGGGCAGCTGGAACACCTTCCGCACCTGCGGGCGCGACGACCAGCAGGGCGCGGTGGCCGGTGCCTTCATCGCCAAGGGATACCGCGACCACAAGGTGGCCATTCTCCACGACAACACGGCCTACGGCAAAGGTCTTGCCGAAGAGACCAGGAAGGCCATGAACAAGGCCGGGGTGCACGAGGTTCTGTTCTCACCCTATACGCCGGGTGAGAAGGACTATTCCGCCCTGGTGAGCCGCCTGAAGCAGGCCGGGGTGGACTTCATCTATATCGGTGGTTACCACACCGAAATCGGGCTGATCATGCGCCAGGCCAAGCAGCAGGGCATGAACCCGACCGTCATGGGCGGCGATGCGCTGCAGACCAACGAATACTGGCAGATCACCGGCGACACCGGCGAAGGCACCCTGATGACCTTCGCCGCCGACCCGCGCCTGCGCCCGACAGCGGCAGCGGTGGTGAAGGAATTCAAGGACAAGGGCGTCGATCCCGAGGGCTACGTGCTCTACACCTACGCCGCCGTCCAGGCCTGGGCCGAGGCCGCCGGCAAGGCCGGCAGCTCCGACCCGAAGAAGGTGTCGGCGGTGCTGAAATCGGGTGGCCCGTGGGACACCGTGCTGGGCAAGATCTCCTACGACAGGAAGGGCGATGTCACCGGGGCGGGCTATGTGCTCTGGATCTGGCACAAGGGCAGCTACGCACAGATGTAGGGGGCAGCGCTCCGCGCTGGATCCGGCCCAGCGTGGAGCGCGTCGTCACCGGGAGGCTGCTGCCGCCTGGCCTTCGCCTGATGGACCGTTGGAAAAATCAGCGACCGTATCCGAGCCAGGATATGACTCGCCCGGTCATGCTGGGGACTTCAGCAACGATCACGGCCGCAGGCGGCAGCAGGAATCACGCTGGTTCGAGCAATCGCCGGATATGGTCATTCCAGGCGAGTTTGAGCGTGACGGGCACATCCGCCGAATTCAGTTGAGCGAGAAAATTAACCGTGAGCTGAGCCCTGCAGCGCGGGCCAATCGTCCCGAGGGTACTCACCAGCCAATCCTTGACCGGAAGAAAGCTGATGTCATGCCCCTGCCCCAGATATTGCCGCGCAAGCGCCCGCGCCTCGGGAGTGGGTGCCGCCGATGCGAAGAAAAACAGGTAGTCGCTGATCCCGTGGCGCAGCACCTTCGTTGAAAAGGTGGAGAGAACCCGGGCCCTGTCAATCACCCGCTCAGTGACTTCAACCGCGAGGATAATCTCCTCGGCGGCTTTGATGGTGATATCGCCGCCGACGTCCGACGCTCGATCTGCCACATTGATTCCCTGCCACTCAATTGACCAGTTGAGCGAAAAGCATTTGTTGAGCGTTTGAAACATTGCGATCGCCAGCAGCACCGGCAGGCGTCCGCCGCTCGGAACCTGAAGCAAACCGCCAATCAGTGTCTCATATTGCTCCACGCTGAGACGCTGGACGTGCAGCAGCTTGATGTGCGCAGCGTCGCGGAGCTTGACCAGCCCATACAGCACGTAGCGGAGATATGCGTTGGCGGTAGCGTTATCAGCCAGTCTCAGATGTTCGAGGAACACGAGCAACGCATCGAAGCCGGGCTTATCTCGCAGCCCCTCCCGTGTTTCCGGCGCGAAGCCGACGCTGCGTCGAAAGACGGAGAGAAAGGGCCCTCTCGAGCTCGGCACCTCGTGCTCTTGGAGAAATGGATTAACCACCTGCTCGTCAAGCGTCCGCCCGTTGTAAGCGGCGTCGCCCTGATTCACGTAAGGCAGCCGAATATCAATCTCATCATCCAGCAACCGGGCAAGGGCGCAGCCGATCAACACCTCACGATAAGCCTGCGTATTGGACGAGAACAGCCGATCCGCGGCAGCGACCAGCGCATCTGGAACCGGCTGAGGTGCGCCGGCAGCAAAATCACTTTCCGCTTCCATGAACGCGGAAGCCAGCAGACTTGCTGCCGCCTGGTAGTTAATCGAACGCGCCATGTTTTTTCTGCGCTCAATAATTCATCCACAGGCATTCCTGCCGCATTTTCTTGATGGAATGACAGTGCTTTTCATCTGCATCAAAGCGTCGCCAATCCTTGTAAAGCTTGTCCATGAGGGCGCATCGATAGCCCGAAATTGCTACCCTGCCCTGCACACGACGCAGGGCGCGGGCAAGCTCGTGATGCTGTTCCTGATCCATCTCGAAGCCGTAGGCACTGCTGTCCCCCCGCGTTTCATGCAGATAGGGGGGATCGCAGTAGAACAGCGTTTGGGGGCTGTCGTAGAGCCGAATGACGTCGATTGCGGGGCGGTTTTCGATTTGCACCCGTATGAGCCGATCCCCGATCTCGCCGAGGTCCTTGGCCCCGCCGAGCCAGCGCGACACGACCCCCGACATTCCCGCCCGGCTTGTGTCCTTGCAGTTCGCCCAGCGCCCCAGCGTCGCCGTTTGGGCCAGGCCGGTGCGGGTCTGGCGGGCCCGAATATAGAAGCGGCGCGCTCTTTCCAACCGGGACACGCCGCGCGTTGAGCCGTTGATAGCCATGTAGAATTCTTCGCGGGAAAATGGCGTTAGGCCAATAACACGCGCGAGGTCGTCGGGATTGTCTCGCAAAACCTTAAAGAAATTTACCACATCGCCATCAATATCATTGTATGTCTCGACTGGAGAAGGGGGACGATTAAGAAGTACAGCAGCAGAGCCTGAAAAAGGTTCGCAGTAATGGTGAGCATCAGGAAGCAAAGGCAGCAGCCAGGCAAGGTGACTGAATTTCCCTCCATACCACCCAAAAGCAATCTTCTTTCCGCCGCGGCGAGAGCGGATTGCTGGCAACGCATTGGCCGTGCCATCATCGAGATAAATCGGTGACAATCCACGCTTTGTTTCAATCGTCTTCATATGTCGCCTCGTTGTCCGCCGTGATGGCGACGCCGCCGATCATGCGTCAAGCCACTGAAATTATTTATTACCGCCCCCGGTCGAGCCGGGCCAAGCCAAATGATGCAGGGGCATGAGCAAGCCGAAGCATGATTTTGCAATGGCGGGGTACGAATTGCCCCGATGGACTCAGCCCGGCACGGTCACCCGTACCGGGTGATAGCGGCGGCCGAAATAGATCAGCCCCTCATGCCCCGGGCCGACGACAAGAGCGACCACTTCGCAGAACAGCACCGAATGGGTGCCGACCTCCACCACCTGGGCAATCCGGCAGTCGAACGAAACCAGCGCGCCCGCCAGCACCGGCGCGGCGCTGACCAGGGTGCCCCATTCGGCGGCGGCGAAGCGGCCGTCCATGTCGCAGTCGGTCATGCCGGCGAACACCGCCGAAAGCCGCTCCTGCGCCGCCGCCAGCGTGTTCACGCAGAGCAGCCCGTTCGCCTTGAACGCCCGGTTGGCATCGCTGGCGCGGTTCTGGCAGACCAGCAGCGTCGGCGGGTCGTCGGTGACGCTGGTGACCGCCGAGGCGGTGAACCCGTACCGGCCGGCGGGTCCGGCGGTGGTGACCACGTGCACGGCAGCGCCGACCCGCGCCATGGCTTCACGATAGATATGCCGGCTGACCACGCTCCGCTCCCTCGCCCAATGGGTGATCATGCCCGTGATCGCGTCGCGACCCAAGCGCCGCGCCAACGCCTGCCCGGCGCGCGTTCGCAGGGCTTGCCCGCCCGGGGCGTGGCGTGACATGGTCGCGCGAAGTCCGGCGCCGCACGTCCGGGGGAATCCACAGCATGACAGCCACGCCCGTCATCGATCTTGCCGCGGAAGCCAGTGAAGTCTGCGTGCAGCCGGCTCCCGGCTCGGTGTTCCTGCACCTGCGCCGCACCGAGGGCAACCGCGTGGTGCGCCGCATGTTCCTGGAAATGACCCTGCAGGAGGCCCGCGAACTGGCCGGCGACCTGGAGCTGTGCATTCGCCAGTCCGAACTTCGCCTGCGCTGCTGAGAGGTCGGCAACGCCCGGGCTGCCACCGGAGCAACGCAGGCCGCGTCGCAAGTTGCGAATCGGCCCCCGCAAGCCCCCCTTCCGGCGTGGCACGGGCGTTGCGGAAGGCTCTGTCACCGCAGCGGTTGCGGGCAGGGAGATCGGTTCATGTGCGGCATCGTCGGCTTGGTCAACGGACATGCGGTGGCGGGGGATCTCGTGACCGCGCTCGGACGGCTGGAATATCGCGGCTATGATTCGGCCGGGCTTGCCGTGGCCGGCCCCGGTTTCGCGGTGCGCAAGGTGGTCGGGCGACCCGCCGCCCTGGGCGCGGAATTCGATGCCTCCTTCACCGGCCGCGCCGGCATCGCCCATACACGCTGGGCAACCCATGGCCGCCCGGATGCGCGCAACGCCCATCCCCATCTGTGCGACGGCGTCGCCGTCGTGCACAACGGCATCATCGAGAACCATGCCGCCCTGCGCGCGTCGCTGGTTGCCGAGGGGCATGCCTTCGCCAGCGACACCGACAGCGAAGTGATTCCCCACCTGATCGCCGCGGCACGGGCGCGCGGAGCGGCGCCGGTGGCGGCGGTGCAGGAAGCCTGCGCGGCGCTGCACGGCGCCTACGCCATCGCGGTGCTGTTCGAGGATGCGCCCGACCGGGTGGTGGTCGCCCGGCAGGGCAGCCCGGTGACCGTCGCGCGTGGCGCCGGGGCTTCGGCGGTGGCCTCCGATCCGGCGGCGCTCGCCGGGTTCTGCGCGGAATATGCAGCGCTTGAGGACGGCGACATCGCCGAACTGCGCGGCGCGGAGGTGCGCATCGCCGATCGCAACGGCAGGGTGGCATCGCGCGACTGGCAGAGCATGGAGGCAGCCGAGGTGGCGGCGGAGATGGGCGCGTTCGGCTCGAACACCCGCGCCGAGATCGCGGCGACGCCGGCGGCGTTGCGGCGGACCAATGCGGCCCTGGCCGGGCGGACCCTGCCGGCCCAGGTGGCAGCGGCCGAACGGCTGGTGATGGTGGCCTGCGGCAGCTCGCTGTATGCCGCATCGACCGCCCGGGCCTGGATCGAGCAGCTGTCCGGGGTGCCCTGCGACCTGGAGGTCGCCAGCGAATACCGCACCCGCGCCGCCCCCATCGTGCGCGGCACGGTGGCGGTGCTGGTGTCGCAGTCGGGCGAAACCGCCGACACGCTGGCGGTGCAGGCGCATCTCCGGGCGCGCGGCGTGCCGGTGGTGGCGGTGGTCAACGTC
This sequence comes from uncultured Acetobacteraceae bacterium, assembly GCA_903907955.1. Classification (GTDB taxonomy): domain Bacteria; phylum Pseudomonadota; class Alphaproteobacteria; order Acetobacterales; family Acetobacteraceae; genus Rhodovastum. The sequence continues at coordinate 120,070 of CAIVPZ010000109.1, read as the reverse complement.
CCGCATTCGCAGATGGCGCGCACCGCCGACCTGGTGTGGCCGACCAGCGCCGGGCGCGAACTCGGCGTGGCGGCAACCAAGAGTTTTTCCTGCCAGTTGCTGGCGCTGGTGCGCTTCGGCCTGGCCCTGGCGCAGGCGCGCGGGTCCGCCACGCCGGCGGCGCTCGCCGCGGTGGAAGCGGAGCTGACGGCGCTGCCGGGGGTTTGCGCCGCCGCCGAGCGGCTGGAACCGCAGCTGGCGGCGATTGCCCGGCGCGTCGCCTCGGCCAACGAGGCTATCTTCATCGGCCGCGGCCCGGCGGCGTCGATCGCCGCCGAGGGAGCACTCAAACTGAAGGAGCTGTCCTACATCCGCGCCGACGCCTATGCGGCGGGCGAGCTGAAGCACGGGCCGATCGCGCTGATCCACGATCGCTCGCCGGTCATTGTCTGCGGCGGGGTCAACGACGACAAGACATTGTCCAATGCCGAGGAGGTGCGCGCCCGCGGCGCCCAGGTGATCGCGCTGGTGGAACAGGCAGCCGCCGCCCGTTTCGCGCCGGTGGCGCACGACGTGGTGGCGCTGCCGGGCAGCGGGCTGGGGCTGGTGTTCGCCCAGGCGGTGGCATTGCAGCTGCTCGCCGTGCATGCGGCCGAGGCACTGCACTGCGATGTCGACCGGCCGCGCAACCTGGCCAAGTCGGTGACGGTGGAATGAGCGCCCTGTCCGGCCTGAAGGCCTGGGTGAAGCGGCGCGAGTCGCCGCTCGCCCGTCTTGCCTATGGTATGGCGACGGGGGCACGGACCGCCCGGCTGCCGGTGATCCGGCCGCTGCACCGGGTGCTGTATGCGGCGCAGCTGGGGGTGCGGCAGGCACTGGCCGAGACGATGCGGGCGATCTGGTGGACGCCGCTGTTCGTCAGCCGGCTGGAGACCGACGCCCCCGGTCTTTATCTGTATTCCGGCATGCCGCAGGTGCTCGGACCGTTGCGCATCCGCGTCGGGCGGGGCGTGCGCATGTCCGGCCTGTCCACCCTGATCGGCCGGACCGGCACGCCGGCGGCGCCGCTGCTGGAGATCGGCGACAACGTCGATATCGGCTGGCAATGCACGCTTTCGGTTGGGCGACGGATTGTTGTCGGCGATAACGTTCGCCTCGCCGGGAAGATCATGCTGGCCGGCTTCCCGGGCCACCCGATGAACGCCGCCGACCGCGCCGCCGGCCTGCCGGACACGCCGGATCAGGTCGGCGACATCGTGCTGGAACGCGATGTCTGGCTGGCGACCGGGGTGACGGTGCTGGCCGGGGTGACGATCGGCGCCGGCACCGTGGTGGCGGCCGGCAGCGTGGTGACCAGGGACCTTCCCGCCGGCGTGCTCGCGGCCGGCGTGCCGGCGCGGGTGGTGCGGACCCTGGCGCCGTGACCGATTTCATCGTTTTCGGCGAGGACTGGGGGGCGCATCCGTCCTCGACGATGCATCTGATCTCGCACTTGCCGGGGAAGAACCGGGTGGTGTGGGTGAACTCGATCGGGCTGCGCCGGCCCCGGCTGAGCCTGGCCGATGTGCGGCGCGCGCTGCGCAAGCTGGCGGCGGTGTTCCGCCCGCGCCCGCCGCGTGCGACGGTTCCGCCACCCGGGCCGGTGGTGCAGCCGCTGGTGCTGCCGATGGCGCAGAGCCGGGCCGGTCGGGCGCTCAACCGGGCGCTGCTGGCGCACAGCGTCGGCGGCGCGGCGCAGGCGGCCGGGTTCATCCGGCCGGTGCTGTGGATATCGCTGCCCTCGGCGGTGGATGCGGTGGGCGCCCTCGGCGAGGCGGCGGTGGTCTACTATGCCGGCGACGATTTCGGCGCCCTGGCCGGGGTGGACCATGCGCCCTGTCTGGCGATGGAGGCGGAGCTTGCCGCGCAGGCCGACCTGATCCTGGCGGCCAGCCCGGCCATTGCGGCACGGTTCCCGGCGGAAAAGACGCATGTGCTGCCGCACGGGGTGGATTTCGCCCTGTTCAGTTCGCCGGCGCCCCGGCCGGCCGACCTGCCGGCGGGCAAGGTGGCGGGGTATTACGGCACGCTGGCCTCCTGGCTCGATTATGACCTGATCGCCGCGACGGCGCGGCTGTTGCCGGACTGGCGGTTCGTGTTCATCGGACCCGAGGGGGCGGATGTGGCGCCCGCCGATCTGGCGCTGCTGCGCGCACAGCCGAACGTGACGCTGCTGGGGCCGCGACCGCACGCGGCGCTGCCCGGCTATGCGCAGCACTGGACCGCGGGGCTGATTCCGTTCCGCGACACCGCGCAGATCCGCGCGAGCAATCCGCTGAAGCTGCGGGAATACCTGGCTGCCGGGCGGCCGGTGGTGGCGACGCCGTTCCCGGCGCTGGCGCCCTATGCGCCGCATGTGGCGGTGGCGACGACGGCCAAGGGGATCGCCCGGGCGCTGGCCGGAAGCGTGGCGGATACCCGCGGGGCGGCACGGCGGGCGTCGGTGGCGGGCGAAAGCTGGAACGCCAGGGCCGCCAGGGCGGCGGCGCTGATCCGGGGGCTGGTCGGATGAAGACAAGGTTCCGGCTTTGCCTGGCCGCCCTGCTGCTGATGCCCATATCGGCGCGCGCCGACCAGCGGCTGACCATCACCGCCCCCGCCCCGCTGGCGGAACTGGTGGTGACCGGCGACAACACCGCAACGGCGCCGGCGCCGGTCATCCTGCGGATCGATGACCAGCCCGGCGCCGACTACGCCGGGCGGGTGAACGAGGAGCGGGTGATGCCGCCCGGCCCGTTCACCCTGCGCCTGCGGCTGGCCGCGCTGCGCACGCCGCGCGGCCGGGCGCTCGACGCCGGGTTGCCCTGGCGGGTGATCGCCTTCGCCCAGGACGCCGGCGTGCAGTTCGCGCCGTTGCGGCTGGACGTGCCGCCATCGCTGCCGGCGGGCGTGCATGGCTGGTATTTCGGGCCGGGCTGGTCGCCGCCGCTGGCCGGGTTCGAAGCGGTGCAACCCGGCGACACCGGCCTCAGCGGGCCGAACGTGGTGGCGGTGACGCGGCCGGGCGGCGATGCCGTGCTGGCGCATGGCGTGCGGCTGACCCGGTTTGCCGCGACGCTGCCGCCGGGCCGCTGGCGGCTCACGCTGTGGACCGAGGACCCGGGCGAATGGGAAACCCTGCCGCCGGTGCTGGAGCAGCGGGTGCGGGTCAATGGCGCCGATCTGCTGTTGCTGCGCCGCAGCTACGCGGACTGGGTGGCGCAGCGCTATCTGGCCGGGCGCGACCGCGAGGCCGATCCGCAGGCGCCCCCCTTCGCCGCCCTGGGGGCACTGCGCGGCGGGCGGGTCGGCGGCGTGGTGACGGTGGGCGCGGATGGCGCGCTGGTGGTCGAGCTGGCCGGATTCCCGGCGGGGGCGACGGTGCTCGCGGCGATGATCGCCGAACCGGCGGACGGGCCGGCGCTGGGCGTGGCGGCAGTGGAGGCAATGCGGGCGGCGCGGTTCGCCGAGGCCTGGCCGGTGCTGCAGGCGCCGCCGGCGGCGCCGCAGGCACGCCAGTTGGCGCTGTCGGTGCCGGAGCCGGGCGTGACCGCCGCGGGCGGGGTGGCGATCCTGCGGCTGGAAGCGGTGGCGCCGGGACGAGCGGTCGCCAGGGTAACGGTGGAATGGGACGGCGCGGCGCTGCCGGCGCGGGTGCTGTGGGGGCAGTGGCGCTGGCGGCGGCCGGGGGCGAATGCGGCGGGGCTGGTGTTTTCCGCCGCGCATCTGCGCGCCGATGCCGGGGCGGTGCCGCTGCGGGCCGATCTGCCGCGGCCTCTGGTGGTGATCGTGCAGGGCACCGCGCCCGGGCGTTACCGCGGGCGGGTGGTGCTGCGGACGCCGACGCAGACCATCACGGCGCCGATTGCCCTGGACGTGCTGGCCGCCGCGCGGCCGGCGCCGGCGGCCCGTGTCGCGGCTTTTCTCGACTTTGCCCCGCAACTGCTCGGCGACCCCGCCTGGGACCGCGCGCCGGCGCGGGCGGCGGCGCGGGCGCAGGCAAAATGCGACATGGCCGAACTCGGCCGCCTCGGGCTGGCGCCGCTGGCCCCGCCGGTCGGGCGGCTGGACGATGATTTCGACGGCGTGATTGCCGATTTCCGCGCGGCGGCGGCGCAGGGAGGCGGGCCGTTCATCGCCTACGCGCCGCTGCGGGCACTGCCGGCGGCGGAAGCACCGGCCCTGATCGCGCGCGCCGACGCCGCGCTGGCCGCCGCCGGGCTGCCGCGCGTCGCCTGGAGCGTCGCCGACGAGGTTTCGTTCAACGGTCGCGTCGATGCGGCGGCGACGCTGGCCCGCGCGGTGCACGCCGCCGCGCCGGGGGCGCTGCTGGCCGGGCATCTGAACAACCCGGGCGATGCCGCGCTGCTGCCGCAGCTTGCCCTGGCCACCGTGAACCCGGGATTCGGCGCCGATGCCGACGACATCGCGGCACTGCGGGCCGCGGGGGTGCAGCCCTATCTGTACAACATGCCGGCACCGCGCTTCGCCGCCGGGGCCTGGCTCTGGCGCTCCGGCGCCGACGGGCTGCTGCAATGGCACGGCCGCATGCCGACCGCCGACCCGTTCGACCCGACCGACGGGCGCGAGGGCGACGTGCAGTTCCTCTGGCCGACGCCGGGCGTTTGCGCGCCAGCCGATCTCGATGCCGACCTGCTGGCGCTGGCGGAGGGGGCGGAGGATCTGCGCTGGTTCGCCTGGCTCGACGCGGCGGCGGCGCGCAACCCCGACGCCGCCGCGCTGCGGCGGCGGATATGGGGCGAGGTGCCGGGACACTGGGCGGCAGCGCTGGGAGGTGCGGAGAACACGGTGCTCTGGCGGCGGGATATCGTATATTTGGCGCGCAAGGTGACGGATTAGCGATCGGGACCGTCCGGATGGGAGATCGGCATGCGCCGGGTCGTTCTGCTGTGCGTGCTGCTGGCCGCTTGTTCGCACGACCCGGTGCACTACATCCCGGAGGCGGACCGGCGCGCCGCTGCGTCCGACGGGAGCGGGCCGATCAGCGTGGATGAGTTGCTGGCCCGCGTGCGCAGCAGCGAAAGCACCGCGCCGGAAAGCGCCACGCAGGCGGGAACGATGCAAGCGGAAACGCCGGGGCGGATCGTCATGCGCTTCGCAGACAATGCCATACAGCCCGATGCCGGCCAGCGCGAGGCGCTGCGCCAGTTCGCGGCTGCTTCCCTGGCCGCCCGCCAGCCGGTGGTGGTGAGCAGCCGGCCGGGCAGTTTCGATGATCCGGGGCAGAAAGTGCTCGGCCAGCGCCGGGCGATCGCGGTGGCGCGCGAGCTGTCGTCGGTTGCCGGCGACGTGGAAACGCATTTCGATGCCGCGCTGCCCGCCGATGTCGTGGTGGTGACGCAAGGCGCGCCGCCATGAACATCTCCCTGCCCGGGCCGCCGCGCTCGCCGGCGCTCCACACCGGCCCGCCCGCCATCGGCGATGCGGGAGCGGCCAAGCCGCCGATCGTGGAGATGATCCAGGTGATGCTGGTGGCGGCCTGGCGCCGCCGCTACATGCTGGTGCTGCCGTTGCTGCTGCTGCCGGTGATCGGCCTCGTCGCCGGCAAGCTCGCGCCGCGCACCTATGAAACCAAGATGACGGTGCTGATCCAGGAGCCGGGCAAGCTCAACCCGTTCCTGGAGGATCTCAGCGTCAAGACCAACCTCAAGGACCGCATGGCGGCGCTGACCGCGCTGCTGACCAGCCGCTACGTGATGCAGTCGGTGGCCGAGGATCTCGGCATGGTCCGGGCCGGGATGCCGGAGACGGTGTCCGACCGGGTGGTGGCCGACCTCGCCGCGGCGGTGTCGGTGCAACTGATCGGCCAGGAAATGGTCGAGATGCGCTACCGCGCCGCCTCGCCGGTGGGCATGGACCATGTGCTGGCGCGCATCGGCGAGCGGTTCATGGAGCGGGTGTCCGCGCCCGAGGACAGCGCGATGCGCGAATCGGTCACCTTCCTCGAGCGCGAACTCACCGGGATAACCAGGCGGCTGGAAACGGCCGAGGCGGATGTCAGCGAATACCGCGCCCAGCACGCGCAATCCCTGCCGGAGCAGCGCAGCTCCAACCTGCAACGCCTGGCCGCGCTGCGCGACCAGCTGGCCGAGGACGGGGTGAAGCTGGCCGGCGCCGAAAGCGATTTCACCGAGACGCGCGGCCGCCTCGCGCGCACCGATCCGGTGATCGGCCGGCTGGAACAGGACATCGTCGCCACCCGCGGCGACCTGGCGGTGCTGCGCAGCCGCTACACCGACGACCACTCCAAGGTGCAGGCGGCGCTGCGCAAGCTCGAACGGCTGGAGGAGGAGCGGGCGGCCCTGCTGAAGGCGGGCGCCGAACTCGCGCCGGCCGATATCGACCGGATGTGGAACCTCGCCGCGGTTGCCCGCAAGGACGGCGAGGGCGCGCAGCCGCTGCTGGTATCGCAGGTCGCGGCGCTGGAGGCGGCGCGCACCCGGCTGGAGCAACTGCGGAGCGAGATGGCCAATCTGACCCGCGCCGTCGCCGAACTGTCGGCCGCGGTCGATGCGTCGGGCGAGGTGGAGCGCGAACTCAACAAGCGGCAGCGGGCGGTGGCGGAGACGCAGGAACTGGTGCAGGGGCTGCGCAAGCGTTTCGAGATGGCCAAGGTGACCGGCGAGCTGTCGCGCTATCAGGCGCCGGAACGGATCAAGGTGATCGACCGGCCAACGGTGCCGACCGGACCGACCAAGCCGCTGACGCTGCTGTTTACGCTTGGCGGGCTGGTGGGCGGGCTTGGACTGGGCATCGGGCTGGCGGTGCTGCTGGAAATCGCGGACACCTCGGTGCGGCGGATCCGGCAGATGGAAGCGCTGACCGGAGTGCGCGTGCTGGCGCGGATTCCGCCGCTGGCGCGGTGACCAGAGCGGGGCGTAGCCCTGCGCCCCACCAGGGGCTTTGCCCCTGGACCCCACCAAGGGCCTCTGGCCCTTGGAACCCGTTCTATTCGGCGGCCATGGCATGGGCGGGGGTACGCAGGCGCTCCAGCAGGCGCGCCCGCTCCGCCTCGGCCTGCCGCAGGCTGCGCTCCTTGATATGGCCGAAGCCGCGAATGCGCTCGGGCAGCGCTGCCAGCGCCACCGCCACGGGCAGCGTGCGGGGTGACAGCAAGTGGAGCACTTCCGCGATGGTGGCTTCGTACTCGGCGATCAGCGCCTGCTCGCCGCGCCGTTCGGCGCTGCGGGCGAACGGGTCGAGCGGGGTGTTGCGCAGGAAGCGCAGGGCGGCGAGCACCCGCAATACCAGCATCAGCCAGCCGCCATAGGCACGCTTCAGCAGGTGGCCGGTGGCCGGATCGCGGCGCCCGAACAGCGGCGGCGCCATATGGAATTCCAGCCGCTCCAGGCTGCCGAACTCAGCCCGCAGCGCCGCCTGGAATTCCGGCGCCGCATACAGCCGCGCCACCTCCCATTCGTCCTTCACGGCCAGCAGCTTCGCATAGCCGCGCGCCACCGCCTCGGTCAGCACCGTGCCGCCGGAGAAACGCTGCCCTTCGGCCTGCCGCACCCGCTCGACGAGGTTGCGGTAGCGCTGCGCCAGCCGGCGCGACTGGTAGCCGGCAAGCCAGGATTCGCGGATATCGATGATCTCATCGAGGCTTTTTGGCGCCCGCTGCTCCAGCGACAGACCGGCCGCCGCCGCCACCCGCGCCGGATCGACCGCGGCACAACGCCCCCAGATGAACGCCGCCTGGTTGGTCTCCACCGCGGTGGCGTTCAGTTCGATGGCGTGCATCAGCGCCGCAAGCGAAAGCGGAATGCGGCCCTTCTGCCAGGCGAAGCCCAGCAGGAACGGATTGGTCGCGATCGAATCGCCGAGCAGGGCGGTGGCCAGCGCGGTGGCGTTGACCTGATCGATACCGGCCTCGCCGGCCGCCTCGACGAGGCTGCGGCGCAGTTGCGCCGAGGGCAGGCGCGTGTCGGTGTCCAGCACGAAATCGGCGGTCGGCGCCTCATGGGTGTTCAGCACCACATGGGTGACGCCCCGGCGCAGCGCCGCCAGGGTGTCGCGCCCGGCCGAGACCACCAGGTCGCAGCCCAGCAGCAGGTCGGCCGTCCCCCGCCCCACCTTCAACCCGTGCAGCGGCGTGTCGCCGCCGGCGCTGATGCGGATATGGCTGGTCACCGCCCCGCCCTTCTGCGCCATGCCCATCTGGTCGAGCACCGTCACCCGCTTGCCTTCGCTGTGCGCGGCGATGCCCAGCAGCGCGCCGATGGTGACGATGCCGGTGCCGCCGATGCCGGTGACCAGAATGTTCCACGGCCGGTCCAGCGCCGGGATCGCCGGCGCCGGCAGCGCCGCCGCATCCGGCACCGCCCGGGCGCGCCGGACCGGCGCGGCACCATGCACGGTGACGAAACTCGGGCAGAATCCCTCGATGCAGGAGAAATCCCTGTTGCACGAGGACTGGTCGATGCGGCGCTTGGTGCCGAATTCGGTCTCCAGCGGCGCCACCGACAGGCAGTTGGAGATGTGCGAACAGTCGCCGCAACCCTCGCACACCGCTGCGTTGATGAAGGTCCGCACCGGCGGGTCCGGATAGGTGCCGCGCTTGCGCCGGCGCCGCTTCTCGCTGGCGCAGGTCTGGTCGTAGATCAGTACCGTGCAGCCGGGGGTGTCGCGCAGATCGTGCTCGATGGCCTGCATCTCGCGGCGGTGATGCACCGTCACGCCGGGTGCGAAGCCGGTTTCCGCCGCGTGCTTCTCCGGCGCGTCGGTGACCACGACGATCCGTTCGACGCCCTCGGCGGCCAGTTGCCGGGTGATCTGCGCAACCGTCAGATGCCCGTCCAGCGGCTGGCCGCCGGTCATGGCCACGGCGTCGTTGAACAGCAGCTTGTAGGTGATGTTCTCGCCCGAGGCGACGGCGGCGCGGACCGCCATCAGGCCGGAATGGAAATAGGTGCCGTCGCCCATGTTGGCGAAGACATGATTCTCCTCGGTGAACGGCGCCTGGCCGAGCCAGGCCATGCCCTCGCCGCCCATCTGGCTGAAGGTGTCGGTGCTGCGGTCCATCCACACCGCCAGCGTGTGGCAGCCGATGCCGCCGAGGGCGCGGCTGCCGTCGATGACGCGGGTGGAGGTGTTGTGCGGGCAGCCGGAGCAGAAAAACGGCTTGCGCTGCGCCGCCACCTGCAGGTGCTCCAGCCGCCCTGCCTGTTCGGTCAGGAAGGCGACGCGCGCGCGCAGCGATTCGGTGCCGGCGAAACGCTCGATGCGGCTTGCCAGCGCCAGCGCGATCTCGGCCGCGGACAGCTCGCCGTGGCGTTTCAGCAGGGGAGCGCCGGACTCGTCGGTCTTGCCGAGAATGCGGGGGCGGACCGCCTGCGGATAGAGAATGTCGCGCAGTTGCTGCTCGACCAGCGGCGCCTTTTCCTCGATCACCACGATCTCGTCGAGGCCGCTGGCGAACTGCCGCACGATGTCCGGGTCCACCGGCCAGGCCAGCGCCAGCCTGAGCATGCGCAGGCCCGCGCCTGCCCCATCGCCCAGGCCCAGTTCCGCCAGCGCCTGGCAGGTGTCGTGCCAGGACTTGCCGACCGTCAGGATGCCGAATTTCGCCCCCGGCGGATCGACCATGATGCGGTCGAGCCGGTTGGCCCGCGCATAGGCCTGCGCCGCCGGCAGCCCGAGCTGGAACACCCGCGCCTCCTGCTCCAGCGCCGTGTCCGGCAGGCGGATGTTGGCGTTGGGATGCGGCCCCTCGGGATCGCGGGCGACGAAGCCGGCGAGGTCGAACAGCACGCTGGCCGAACCGTCCATGACGTCGGCGACCGTCTTGAAGCCGATGGTGCGGCCGGACCAGCGCGACATCGCCCAGCCATGCAGCCCCAGTTCCAGCAGGTCGCGCAGATCGGCCGGCACCAGCACCGGGCAGCCGGCGGCGACGAAGGCCGGCTCGCTCTGGTGCGCGATGGTGGAGGATTTGCAGCCGTGGTCGTCGCCGGCGATCAGCAGCACGCCGCCGTGGCGGGCGGTGCCGGCGTAGTTGGCGTGCTTGAACACGTCACCGGAGCGATCGACGCCGGGTCCCTTGCCGTACCAGTAGGCGAACACGCCGTCGTATTTCGCCCCGCGCAGCAGCGGCACCTGCTGGGTGCCCCAGATCGCGGTCGCCGCCAGTTCCTCGTTCACGCCCGGGCGGAAGATGATGTGGTTCGCCTCGACATGCCTGCGGGCGGCCCACATCTGGATGTCCACCTGGCCGAGCGGCGAACCGCGATAGCCGGACACATAGCCGGCCGTGTTCAGCCCGGCCGCCAGGTCGCGCTGGCGCTGCAGCAGCGGCAGCCGGACCAGCGCCTGGGTGCCGGTCAGATAGATACGGTCGAGCCGGGTGTCGTACTTGTCGTCGAGCGTGACTGCCGCGTGTTTCATTCTGCCCGCCCCGCTTGCGACCATGCGGCCGCTTCCCCTCGCCCATCAAGGTTAGGACAGCGATGCGGTCCTACCAAGCACGCTGCCGCGATCGGGCAGAAAGGCAGCAACACTGCGCGCGGGGCGGTCCGGTGGCACGATGGCACCTGCCCGGACAGGGTACCGGGCAATTTCAGGTCTCCCGCAGCGCAGCGCCACGTTACCCCGGCGCATCGTCGGCGAAATCCACCAGGTCGCGGCCCTCCTCCACCATGTCGCCGACGGCACAATTCACCGCGGCAACGGTGCCGGCCTCCGGGGCGGTGAGGGTCAGTTCCATCTTCATCGCCTCGACCACCACCAGCACCTGGCCGCGCGCCACCGTATCGCCGGGCTGCACCAGGACGCTGACCACCCGGCCGGGAATCGGCGCCATGACGCGGCCGGCGCCGGCGGTCTCGGTGCGCGGCGGGGCGAGCGGGTCGATGATTTCAAACGCGTGGGTTTCGCCCTGCAATACCACCGTAACCTGCCCCGGCTCCGTCCACACGGTGACCGGGCAGGTCAGATCGCCACAGCGCAGCAGGTGCTTGCCAGCCTCGGCAAGCAGGGCGGCGGTGTGCTGGGTGCCGTCATGCGCGATGGTCCAGACCTCGCCGCTGCGGCTGGCGCGCAGCACCTGCGTCAGGCCGGCGGCGCGCAGCGTCACCGGCTGCCCGCCGTCGAGATTCATCCGCCAGGAATCGCTGTCCGCCCAGGGCGAATGCGGGTCGCCGGGCAGCACGGATGCCGCGGCACGCGCCTGCAGCACGCCGAGCGCGGCGGCGACAAGGGCTTCGGCCGGCGGTGCGCCCGGCGGCGCCAGCAGGGTGTCCGCATGGCGGCCGATGAAGCCGGTATCGACGCCGCCGGCGGCGAATTCCGGATGCGCGGCGATGGCCCGCAGCAGGCCGAGATTGGTCTGCACCCCGGCCAGTTCGGTCGCCGCCAGGGCGGCCGAAAGACGGCGCAAGGCGGCGGCGCGATCCGGCCCGTGGGCGATGATCTTGGCGATCATCGGGTCGTAATCGGGGGTGATCCGGTCGCCCGAGCGCACGCCGGTATCCACCCGCACGCCGCCGGGCAGACGCAGATGCGCCAGCCGCCCGACCGAGGGGAGGAAATCGCGCGCCGGGTCCTCGGCGTAGAGCCGGACCTCGATGGCGTGCCCGTCGATGTTCTGCGGTGCCGCCGGCAGCGGTTCGCCCGCGGCGACGCGCAACTGCCATTCGACCAGATCAAGCCCGGTGATCGCCTCGGTCACCGGATGCTCGACCTGCAGGCGGGTGTTCATCTCCATGAAGAAGAACTGCTCGTCCTCGGCCCGGTCGTTATCGGCAATAAACTCGACCGTGCCGGCGCCGACATAGCCGACCGACTGCGCCGCTGCGATCGCCGCCGCGCCCATGGCCGCCCGCATCGAATCCGTCATGCCGGGCGCCGGCGCCTCCTCCATCACCTTCTGGTGGCGCCGCTGCACCGAGCAGTCGCGCTCGAACAGGCTGACACAACGGCCGTGCAGGTCGGCGAACACCTGCACCTCGATATGCCGCGGCCGTTGCAGGTAGCGCTCCACCAGCACCCGATCGTCACCGAAGGAGGAGGCCGCCTCGCGCTTCGCCCCGGCGAGCGCCGCGGCGAAGTCGGCGGCATCGCGCACGATGCGCATGCCCTTGCCGCCGCCGCCGGCGCTGGCCTTGATCAGCACCGGGTAGCCGATGCGTGCCGCCTCGCGGGCCAGCAGGCCGGGGTCCTGATCGGCACCATGATAGCCCGGCACCAGCGGCACGCCGGCGCGTTCCATCAGCGCCTTCGCCTGGCTCTTGCCGCCCATCGCCCGGATCGCGGCGGCCGGCGGGCCGACGAACACCAGCCCGGCTTCGGCGCAGGCCTCGGCAAAGCCGGCGTTCTCCGAGAGGAAGCCGTAGCCCGGATGCACCGCCTGCGCGCCGCTGCGCCGCGCGGCGTCGAGAATCGCCTCGATACGAAGATAGGAGTCACGCGGGGCGGCCGGGCCGATGCGATAGGCCGCGTCGGCTTCCGCCACATGCAGCGCGCCGGCATCGGCATCGGAATAGACGGCAACGGAGGAAACCCCCAGGCGCCGGGCCGTGCGGATGATCCGGCAGGCGATTTCGCCGCGGTTGGCAATCAGCAGCTTGGAAAACATCGTGCTTACATCCGGAACAGGCCGAAGCGCGTCGCCGGGATCGGCGCATTGAAGGCAGCGGACAGCCCGAGTGCCAGCACCCGTCGCGTATCGGCCGGATCGATGATGCCGTCGTCCCACAACCGCGCGGTGGCGTAATAGGGGTGACCCTGGGTTTCGTACTGGGCGCGCACCGGCCGCTTGAACGCTTCTTCTTCTTCCGCCGGCCAGGCCTCGCCGCGCGCCTCCATGGCGTCGCGGCGGATGGTGGCCAGCACGCTGGCCGCCTGCTCGCCGCCCATCACCGAGATGCGCGCGTTCGGCCACATCCACAGGAAGTTCGGCTCATAGGCGCGGCCGCACATGCCGTAATTGCCGGCGCCGAAACTGCCGCCGATGATGATGGTGAATTTCGGCACCTGCGCGGTGGCCACCGCCGTCACCAGCTTGGCGCCGTCCTTGGCGATGCCGCCGGACTCGTATTTGCGCCCCACCATGAAGCCGGTGATGTTCTGCAGGAACACCAGCGGAATGCCGCGCTGCGCGCACAGCTCGATGAAATGCGCCGCCTTCAGCGCGCTCTCGCTGAACAGGATGCCGTTATTGGCGATGATGCCGACCGGAGTGCCCCAGACATGCGCGAACCCGGTGACGATGGTGGTGCCGTACAGCCGCTTGAATTCGTCCAGCCGGCTGTCGTCAACGATGCGCGCGATCACCTCGCGCACGTCATACGGGCGGCGGCGGTCCACCGGAACGATGCCGCCGAGTTCGGCCGGATCGTAGCGCGGCGGCAGCGGCGTGCGCAGCGCCGCCTGCGGCCGTTTCTCCGCGTTCAGCGACGCCACCACCCGCCGCGCCAGGCCAAGGGCATGCGCGTCGTTCTCGGCGTAATGGTCGGCCACGCCGGAGACGCGCGTGTGCACCTCGGCCCCGCCCAGATCCTCGGCGGTGACGATCTCGCCGGTTGCCGCCTTCACCAGCGGCGGACCGCCGAGAAAGATCGTGCCCTGGCCGCGCACGATGATGGTTTCCTCGGCCATGGCGGGCACATAGGCGCCGCCGGCGGTGCAGGACCCCATCACCACCGCGATCTGCGGAATGCCGGCGGCGGACAGGTTGGCCTGGTTGTAGAAGATGCGGCCGAAATGCTCGCGATCGGGAAACACCTCGTCCTGATTGGGCAGGTTGGCGCCGCCGGAATCCACCAGGTAGATGCAGGGCAGCCGGTTGCGCGCGGCGATCTCCTGCGCCCGCAGGTGCTTCTTGACGGTGAGCGGATAATAGCTGCCGCCCTTCACCGTGGCGTCGTTGCACACCACCATGCATTCCCGCCCGGCGACCCGGCCGATGCCGGTGATGACGCCGGCGCACGGCACTTCGTTGCCATACATGCCGTGCGCGGCGAGTTGGGAAAGTTCCAGGAATGGCGTGCCGGGATCGAGCAGGGCCTCGATCCGGTCGCGCGGCAGCAGCTTGCCGCGGTCCTGGTGGCGCTGGCGCGCCTGCGCCCCGCCACCCAGCGCGGCGCGGCCGACCTGGGCGCGCAGATCGGCCACCAGCCCGGCCATAGCCGTCGCATTGGCGCGGAACCCGGCGCCCCGTGGATCGGCAGTGGAGGCCAGCACCATCAGGCGGTTTCCTTGAACAGTTCGCGCCCGATCAGCATGCGGCGGATTTCGCTGGTGCCGGCGCCGATTTCGTACAGCTTGGCATCGCGCAGCAGGCGGCCGGTGGGATAGTCGTTGATGTAGCCATTGCCGCCGAGAATCTGAATCGCCTCCAGCGCCATCCAGGTGGCGCGCTCGGCAGCATACAGAATGGCGCCGGCGGCATCCTTGCGCGTCGCCCGCCCGCGGTCGCAGGCCCTGGCGACCGTATAGACGTAGGATTTCGCCACGTTCAGGGTGGTGTAGATGTCGGCCAGCTTGCCCTGCATCATCTGGAACTCGCCGATCGGCTGGCCGAACTGCCGCCGCTCGTGCACGTAGGGCAGCACGATGTCCAGGCACGCCTGCATGATGCCGAGCGGCCCCGCCGCCAGCACCGCGCGTTCATAGTCGAGCCCGCTCATCAGCACGGCGACGCCGCCATCCAACGCGCCCAGCACGTTCTCCGCCGGCACTTCGCAATCCTCGAACACCAGCTCGCCGGTGTCCGAGCCGCGCATGCCCAGCTTGTCCAGCTTCTGCGCGCAGGAAAACCCGGGAAAGCCGCGCTCCACCAGGAAGGCGGTGATGCCGCGCGGGCCGGCATCCGGCGAGGTCTTGCCGTAGACCACCACCACATCGGCGGTCGGTCCGTTGGTGATCCAGAACTTTGTTCCGTTCAGAACGTAGCGGTCGCCGCGCTTCTCCGCCCGCAGCTTCATGCCGACCACGTCGGAGCCTGCGCCCGGCTCGCTCATGGCGAGCGCGCCGACATGTTCGCCGCTGATCAGCTTGGGCAGATAGCGCCGCTTCTGCGCCGGGGTGCCGTTGCGGCGGACCTGGTTGACGCACAGGTTGGAATGCGCGCCGTAGGACAGGCCCACCGAGGCGGAGCCGCGGCTGACCTCCTCCATCGCCACGCAATGCGCCAGGTAGCCCATCGCCGCGCCGCCGAATTCCTCATCCGCGGTGATGCCGAGGATGCCGATATCGCCCATCTTCCGCCAAAGATCGGCGGGAAAGGTGTTGTCGCGGTCGATCGAGGCCGCGCGCGGCGCGATCTCGGCGTCGGTGAACCGGCGCACGGTATCGCGCAGCATGTCGATCTCGTCGCCGAGTTCGTAGTCGAGTCCGTAGGCAGTGTTGGCAACCATGATGCGTCAGCCCTGGAGTTCGGGGAAATCGTCTTCGCGCCATTCCGATTCGGAACGGCTGGTGCGGGCGGCCTCGCCGCGGCGCAGCTCGACGCGGCGGATCTTGCCGCTGATCGTCTTCGGCAGGTCGGCGAACTCGATGCGGCGCACCCGCTTGTAGGGGGCGAGACGCGCGCGCAGGTGGCGGAAGATCGACAATGCGGTTTCCCGCCCCGGTTCGTGTCCGGCGGCGAGCGCGATATAGGCTTTGGGCACCGCCAGCCGCAGCGGATCGGGGGCCGGCACCACCGCCGCCTCCGCCACCGCCGGATGCTCGATCAGCACGCTCTCCAGCTCGAACGGGCTGATGCGGTAGTCGGAGGCTTTGAAGATGTCATCGGCCCGGCCGACATAGGTCAGGTAGCCATCGGCATCGCGGCTGGCGACGTCGCCGGTGCGATACACCTCGCCGTCAACCGGATCGATGCCGCCGGCGTCGTTCTGGTAGCCGCGCATCACCGGCAGCGGGCGCGGCGACAGCGCGATGCACACCGCGCCTTCCTCGACGTCGTGATCGTCGGCATCGAGCAGGCGGATGGCATAGCCCGGCAGGGCGCGGCCCATCGAGCCCGGCTTGACCGGCTGGCCGGGCGGGTTGCCGATCTGCGCGGTGGTTTCGGTCTGGCCGTAGCCGTCGCGGATGGTCAGCCCCCAGGCGGTTTTCACCTGCTCGATCACCTCGGGATTCAGCGGCTCGCCGGCGCCGCAGACTTCGCGCAGCGCCATCTTCCAGGCGGACAGGTCTTCCTGGATGAACATGCGCCAGACCGTCGGCGGCGCGCACAGCGTGGTCACGCCATTGTCGCGGATGGCATCCAGCAGCCCGCGCGCATTGAAGCGCGGCTGGTTGGCGATGAACACGCAGGCGCCGGCGTTCCAGGGCGCGAAGAAGCACGACCAGGCATGCTTGGCCCAGCCGGGCGAGGAGATGTTCAGGTGCACATCGCCCGGCTGCAGCCCGAGCCAGTACATGGTGGACAGATGCCCGACCGGGTAGGAGGCGTGGCTGTGCAGCACCAGCTTCGGCTTCGCCGTGGTGCCGGAGGTGAAATACAGCAGCAGCGGATCATCCGCCGCCGTCACCCCGTCCGGCACGAAATCGGCAGCTTCTTCGAGCAGGTTTGAGTAGGCCACGCATCCGACCACGGCCTCGCCCACGGCGATCCGCGGCACCGCGGCATCGAGCATGGACAGCTTGCCGGCATCCGCCGATGCGGTCACCACGAAGCGCACCCGCGCCCGTTCCACGCGCTCCGCGAGGTCCTCGGCGGTCAGCAGCGTGGTTGCCGGCACCACCACGGCGCCGAGCTTCATCGCCGCCAGCATAACTTCCCAGAGCGGCGCCACATTGCCCAGCATGACCAGCACGCGATCGCCACGGCGCACGCCAAGCGCGCGCAGCCCGTTCGCCACCCGGTTGGAATGTTCCGACAGCGTGCGGAAGCTCAGCTCCGCCGCCCCGGCGCCGACGATGCGCAGCGCCGGACGATCGGCCAGTTCGCCGCGCGCCAGTTCGGTGTCGAACCAGTCCAGCGCCCAGTTGAAGCGATCCAGCACCGGCCAGCGGAATCCGGCATAGGCGGTCGCGTAATCGGTGCGCTGCGCGAGCAGGAAATCGCGCGCGTCCCTGAAGGAAGCGGTCGACATCACGGCGCCTCCGCCCGGTAAAGGTCAGACAGGTACTCGTAGGTGACGGAGAAATCGCGATCGCCTTCGCCCGCTTCCACCAGCGCCTGGTAGATGCGCGCCGCATGCGCCCCCAGCGGCGTGGCCGCCCCGCCCGCCTCGGCCGCCTGCTGCGCCAGCGACAGATCCTTCAGCATCAGCGCCGCCGCGAACCCCGCCAGATAGCCGCGATTGGCCGGCGAGGTCGGCACCGGCCCGGGCACCGGACAGTAGCTGGTCAGCGACCAGCACTGGCCGGAGGATTTCGATGCGATGTCGAACAGCTTCTGCCGGTCCAGCCCAAGCCGGTCGGCCAGCACGAACGCCTCCGACACGGCGATCATGGAAATGCCGAGGATCATGTTGTTGCAGATTTTGGCGCTTTGCCCGGCGCCCGGACCGCCGGCCAGCACGATGGTCTTGCCCATCGCCTGCAGCACCGGCAGGCCGCGCGCGAACCCGGCCTCGGTGCCGCCCACCATGAAGGTGAGGGTGCCGGCGGTGGCGCCGCCCACCCCGCCGGAAACCGGCGCATCCAGCATGGCGACGCCGCGCCCGGCCGCCTGCGCCGCGACGTGGCGGGCGGTCTCGACATCGATGGTGGAGCTGTCGATCAGCAGCGGCGCGCCGTGCACCGCGGCGAGAATGTCCGGCACCAGCGCCGCCACGTGCTTGCCGGCCGGCAGCATGGTCACCACCACCTCGGCGCCGGCCACCGCATCGGCGACGGACGCGGCGGCGCGTCCGCCATTCGCGGCGTGCCGCTCCAGCGACGCCGCGACAAGATCGAAACCGGCCACCTCGTGCCCCGCCCTGAGCAGGTTGGCCGCCATGGGCAGACCCATCCTGCCCAGGCCGATGAACGCGATTCTCATGCGCCCTCCAGAAGCTTGCGCGCGGTTATCGCGCGCATCATTTCGTTGCTGCCTGCCGGAACGCGAGGCGCGCGCGGGTGCCGCCCGATCCGGCAGTTCTTCATGTAACCATATCCGCCGGACCGTGACAGCGCCCTGCGCCCGGCCGACAGGTTTTCCCGGTCAGGCGGAAATCCATCATGCCCTCACCGATACGCCAGCAGGGTGGATATGACATGGTCGATCAGACGCGGCGCCTCGCTGCGGATGGCCAGTTGCACGCGGGCCTCGCCCGCTTCCCGGTGCGCCGGCGTCAGCGTGCGCAGGTCGCACACCGTCATGCCGCGGGTCAGCCGGCCGTTCAGTTCCACATCGACATGGCAGTGCCGGTATTCGATCAGGTCCGCCTGCACATAGGGCACGATGGCGCAGGCATCGTGCAGCGGCGCGATGTCGAATCCCAGCCGCTCGCGCTGCCGGCGAAGATAATACGAAAGCAGTTCGCCGGTATGCCGCGCCACCCGCGGCCCCGCCAGCAATCTGGCGATGTCCGCCGCGTTGGCGCCGGTGACCGAGGTAACATTGTAGCCCGCCATGCGGACCGGCGCCCCGCAGGCGAACAGCACCGCCGCCGCTTCGGGATCGCTCCAGACGTTGAACTCGGCGACCGGGGTGACATTGCCGAGCCCGGCCGAACCGCCCATGACGCTGATCTCGCGCAGCCAGGAAGCGAAGCGCGGCTCCTTCCTGATGGCCAGCGCGACATTGGTGGCGGGGCCGATCACCGCCAGCACCAGCTCGTCCCGGTGGGTGCGCGCCATGTCGATCAGGAAATCCACCGCGTGGGCGGCCACCGGCGCCCGGTCCGGCGGCGGCAGATCGCTGCCGTCCAGCCCGGTCCGGCCGTGGGCATTGTCCGCCGGGGAGCGGGTGCGCCCGATCAGCGGATCGGCGCAGCCCTGCGCCAGCGGCGCCGCGATCCCGCCCAGGGTCAGCACCGACAGCGCGTTGCGGGTGACGTTGTCGATGGTGTTGTTGCCGTGGCAGGTGGTGAGGCCGACGAGATCAAGATGCCTGGCTGCGTACAGGATCGCGACGGCATCGTCATGGCCGGGATCGCAGTCGATCAGCATCCTGGTTCGCGTCATGTTTCCTCCCGGCGTCGGCCGGTTATCCCGGCACTTGTGTCGTCGCATGGATTGGCCGCGTCAAGCGGGGGCGGGTGAAGGGGAATCGCACCTGGAATCCCGCCTGGCAAGGCGATGCGGGCTTGCCGGCCGGGGGGCAATCGATTCCGTACGCCGGCGTGCGAAACCCGCCAGCGAACAACGTTTTCGATCAGCCTGTGCACGATCCTTTGCCGAGGTCAGGGCACGATGGACATGGCTCGGTCTGCAGCAGCGCAAGGGCCGCTCCTGCCACGGTGTCGGTTTCGCACAGGCAGCGGTCTGGCGTGCCCGGGCGGGACCGGTTCAGCGGGAAACGGATGACCTGTTTCCTGCGCCTTGGTCCGGGACCGGTGCGTCCGGCACAGGATGGACAACCAGCCAATGGACGATTCCAATTGTCAGCAGACCGCAAAGAACCAGGCCGAACTGCGCCATTTCCGCCCAGTCCATCGCAGTGTCGCCGACGGCGATCTGCATCGGGCGGATGATGAGCTGGCGCAGCAGCGTGATCATGGCGACCTCGATGAATACCCTGAGGTTGAACCGTCCTGTTCGGATGTAGCCGATTTCGGCGGTGATCAGCGCCGACATGGTCCAGAGCAGGAAAAGAGTGCCCAAGGCACGGAGGAAGCCGATGCCAAGGGAGTTGTTGTGGATCTCATCGGAGACATCGACAACGAAATCCCAGACCACCATGACGCTCGCCGCCGCCAGGGCGATGGCCAGCATCGTGTGGATGACGCTGTTGAAGTGGCGAAGACTGGCCACGACCACGGCGTCGAGACGCCCCTGCCGGGAGACACCGTTCGAATCGATCGACTCCATTTCGTTCCCGTCCGTCCTTCGTTGTGCCGCGACCCATGATAATACGCGCCGCCGGCGCCGGCCCGGCAACCCGGGCGGTGCGCCATTCCCCGGCAGTCTGCGAGGGGCGTTCGTTCCGGTCCCGCCTCGCCGCCGCGTGCCGTGATCGGCGGAAAAGCAGGCAGAATCAACGGCGATGTTTGCGGCTGAACACGCGGCACCCGAGAGCCAATCGAATCCGCGCGGCGGTCGGGCCGATGTCAGCTTGCCCTGGGCGCCGGCAGTCCGGAACTCTCCCCCGGAAACCACGGAAATCCTGGGCTTTTCGGGCCAGTGGGCGAACAGGGACGGGATTCGCCGGGCGGTTGGCGGAGGCCAGGGGCGTTGCCCCTGGCCTTCCTTCCTGCCCTACGCCACCAGCTCCAGTTCCGCCACCATCGGCGTCTGCTGCTTGCGCAGCAGGTCGCGGTATGGCCCGGCCCGGTTGGCCAGCACCTTCGGCGGCCCGTCATCCACCACCCGCCCGGCATCCATCACCACGATCCGGTCGAAATTCTGCAGCGTGGACAGCCGGTGGGCGATGGCGATCACCGTCCGCCCCTCCATCAGGTTGTCCAGCGCCACCTGGATCGCCTGCTCGCTTTCCGAATCGAGGGCGCTGGTGGCTTCGTCCAGCAGCAGGATCGGCGCGTTCTTCAGCAGCGCGCGGGCGATCGCCAGCCGCTGCCGCTGCCCGCCCGACAGCTTCACCCCGCGGTCGCCCACCATGGTCTCGAACCCTTCCGGCAGCGCCTCGATGAACTCGCGGCAGCGCGCCACCGTGGCCGCCGCCAGCACGTCGGCCTCGCTGGCCTCCGGGCGGGCGTAGCGGATGTTCTCCATCACCGAGCGATGGAACAGCGAAATGTCCTGCGGCACCACCGCGATCATGCGGCGCAGGCTGTCCTGGGTGATGCGGGCGATGTCCTGCCCGTCCACCAGCACGTGGCCGCCCTGGATATCGTAGAAGCGCTGCAGCAGCGCCAGCACGGTGGACTTGCCGGCGCCCGAGGCGCCGACCAGCCCGACCCGCTGGCCCGGCTCGATCACCAGGTCCAGCCCGCGCAGGATCGGCGGCCGGCCCGGATAGCCGAAGCGCACGCCGTCGAACGCCACCCGCCCCGGCCCCGGCCGCAGCGCCGCCGCCCCCTGCACGTCCGGCAGGTCGTGCTCCACCAGCAGGCTGCCCAGCGCTTCGTCCAGCCGGGCGACGTGCTGGGTCAGGTCCACCAGCGCCACCGCGAGGTCGCGGGTGCCGTGCAGGATGGTGAAGCCGAGCGAGCAGATCAGCACCATGTCGCCGGGCGTCGCCAGGCCGTGCTGCCACATGATGATGCCCCAGGCCAGCAGGCCGGCGGTGACCAGGGCGGTCAGCACGGCGTGGATCAGCCGCAGCTTCTCCAGATACAGCAGGCTGCGCCGGCGCGCCTTCATCTCGGTGCCGATCCCGGCATTGATCCGATGATGCTCGCGGAAGGTGGCGCCGAACGCGCGCACCACCGCCATGTTGGAAATGACGTCCACCAGCTCGCCGTCGACGCTGGCGGCGCGGGTGGCGAATTCACGGTGGATCGGCGTGCCGTTGCGGGCGAGCCAGAAAATCAGCGCCGCCATCGCAATGCTCACCCCGAGCAGCGCCCCCGCCATGAGGGGGCTGACCGTGGTCAGCAGCACGATCGCCACGCACACCGCCAGGATCGGCGGCAGCACGTTCCACGCCGAGGTGTTCTCGGTCTGGAAGATGGAGTTGGACGTGGCGGTGACCCGGCTGGCCAGCGTGCCCGGCAGCCGTTCGGCAAAGTAGCTGGGCGAGTGCCCGGCCAGATGCACGAACAGGTCGCTGCGGACATCGCCGGTGACCCGGACGAAACTGTGCGCGGCCACCCAGCAGCCGACCCGCCACATCAGGTTGTCGGCCGTGATCAGGGCGCAGAGCACCGCGAAGGCCTGCCACACGCCGGTCGCCCCCGGCCCGTGGGAGATCACGTCGATCAGCCCCTTCATGCCGTACTGGGTGCAGACCGAGGCGACCACCGCCAGGAACACCGAGATAAGGACAACGATGTGCCCCGCCCGGTGGCGTTTGACGTAGTGGAACAAAAAAGCCAGCGGACGGTTGCGGTAGCGGGTGATTTCGGCGGCAGCGAGCGTGCTGGTCACTGTGGGGCACTCGTCCAGCGGCGCGGTGGCCGGAGCCGCGGGGCTGGAATACTGTTCAGATCAGCCAGCCGTGCGCTGGTGGCGCAGCAGGCCAGCGCGGGTCCGGTCTCCCCGCCGTCAGACAGCATCATGACCCGGCAATGCGGCGCGATTTTGGCGGCCATGCACGTCGTCGGCACGCATCACGCCGGCATTTCGCCATATTGGTTGCCGAGGATCAATAAACGGTGGCGAACCAGCCGCCTTCCCCGATCCCGCAGAAGGTTCCCCCGCATGCGCATCGCCCAGATCGCGCCGCTGTTCGAATCCGTGCCGCCGAAGCGCTATGGCGGCACCGAACGCGTCGTTCACTGGCTCACCGAGGAACTGGTGGCGAAGGGGCACGATGTCACCCTGTTCGCCACCGGCGATTCCACCACCTCGGCCGCGCTGGTGCCGGTGCGCGCGCAGGCCGCCCGCTTCGTGCCGAATTTCGAGCGCAACAACGCCCCCTATGCCCGCATGCTGGAGCTGGTGCGCCGGCGCGCGCACGAATTCGACGTGCTGCACTTCCACATCGATTTCCACCCGTTTTCCCTGTTCAGCCGCCAGCCCACCCCGTTCGTGACCACGCTGCACGGACGGCTGGACCAGGACTGGGTGGCGGACATCTACGACCTGTTCCCCGCGGTGCCGCTGGTCTCGATTTCCGACTCGCAGCGCCGGCCGATGCCGCACCTGCGCTGGGCGGCCACCGTGCTGCACGGCATGCCGCCCGGCCTGCTGACCCCGCTGGCCGCACCGCGCGACTACTTCGCCTTCCTCGGCCGCATCTCGCCGGAAAAGGGCATCGAAAGCGCCATCCGCATCGCCGCCGCCGCCGGCGCGAAGCTGAAGATTGCCGCCAAGATCGGCGAGGAGGACGCGCAATACTACCGCGACGTGGTGGCGCCGCTGCTGGACGGCAGCGATGCCGAGTTCATCGGCGAGATCGACGACTCGCAGAAATCCTCCTTCCTGTCCGGCGCCCGCGCCCTGCTGTTCCCGATCGACTGGCCGGAGCCGTTCGGCCTGGTGATGATCGAGGCCATGGCCTGCGGCTGCCCGGTCATCGCCTTCCGCCGCGGCAGCGTGCCGGAAGTGGTGGAAGACGGCATCACCGGCTTCGTGGTGGACAGCGTGGCCGAGGCGGTTGCCGCCTGCGCCCGCGCGGAGGCGCTGGACCGCGCCGCCGTGCGCCGGCGCTTCGACCAGCGCTGGACCTCGGGGCGGATGGCGGATGATTATGTTCGGCTGTACGAGCGGCTGATTGGCAGTGCGGGACACAATTAAAGGAAGAAGGCCAGGGCGCTGCCCTGGACCCGCAAGGGGGCGGTGGCCCCCTTGACCCCATTGCTTAAGGGGCCGGCCGGGCGCCGCCGTGGTAGTAATCCCAGAGGCGCAACACCGAAGGCGTGGCCAACGCGCCGGCCGCGCAGGCAGCGGCGATAACCGTGCCGGCCAGCGCGGTCCACAGCACGATCGAGTTGGTCGGACGCAACATGCCGCCCGCGACCACCATGACCGTTTCGGTGGCGCCACCCACCGCGCTCATCACCGCCGCCGTCCCGCCGCCCACCAGGCAGCCATAGCCCTGGCGCTCGATGTCGGTGGCCGGCGCCAGCTCACCGGGGCCGGCGGTTTTCGCCACCGGCTCGGCCGCCGCGCGCTGGGCAAGCATGGCGCCGGTCGCCGACGCGGCGCCGACATTGGCCAATACCTGGGCGACCGCCGGCCCGGGCGAGACCTGCGCCAGCACCAGACTGACGACCAGCGCATGCACAATCGCGCGCCGAACCCGACCGACACGTTGCACGATCATACCGCAAATTCCCCGCGCCAATTCGGCCCGTGCATAACGGAAAGTACGGCGCGCCGTCAAAGGCGAATGGCGGGATGCCGGCCGTCATGGGGCGGGTCGCTGGCCGTCCCCGGCCGCCGGCCGGCGCCCCCCGTAGGCGAAATCCACCACCCGCGCCGCGTCCGACCGCGTCGCGGTGTTGCTCACATGGGTCCAGACGATATTGGTCAGATAGGTACGCACCGAGCGCAGGCCGGTCTGCAGCGCCGTCAACGCCGCCGCCTGGAGCGACTGCTCCGTCCAAAGATAGGTCAGTCCCGCATCCGTCGCCGCCAGACCGGTCTGCATGCTGAACCAGCGCAGCCCCTGCACCGTGGCCGGATCGTAGGCCCATGGCAGTTCGCGCTCCGCGGCGGCACGGATTACCGCCGCCTGCCGGCGGGCTTCCTCCTCGGTCAGGGCGCCCTGGGCGACCAGCGCCTGCAGCCGCACGATGCGTTCCTGCACGATGCCGGCGCGCGCCAGCGCCGCCGGTCCGAGGTCGAACCCCGGCAGCGCCCGCCCGGCAGGCAGCCCGTGCGTCAGCCCCATTGCCACCAGGCCGAGCGAGGCCGCCGCCCATTCCGCCAGTTCCTCGCGCTGCGCGGCGTCACCCGCCTCCGCCAGATGGAACCGCAGATCGATCACGTCGCGCCGGTTGGCCACCCGCAACCCGACCGTCACGGTCCGGTCCGGCAGCGCCAGCCCGCGCCGCCCCGCCGCGGTGCGCGCCTGCTGCCAGGCCGGCGGCATGTCCGCCGTCCAGTCCCAGTCACGGGTGGCGACGAACCAGCACGCGGCATCCCAACCGCTGCGGACCAGGACACCCGATTCGGCGCTGAAATCAGGGTCGCAATCGGCCGCCAGTCCCCAGCCATCGGCAACGCCGAGTTCGTTGACATTGATTTCGGCCATCACCGCCACGCCGCGCCCGTCCGCCGAGGGCCGCAGCAGCACCTGATTGCGGATGATTCCGTAGCCACCGAGCGGCATCGCCGGCTCCAGCCGGCCCGCGGCGTCGCCCGCCGCGATCCACGCGCCCTCGGCCAGCGGCACCTGCTTGCCGCCGATCTCCTCGACCCTCCCGGTCTGCGCCCGGGCGGCGCCGGCAGCGAGGGCGACCAGCAGGAGCACCACGAGCGGAACGATCCTCATGGCACCAACGCCATCAATCCGGATCGCCCGGTATTGTCCACCGGGGTGCCAAGATGCTGCAGCGCCGGCATCGGCAGCGGCTGCGGCATCACCGCGCTTTCGATGTCCGCCCAGCGTGCGTCATTGGCCGTCGCCAGCCAGCTGTAAGCGAGATATTCGCTCGCCGCGATGCCCACCGACAGCGGCACATCCCGGGTCACGCTGTAGGCGGTGCCGAAGTTGATCAGCTGGTAGCTGATCTGGGTCCACAGTGTGATGCGCGGGTGCGGGTCCACGGCACTCATCGGCACCTCCTGCACCACGGCCAGTTCCTGTGCCGCCGCCTCGGCCGGCGTGATGGCACCGCTGGCGCGCATCGCCTCGATGCGCAGCAGCCGCCGGTCCAGCACCGGCGAATCCTGCAACAGCGCCGCCCGGCCGGGCCAGTCCAGCACCAGCCGGCCGATGCGGCGCGACAACCCTTCGTCCAGCAGCGCGGCGTACGTCGTCGCCCAGTCCAGCAGCGCCTGTTGCCGCGCCGCTTCGTCGGCCCCGGGCACCTCGCGCAGGTGCAGGCGCACCTCGAGGAAATCCTGCCGGTCGGCGCACAGCGCGATGGCGGTGAGCATGGTCTCGGGCAGTTGCAGCCCGGCCCGCGCGATGGCGGTGCGCGTCTCCTGCCAGGCCGGCGGGCCGGCGCTGTCCGGACGCACCGCCCCGGTTTCGGCACAGGCGGCGTCATACTGGCTGCGGTAGAGCAACCGCCGCTGGGGCGGCAGCGGATCGTTGCCGCAGGGCGATGCCCAGCCGCCGCTCACCGCGATGTCGTTGGCATTGACCTCCAGCAGCGCGCGCACCCGTTCGCCGTCGCGCAGCAGCAGAATGGCGGAGCGCACCACGCCAAAGGGCGCCTGCTCCGCGGTGGCCGGCTGTTCGCCGGTTGCCGCCACTTCCCACGCCCCGGGCGGCAGCGGCACCTGCTTGCCGGCGATCTCCAGCACCCCCGTCACGGTGGCGCCGGGCGAAGCCGCGTGCGCCGCCGGCGCCCCGAGCAGCAGCGCCGCCATGGCAAGCGCGCGGATCATGCCCCGTCCCGGGCGGCCCTGGCTGCGCATGCGCGGTTCCCTCACTCCGTCCGCAGCCGCACGCGCCCGGCCGCCGGCAACGCCGCCAGGCCGCGCCGCGCCAACGTACCGGACGGGCCGATGGCGCTCTCCGCCGTCAGCGCGCGCACCGCATCCGCCGCCTCGGCCGCGGCGCCGGCCTGCAGCACCAGCAGATGCACCGGCAGCGCCGCCCGATAGCTCCCGTCGGCGAAGCTGGCGAGGCCCGGCGCCACCCCGTCCAGCGGCAGCGCGTTCTCCAGTTCCGGCTCCGCGGCCACCGTCGCCAGCCCGACCAGCGCCACCGCGGACGGCCCGGCCTCGCGCAGCCAGGCCGCGGCACCGTGTTCAGGCGTCGCCCGCGCAGCCGCCACGTCACCGCGCAGGTCGCCGCACTGCGCCATGCACCCCTCCGCCAGCAGCGGGCGGGCCGCCCGCGCCGACGCGGCGACGCAGCCGCCGTACAACACCAGTTCGCGCAGGATGCGCGCCTCGGCGGTGCCGTCCGCCGGCAGCAGCACACGGATCGGGGCATCGGGCAGCGACGGATCGAGCACGCGCCAGCTTGTCGCGCGGTTGGGCGCCAGCCCGCCCGCCGAATCCGGCACGCGGGCAGCCAGCGCGCGGTACAGCAGCGCGGCGGTGAGCGGCGGCGCCGACGCCCCGCCGAACCCCAGCAGCACCTGGTGGCCGACCACCCGGTCGGACAGCGCCGCGGCCGCCACGGCGACGCAGGCGGTGTGCTGCCAGCGGCTCGGTGGGCGGGTGGTCAGGGCAACCCGCAGCAGCGGACCATCGCGCGGCGCGCACAACGCCCCGAGCAGGGCCTCGCGGCCCAGCGCGGACCAGGCACCGCCGGCAAGCGGCGCCGGCGCCAGCCCGGACAGCGCCGCCTCGAGCAGCGCCTGCGGACGCAGCGCGGCCGCATGGCCGGTCCCGATGGACAGGCCAGCCAGCAGCAGCGCCGCCGGGGCGATCCGCCAGACCGTCACCGGCGCGGCGCCTCCTGCCCGACCGCATGGCTTTGCCGGAACCCGCCCCCGCGCAACCGAAGCTTCAGTGCCAGTGAACTCATCCGAATGCCCGTTCCCGCAGCTTAAAACGTCTCATGCGCCAGCCCGGCATGGGTCGCGATCATCCTGTCGAGGGCGCCGATGCCGAAGCGCTCGAACAGCATCGGCGTGGTGAAGGTGTCAAGCAAGGTCGCGCTGATCAACCCGCCAAAAACCGCCACCGCCACCGGATGCAATATCTCCGCCCCGGTGACGCCGGCGGCGAACAGCAGCGGCAGCAGCGCCGCCCCGGCGGCGCAGGCGGTCAGCAGCACCGGAATCAGCCGCTCGTTGGCGCCGCGCAGCACCAGCTCGCGGCCGGCATTCATCCCCTCATGCAAATGCAGGTTGATGAAATGGCTGACCTTCAGCAGCGAGTTGCGCACCGCCAGCCCGGTCACCGCGATGCCGCCGATGATGGCGGCAAGGTTGAGATCGAGCCCGGCGATCCACACCGCGGCCACGCTGCCCACCAGTGCCAGCGGAATGCTGCCCATGACGATCAGGCTCAGCACGATGGAGCGGAAGCGTTGCTGCAGCACCACGAAGATCAGCACGATCGCCAGCGAACCGAGCACCGCCAGCACCCGGCGCCCCTGCTCGCCGAGCGTGAAGTCGCCCGCCAGTTCGGCATGGATGCCCGCCGGCAGCGCCGTCCGGGCGATGATGTCGCGCACCTGCGCCGCCACCCGGGTAGTGTCCGCGCCCCCCTCGAGATTGGCCATCACCGCGACCCGGCGCTCGCCGTTCTCGCGCAGGATGCGGCCCGGGCCGGTGGTCGATGTCAGGGTGGCGAAGGAGGACAGCGGCACCCGGCCGGCCGGGCTGTCGATCAGCACCCGGGCCAGCGCTTCCGGCGTGCGGTCCTCGTCGGCAAGCCGCACCGTCACGTCGAATCGCCGCCCGTTCTCGGCCACCTGCGAAACCGTGTGCCCATTGGCGAATCCGGCCAGGATGGCGCTGATCTGCGCCGGCGTGACGCCGGCCAGCCGGGCGTGCGCGGCGTCGATGGCGATGCGCGGCTGCGGCGCCGCGCCCTGCTGCTCCAGCGCCACGTCCGTCAGCCCCTTCACCCGCGCCATCTGATCGCGCAGGCCGGCGGCCAGCGTGCGCAGCGCCGGCAGGTCGGGGCCGAACAGCTTCACCACCATCTGGCCGCGCACCATGTTGTCCTGCGCCTCCACCCGGTGCTCCAGGAACTGGCTCACCTCCAGGTCGGCCGGGAAGATCGCCAGCCGGCGGCGGATTTCGGCCATCAGCTCCTGGAGGCTGCGGCCCTGGTCGAGCTGGATGCGCAGCGGCATCTCGTTGCCCTTCACCGGCTCGAGGCCGATATCGGCCTCGTCGTGGCCGCTGCGCCGCGACATCGCCTTCACTTCCGGAATCTGCATCAGGATCTGTTCGGCCAGGTGACCGATCCGGAACGATTCGCCGGCCGACAGGCCCGGGTTGAGCAGCAGCCGGACGGTGACGTTGCCCTCGTTGAACTGCGGCAGGAAGGAACGCGGCAGGAACGGCAGGCTCGCCATCGACGCCACCACCGCCAGCACGGCAAAGGCGAGCGTGCTGCGTGGCCGGTCGAGCACCCGCACCAGCAGGCGCTCGTGGCGCTGGCGCAGCCAGCGGGCGAAACGCCCGAGATGGTCCTGCTCCAGTCCCCGCATACGCGGAAACAGGTAGGAGGCGAGCACCGGGGTCAGGGTGACCGACACCAGCAGGCTGGCCAGGATGGCGACGATGTAGGCGATCGCCAGCGGCGCGAACAGCCGCCCGGGCTGCCCCGGCATGGCCAGCAGCGGCAGGCAGACCAGCATGATGATGGCCGTGGCATGCACGATGCCCGACCGCACCTCCTGCGACGCCCTGGCGATGACCACCGGCACCGGCGCGGGCGCGGGCGGCGCGGGCTTCCGGTTGCCGCCCAGCCGGCGCAGGATGTTCTCGACGTCCACAACCGAATCGTCGACCAGTTCGCCCAGCCCGATGGCGATCCCGCCCAGCGTCATGGTGTTGAGGCTCAGGCCCATCATGCTGAACACGATGGCGCTGACCAGCAGCGAAACCGGGATCGCCAGCAGCGAGACCGCGGCCGGCCGCGGATCGGCCAGGAACACCAGCAGCACCACGGCCACCAGGATCGCCGCCTCGAGCAGCAGGCGGCCGAGATTGCCGATCGCCCCGCGGATCATGTCGGCCTGATTGTAGGAGATCTGGCCGAGCACCACCCCCGCCGGAGCGGTGCCCCGCAGCCCATCCAGCGCCGCGGCGATGCGCCCCGCCACGTCGACCGTGTTGGCGTCGGGCTGGCGGACGATCTGGACGTTGACCGAGGGCCTGCCGTTGAAGGTGCCGTCGCCCTGCTTCACCCGCGGCGCGAAGGCCACGTCGCCAAGCTGGCCGAGCAGCACCGGCGCGCCCAGGCGATACGCCACCACCAGGCTGCGCATGTCATCGAGGCTGCCATCGCCGGCGCCGCCGAACGCCGCCAGGGTGCGTTCCACCTCGGCCAGGGTGACGCCCCTGTCCGCCATCAGCAGCGGCCGCGGCGTGAACCGGTAGGTCCGCACCTCGCCGCCGATGACCGAGACCTCCGACACCCCTTCGACCGCCAGCAGCCGGGGCCGCAGCACCCAGTCGACGTATTCGCGCAGCGCCATCGGGCCGGCGCTGCCGGTCACCGCCATCTCCACGATGGTCCCGGTGGCGCTGGACCGGGGCGCCAGCAGCGGCACCACCCCTTCCGGCAATTGTCCGTGCAGCACCGCCAGCCGCTCGCTGACCAGCTGGCGATTGCGGTAGGGATCGGTGCCCCAGGCGAACAGCACCTGCACCCGGCTCGCGGCGGCGTTGGACGCGCTGCGCAGACCGGTTGCGCCCGGCAGGCCTTGCATCGCCGCCTCGATCGGCAGGGTGACCAGCCGCT
Organism: uncultured Acetobacteraceae bacterium; assembly: GCA_903907955.1. Taxonomy (GTDB): domain Bacteria; phylum Pseudomonadota; class Alphaproteobacteria; order Acetobacterales; family Acetobacteraceae; genus Rhodovastum. Next base: position 89,899 of record CAIVPZ010000109.1, on the reverse strand, counting down.
CGACATCCTCGGCTGCCAGGGTGGGCGCCTCGGCGAGGATGACCACCGCGGGAGGCCGCGTCTCGGGCAGCAACTCGATCGGCAGGTCGCGCGCGGTCAGCGCCCCCCACCCGACCAGAATGGCCGTCACCACCAGAACGAACAGGCGCTGGCGGAGGCTGAAACCGACGATCGCCTGGAACATGCTGCCCCGGTTCAGCCAGCCCGGCGGCGGCTGGTTCGCATGACCATCATCAAACGACCAGCGCCGAGCGGTCGGGCGGCGCCGCCGCCCGCCGCCGCCGGTTGCGCATCAGCAGCATCGCCGAGGCGGCCACCGCCGCCCCGATGGCGCCCGCCACCAGCGCGATGGCGGCCCGGCCGCCCAGTTCGGTGCCCGCCGGCGGAATATCCTGCGCCGCCTCGCTGCCATAGGCGATGTACGCCGTCGCATCGCCGCTGCCGGCCGGCGAAGCCAGCGACACCAGGAAGGCGTCCTGATGGTGGCCGGCATGGCTGAACGGCGCCACGAACAATCCCTCGGCGACGCGCTGCGGACTGAGCTGGGCCAGCTTCAGGCCGGCGCCGTCAACCAGAGCCAGCGACAGCGCCGCGTTATCCACCGGCGCGTTGTCCTCCAGCCGGTCGACGAAGGCGAATATCCGGTCGTTGGCCGCCACCAGCACCACGCTCGCGCCGCCGATCTCGACCACGCTGCGCGGCGAGGGCCGGGCAGGAGCGGCGCCGGCGGGCGCCGGCAGCGCGGCCAGCCCCACCGCCAACAGGACGAGCAGGCACCTCAGAACGCCGTCCAGCCACCTGCCGTTCATGCCCGCACCCGTCATTGCAGTTGCGCCATCAGCCGGGCGCCGCGCACCACCAGGTGCACACCGTCGGCCAGCGGGTCCATCACCAGCACGGTGGCCCCGTCGATATCCTGCGTGCGCACCGGATGCGGCAGGAACACTTCCGGCGCGGTCTGCTCCCAGACCTCCTGGACACCATCGGTGCCGATGGTGACCGCCTCGCGGCTCACCGGCATGCCGTGACGCGCGCGCGTCTCGCTGCGCACCGTCACCGTCACCGGGCGCCCCACCAGCAACCCTTCCGGCGGCGCCTCGATGCGGAACAGGATGGGGGAAGCGGCCGGCGTTGCCGCGGCGCCGCCGCCCACGGGGATCAGCCGCAACGCCTGCCCTTCAGGCGTCAGCGCGGTGGCGGAGCGGGCCCGGGTGGCATCGGCGGCGGCGGCCGGATCGGCCGCAATGGCTTCGACCCAGAGATCCGCCGGATCGACGATTTCGAACACCACCTCGCCCGGATTGACCATCCTGCCGGCGACCGCGGCAGCCAGCGCGATCACGCCGCTGGTGGGCGCGCGCAGCGGCTCGTGCAGTTGCAGCAGCTGCAGTTGCACCTCGCGCTCGCGCCGCAGCCCGGCCAGCTGCTGTTCGGCCTGGGCTATCTTGCTGTCGCGGAACAGCACGAAGCTGTACTGCTTGAGAAGCTCCAGATTCTCGGTTTCCGTCCGGATGTCGGCGGTGAGCCGCGCCACCTCGCGCTGCACCAGCTGGCGGTCAACCGCGCCCACCGCCGGCGCCACCAGGCCGAGCAACTGCCCTTCCACCACCTTGTCGCCGAGCACCGGCAGCCCGGTTTCGGGCGGCTCGAAGCGGCCGGTCTGGCTTGCCTGCACGATGCCGTGCGTGCGCGCGTTCGGCACGATGTGGCCGGACAGCCGGATCGTCACCGGCACGTCGGCGGCGGTGGCGCGAACGGTGCGCACGTTGAACAGCCGCTGCAGCGTTTTCGGCACGAAGAACGACCCGTCCGGCCGGCGCTCGGCGCGGTCGTAGACGAAATTGGCCAGCAGCGCCGGATCGACCTCGTCATCGGCCGCCGGCCCGGTCACATCAGGCCGGGCTGCTGCAAGCCGGGCCGGGGACGAGGGGGCGACAACCGGAACAGCCGGCGGCGCGACCCCGGCGGGGTCCTCGCCACCGGACACCGCCTCGCCGTCCGGCGGCTGGCGGATCGCCGGCGCGCTGAAGCCCAGCATGGTGGAAACCGCCCACAAGGCATCGGCCAGCCGGGCGGGCAGCGCGGCGACCGTGCCGAGCACACCGGCTGAACCGGGCGCACCGGCCGATGCCGGCCCGGCCGCGCCCTGCCCGACCGCTGGCGCCTCGCGTTGCGGAGGCTGCGGCAAGGCGGGAGCCGCGGCATGCTCCGCCAGCAGGACAGGCTCGTCCACCGGCAGGCGGTCGATCCAGTTCGCCGCCCGCCCCCCGGTCGCCAGCCCGCAGGCCAGCAGCACCGCCGGCAGGCCGGCGCGAAACACGGGCCAGCGAATGGCCCGTCGGTTCACTGTGACACCCGTCCCGTGCTGGACGTTGCCTGCGGCCATGACGGAGGCGTTGTCTGGCTCGCCTCGTAGGCCGCCAGCGCATGCGCCATGACCAGTTGCCCGGCGATCACCGAATCAGCGTGCAGCCTCACCTGGGTGATCCAGCGCTTCGACAGTTCCGCCCATTCCGACCGCTCCAGCATGTCGGCCACTTCGCTGAACCGCCCTTCGGCCGCCAGCGCGCGCACCCGGTCGCGCGATGCGCGCTCGGGGTTGTCGTCACTGAACACGCCGCCCAGCGAGAACCATGATCCCTGGCCGCGGCGGTGGGCCAGGATATCCGTGTCCAGCGTTTCGAAGCCAACGGCAAGGTCGCGCAGCGTCGGCACGCCGCGCTCGGTTCGTGACAACTGATCCAGTGCCTGCTGGACCGGCGTGGGCAGCGGACCGCTGCTGCCGATCGCCACCAGATCGTCGCTGAGCGGCGCCCCGGCCTCGATGTCGCGGCGCAGCTGGCCGGCCGTGACCACCAGCCCGGTGGCGCGCACGCGTGCATCGAAGGTCGCCACCTGCGCGTCCAGCCGGTCGAACCGGTCGCGCGTGCCGTCCAGCGCCCGCGCCGCGGCTTCCTGCGCCCGCGCCGCATCGGCCTGGGCACGCGCGGCGGCGGCGGCTGCCGCGGCGGCGGCGCCGGTGGCGGCGCGCGCGTCGCCACGGGCCGACACCGCTTCGCTCTGCACCGTCTGGACCGAAGTGCTCACCGACTTGACGCGCTCGGCCTGCTCGAGCGCGGCGCGCCGCACCCCGTCCAGTTCCAGCCGCAAGGTGGCGATCAGCTCGGCCCGCACGGCGGCCAGCGACGCGGAGGCCTGGTTCGCCGGGAGCGCATAGCCCGGCAGCACCGGCACGGATTGCGCCACATCGCTGGCGGGCGACGCCAGATAGCGCAGCACCGGGCTGTCCTCGCCCAGCCAGACGCGCGCAAGCTCGAATACGTGCGGGCGGAATGTCGGCGCGGTCAGCGCCACGCCCGCGCCGGCCAGCGACAATATGGCACACAGAGCGGTGAACAGCCGGCCACCACGGTGCGCCGGCGCTGCCGGCGGCAACGCGGCATGGGGCTCCTCGGCCGCCCTGGCCGTTGCCGGCGGCGTCTCCCCGGACTGTGCTTCGCGCCCTGCCGCTTGCGCGTCAGCCGAGGCATCACCGGGCGGACGGACGGAGAGCAACGCGGCCCCGGTCATGGTCGCCTCATTGACGGACGCGCCGTCGGCCATCGTATCCTCCTCCACCCGGCACGCACCGGCGCCCACGTCATCCGACCCACGCGCATGAAAGCGGGGCAGCAGGAATTGCACGATGCCCCGCTGGAATCGCGCTCAGGAACAACGTATCGGCCGCACGGGGAATATCCCACGTCCGGTTGCGCCCCGCACAGCTTTTTGATGAATGGAATTCTGCTGCTACTACTGAAAGCATCCAATAGTGAGTTTAGCCAAAAGCGGCCCGCAGCGTCAAGCCATGGTTACGGTATGCAACCGGACTGGCGCGGCCGGCAGTTCGCCGGCGCGCGTCAGGCCCCGGCATCGCCGCCCGGGGGACATCGCCGGGCATCCCGTCGCCGGCAGCCATGCCCTCGCACCCTCCCCATCAGGATCGGACCGGATCATTTTTCTGGGGATTTGGGTCCGGCCTGGGTGTAAACGACCCCCGGGCATCCGCCGGGTCAGGCGATGCCGCGTTGACCCGACGCCTGAGAGTTTGAAAAAGAATGCCCGCAAGCCGCCGAGCGATGACGAAAAACTCAATGATATCAGCGGGCATTCTTTTTCAAGTTCGATTGATTTTCAAGCTCTGACGCAACCCCTGCTGGACTGGGAGACGATGCATGAGCGCCTACGGAGCAAGTGAGCTCGGCGGCGTTGTCTCGCGCACGCTGCTGGTCATGCTGCTGGTCTACGGCACCTACAATCCCAGCGGGTATTCCTACTACCACTGGATCACCGAAACCGGCGGCGACCGGCTGGCGTCCAAGCTCTGCGTCGGCATCGTGATCCTGCTCGGTTTCATCATCTGTCTCAACGCCACCGTCCGCTCGCTCGGCCGGCTCCTGCTGACGCCCGGGATCGCGCTCGTCGCCTCGCTGATCTGGATGCTGAACAACTGGGGCTGGATCGACCTGACCGACAGCATGCAGCGCACGCTGGTGCTGGAAGGCGCGGTGATCGCTATCCTGAGTGCCGGCCTGCCGTTCTCGCAGATCCGTTTCCGGCTCACCGGCCAGAAGGACTCCAGGACGATCAGCAACCCGCCGCTGTTCGGTTGATGCCAATCGCACCGATGCCCGGATCGCCCGTCACGCACTCGTCCTGGCTTCGCCCGTGGCTGCGGCGCTGCGCGATATCGGCGTCGCCCCCCCATGTCGGCGCGGCTGCGTCCATCGGCGCCGGAATACGGACACACGAAACCTTCGTTGAGGCCACGCCATGACGATCGGTGGAACCCTGGCGCGCGTGATGATGTGCCTCGCGCTGGTCTTCGGCATCTGGAACCCCACCGGCTACTGCTACCTCGACTGGGTTCGCAGCGCCGGCCCGCTGCTGTCCGAAAAGGCCGCCGCCACCGGCGCGCTGCTGACCCTGCTGGTGCTGTTCATCCGCATCGCCCACGCGGCGCTGGGCCGCCCCGGCATCGGCGCCACCGTCGCGGTGATGGTGTTCGGCGCGCTCAGCCTGGACGAGCTCGACGTGATCGATCTCAACCAGCCGCGCACCCGCACCTACGTCCTGCTGACCTGTGCGGCTCTGCTGCTGGCCACCGGGATGCTGTGGTCGCTGTTCAAGGAGCGCGTGATGGGTCAGGCGAACTACCTGAACCCGCCGCCCTGATCCGGCGGCTTGAACAGGGGGCGGCCCCGCATAGCGGGCCTTCGCGCAAGGGGGCAGTGGCCGCCTTGCCCCCTTGCGGGCAGAGCCCTGGCCTTCCTTAACGTCTTTCTTAGCCGCTACCCCCCCGGCCCAGGCCGATCGTCATCGCGGCAACACCACCCGCGCCCGCAGCCCGCCCAGCGGACTGTCCTCCAGCACAATATCCCCCCCATGCGCCCGCACGATGTCGCGCGCGATGGCCAGACCCAACCCGGTGCCGCCGGCAGCACCGCTCGCGAACGAGCGGAACGCCCCCTCGCGCCGGTCAGGCGGAATGCCCGGCCCGTCATCATCCACCGTTACCTCGATGTTGCGCGACCCGGCCCGCGTGGCGCCGAGCGTCACGTGCCGTGCGTGACGGCAGGCATTGTCCACCAGATTGGTGATCGCCCGCCGCACCGCATCGGGGCGCAACAACACCGGCAACGCCGCAGGCACTTCCAGCGCGACCGCCGCCCCGGTCCGCCGTGCCGCCGCCACCACATCCCCCAGCAGACGGGCAAGGTCCACCATCCGGGCCTGCTCGGTGCCCTCGCCGCGCGCGAACGACAGATATCCGCCGATCATCCGGTCCATCTCCGCCACGTCGGCGGTCATGTCGGCCACTTCCTCGCGCAACTCCTCGCGCGCCGGCAGCATGGCCAGCGCCAGCCGCAGCCGGGTCAGCGGCGTGCGCAGGTCGTGCGACACGCCAGCCAGCATCTCGGTGCGCTGCTGCAGAAAGCGGCGGATGCGCTCCTGCATGTGGTTGAAGGCCGCGGCCGCCTGCCGCACCTCGGTCGCCCCCTCCGGCTTGATCGCCCCCGGGTCGCGGCCTTTGCCGAACGCCTCGGCCGCCACCGCCAGCCGGCGGATGGCCCGCACCTGGTTGCGCATGAACAACGCCGCGATGATGAACAGCAGCAGTGCCGAGCCGACCAGCCAGATGACGAACAGATAGATCGTGTCGGTATAGAGGCGCTTGCGCGGCGCCTGCACGTCGAGCACGGCGTCGGTCAGTTGCACGCGGATCAGCACCGAGACGGGATCGGACGCCCAGTCCACCGTGAACGGCCGGCCCACGCGCGCCTGCAGCGCATAGGCAAGGTCCTCGTCCACCGGCCCGATCATGCTGGTGTGACGCCCGCTCCCCAGCTGCGCCCGCGGCTCCAGGCGCATCGCCATCTCCCAATCCCGCCAGGCGTTGGCCAGCACCCAGGCCCGGTCGGACTCGCCGGGATAGCGGTTCAGCAGTTCCACGGTCATCGCCACCTCGCCGGCGATCGCCAGCGCGAAGCGGCGCGAGACGATGTCGAGATGGCTGCCGTAGAAAATCTGCAGCGCCACCGCCTGCACCGCCACCAGCGGCAGCAGGATCATCAGCAGGCTGCGCCAAAGCAGTGAGCGCGGCAGGATGCGCTTGATCAGATGCGCCTTGGGAATGTTCACCCGCATCGGCGCTGCTTAGCGCCCCGGCTTCAGAACATAGCCCCGGCCGCGAACGGTGTGCAGGAAGCGTGGCTCGCGCGGATCGGCCTCCAGCTTGCGGCGCAGGCGCGTCACCATGACGTCGATCGCCCGCTCGCCGGTATCGTCGGTGTCGAGCGCCGCCACGATATCCTCGCGCGACAGCACCTCGTTCGGCTTGCGCGCCAGCACGCCCAGCAGTGCCGCCTCGCCGCCGGTCAGGCGGACCACACCCGCCGGCCCGGTCAGCTCGCCGCGCTGCGGATCGAACGCCAGCGGTCCCAGCGGCACCGGGCCGGTCGGCGCGTCCGGCAGCGGCGGCGGCGCGGCGATGCGGCGCAGGCGCGCGCGAATGCGCAGCAGCAGTTCCTTCGGGTCGAACGGCTTCGGCAGGTAATCGTCCGCCCCCGCCTCGAAGCCGGCGATGCGGTCCTCCGGGGCGCCGCGCGCGGTCAGCAGCAGCACCGGCACCGCGGCATTGTCGCGACGCAGCGATTGCGTCAGTTCCAGGCCGCTCTCGCCCGGCATCATGACGTCCAGCACCATCAGCTCGGGCTGCAGGAAGCGCAGCTTTTCGCGCGCCTCGGCGGCGCTGGCGGCGGTGGTGACACGGAACCCGTTCTCGGCAAGGTAGCGCGACAGCAGCGTGCGCAGCCGGTCGTCGTCGTCCACCACCAGGATCGTCGCTTCGTCCGCCATCTGCCGTCCCCCGTTCAGGCTGGCCGCGCCGCCTGTGTCCGATCCTGCCGGATCTGCTCCTGTTCGGCACGGTCCATATACGCGCGGGCGGCCTCGTCCATGATCCCGCGCATCACCCGCCGGAACCCCTCCACCGCTGGCGCGCCGGCATCCCGGTAGGCCGCCGCCAGGCACACGCGTTGCCGTTCGAACAGCCGCCGCTCCAGCGCCTGACCGGCGGGCGTGAGCGCCAGCAGCCGCTGCCGCCGGTCCACCCGGCCCTGGATCTGCGCCACATAGCCCTGCTCGACCAGCGCGCCCAGCACGCGCGCCAGGCTCTGTTTGGTGATGCGCAGGATCGCCAGCAGCTCGGTGACCGGGATGGCGGGATTGCGGCCGATGAAGTGCAGCGCGCGATGATGCGCCCGCCCCATCCCAAGCTCCTCCAGGATGACGTCGGCGGCGTTGGTGAAGTCGCGATAGGCGAAGAACAGCAGGTCCTGCGCGGCGCGGATCTCCTCCTCGCGCAGGCACAGCAGCGTGCTCCCGGGGGGGGCGGGGGCATTCGCGTCAGCCATGCTCACGGCGAGCCCGGCTGGGTGGGAAAGCGCCGGCCTGACATGGCTGGGATGCCTCGCGGTTACGGCAGTCTGGTTGACGTATCGGAGGATGCATTATACCGTCACCCAGACTACAGCAACAATATTGCGAGGATAGGCCCAGATGGCGCTGGTTCCTTTCGACGACCGTGACGGCGTGATCTGGTACGATGGCGCCCTGGTCCCCTGGCGGGAAGCGACGCTGCACATCCTGTCGCATGGGCTGCACTATGCCAGCGGCGTGTTCGAAGGCGAGCGGGCCTATGGCGGCCACATCTTCAAGCTGCGCGCACATACCGATCGGCTGATCGGCTCGGCCCGCATCCTCGGCTTCGAGATCCCCTATACCGCCGACGAAATCGACGCCGCCTGCCAGCAGGTGCTGGCGGCCAACGACATGGTCGAAGCCTATGTGCGCCCGATCGCCTGGCGCGGCACCGAGCAGCTTTCCGTCTCGGCGCAGGCGACGCAGATCCACCTCGCCATCGCCACCTGGGCCTGGCCCAACCTGTTCGGCGCCGACCGGATGAAGGGCGTGCGCCTGGGCCTGGCCGAGTGGAAGCGCCCGCATCCGGAAACCGCACCCACCGCCTCGAAGGCGGCCGGCCTCTACATGATCGGCACGCTGTCCAAGCACGGCGCCGAGGCGGAAGGCTTCGACGACGCGCTGATGCTGGACTGGCGCGGCCAGGTGGCCGAGGCGACCGGCGCCAACATCTTTTTCGTCATCGACGGCGAATTGCACACGCCCACACCGGACTGCTTCCTGAACGGCATCACCCGCCGCACCGTGATCGCACTCGCACGGCGCAACCAGATCACGGTGGTGGAACGGCCGATCTTCCCCGACGAGATGAAGCTTGCCAGCGAGGTCTTCCTGGCCGGCACCGCCGCCGAGGTAACGCCGGTGCGGCAGATCGGCGACCTGCACTTCACGCCGGGACCAGTCACCGAGACGCTGCTGCGCGACTACGAGGCACTGGTTCGGATGTCGCCTGAGGAAGTGGAGCAGAGGGCGCCGATCTGAACGATGCCGGTGGTCAGCGCGCCGCCGCGATCGGCCCGCTGACCGAACCGGCCAAGGGTGCTGAAGATAGAAAATAGGGAAGGCCAGGGCTTCGCTGGACCCACCAAGGGGGCAGTGGCCCCCTTGACCCCAATCCATCAGGAATCGTTGGGTTCCAAGGGCTGTAGCGGTTGGACTGCGCGCCCTGCCGCTCCGGGTGCGCATCGTCTCGGGGTAATAGAGGGGGCGCCGGCCTTGCAGGCCAAAAACGGCAGATTTCCGCGGGACGTGGTGGAGATGATGTCCACCGAACCGCCCCCACAGGCCCCCGATAGCCCCCGCCGCCCATCCCGCGAAAGCAAATAAATTCAATGACTTTCTGATTTCCGGTTCCGCTAGGTTCCGCTTGTGTACGCTACGGAAGCCGCATAATGTTTAGGGGATAGGGGCGGGATGGCCCTTCCTTCCCCTATTGGCGGAGGGCGCGGCGATGCCTCGGAAGGCAGCGGGCCTGAGAGTTTGAAAAAGAATGCCCGCAAGCCGCCGAACGAGGGCAAAAAACGCAATGATGGCAGCGGGCATTCTTTTTCAAGTTCGATTGTTTTTCAGGCTCTGACGGCAACCAAAGTCGAGAAGGCCAAACCGGGCCGGTATGGCGACGGCAACGGGCTGTATCTGCTGGTGCGCCCCGAGGGCGGGCGCTGGTGGGTGTTCCGGTGGGTGCGCAACGGCAAGATGCGCGAGATAGGGCTAGGACCGGCGCCGGGCCGGGCAGCAAACGCCGCCGCCGTCACTCTTGCCGAAGCCCGGCTAAAGGCCGGCGCGCTGCTCAAGCAGGTGCGGGACGGGATCGACCCCCTTGACCAGCGCGAGGCGCAGAAGGCCGAGGCGCGGGCGGAGGTACAGCGCGAGGTCGTGGCCCGGATTTCCTTCCGGGCGGTGGCGGAGAAGTACATCACCGCCCATGAGGCGAGTTGGTCGAACGACAAGCACATCTATCAGTGGAACCAGAGTCTCGGCTCCTGCGTGTTCCCGCACCTGGGCGACCTGCCGATAGCCGAGGTGGAAACCGGGCACGTTGTCGCGGCTCTGGAGCCGATCTGGACGAGCAATCAGGCAGCGCCAGCCCCCCATATACGCCTCCCAGCCCCGCAAATCCGCCTCCGGCAGGACGTCATTCATCAGCGCCAGGGTAACCGGCAGGCGGTCCCGCGGCGCCTTGCCCGCCGCGACCAAATTGCCAATCCATTCCTCATGGATACGCCCGGTCCAACGCGGCGTGATGATGGAATCGACGCTCAACTGCACCAGCAGATTTCGCAGATGGAATGGATAGAGAAGGTTGGCATCGAGGCTAACCGGCGACGGTCGGCCAGGGCCTTCAGATCCCATTCGTGCGCTCGAGGTCCTCGGTCCCGTCGTCGCGCACCAGCCGAACATCGGCCCGTGCCGCCGCCCGCAAGGCCGCCGCGCCGCGGGCGCCGGTTGGCCTGTCGGCGAGCGGCAAGGAATATCGGACCGGCGACTGAATGGGCATGGCGACACCCTGCAGTTTATCCGGAATATCTGGAAGGACTTTGATGAAAGCACTTTCCATCCCCCTTGCCGCCAGCCCCCGCGTATGCTAGGAATTTATTCCATGCAAGCCCAGCCCCACCCCGCCCCCCCCAACCTCGCCGCAGGAATCGGCATCATCCTGCGCAACCTCGCCGCCCTCATCGCCCGCCGCTTGCTCAACCACCCACTGCACGCCGCCCTCATCATCCCGCTCTGGCAGCATCTCGCCCGGGCCGCCCTGCGCCTCGACCGCCTGCGCGCCCGCCTCGCCGCCGGCCCCATGCCGCCGCCGCGGCCCCGCGCCAGCAACCACAGCGGCCCCCACCACAAACCCGTCTTTCCCACAAAATTCGCCTGGCTGATCCGTGCCCTCGGCGCCGAGGCCGCCGCCTATGCCGCCCAACTCGAGACGCTGCTGGCCGACCCCGCCGCCGCCGACCTGCTCGCCTGCACCGCCGCGCGCCGCACCCTCGCCCCGATCCGCCGCATGCTCGGCCTCGCCCCCGCGCACCCGCCCCGCCCCGCCGCCGCCGCATCCAGGCAGCCCCCGCCCCGGCCGGACCCGATCCCGCCTTACCCCACCATCGACCCGCCGCCGACGCCCCCGCGCCGCCCCTGGTGGCGCCCGCCACCCCGCCTGCGCTCCGGCTGAGCCAACCCTTCCGGCCAGCTTCCGGCCGGTGTAAACGCCTGCCCCATGACCGTCGCATTCCCCACCGCCGTGCTGGAGCCGGAAGCCGCCGGCCCGCTCATCCTCGCTTTGCCGAAGGGCCGCATCCTGCAGGAATGCGCCCCCCTGCTGGCGCGCGCCGGCATCCGCCCGCATCCCGACCTGGCCGACGAGAACAGCCGGATGCTGCGCTTTCCCACCGACGACCCGGCGCTCGACGTGGTGCGGGTGCGCAGCTTCGACGTCGCCACCTTCGTCGCCTTCGGTGCCGCCCAGCTCGGCATCTGCGGCGCCGACGTGCTGATGGAATTCGACTACCCGGAAATCTACGCCCCCCTCGACCTCGGCATCGGCGCCTGCCGCGTCGCGGTGGCCGAGCCGCGCGACACCGCCGGCAGCGACGACCCGCGCACCTGGAGCCGGGTGCGGGTGGCGACCAAATACCCCAACATCGCCCGCCGCCACTACGCCGCCCGCGGCATCAACGCCGACGTGGTGGCGCTGAACGGCGCCATGGAACTGGCCCCCGGCCTCGGCCTGAGCCGGCTGATCGTCGATCTGGTGGCCACCGGCTCCACCCTGAAGGCCAACGGGCTGGTGGAAACCGAGGTGATCGCCCACGTCACCAGCCGGCTGATCGTCAACCGCACCGCCCTGAAAACCCGTCCCGAGCAGGTCGGCGCCTGGATCGCCCGCTTCCGGGCGGCGCTGACCACCCGCCCATGATCCGCCTCACCACCACCGCCCCCGGTTTCGAGTCCGCCTTCCGCGCCCTGCTCGAACAGGCCCGCGAAACCACCGAACGGGTGGACACCGCCGTCGCCGCCATCATCGCCGAGGTGCGCGCCGGCGGCGACGCCGCCCTGTGCGACCTCACCCGGCGCTTCGACCGCATGGCCGTCACCCCCGACCGGCTGCGCATCGGCGCCGACGAAATCGCCGCGGCGGTCCAGGCCGTGCCGGCCGACCTGCACGCAGCGCTCGATCTCGCCGCCACCCGCATCGAGAAATTCCACCGCGCCCAGCTTCCCGCCGACCTCCGGCTCACCGATGCCGAGGGCATGACGCTGGGCATGCGCTGGAACGCGCTCGACTCGGTCGGCCTGTATGTGCCGGGGGGCAAGGCGGCCTATCCGTCATCGGTGCTGATGAACGCCATCCCGGCCCGTGTCGCCGGGGTGGCGCGCATCGCCATGTGCGTGCCGACGCCCGGCGGCGTGCTCAACCCGCTGGTGCTGGCCGCGGCATCACGCGCCGGCGTCACCGAAATCTACCGCGTCGGCGGTGCCCAGGCGGTCGCCGCCCTGGCCTGGGGCACCGCCACCGTCGCCCCGGTGGACCGCATCGTCGGCCCCGGCAACGCCTATGTGGCCGAGGCCAAGCGCCAGGTGTTCGGCCGCGTCGGCATCGACAACATCGCCGGCCCCTCCGAAGTGGTGGTGATCGCCGACGCCACCCAGGATGCGCGCCGCGTCGCCATCGACCTGCTGGCCCAGGCCGAGCACGACGAAGCGGCGCAATCCATCCTGATCACCGACGATGCAGGGTTCGCCGCCGCGGTGGCGGCAGCCGTCGCCGCCGAACTGCCCACCCTGTCCCGCGCCGCCATCGCCGGCGCATCCTGGGAACGGCACGGCGCCATCATCCTGGTGCGCGACTGGGAGGAAGCCGCGGCACTGGCCGACCGGCTGGCCCCCGAGCATCTCCAGATCATGACCGCCGACCCTGCGGCGCTGTTCGCGCGCATCCGCCATGCCGGCGCCGCGTTCCTCGGCCCGTTCTGCCCGGAGGCGCTGGGCGACTACGTGGCCGGGCCGAACCACGTGCTGCCCACCGGACGCACGGCACGCTTCGCCTCCGGGCTGTCGGTGTTCGACTTCCTCAAGCGCACCACCTGGCTCGCCGGCGACGCCGCCGCGCTGCGCCGCCTCGGCCCGGCGGCAATGGCGCTGGCCGAGGCGGAGGGGTTGCAGGCGCATGGCCGGAGCATTTCGGTAAGACTCAAGGAAGGCCAGGGCGCTGCCCTGGACCCCATTCCTTAAGCGCCGGCGCCCGCCTTCCCTACGCGCGCTTGACCCGGCATTACCGCATGCTCATGTTGCGCCGATTCTGGCCCCGCCTCGGCGCCATCACAACGAAGGATACGCATGTCGAAAGAAGACATGATCGAGTTCAGCGGCACGGTAACGGAACTGCTTCCGAACGCCATGTTCCGCGTGAAACTCGACAACGACCACGTCATCCTGGCGCATACCAGCGGCAAGATGCGCAAGAACCGCATCCGCGTGCTGGCCGGCGACCGGGTCAACGTGGAGATGACCCCCTACGATCTGTCCAAGGGCCGGATCACATTCCGCTTCAAGTGATTTGGCCGGTTCCCGCGCCCTGACCCGCCTGATCCTCGCCTCGGCCAGCCCGCGCCGCCTCGATCTGCTGGCCCAGATCGGCGTTGTTCCCGACGCCGTTGTCCCGACCGACATCGACGAAACCCCGCTGCGCGACGAATTGCCGCGCCTGGCGGCGCAACGTCTTGCCCGCGCCAAGGCGGCGGCGGCTGCCACGCCGGACGCCTATGTGCTGGCCGCCGACACCGTGGTCGCCTGCGGCCGGCGCATCCTGCCCAAGGCGGCGACCGAGGCCGAGGCACGCGCCTGTTTGGCGCTGCTCTCCGGCCGCCGCCACCGGGTGCTGACCGCGGTGGTGCTGACCGCACCGGACGGCCGCCGCGTCGAACGGCTGGCCGAGAGCGTGGTCGGCTTCGCCCGCCTGAGCGAGCCGCAGATCCGCGCCTATCTCGAATCGGGGGAATGGCACGGCAAGGCCGGCGGCTACGCCATCCAGGGCCGGGTGGCGGCGCATGTGCGCTTCCTCTCCGGAAGCTATTCCAATGTGGTGGGCCTGCCGCTGTTCGAAACCGCGAGCCTGCTGCGCGGCCTCGGCTACCGGCTGCCGTGAGGCTGCTGGCGGCCTGCAGCCCCGGCGAGGTCCGCGTCGCCGCGGTCGATGGATCGGACCTGGTGGACTACGCGGTCTGGCGCCCCGGCGCCCCGGACGGGGTCGGCGACCTCCACCGCGGCCGTATCGCCGCCCTGGTACCCGCCATGGCGGGCGCCTTCGTGCGGCTGGAAGGCGGCACGGACGGATTCCTCCCGGACAGCGAAAGCAGCACCGGCATCTCCGAGGGTCAGGCGCTGGGGGTGCGCATCGTGCGTGCCGCCCAGGGCGGCAAGGGGCCGCGCCTGACCGCCCGGCTGGATGGGGCGGAAACAGCACTGATCGGCGCCGGCCCCCCTGCCCTGCTCCGCCGCGGTCCTGGCGCCCTTGAGCGTCTGGCGGCGCTGCATCCCGACGCCCCGGTCGAACTCGACGACGCGGCGGTGGCGGCAGCTCTGCGCCCGCTGCTGGGCGAGCGGCTGCACCTGGTGCGCACCGCCTTCGACGACGAGATAGCGGCCCAGACAGCGGCCCTGGCCGAGCCGGCGGCGGCGCTGCCCGGCGGCGCCCGGCTGAGCGTGCACCCGACGCCGGCGCTGACCGCGATCGACATCGATCTCGGCGCCGCCACCGGCGCCCGGGGCACCAAGGCGCGCACCCAGTTCGCCGCCAACCGCGCATTGCTGCCCGCGCTGGCCCGTCAGGTCAGGCTGCGCAACCTGTCAGGCGCCATCCTGGTCGATCTCGGCGGGGTATCGGTGGCGCGGCGCCCCCGGCTGGGGCCGGAACTGCAGGCAGCGCTGGACACCGACCCGCTGGCGCCGCGCCTGCTCGGGTTCACCGCGCTCGGCCTGGCCGAAATCCTGCGCCCGCGGGTGCATCCGCCGCTGCACGAGCTGCTGGCCGGCCCGCATGCCGCCGGACTCGCGGCCCTGCGCGCGGCCGATGCTGCCCTGGCGGCACAACCGCATCGTGTTCCCGCGCTGCGTGTGGCCCCCGCGGTGGAGGCGGCCTTGCGCGGCGACAAGGCAGCGCTGGCAGACTGGCAGCGCCGCACCGGACGCCCCTTCCCGGTGCGCATCGACCCGACCCTGCCCGCTTGCGCCTGGAGCCTCGACGCATGAGCAAACCCGAGACCGCCGGTGCCCGTCCACCGGCCTGCCCGATCTGCGGCAAGCCGATTGCCACGGATTCGGGAACGCCGCGCTTCCGCCCGTTCTGCAGCGCCCGTTGCGCTCAGATCGATCTTGGCCGCTGGTTCGGCGAAACCTACCGCGTTCCGGCGGGGCCTGTGGAAGAGTTGCCGTCCGATGACGATTTGCCGGGTTGATCGCAACGCCGTGTTGGGCTACTTCCGCCGCCTCCGACGCATCTGCGGCGGGCCCAGGTAGCTCAGTTGGTAGAGCATGCGACTGAAAATCGCAGTGTCGGTGGTTCGATTCCGCCCCTGGGCACCATTCTGAGATCGCTGGGTTTTTTGGCGGTTTTGGACCCCAACCAGCCTCCCTGAAAATCGCCCCCCCCCTGCGGACCCTTATTGCCCAGGCAAAAATCGCCAGCGCGCTGGGCATCGCTACCGCCGGTCAATCGTTCACACGATCCGACGCCGCCGCTGCGCCGGTACTGGGGATCGGCTCCGTAAGGTCACCTGGGAGCGCCTGGACGGGACGGAATGATCCCGGATGATCTTGTTTGGAATCAACCGGAAGCCGGCACCGTCACCCCAAGCCGCCCCGCCAGATCCTGGATGAACTGCCAGGCCACCCGGCCCGACCGGCCGCCGCGGGTCACCGACCATTCCACCGCCGCAGCATGCAGTTGCTCCGGCTCCAGGCCGATCCCGAAAGCGCCGGCATACCCTTCGACCATGGCAAAGAAAACCGCCTGGTCGCAGTTGTGGAATCCGATCCACAACCCGAACCGATCCGACAGCGACACCTTCTCCTCGGTCGCCTCCGACGGGTTGATGGCGGTCGACCGTTCGTTCTCGATCATGTCACGCGGCATCAGGTGCCGGCGGTTGGAGGTGGCGTAGAACAGCACATTCTCCGGCCGTCCCTCGATGCCGCCGTCGAGTACCGATTTCAGCGCCTTGTAGCCGGCATCCTCGCGCTCGAAGGAAAGATCGTCGCAGAAGATCAGGCAGCGCCGCGATTCACCGCGCAGCAAACGCAGCAGGTCGGGCAAGGAGGCGATGTCCTCGCGCTGGATTTCGATCAGTGCCAGGCTGCCCGGCCGCTCGGCGTTGGCGGCGGCGTGGGCCGCCTTCACCAGCGAGGACTTGCCCATGCCGCGCGCGCCCCACAGCATGGCGTTGTTGGCCGGCAGGCCGCGCACGAAGCGGCGGGTGTTCTCCAGGATGATGCCCTTCTGCCGTTCGATCCCCTGCAGCAGGGAAATATCGACCCGCGCGATGCGCGCCACCGGCAGCAGCAGCCCGCCGGTGGCGGGCGGCGTAGCTGGGTGCCAGACGAACCCCTCGGCGCCGGCGAGGTCGGGCCGCGGCGGCGGCGGCGGGGCGAGCCGTTCCACCGCCTCGGCGATCCGGGTCAGGGTTTCCATCAGGCGACGCAGGTCCATCGGGCGGGTGTCTTTCGGCAAGCTTGACGTGCGGGGGGCGGAAACTATGGTCCCGCCCACCTCATAGCAACCCGGAACCCTCCCAATGCTGATCTCTCCAGCCTACGCCCAGGACGCCGGCGGCGCCGTGGGTGCCCTGACCCAGTTCATGCCGCTGATCCTGATTTTCGCGGTGTTCTATTTCCTGCTGATCCGTCCGCAGCAGCTCCGCCAGAAGGAAATGAAGGCGGCCCTGTCGGCGCTGAAGCGCGGCGACAAGGTGGTGACCGGCGGCGGCGTGCTGGCGGTGGTGACCAAGGCACCGAAAACCCCGCAGGAGCGCGAGATCGAACTGGAAATCGCGCCGAACGTGCGCATCACGGTGCTGCGCGAGACCATCACCGCGGTGATCACGCCGCAACCCGCCAACGACGCCAAGCCGGTCCGGCCGGCCGGCCCGGTGGGCGAAGCGCCGAAGCTCGGCGACCTGTTCAAGGGGCTGTTCGGCAAGAAGGACGCGGCCAGGCCGGACGCGGCCAAGAAGGAAGGTTGACGGCAGCCGGGGCCCCGGTCACCGGGGCCCCGCGGATATCCGCCGCTTACCCGAGGAACCGAAACACCACCATGCAATAGAGCATCGGCACCGACAGCACGAAATTGATGCGGCTGGTAAGCATCGCCACGCGGGCGGCGCGGGCCTTGGGCGCGTCGTCGACCTTGACGATGCCCAGCGCCTTCTTCTGGTTCGGCCAGATGATGAACCACACGTTGAACG
Source organism: uncultured Acetobacteraceae bacterium (assembly GCA_903907955.1). Lineage (GTDB taxonomy): Bacteria > Pseudomonadota > Alphaproteobacteria > Acetobacterales > Acetobacteraceae > Rhodovastum. Next base: position 72,422 of record CAIVPZ010000109.1, on the reverse strand, counting down.
CCATGATGGCGCCGAGCCACATGCCGGTGCCAATGGTGCGCTGCGAACTGGCCAGCGTCAGCGCGTCCATCACATAACCGTTCAGCGTCGCGACGATCAGCCCGGTGACGATGGTCGCCAGCGCCGACCAGCGGAACCAGAACAGCGCTTCCGGCGCGATGAACTTGCCGACCGCCGGCTTCAGTTCGGCCGGAATTTTCGGCATGGTCGGAATCTGCACGAGGTTGAAATAATACAGCAGCCCGATCCAGGTGATCCCGGAGACCACATGCAACCAGGTAAAGAACGGTCCCCAGTAATGGGCGCTCAACAAATCGGAGCCGTGAAACCAGACGATCAGCACCAGCGCGAGCACGGCGCCAAGCGTGATCGCTTCATAAAGCTTTTCGAGGACGCGGAACATGAGAGGCTCCTTGGGAGAGGATGGAGGCGAGCAAACCATTGATCGCCAAAGGCTTACGCGGTGGCACGCGGACAGGCAGGCTCCCCCGCCCTTGCTCCGCAGGCGAATCTGCCGTCTGCATCGGCGCGCCAGCGCACCGAGCGCCGCCCGACGGGGCCGCAACGACGCCCCCGCTAGCTATGGACGCGGCGGCGTGGCGTCAACCCGGCGCCCCTCACGCTTGCGCGCGCCGGCATTCGCGGGCAGAGCCGCGGCATGACCGACGCCACCCTGATCGCCTTCGTGCGGCGGCACGATCCCGACCGGTTCTTCACCGCCCTGTTCGCCCCTCCCGACCGCCGCGCCACGCTGCTGGCGCTGTACGCCTTCAACCACGAACTGGCGCGCGCCCGCGAAGTGACCAGCGAGCCGACGCTGGCCCTGATCCGTCTGCAATGGTGGCGCGAAGTGGTCGAAGGCGCGCGCCGCAACCACGAGGTGGCCACCCCGCTCGGCACGGCGCTGGACACCGGCACCCTGCATGCCCCCGACCTGCTGGCGATGATCGCCGCCCGCGAGGCGGAGGCCGGGCCGTCGATCCCCACGCGGCCGGACTGGCAGGCCTATCTGCAGGGAACGGCGGGTGCGCTCGCCGTGGCGGCCGGTCGGGCACTCGGGGCCGATGCGGCTTTGCTGCCGCGCCTGTCCCGGCTTGGCACCGCCTATGGCGTCGCCGGCCACCTGCGCAGCGTGCGGGCGCTGGCCCGCCAGGGGCGCTGCCTGCTGCCCGAGGATGTGCTCGCGGCGCATGGCCTCGGCCTGCACGACGTCATCGCGCGGCCGGACCTGCCGGCGCTGCGCGGGGTGCTGGCGGACCTGGCGGTGTGGGGGCGGCAGCTTCTGAACGAAGCGACCGGGCGTTTTCCGCGCGCACTGATCGCCGCGGCTTTGCCGGCGGTGCTGGCGCGTTGTGACCTGCGCAAACCGACGCAGCCAGCGCGTGCACGCGGAACAGGCGAGCAGGTCGCGGTACTCATCGCGGCGGTGGTTGGGCGGGTATAGGAAACAGGTTAAGGAAGGCCAAGGCGCTGCCCTGGACCCGCAAGGGGGCAGTGGCCCCCTTGACCTCATTCTCCAAGAAGTCCTTGGGTCCGGGGCTGCGCGCTACCGGAACCAGTTCCCCAGGAACGTCCCCGGCCCCAGCATCACCCCAGCCCACAACAGCGCCGAAAACCAGTTGGCGATCTGGAACGGCCAGAACTTCATCTCGCAGATGCCGCAGAGCAGCGGCACCGTCGCCCGCATCGGGCTGAAGAAGCGGCACAGCACCACGCTCATGGTGCCCCAGCGGGCGAAGAACACCTCGGCGCGCGGCAGCAGGTCCGGCCGGCGGGTCAGCGGCCAGATGTGCCGCGCCCGGTCCTTCAGCCTGTAGCCGATGGCATAGCTCGCCCAGTCGCCCAACCCCGCGCCGAAACTCACGGCCAGCCACACCGGCACGAACGCAATGTGGGCGGCGCCGGTCAGCGCGCCGATCGCCAGCAGGATGGTCATCCCCGGCACCACCAGCGACACGAAGGCCAGCGCCTTGAAGAAGGCAATGGCGAAGGCGATCGGCGCCGCCCAGTCGGCATGCGTCTGGATGAACACGATCAGGGACTGGAGCAGGCCGTGCACGCGTCAGGCCGTCGGCAGCCGGTGAAAGCCCGGCTCGGGCCAGGGCTCCGCCAAATCCTCCACGATCTCGGTCACCTCGGCCAGCAGCGGGCCGCGGCGGCACCGGCGCAGTAATTCCTCCACGGCGCCGGTATCGCCATCGACCAGCGCCTCCAGCGCGCCGTCGCGGCGGTTGCGCACCCAGCCCGACACGCCAAGGCGCCCGGCCTCGCGCGCTATCCAGTCGCGGAACCCGACCCCCTGGACACGGCCGGAAATGATCACGCGCCTGGCCGCCATCAGCGTGCCAGCACCAGGAAGCGCCCGGCCACGGCAACGTCCTCCCGCATCCGCTGGCGGCGGTCCTCGGCCGCATCGTCGCGACCCCAGCGCTCCGCCTGGAAGGTTTCGTCCAGGGCGGCGAGGCCAAAGGCCGCTTCGGCGTCCAGCCGGAACGCCGCCATGGCGAGCCCCAGCACCAGGCTGCCGAGCGCCGGCACGGCCAGACCCAGCGCGGCCAGGGTGAGCGGCGCCTGGGCCGCCACCACCTGCGCCAGGGCCGCGAGCGCCGCGGTGTCCTGCGCCACCGGCATCACCCCGGGGGTAACCCGCAGCCGCGCCCCATAGTCGCGCGCCGCCCAGTCCAGCCAGGGCTGCCACGCCGCCTGCTGTCGCTGCACCAGCGCCCCGGGTGCCTCGGCACGGTAGCAGAGCAGATCGGTCTCGCCGTAGCGGGCGATCTCCAGCACGACCGGTTCGGGGTCCGGGGCGATGCGGTCCTGCGCGGTGCCGGCAAGGCGGGTGAGCGGGACGTCGCCCCAGTCCATCGTGCCGCCCTTGGCACCGCCGGCGGCCTGCCATTCCGCCGCGATGGCCTCGGCCAGGGCGCGGTGCGACAGATGCAGCGGCGCACCGCCGGGCAGGCGCACCGGCCTGCCGTCAAGCAGCACGCCGAAGCCGTCGGCAGCGGGGGCAATCGCCGCCTGGTCCCAGAATCGCTTCATCGGGGCAGCAATCCACGCAGGATATCGGCCGGGTTGGGCGATTTTATCGGTGCCGCCGGCTGCGGCTGCGGCTGCCGGGGAACGGCGCGGGCGGCGGCCAGCGCGGGGTCGCAGGGGTCGCCGTCGCGCTCATTGGCGATCACCGAGGCCAGCGCCCCCAGCGACGTGCCGCGCGCAACGCCAAGCCCCGCCACCAGGCCGGCCACGGCGCTTGGGTTCGCCGCGGGGTCGGAGCTGACCTTCGGGGCCGCGAAGCTGCCGCCCACCCGCACCGGCACCACCACGGAAACGCCGGCCTTCAGCATCGGGCGCAGCCGCAGCGCCATGCCCTCGTCGCGCAGGTTGACCGTGCCGGCCCCGTAGACCAGCAGCCGGCTGGTATCCAGCAGTACGGTGCTGACGGTGGCGAGGCCGCCCTCGGCGTCGGCGCGCAGAGCCAGGCAGCGGATGCGGGTGCTGCCGGGGCGGTCGAGGCCGAGCAGCCCGGGCGGCACCTTGCTGCCGGCCAGCACCGCGCCGGCGATGCTGCCGAGCAGCCGGTTGTCCAGTTCGCCGTCGGTCATCGCCACGCCCAGCCGCCCGCCGAGCCCGGCCGCCAGCGCCTGCGGCGTGTCACCGGCAGCGCGCAGGTCGGCGTCGATCTCGGCCGTGCCGGTAATGTCGCCGGGCAGGTGAAACGCCGCCAGCAGCGGCTTGAGCGACAGGCCCGGGGCGCGCAGCGCCACCGCAACCGGCGGCGGCACGGCGCGGGAATCGACGCTGAGCCGCAACTCCGCCCGGCCGCCGGGCAGGGCGCCGGAAACCGGATCAAGCGTCAGCCTGCCGTCCTGCAGCGACAGCCGGCCGGACAGATCGCGGTAGCTGGCGCCCCCCACCCGCAGCTCGGCGATGGACAGGCGCAGATCGGCATCCGCGGTATCGAGCGCGGCGAAGGGCAGCTTGCCGTCCGGGATCAGCCGGCCGGAATGCTTGGGCGGCAGCGGCGGCGGCGGTGGAGGCGGCGGGGGCAGCGGCGGCAGAACGGGCAATGCCGGACCGGTCGGCGCCTCCTCCGGCGCCCCCAGCTCCGCCGCCGAAAAATCCGGCAAAGACAGGTCGGGAAACGATTCGCCCGGGGGCGGCGCGGCGGTGGTCTGCGACAGCGCCGCCAGCACCGCCCCGAGATCGATCCGCCGCGAGGACAGCGTCGCCTGCAGTGACGGCCGCGCGCCCAGCCCGACCATCAACTCGCCGGAGACATCCGCCTCGGGCGCGGTCACGGCGAGGCCGCGGATGGAAAAGCCCGGCGTGCCGGGCCGGTCGGCGACGCGGGCGTCCAGCGTGACCGGGCGCAACGCCGGCAGGCTGGTGCCGGCCAGCCGCGCCAGGGAGGACAGGTCGGGGATGCGTCCGGTCACCGCCAGGTCGATGCCGGACAGCCGCGCCGGTGCGGCCACGCTGCCCTTCACCGCCAGCGTGGCCCCTTGCGCCTCGGCCGCCAGCTCGATGGGGTAGGGGCCGGGATTCGGCGGATCGGGCAGCAAGGCGGCGAGCGGGCCGAATGACGCGGTCACCCGCAGCGGCACCCGACGCAGCGAGCCGGCCGCCTCGGCGCGCACCGGCTCACCCAGCGCCGCGGCGGACAGTTCGGCATGCGCCAGCTTCAGCCCGGGGGCGAACGCACCGAGGTCGGAGGCGCCGGCACGCACCGCCAGCCCGGTGACCTCGGGCAACCGCCCGCCGGCATCGGCCACGCGGAAAGCGAAGGCGACCTGGCGCAACGGCGGCAGCCGGGCGGAAAGCAGGCCGTCGAGGGCCGAGAGGTTGACCGCCGCACCGCCGACCGACAGCGTGTAGCCCTCGCCGTTCAGCGGATGCACCACCCCACCGGCGACCGCGAGCCGTGCCCCCGGCATCTCCAGCGTCGCCTTCACCGGCCAGGGCCTGGTGGCGGTCTGGTCCAGCAGCCGCGCGAGCGGCCCGGTCTCAGCCGTCAGCGCGAGCGCCTGCCCGGCATAGGCGCCCTGGGCGATGACGGTAACCGGCGCATCGAGGCCGCTCGCCGCGACGTCGAGCACACGCAGGTTGAACTGAACCGGGGCGGCGCCATCGCCGCCTGACCAGGTCAGGCGGCCATCCTCGATGCGCAAGGCGCGCACCAGCAGGTCGGACGCCGCGCCAGCCCTGCCAGCCGGGAGACTCAAAACAGCAATACCGGCAACCGGGGAACCGGCGGGCAAGGCCGGTTTGGCTTCGGCGGGGGGGGCTTCGGCCGGCCGGACGCCGAAGCGCCAGTTCGGCCGACCGGCGGCGTCGCGCTCCAGCAGGATGTCGGGGCGGACCAGCAGAACCCGGGCGATCTCCACCCGTCCGGCCAGCAGCGGCAGCAGCGCCAGCTTCACCTCGGCGCGCGCGATGGTGACCATGTCCGGCCGGGAAGCGCCCGGCGGGTTGGCCAGAGCGAGGTCGATGGCGCCCAGCGTGGGCGAGAATGCGGGCACCAGGGTCAGCCGGCCGATGTGCAGCGTGCGGCCACTCGCCCGCTGCACCGCCGCCTCGACCTGCGGGCGCCAGGCATTCGGGTCGACCAACAGCACCGCGCCGACCACCGCCAGCACCGGGACCAGCACGACCACCGCAAGCAGAATCACCAGAAGACGCAGGGCAGTGCTTCTGCCGCGACGGGGCGTGCTGAACCGATTTCTGCCGGACCGATGCAACCTCATGCGAAACGTGTGGACTCCCGATCCTCACCGCCAAGCCCGGGCCTGCCCCGGGCAGCCACGATCAAAACGACCGGCAACGGTCCCGGCACCGCAATGGCGGAGCGCAACGCCACCGCAGTACCGAGGCAAGGCTGCAAATGGCCGTGCCAGGCACAGCGGCGGCGACGAGACGTCCGTATGCTGGTATAATCAGACTTGCGCCGGTTGTCACACTGACGCGGCGATGCGCATCGTTCCGGCGCGCGACCGCCCGGGTCGGATGATCTCCGCCACATGCCGGCGGCCAGCCCGGCCGCCAGCGGAGGGCCGGGCTGGCGGCTCAGGGTTGCGAACCCCCCGCCGCGGGGACCAGGGCGACCGGCAACGCCTCGGCACAGACATCCGTCGAAGGCCCGCCCGCAGGCGGTTCCGCTGCATCCGGCAGGCGCTGCTCGGGGTAGATTGTGGTTCCGGTGAACACGCCGCCGACGCGCACGCTCGCGGCGGGCTGGCCGGCACCGCGCGGCGTGAAGCGCACACGCAAGGCGATGCGCTCGTCACGCAGCTGCAAGGCGCCGTCGCCTTGCAGCAGCAGCGACGGCGTGTCGAGCACGAAGCTGCGCAACTTGGCGAGGCCGCCATTGGCGTCCATGCGCAGCGTCACGCACCGCGCCGGAATCCGGGTGCCGGGCAGGCCGGGCCACGCCAGACCAGCCACCCGCAACGTCGACCCGAAGGCCTGCTGCAGCAGGCGGTTGTCGATCGCCACATCCGACATGACAAGACCGGCCTGGCCGGACAGCCCGCTGGCCAGATCGTGCCAGGAAGCTCCGGCGCTGCGCAGGCTGGCGTTCAGGCTCATCGTGCCGGCGACATCGTCCGGCAGGCCGAGCGCGCCGAGCACCGGGCGCGCCGGCAGGCCGACGGCACGCAGCGACAGCACCAATACCGGCGCGCGCGCACGCAAATTCAAGGCCCCGTTCATCTCGATGCTGCCGCCGGGAAACGCGGCAGTCAGCGGATCGACCGTCAGCTGGCCATCGCGCCGCCGGACCCCCACCACAGCATCGCGGAACTGCATGCCGCCCAACTGCAACCTGGCAACCGTGGCGCGCAGGTCGAGATCGGTCCCGCCGAGGTCGCCCAGCGGCAGCCGGTCGGTGGGAATCAGCCAGCCGCCCCCGGCCTCCGGCTGCACCCGGGCAGACGCCTGCACCGGAGCGGACGGCGGCACGGCGGCGTCGCCCGTGGTGGCGCGCAAAACGTCGAGGTCGAGGCTGCGCCCGTTCAGCACCGCCCTGATCGGCGCCCGCTGCCCGAACGGCCAATCCAGTTCGCCGGCCAGGTCGGCCTCGGCGGCGTGGATCGTGATGCCGCGAAAGGCCAGGCCCTGCCGGAACCCGCCCTCGGCATCGCCGACATGCAGATCGAGCATGATGTTGTGCAACCCCGGCAGGCGGAAACCGAACAGCGGCGACAGCTTGCCGAGATCGGGCATCGTGCCGGATAGCGTGACATCCACCCCGGTGCCGAGTTCGGGCGCGGCGACCTCCCCCCTGACGGTCAGCAACCCACCGGCCGCCGCTGCCTCCAGTTCGACCGGCAGGCGACCCGGTACGCCGCCGGGCGACAACAGCGCCGCCGGTGTCCCCAACATGACTGCAAGGTGAAGCGGCTGGTGGTCGAACACGCCGTCGAGCGCGGCGTGAACCGGTCGGTCGAAGCTGTCGGCGGCGAGGTCCAGGGCGGCGACGCGCAGGCCCGGCACCCAGGTGTTGAGATCGGACTCGCTGGCGCGCACGCTGATGGCGGAAAAGGTCGGCACCGCCCTGCCACTGTCGGCCAGATTGCTCTTGAACAACAGCTTGCGCAGTGGCGGCAGGCGGGTGTGCAGCAGACCCTGCAGGTCGCCGAGATTCTCGGCGGATCCCTCGACCGCCACCGTATAGCCGCGCAGATCGCGCGGATGAGTCAGCGTGCCGGCGATGCTGCCGTGGGCGCCCGGTGTCTCCACATCGAGACGGAACGGCCAGGGACTGGTGGCTGCGGAGTCGCGCAGCCGATCCACCTGGCCGGTGTTCAGGGCAATGTTGACCAGGCGGTCGGCGTGCTGGATCTGCGCGGTCAGCGCCCCTGGGCCCTGCATGGCGGGCGCCGCAACGTCCAGCCGCTTCACGTCGACCGCGGCCCATTCCCCGGCATCGTTGCGCCAGCGCAGCCGGCCATCGCTGATGCGCAGCCGCTCCAGCAAAGCGACCACGCGCTCCTGGGCCAAATGACGCCTGGCCCAGCGCGGCCGGGGGCTGAGCCGGCCGAACTGGAGCAGCTGGTCGGCCGACGCGGGGGCGAACTGCCAGTTGCCGTTGCCGTCGGAGTCGGTTTCCAACACCAGGTCGGGCCGGCTGAGCACCAGCGAGGTGATCTCCAGACGCCCCCACAGCATCGCCATGATGCCGAGCGTGGCCTCGGCGTAGGGGACGCGCAGCATTTCGGGCCGGGAGGCGCCCCGCATATTGGTCAAGGTGACGTTCTCGGCGCCAAAGGTGGGCGGCAGCGAGCTCAGCATGCTGACACGGCCGAGCGACAGCGTGCGGCCGGTGTCGCGCAGGATCGTGGCTTCGATCTGCGGGCGCACCGTCTCCACATCGACGAACAGTGCCACCGCGAGCCAGGGCAGGGCGGGTACCAGCGCCAGCACCAGCAGCAGGATCAGGCCAGCGCGCACCAGCGTGCGGGTCCGGAAGCGGCGACGCCGCCGCGGCTTGGCCTGGGGAATTGTCGGGCGCGGTTCGCCGGCGCCGCGATGATGCCGCCTGCGCCGGCTAGCCATTCCGGGGCTTCCGTGGCGGCTGAGCGGTGAAGCCGAGCGTGCGGAAGGTAGCCTCCATGTGCGGCGGCAAGGGGGCCTCGACCGCGAGGGTGCCGCCGGCCGGGTGCGGCAGCACCAGACGGCGCGCATGCAGGTGCAGATGCTGGTTGAGACCTTCCACCAGCGCGGAATTCTGCCCGGCGCGTTCGGGGTCGGCCGGGCCGCGCGTGGTGCCATAGGCGGCATCGCCGAGGATGGGAGCGCCGATCGCGGCGCAGTGCACGCGCAACTGGTGGGTGCGGCCGGTGAGCGGGCGCAGCTCCAGCCAGGCCAGCTTGCGGGCGGCATGGTCGAGGGTGCGGTAGTCGGTGACCGCGCGCGCCGCGTCCTCGGCGTCGGGCCCGGCGACCTCCACCCGTCCGGCGCGGAAATCCTCGGCACGCACCAGCGGCAGGTCGATGCGCCCTTCGACCGGCACCGGCCTGCCGGCGACCACCGCCCAGTACACCTTCTCCATGTCGCGCCCGCGGAAAGCGGCGGCGAGCCTGGCCGCCACCCCGGGCGTGCGCGCCACCACGATCACGCCGGAGGTATCGCGGTCGAGCCGGTGCACCAGACGCGGCCGCTGGCCATCGGCGCGCCAGCCTTCCAGCATGCCGTCGAGGTGGCGATAAATGCCCGGCCCGCCCTGGGTGGCCAGACCCGGGGGTTTGTTCAGCACGATCAGGTGATCGTCGCGCCAGAGCACCATCGCCTCCAGCTCGCGCAGCAGCTTCGGATCGGGCGCGACGGGGACCGGCCTGGCGGCCGGGGGGGGCGGACAAGGCGGGACGCGCACGGTCTGGCCGGGCGCGAGGCGGGTGGCGGCCTCGGCACGCCTGCCGTCCACGCGCACCTGGCCGGTGCGGCAGAACTTCTCGATCACGCCCTGGGTGGTCCCCGGGAAATGGCGGCGGAACCAGCGGTCGAGGCGGATATCCGCCTCGTCGTCAGTGACAGCGCGGGAGGCAACGGTCATTGGCGGCGTTCCTGTCGCAGCTTGGACCAGTAGGCCAGGCGTTTCGTCACTTCGCGCTCGAAGCCACGCTCGCGCGGGCGGTAGAAGGCCTGCCGCGCCAGCCCGTCGGGGAAATAATCCTGGCCGGAAAAGGCATCCTCGGCTTCATGGTCGTAGGCGTAACCGGCACCGTAGCCAAGTTGTTTCATCAGTTTCGTGGGGGCATTGAGGATGTGCGCGGGGGGCATCAGGCTGCCGGTGGCGCGGGCGGCGCGCCGGGCCTCGCCAAGGGCGGTGTAGGCGGCATTCGATTTCGGCGCGGTGCCAAGATAGAGCACGGCCTGGGCAATCGCCAGTTCACCTTCCGGGCTGCCGAGGCGCTCATAGGCTTCCCAGGCGGCCAGGGCCTGCGGCAGCGCGGTGGGGTCGGCCAGCCCGATATCCTCGACGGCAAAGCGCACCAGGCGGCGGGCGATATAGCGCGGGTCCTCGCCGCCGGTCAGCATGCGGGCATACCAGTAGAGCGCGGCATCAGGGTCCGATCCCCGCAGCGATTTGTGGAGCGCAGAGATAAGATTGTAATGCTCCTCGCGGTCCTTGTCATAGAGGGCGGCACGGCGGGCGAGCAGATCGGACAGGCCGGCGGGGTCGAGCGGGGCAGTGTCGTCAGGCAGGGCGAACAGTTGCTCGGCCATGTTCAGCAGATAGCGGCCATCGCCGTCGGCCATGGCGCACAGCACAGCGCGTGCCGCCGGGGCAACCGGCAGGCCGCGGCCAGCTTCGGCTTCGGCACGGTCAAGCAGCCTGTTTAGGGCAGCGTCGTCGAGTCGGCGAAGAACAAGCACCTGACAGCGTGACAGCAGCGCGCCGTTGAGGGCGAAGGAAGGGTTTTCCGTCGTGGCACCGACCAGGGTGACGGTGCCGTTCTCCACCACGGGGAGAAAACCGTCCTGCTGGGCGCGGTTGAAGCGGTGGATCTCATCGACGAACAGCAGCGTCCCCTGCCCTTCGGCACGCCGCTGGGCCGCCTGCTCGAAGGCGCGCTTGAGGTCGGCGACGCCGGAGAACACCGCGGAGAGCTGGACGAACTGGAGTTTGGCGCGCTCGGCAAGCAGGCGCGCGATGGTGGTTTTCCCCACCCCGGGCGGGCCCCAGAGGATGAGGCTGGCCAGCGACCCGCGGTCGAGCATGCGGGTGAGCACGCCTTGCGGGCCGAGCAGGTGGTCCTGCCCCACCACCTCGGCCAGCAAGCGCGGACGAAGGCGGTCGGCGAGCGGGGCGGATTCCATGGTCAAGATATCAAGGCCCGGCCCAAAGCCGCCCCAGGCCCGGAACCCCCATTACTTACGGAATGGGGTGCAGGGGGCAAGTGCCCGTCGCGCAAAGGCGCGCTCCGCGCTGGGGCGGGTCCAGGGCGGCGCCCTGGCCTTGCCTTACTCGCTTTCGCTATCGTCCGCCGTCTCCGGCCGCGGGCCGCTATCCTGCCCCTTGGCGGAGGGATCGCGGTCAACCAGTTCGATCACCGCCATATTGGCCGCATCGCCGTAGCGGATGCCGGCCTTCAGCACCCGGGTGTAGCCGCCCTGGCGTGTCTTGTAGCGCTCGGCGAGCGCGCTGAAGAGCTTGTTGACGATCACATCGTCGCGCAGCTGGGCATAAGCCTGCCGGCGGGCGTGCAACCCGCCGCGCTTGCCGAGCGTGATCAGTTTCTCAGCGACCGGGCGAAGCTCCTTCGCCTTCGGCAGGGTTGTGGTGATCTGCTCGTGCTTGAGCAGCGCATGCGCCATGTTTCTGAACATGGCGAAGCGATGGCTGGTGGTAACGCCGAGCTTCCGCCCGGCAACTCCGTGACGCATGGTTGGACTCCGTTCTCAGGGCTCAGAACGGCTCTTCCAGCCGCTTCGCCAGCTCTTCCACGTTCTCAGGCGGCCATCCCGGCACGGTCATGCCGAGCGACAGCCCCATGGAGGCAAGCACCTCCTTGATCTCGTTCAGCGACTTGCGCCCGAAATTGGGCGTGCGCAGCATCTCCTGTTCGGATTTCTGCACCAGGTCGCCGATGTAGACGATGTTGTCGTTCTTCAGGCAGTTGGCGCTGCGGACCGACAGCTCCAGTTCGTCAACCTTGCGCAGCAGGTTGCGGTTGAACGGCAGATCGTCCTGCGGTTCCTCATGGCGAACCGCCTGCGGCTCCTCGAAGTTGATGAACAACTGAAGCTGGTCCTGCAGGATGCGGGCGGCAAGCGCCACCGCGTCCTCGGGCGTGACAGCGCCGTTGGTCTCCAGCGTCAGCAGCAGCTTGTCGTAGTCGGTCACCTGGCCGACCCGGGTCGGCTCGACCTTGTACGACACGCGGCGGACCGGCGAGTAGATGGAATCGATCGGGATCAGGCCGATCGGCGCGTCCTCCGGCCGGTTGGAGGCGGCCGGCACGTAGCCCTTGTTGACGTTGACCGTGAACTCCATGCCGAGCTTCACGCCGTCATCCAGCGTGCAGATGACCAGTTCGGGGTTCATCACCTCGATGTCGTGGCCGGTCTGGATCTGGGCGGCGCGCACCTCGGCGGGGCCGGTCGCGGTCAGCACCATGCGCTTCGGCCCGTCGCCGTGCATGCGCAGCGCCAACTGCTTGACGTTCAGCACGATGTCGGTGACGTCCTCACGCACGCCGGGGATGCTGCTGAACTCATGCAGCACGCCGTCGATCTGCAACGCGGTAACGGCGGCGCCCTGCAAGGACGACAGCAGGATGCGGCGCAACGCGTTGCCGAGCGTCATGCCGAAGCCACGCTCCAACGGCTCGGCGATGATGGTTGCCACCCGATGCGGATCACCGCCGGGTTCGACCTCCATCTTCTCGGGCTTGATCAGAGACTGCCAGTTTTTCTGCAATGCCACGCTCGGCCTCATCGGGGCTGGGGTTGGCGGCGTACGCCGCGAACCCTGGCTGAAAACCGGGCGGACGCGGACGCCGACATCACGACGCGGAGTGGCGCCTCACACGCGGCGCCGCTTGCGCGGGCGGCAACCGTTGTGGGGGATCGGGGTCATATCGCGGATGGCGGTGATGGCGAAGCCGACGGCCTGCAGGGCACGCAGAGCGCTCTCGCGGCCGGAACCGGGGCCGCTGACCTCGATCTCGAGCGTCTCCATGCCATGCTCGCGGGCCTTCTTGCCGGCATCCTCGGCGGCGACCTGGGCGGCGTAGGGCGTGGACTTGCGGCTGCCCTTGAAGCCCTGGCTGCCCGACGACGACCAGGCGATGGCGTTGCCCTGCGCGTCGGTGATGGTGATCATGGTGTTGTTGAACGTCGCCGCCACATGGGCGACGCCGGAGGTGATGTTCTTGCGCTCCTTCTTGCGGGGGCGCGAGGCGGCGGCAGCGGGCTTCGCCATGTCGGGTCTGTCCTGTCCAATCCTGCGCCGCACCGGCTGGCGGTGCGGCGTCTGCTGCTAACGGAAGAAGGCGCGAGCGCCCTACTTCGTGACCTTCTTCTTGCCGGCGATCGCCACTGCCTTGCCCTTGCGGGTGCGGGCATTGGTGTGGGTGCGCTGGCCGCGCACCGGCAGACCGCGACGATGGCGCAGGCCGCGATAGCAGCCGAGGTCCATCAGTCGCTTGATGTTCATCGCCACTTCACGCCGCAGATCACCCTCGACGCGGTATTCTCGGTCGATGATCTCGCGGATCTTCAGCACTTCCTCATCGGAGAGCTGGTTCACGCGCCGCGCACTGGCGATGCCGAGCTTGTCGCAGATCTCCTGCGCCTTCGCCGGGCCGATGCCAAAGATATAGCGCAGGCTGATCGTCACCCGCTTGTTGGTCGGGATATTCACGCCGGCAATACGCGCCACGCCCACTCACTCCTTCAACGCGGGGATGGTTCCCCCCTAGGCCCGGCGCGCTCGCCGGGCGTCTGGCTGCGCCCTCGGGCGCCGGTAAAACGCAGTGACGGCCCACACGAAGGTGAGGGCCGCCCGGGCCGCGCACTATAGCGACGGGCAGTGAAGAGTCAACGCGAACGGTTCAAAAATGCGTGATCCACGCCGTGTTCCGCTGGATTTTCCCCAATGCCCGCACGCCGCGCCGCCGGTCAGGTCGCCACGCGGTCGAGAATGGCCGTCAATTGCCGCGTGACCTCATCGATGTCCGCCATGCCGTCCACCGCCTGCAGTTTCGCCTGCGCCGCATAATGCGGCAGGATCGGCGCGGTCTGACGATGATACGCCTCCAGCCGCGCCACCACGGTCTCGCGGTTGTCGTCGGCGCGGCGGGTGAACACCTGGCTGCCGCAGCCGTCGCAGACGCCTTCAGCCTGCGGCTTCTGGAAGCTGTCGTGGTAGCCGGCACCGCATTTCGCGCAGGTGTAGCGGCCGGAGATGCGCTCGACGAGCGCACTGTCATCCACCGCCAGTTCGATGACGGCATCGAGTCGCAGCGCCGTGTCGGCGAGCAGCCGGTCGAGCGCCTCGGCCTGCGGCACGGTGCGCGGGAAGCCATCGAGGATGAAGCCGCGGGCGCAGTCCGGCCGGGTGATGCGGGCGCCGAGCATGCGGATGAGGATGTCGTCGGACACCAGCTGGCCCGCCTCCATCACCGCGCGGGCCTCGCGGCCGATGTCGCTGCCCGCCGCCACTTCCGCCCGCAGCATGTCGCCGGTGGAGATCTGCACCACGCCGTAGCGGTCCTGCAGGCGCTTGGCCTGGGTTCCCTTGCCCGCACCGGGTGGGCCAAGCAGTATGAGGTTCATCGTCCACGACCCTTCACGCGCGCCTTCTTGATCAGACCCTCGTACTGGTGCGCGAGCAGATGCGACTGGATCTGGGTGACCGTGTCCATGGTCACCGACACGATGATCATCAGGCTGGTGCCGCCGAAGTAGAACGGCACGCCATAGTTGCTGATGAGGAATTCCGGCATCAGGCAGACCGCGACCAGATAGATCGCGCCGACGGTGGTCAGCCTGGTCAGGATGTGGTCGAAATACTCGGACGTGGCGGTGCCGGGGCGGATGCCCGGGACGAAACCGCCGTACTTCTTCAGGTTGTCCGCGGTCTCGACCGTATTGAACACCACAGCGGTATAGAAGAAGGCAAAGAACGCGATCAGCGCCGCATAGACCAGCATGTACAGCCAGGTTCCATGCGACAGCAGGTTGGTGATGCTGCCGATCCAGCCAAGATCGCCCGCCTGGCCCGCGAAGCCGGCGACCGTGGCGGGAACCAGCAGGATCGAGCTGGCGAAGATCGGCGGGATCACGCCGGAGGTGTTCACCTTCAGCGGCATGTGGGTCGAGTCGCCGCCGAACATGCGGTTGCCGACCTGCCGCTTTGGGTACTGAACCACAACGCGCCGCTGCGCCCGCTCCAGGAACACCACGAACGCGACCACCAGCACGGCGGTCACCAGGAACATCAGGATGAACACCGGGCTGAGCGCGCCGGTGCGGCCGAGTTCCAGCATGGAGCCGAGCGCGTGCGGCACGTTGGCCACGATGCCGGCCATGATGATCAGGCTGATGCCGTTGCCGATGCCGCGGGCGGTGATCTGCTCGCCCAGCCACATCAGGAACATGGTGCCGCCGACCAGGCTGATCACGCAGGACAGCAGGAAGAACGGACCGGGGTCGATCACTGCCGCGCCGAAGCTGCCGCGCATGCTCTCCAGCCCGACGGCAATGCCATAGGACTGGCACATGGCGATGACGACGGTGAGGTAGCGCGTGTACTGGTTGAGTTTCTTGCGCCCGGACTCGCCTTCCTTCTTGAGCGCCTCAAGCGACGGCACCGCGGCGGTCATCAGCTGGATGATGATGCTGGCGCTGATGTAGGGCATGATGTTCAGCGCGAACACGGTCATGCGGCCAAGCGCGCCGCCGCTGAACATGTCGAACATGCCGAGAATGCCGCCGCCATGCGACTGCAGCATCTCGCCCATTACCGAGGCGTCCACCCCCGGCACCGGGATGTAGGTGCCGACACGGTAGACCAGCAACGCGCCCAGAGTGAACCAGATGCGTTTCTTCAGCTCGGTGGCCTTGGACAGGACACCGAGGTTGAGGTTGGCCGTGAGTTGCTCGGCTGCCGACGCCATGAGGGGTTCCCGTTATGGAAGCGGCGCCGCTCGGGAGGTCCCGAGGGCGCCGCCGGTTGCTGTCATAGTGCCGCGCGCACCGGCCTCGCCGCAAGCCTTACGCGGCCGGAGCCGCTTGGGCCTTGCTGGCGACGGTGGTGGTGACGCTGCCGCCGAGGGCCTGCACGGCGGCGACCGCCGCGGCGGAGGCGCCGGAGACGGTGATGGTCACCGCCGCCGCCAGCTCGCCGTTGGCCAGCAGCCGCACGCCAGCCACCTTGCCGCCGCCGCGCACCAGGCCGGCCGCACGCAGCGTCTCCTCGGTGATCGGCTGGGCGGCGTCGATACGACCGGACTCGATGGCCTTCGCCAGCGCGCCCAGGTTCACCGGCGCATATTCCTTGCGGAATATGTTCTTGAACCCCCGCTTGGGCAGCCGGCGGTAGATCGGCAGCTGGCCGCCCTCGAAGCCGTTCAGCGCCACGCCTTCGCGCGCCTTCTGGCCCTTCACGCCCTTGCCCGAGGTCTTGCCCTTGCCCGAGCCGATGCCGCGCCCGAGCCGCTTGGACTTGAGGCGCGCGCCGGCATTGTCGCGCAGTTCGTTAAGCTTCATTGCCATTCCCTTCCGTCCTGGCGCCCGTCCTGCTGACACAGGGCGTGAATCAGGACAGCTCCTCCACCTTCACCAGGTGGGCGACCTTGCGGATCATGCCGCGCACCGAAGGGGTATCCTCCAGTTCGCGGGTGCGGCGGATCTTGTTCAGGCCCAGGCCGATCAGCGTCTCCTTCTGGCCCGGCTTGCGGCCGGCGACGGAGGCGAGCTGGGTCACCTTGACCTTCTTGCTGTCAGGCATGCGCCGGTGCCTCCTCAGTGGTCGCGGCGGGCGCATGCTGGTCACGCCGGCCAAGAAGATCGGATACCTTCTTGCCGCGGCGGCTGGCCACGCTGCGCGGGCTCGCGCACTGGGTCAGTGCCGCGAAAGTAGCCTTGACCATGTTGTGCGGGTTGCGGCTGCCGAGCGACTTGGCCACCACATCGCCGATGCCCAGGGTTTCGAACACCGCCCGCATCGGCCCACCGGCGATGATGCCGGTGCCGGCCGAGGCCGAGCGCAGCACCACGTGACCGGCGCCGTAATGGCCGAAAACGTCGTGATGCAGCGTGCGGCCTTCCTTCATCGGCACCCGGATCATGGCCCGCTTGGCGCGTTCGGTGGCCTTGCGGATGGCCTCCGGCACTTCGCGCGCCTTGCCGGCGCCGTACCCCACGCGGCCCTTCTGGTCGCCCACCACCACCAGGGCGGCAAAGGCGAAGCGACGGCCGCCCTTCACCACCTTGGCCACGCGGTTGATGGTGACCAGCTTGTCGATCAGTTCGTCGCCGCCGTCGCGATCGCGATCGCGCCCGCGTCCGCCGCCGTCCCTCGGTTCACGTGCCATTAGGTCATTCCCCTCAGAAGGACAGCCCGCCCTCGCGGGCGGCATCGGCCAACGCCTTGACGCGGCCGTGGTAGAGATAGGACCCGCGATCGAACACCACCGCGGTGACGCCCGCCGCCAGCGCCCGCTCGGCCACCAGCTTGCCGACCGCAGCCGCCGCCGTCTTGTCGGCGCCGGTCTTGATCTGCTCGCGCAGCGCACCGTCAAGCGTGGAGGCGGCCGCCAGCGTGCGGCCCTGCGAGTCGTCGATCACCTGGGCGTAGATGTTCTTGCCGGAGCGGAACACCGACAACCGCGGCCGGCCCCCCGCCTTGCGGCGAAGCTGGAAGCGCAGCCTGTCCCTGCGGCGCGCCTGCAAGTCATGGTTCGCGCTCATGTTATTTCTTCTTGCCTTCCTTGCGCCGGATCTGCTCGCCCACGAACTTCACGCCCTTGCCCTTGTAGGGCTCCGGCGGACGCCAGGTGCGGATCTCGGCGCAGACCTGCCCCACCAGCCGCTTGTCCACACCCTCGACCTTGATGATGGTCGGCTTTTCGCAGGTGACCTTGATGCCGGACGGGATCGCATAGACCACGTCATGCGAGAAGCCGAGATTCATCACCAGGTTGGTGCCCTGCACCGAAGCACGGTAGCCGGTGCCGGTGATCTCCATGGTCTTGGCGTAGCCGGCGCTGACCCCGCGCACCATGCTGGCGACCAGCGCCCGCGTGGTGCCCCACATCATCCGCGCCGGCGCCGTTTCGCTGCGCGGAACGATGGAGACGTGGGCCCCTTCGATCGTGGCGTCCACCAGATCGGTCAGTTGCAGCGACAATTCGCCGAGCTTGCCCTTCGCGGTGAGCGTGTGCCCGGCGAGCGCGACCTGCACGCCAGCCGGGATCTCGACCGGATATTTTCCGATGCGCGACATGCTGTTCTCCTCAGAACACGCGGCAGAGAACCTCGCCGCCAACATTGGCGGCGCGGGCCTCGGCATCGCTCAGCACCCCGCGCGGGGTGGACAGGATCGAGATGCCCAGGCCGGCATAGACCCGGGGCAGCTCCTTGATCTTGGAATAGACGCGCCGGCCCGGCTTGGAGATGCGGGTGATCTCCTTGATGACCGGATCGCCCTCGTTGTACTTCAGTTCGATGCGAATCTGCGACACGCCGGCCCGCACCTCCTCGGTGGCGTAGCCGCGAATGAAGCCTTCGCGCTTCAGCACCTCAAGGACGTTCTGGCGTAGCTGCGAGTTCGGCGCAATGCAGGCCGCATGGCGCGAGCGCTGCGCGTTGCGGATACGTGTGAGCATATCGCCCAGGGGATCGGACATGGACATGTGTCGTGCCCCTTACCAGCTCGCCTTGACCATGCCGGGAATCTGGCCCTGGTTGGCCAGTTCGCGCAGCATGTTGCGGCAGAGCTTGAACTTGCGATAGTTGCCGCGTGAACGGCCGGTGAGGGTGCAGCGCAGCCGGACCCGCACCGCGGCGCCGTTGCGCGGCAACTGCGCCAGCCGCAACGTCGCTTCGAAGCGGTCCTCGACCGGGCTGGAGCGATCCATCACGATCGCCTTGAGAGACGCACGCTTGCCCTTGTCGCGCGCCGCCAGGCGCTCACGCAGCTTGTTGCGGTTGACCGCGGAAGTCTTCGCCATCCTGCCTATCCTCCGGAACCTGCCGGCTGTGCGCCGGCGGTTTTCCAATCACGCGTCACGTGCATCCCGATACCAGGCATTCAGGCCTGGAACGGAATGTCGAACTTCTTGAGCAGCGCCTTCGCCTCGGCGTCGGTCGCCGCGGTGGTCACGAACTGGATGTCCATGCCGCGGATCGAATCGACCTTGTCGTAGACGATCTCGGGGAAAACGATCTGTTCCTTCATCCCCATGGCGAAGTTGCCGCGGCCATCGAAACCCTTGCCGGCGATGCCGCGGAAGTCGCGCACCCGCGGCAGGGCGATGGTGACCAGCCGGTCAAGGAATTCGTACATCCGCGCCTTGCGCAGAGTCACCTTGCAGCCGATCGCCAGGCCGGCGCGGATCTTGAAGCCGGCAATCGCCTTCTTGGCGATCGTCTTCACCGGCTTCTGGCCGGAGATCAGCGCCAGCTCGGCGACCGCGGCGTCCAGCTTCTTCTGGTCGCTGGCGGCCTCGCCCACGCCCATGTTGATGACGATCTTCTCCAGCTTCGGCACCTGCATCGGGTTGCCGTAGCCGAATTCCTTGGTCAGCGCCGGCCGGATCTCGTCGATGTAGCGGCGCTGCATGCGCGGCAGTTCGCCCGTGCCGGCCGACACCGCGCCCTGCGCGAGGGTGACCTGCTGCAGCGACGCCGGCCCACCGCCGGTCTCGGCCTTCTTCGACGCCGCCTGCGCCGGCTTGCCCTTGGCACCGCCCTTGCCGGCCGCGCCACCCTTGCCGCCAGCACCGCCCTTGGCGCCGCCTTTGGCCGGGGTCTTACCCTTCTGACCGCCCTTCGTACCGCTCATGGCAGCCTCCTCAGCTCTCGATCACGTTGCCGGTCGCCTTGGCAACGCGAACCTTGGTTCCGTCTTCCAGAATCCGGAAGCCCACGCGGGTGGGCGTATCGGTCTTGGGGTCGACCAGCTTCAGGTTGGAAAGGTGGACGGATGCTTCCCGCTCGATGATGCCGCCGGGATGGCCCATGCCGCGCGGCTTGGTATGCCGCTTGGCCAACGCCACGCCCTGCACCACCGCACGGTTCGCCGTCGGCAGCACCTGAAGCACTTCGCCACGGCGGCCCTTGGAGGCGCCGCTGATCACCAGCACGGTGTCGCCCTTGCGGATGCGCGCAGCCATCACAGCACCTCCGGGGCCAGCGAGATGATCTTCATGAACTTCTTTGCCCGCAGCTCACGCACCACCGGGCCGAAGATGCGCGTGCCGATCGGCTCCTGCTGCTTGTTGATCAGCACTGCGGCGTTGCGGTCGAAGCGGATCGCGCTGCCGTCCGGGCGGCGCACCGGGAACGAGGTGCGCACGATCACCGCCTGGTGCACGTCGCCCTTCTTCACCTTGCCGCGCGGAATCGCGTCCTTCACCGACACCACGATGACATCGCCGACCGAGGCGGTCTTCCGCTTGGAGCCGCCCAGCACCTTGATGCACTGCACCCGTCGCGCGCCGGAATTATCGGCGACCTCCAGGTTGGTCTCGACTGAGATCATCTACGCTCTCCCTCAGGCCAGGGCCGCAGGCGCTTCGGCGGCAGCGGCGCCGAGCGGTGCGCCCAGCGGCTGGCCGTTGCGCTCGACCACCAGCCAGGTCTTGCGCTTGCTGATCGGCCGGCATTCCTCGATGCGGACCACGTCGCCGATCTTGCAGAGGTTCTGCTCGTCGTGCGCGGCGTAGTTCTTGGAAAGCCGGATGAATTTCTTGTAGAGCGGATGCATCACGCGGCGATTGACAAGCACCGTCACGGTCTTGTCCATCTTGTCGCTGGTCACCCGCCCGGTCAGGACGCGCCTCGGCATCGGCCGCTCCTCAGGAGGTGGCGGCGGAGCGCTTCTGCTCCGCCTGAATGGTCTTCAATCGCGCGATGTCGCGGCGCACGGTGCGCACGCGGCCCACGCCTTCCTGCTGGCCGGTCGCCCGCTGGAAGCGCAGATTGAACTGCTCCTTCCGCAGGGCCAGCAGCAGCGCGGACAGCTCGTCCGGGGTCTTGGCCCGGATATCGTCGGGCTTGCTTTGCTTTGCCATGACCTCACGCATCCCCGATACGGGTGACGAACCGGGTCCGGATCGGCAGCTTGGCCGCGCCGAGGTCGAGCGCTTCGCGCGCCAGCGGTGCGGCGACGCCGTCGATCTCGAACATGAT
The DNA here is from genome assembly GCA_903907955.1 of uncultured Acetobacteraceae bacterium. GTDB lineage: Bacteria > Pseudomonadota > Alphaproteobacteria > Acetobacterales > Acetobacteraceae > Rhodovastum. The sequence goes on along the minus strand of CAIVPZ010000109.1, from coordinate 51,557 downwards.
CCGGCCCGGCTTGACCCGGACCACCCAGAATTCCGGCGTGCCCTTGCCGGAGCCCATCCGCACTTCGGCCGGCTTGCGGCTGACCGGCACGTCCGGGAAAATGCGAATCCACACCCGGCCGGCGCGCTTCATGGCGCGGGTGATCGCGCGGCGGGCCGCCTCGATCTGCCGCGCGGTGATGCGCTCGGGCTCCAGCGCCTTCAGGCCGTACGAGCCGAAGGTGAGTGAGGTGTTGCCCTTGGCAAAACCCTTGATACGGCCCTTGTGGGCCTTGCGGTAGTTGGTGCGCTTGGGTTGCAGCATTATCGTGCGTCCTTACCGCTGCGGCGCCTGTTCGGCGGCACGGCGATCCTGCGCCAGCGGGTCGTGCGCCAGGATCTCGCCCTTGAAGATCCAGACCTTCACGCCGCATGTGCCGTAGGTGGTCTTGGCGGTCGCGGTGCCGTAGTCGATGTCGGCGCGCAGCGTGTGCAGCGGCACCCGGCCTTCGCGATACCACTCCACCCGTGCGATCTCGGCGCCGCCAAGCCGGCCACCGCAATTGATGCGGATGCCCTGTGCGCCCAGCCGCATGGCCGACTGCACCGCCCGCTTCATCGCCCGGCGGAACGCCACCCGGCGCTCCAGCTGCTGGGCGATGTTCTCGGCCACCAGCTGGGCGTCGATCTCCGGCTTGCGGATTTCGACGATGTTGAGCGAGACTTCGGCGCGGGCCATGCGGGCGAGATCCTTGCGCAGGTTCTCGATGTCCTGGCCCTTCTTGCCGATCACCACGCCCGGCCGCGCCGCGTAGATGGTCACCCGCGGCTTCTTCGCCGGGCGTTCGATCACCACCCGGCTGACACCGGCGCCCGACAGCTTCTGGCGCAGATGGCTGCGCAGCTTCAGGTCGTCATGCAGCAGCTTGGCGTAGTCGTGGCCGGCGAACCAGCGCGAATCCCAGGTGCGGTTGATGCCCAGCCGCAGCCCGATCGGATTGACCTTGTGCCCCATCAGGCGGCTCCCTGCTCGGTCGAGTCGGCCTGTTCTTGTGCCCGCTCGGCCACGACGATCTTCAGATGGCTGAACCACTTCTCGATGCGCGATGCGCGGCCGCGGCCGCGGGCATGGAAGCGCTTCATCACCATCGAGCGCCCGACCTCGGCGCGCGACACCACCAGCCGATCGACGTCGAGCTGATGGTTGTTCTCGGCGTTGGCGATCGCGCTCTCCAGCACCTTCTTCACCGTCTGGGCGATGCGGCGCTTGCTGAAGGTCAGCGTCGCCACCGCATGCGCCGCCGGCTGGTTGCGGATCAGTCCCGCCACCAGGTTCAGCTTGCGCGGGCTGACGCGGACATTGCTCAGGATCGCCTGCGCTTCGGTGTCGGCGAGCCGCCTGCCCTGCTTCGGCTTGCTCATCTCAGCCCCGCCTCGCCTTCTTGTCGGCCGAGTGGCCGTGGAAGGTGCGGGTCGGCGAGAACTCGCCGAACTTGTGCCCAACCATGTTCTCGTTGACCTGCACCGGCAGGAACTTGTGGCCGTTGTAGACGCCGAAGGTCAGGCCGACAAACTGCGGCAGGATGGTCGAGCGGCGCGTCCAGATCTTGATGATCTCGTTGCGGCCCGACCCTCGGCTGGCTTCGGCCTTGTTGAGCAGGTACCCGTCCACGAACGGGCCCTTCCAGACGGAACGCGCCATGGATCAGCCCTTCCCCTTGTTGCGGCGGCGGATGATCAGGCGATCGGTCCGCTTGTTGACGCGAGTCTTGTACCCCTTGGTCGGCTTGCCCCACGGCGTGACCGGATGCCGCCCGCCCGAGGTGCGGCCTTCGCCGCCGCCGTGCGGATGGTCGACCGGGTTCATCACCACACCGCGGTTATGCGGGCGACGTCCGAGCCAGCGGCTGCGACCGGCCTTGCCGATCTGCTGGTTGGAGTTGTCGGGGTTGGAAACCGCCCCGATGGTCCCCATGCATTCGCCACGCACCATGCGCAGCTCGCCGCTCATCAGCTTGATCTGCGCGTAGCCGGCATCCTTGCCGACCAGCTGCACATACTGCCCCGCCGCCCGTGCCAGCTTTCCGCCGGCGCCGGGCTTCAGCTCGACGTTATGAACGATGGTGCCGACCGGCACCGCCGCCAGCGGCATCGCGTTGCCGGGCTTGATGTCCTGGCGTGCACCGGCGATCACCGCGTCGCCGACGCGCAGCCGCTGCGGCGCCAGGATGTAGGCCAGCTCGTTGTCCTGGTACTTGATCAGCGCGATGAAGGCGGTGCGGTTGGGGTCGTATTCCAGCCGCTCCACCACCGCCGGCATGTCGTATTTGCGGCGCTTGAAGTCGATGATGCGATAGGTGCGCTTGTGCCCGCCGCCACGAAAGCGGCTGGTGATGCGGCCATGGTTGTTGCGCCCGCCGGTGGAGTGCTTGCCTTCGGTCAGCGCCTTGACCGGCTTGCCCTTCCACAACTCGCTGCGGTCGATCAGCACCGTGCCGCGCAGGCTCGGCGTGGTGGGGTTGAAGTTTCTCAGTGCCATCTCTCAGCCCCCGCCTCAGGCCAGACCGCTGGTCAGGTCGATCGTCTGACCCTCGGCCAACCGCACATATGCCTTCTTCACGTCCGAGCGCACCCCGGGCCGGCCCTTGAAGCGCTTGGTCTTGCCCTTCTGCACCAGCGTATTCACCGCCAGCACCTTGACCCCGAACAGCCGCTCGATGGCTTCCCGGATCTCCGGCTTGCTGGCGCCGATGGCGACGCGGAACACCATCTGGCCGTGTTCGCCGATCCGGGTCGCCTTCTCGGTGATCACCGGGTTGCGGATGATCTGGTAGACCGCCTCACGCGACAGCGTCAGCTTGCGCGGCACCGTCCCGGTCGCGCCAGCCTCGCTCGTTCCAGCCTCGCTCATGCCAGGCGCTCCTTCAAACCCGCGACGCCGGCGGTGGTGATCGCCAGCACGTCGTGCGCCAGGATGTCGTAGACATTGGCGCCGATGGTCGGCAGCACGTCGATGCCGACGATGTTGCGGCTGGCCAGCAGGAAGCCGGTGTCCACGGTGTGATCGACGATCAGCGCCGACGTCCAGCCCAGTGCCTTCAGCTTCGCGGCCAGTTCCCTGGTCCTGGGCGCGCCAGTCGCCGCATCCAGCACCACCAGCTTGCCGTCCCGCGCCTTCTGCGACAGCGCGGATATCAGGCCGAGCCGGCGCACCTTCTTGGGCAGGCTGTATTCGTGGCTGCGCACCACCGGTCCGTGCACCACGCCGCCAGTGCGGAACTGCGGTGCCCGCAGGCTGCCCTGGCGGGCATTGCCGGTGCCCTTCTGGCGATAGGGCTTCTTGGTCGTGCCCTGTACCTCGCCCATGCCCTTGGTTTTGTGCGTGCCGGCCCGGCGCTTGGCCTGCTGCCAGTGCACCACGCGCGCCAGGATGTCGGGCCGCGGCTCGGCACCGAACAGTTCGTCGGGCAGCTCGGCGGTGCCGGCGCTGCCATTGTCGAGCGTCTTGATCTCGATCTGCATGATTTTCAGCCTCAGCCCGCCGCGCCCGCGAGCGCCGCCGGGTACGGGGCCTCCGCCGGCCGCGTCGCCTTCACCGCGTCGCGCACGAGAACATATCCGCCCTTCGCACCAGGCACCGCGCCCTTGATCATCAGCAAGCCCCGATCGGCATCGACCGCGGCCACCACGAGATTGAGCGTCGTTACCCGCTCCTGCCCGAGATGCCCGGCCATCTTCTTGTTCTTGAAGGTCTTGCCCGGGTCCTGCCGGTTGCCGGTCGAGCCGTGCGAACGATGGCTGACCGACACGCCGTGGCTGGCCTCCAGGCCGGCGAAGTTCCAGCGCTTCATGGCGCCGGCAAACCCCTTGCCCTTGGTAATGCCGGCCACATCGACCTTCTGCCCGACCACGAAATGGGTCGCCAGCAGCGTCGCCCCCGGCTCCAGCACCGCATCCGCGGCAACCCGGAACTCGGCCAGCTTGCATTTCGGCTCCACCTTCGCCTTGGCGAAGTGGCCCTTGTTGGGCTTGGTCACGTTCTTGACCTTGGCCTGCCCCCAGCCGAGCTGGACGGCGGTATAGCCATCCGTCTCGACGGTCCGCGCGGCCACCACCTGCACCTGGTCGAGGTGCAGAACAGTGACCGGCACGTGGGTGCCGTCATCTCTGAACAGCCGGGTCATGCCCAGCTTCTTCGCAAGCAATCCAGTGCGCATCATGTGCTTTCCCAGAGGGACCCGGATAGGCGGGTCCTTAGGCCAAAATGGGTGGCTACAGCTTGATCTCGACGTCCACGCCCGCGGCGAGGTCGAGCTTCATCAGCGCGTCCACGGTCTGCGGGGTGGGTTCAACGATATCGAGCAGCCGGCGATGGGTCCGGATTTCGAACTGCTCGCGGCTTTTCTTGTCGATGTGCGGCGAGCGGTTCACCGTGAACCGCTCGATATGCGTGGGCAGCGGGATCGGTCCACGCACCCGCGCGCCTGTGCGCTTGGCCGTGTTCACGATCTCCTTGGTGCTGTTGTCCAGCACGCGGTGATCGTACGCCTTCAGGCGGATGCGGATGTTCTGGTTGTCCATGGTCTTCCGTCCGGTTCGCGAACCGACCCCTGTTCCCGTCAAGCCGAGATCTTCGCGACGACGCCGGCGCCGACGGTGCGACCGCCCTCGCGGATGGCGAAGCGCAGCCCCTCGTCCATGGCGATCGGCTGGATCAGCTCGACATCCATCGAAACATTATCGCCCGGCATCACCATTTCGGTGCCCTCCGGCAACTGCACGATGCCGGTGACATCGGTGGTGCGGAAGTAGAACTGGGGCCGGTAGTTGGTGAAGAACGGCGTGTGGCGGCCGCCTTCCTCCTTCGTCAGCACGTAGGCCTCGGCCTTGAACTTGGTGTGCGGGGTGATGCTGCCCGGCTTGGCCAGCACCTGGCCGCGCTCGACGTCCTCGCGCTTGGTGCCGCGCAGCAGCGCGCCGATGTTGTCGCCCGCCTGGCCCTGGTCGAGCAGCTTGCGGAACATTTCAACGCCGGTGACGATGGTCTTGATGGTCGGCTTGAGGCCGACGACCTCGACTTCGTCACCCACCTTGACGATGCCGCGCTCGACACGGCCGGTCACCACCGTGCCGCGGCCGGAAATCGAGAACACGTCTTCCACCGGCATCAGGAACGGCTTGTCGATCTCGCGGACCGGCTGCGGAATGTAGGCGTCAACCGCCTCCATCAGCTTCAGGATCGACTGCTCGCCCAGCTCCGGCCGCTTGTCGTCCAGGGCGCACACCGCCGAGCCCTGGATGATCGGGATGTCGTCGCCGGGGTACTGGTAGGAGCTCAGCAGCTCGCGCACTTCCAGCTCGACCAGCTCAAGCAGGTCAGGGTCGGCGATGTCGCACTTGTTCAGGTAGACCACCAGCGCCGGCACACCGACCTGACGGGCGAGCAGGATGTGCTCGCGGGTCTGCGGCATCGGGCCATCGGCGGCGGAGACCACCAGAATGGCGCCGTCCATCTGCGCCGCACCGGTGATCATGTTCTTCACGTAGTCGGCGTGGCCAGGGCAGTCGACGTGGGCGTAGTGGCGGTTCTTGGTCTCGTACTCGACATGCGCGGTCGAGATGGTGATGCCACGCGCCTTTTCTTCCGGCGCCTTGTCGATCTGGTCATACGCCGTGAAGGTGGCGCCGCCGGACTTGGCGAGCACCTTCGTGATTGCAGCGGTCAGCGAGGTCTTGCCATGGTCCACATGGCCGATCGTGCCGATGTTGCAGTGCGGCTTGTTCCGCTCGAATTTCGCCTTGGCCATCGTCGTCTTCTCCGTGCCCGCTCTGAGATCAGAATGGTGGGGGAACCGGGGTTGTGGGTCTCTCGTTACCAGCGATAGTGGCTGAAGGCCTTGTTCGCCTCCGCCATCCGGTGGGTGTCCTCGCGCTTCTTCACCGCCGAGCCGCGGTTGTTGACCGCATCGAGCAGCTCGTTCGACAGCCGGTCTTCCATCGTGTGCTCGCCCCGCTTGCGGGCGGCGTCGATGATCCAGCGGATCGCCAGCGCCTGGCGCCGCTCGGTGCGCACCTCGACCGGCACCTGGTAGGTGGCGCCGCCGACCCGGCGGGAGCGCACCTCAACCGCAGGCTTCACGTTGTCCAGCGCCTCGTGGAACATGCGCACCGGATCGGCCTGCTGGCCGCCCCGGCGCTTCAGCACGTCGAGCGCACCATAGACGATGCCCTCGGCGCCCGACTTCTTGCCGTCGTACATCAGCGCGTTCATGAAACGGCTGATCACGATGTCGCCGAACTTCGCGTCCGGCAGGATTTCGCGCTTGGTGGCGCGGCGGCGGCGGCTCATGGCGCGCTCCTCACTTCGGCCGCTTCGCGCCGTAGAGCGAACGGCGCTGACGACGCTTGGCGATACCCTGGGTGTCCAGCACGCCGCGCAGGATGTGGTAGCGGACGCCGGGAAGGTCCTTCACGCGACCGCCACGGATCAGCACCACGCTGTGCTCCTGCAGATTGTGCCCCTCGCCAGGGATGTAGCTGACCACCTCGTACCCGTTGGTCAGGCGCACCTTCGCGACCTTCCGAAGCGCCGAGTTCGGCTTCTTCGGCGTGGTCGTGTAGACGCGGGTGCAGACGCCGCGCTTCTGCGGGCAGCCCTGCAGAGCCGGAACCTTGTTGCGCTTCGCTGCAGGCTCGCGCCCGTTTGCGATCAGCTGGTTGATGGTCGGCATAGACCCTCTTTCACACCCTATCCTAGTGCCCTGCCCCTGATCGCGGCCGGACGGCTTCCACAAGCAATGCCCGCAACAGGCCAACGTGCCCTGCGGGTTCGACCCTGCCCGCGGCCTGAGCACCCGGAAACCGGGGTGCGGCGCCGCACGCTCGTGCCTGCAAACAACGACCGACCGAGAACCCCAAGGGGGTCGGCCAAGGGCGCGGAACCTACGGGGGACACTCCGTCGAGTCAAGCGCCCGGGGCGGAACATCGTGGTAAAGAAAAAAAGAAAGGCCAGGGGCTTTGCCCCTGGACCCCACCAAGGGGCAGTGGCCCCTTGGAACCCATTCCATGCAGGGACCGGGGGCCAGGGCGCCCGCCCTGGCCTTCCCGACCTACTCCGCTGCGATCCCCCGCCCGGGAATCGCCGGCGTCTCCTGCTGGCGCAGCGTGCGCTGATCGCGCCCGGCGGCAATGCCGCGGAGCTTGTTCATCACCGCCCCGGTGCCCGCCGGAATCAATCGCCCGACGATCACGTTCTCCTTCAGCCCGGTCAGGTTATCGACCTTGCCGGCGGTTGCCGCCTCGGTCAGCACCCGGGTCGTCTCCTGGAACGAGGCCGCGCTGATGAAGCTGTGCGTCTGCAGGCTGGCCTTGGTGATGCCCTGCAGCACCGGCATGGCATGCGCCGGCCGGTCCTCGCGGCCGAGCTTGGCGTTCTCGCGGTCGAAGTCCACCCGGTCGACCTGCTCGCCGGCCAGGAAGGTGGTGTCACCCGGATCAAGGATTTCAACCTTCTGCAGCATCTGGCGGACCACCACCTCGATGTGCTTGTCGTTGATCTTCACGCCCTGCAGCCGGTAGACGTCCTGGATCTCGTTCACCAGGTAGTCGGACAGCGCCTCGACTCCGAGCACCTTGAGGATGTCGTGCGGCACCCGCGGGCCGTCGACCAGCGGGTCGCCGCGGCGGACGAAGTCGCCTTCCTGCACCGAGACGTGCTTGCCCTTCGGGATCAGGTACTCGGTCTCCTCGCCGGTCTCGTCGTTCTTCACGATGACGCGGCGCTTCGCCTTGTAGTCCTTGCCGAACTCCACCCGCCCGTCGATCTCGGCGATGATGGCGTGGTCCTTCGGCCGGCGCGCCTCGAACAGCTCGGCCACCCGCGGCAGACCGCCGGTGATGTCGCGGGTCTTGCTGCCCTCGCGCGGAATGCGTGCCAGCACATCGCCGGCCGCCACCTCCGCACCGTTCTCCACCGACAGGATCGAGTCGGGGCTGAGGAAGTAGCGCGCATCGGTGCCGGTCAGCAGCCGCACCACCGCCCCGGTGTCGTCCTTCAACTGAAGGCGGGGACGCAGGTCAACGCCGCGGGCGCTCTGCTTGTAGTCCACCACCACCTTGGAGGTCAGGCCGGTCACCTCGTCCATGCGCTCGACCAGGGTAACACCCTCGATCAGGTCGAGATACTCCACCCGGCCAGCCCGCTCGGTGATGATCGGCAGGGTGAACGGGTCCCATTCGGCCAGCTTCTGGCCGCGGACAACCGGCGCCCCTTCGTCGGACAACAACCGTGCGCCATACGGCACCCGGAAGCGGGCGCGCTCGCGGCCGCGTTCGTCGGCCAGCACGATCTCGCAGTTGCGGCTCATGACCACGGGCACGCCCTGGCTGTTCATGACCACGCTGCGGTTGCGCACCGTCACCAGGCCGTCATGGCTGGCCTCCACGCTCGACTGCTCGGCGCCGCGCTGCGCCGCACCGCCGATGTGGAAGGTGCGCATGGTCAACTGCGTGCCGGGTTCGCCGATCGACTGGGCGGCGATGACCCCCACCGCCTCACCGACGTTCACCGGGGTGCCGCGGGCGAGGTCGCGCCCGTAGCAATGGGCGCACACGCCGACCTTTGCCTCGCAGGTGAGCACCGAGCGGATCTTCATCGCCTCGACGCCGGCGCGCTCGATGCGTTCGGCGTGCTCCTCCTCGATCAGCACGTTGTTCGCCACCAGCACGGCGCCGGTCACCGGGTCCAGCACGTCCTCGGCGGTGGTGCGGCCCAGGGTTCGCTCCGACAGGCTGGACACCACCTCGCCGCCGTCCATCACCGGCTTCACCGTCAGCCCGCGCTCGGTGCCGCAATCATCCTCGAAGATGATGCAGTCCTGCGCCACGTCCACCAGACGGCGGGTCAGATAGCCCGAGTTGGCCGTCTTCAGCGCGGTGTCGGCAAGTCCCTTGCGGGCGCCGTGCGTCGAGTTGAAGTACTCGAGCACGGACAGGCCTTCCTTGAAGTTGGCGATGATCGGCTGCTCGATGATCTCGCCCGAGGGCTTGGCCATCAGGCCGCGCATGCCGGCCAGCTGGCGCATCTGCGCCGGCGAGCCACGCGCGCCGGAGTTGCTCATCATCCACACCGCGTTGGTCTGGCGACCCGCTTCCTGCTTGGAGATCTCGCGCATCATCGCGGCCGCCACCTCGTCGGTGCAGCGCGACCAGGCATCGACCACCTTGTTGTAGCGCTCGCCGGCGGTGATCAGGCCGTCCTGGTATTGCTGTTCGAACTCCTTCACCTCGGTCTGGGTCTTCTCGATCAGCTCGCGCTTCTCGGCCGGGATGATCAGGTCGTCCTTGCCGAACGAGATGCCGGCGCGGGCAGCCTGGTTGAAGCCAAGCCCCATCAGCCGGTCGGCGAAGATCACGCATTCCTTCTGGCCGCAGTGGCGGTACACCGCGTCGATCACGTCGGAGACGTTCTTCTTGGTCAGCTGGCGGTTGATCAGGCTGAACGGCACCGCCTGGTGGCGCGGCAGCACCTGGGCGATCAGCATGCGGCCGGGGGTGGTGACCAGCCGCTGCACGATCGGCTTGCCCTCGGGATCAAGGCCGGCGTAGCGGACGCGGATCTTGTCGTGCAGGCCGACGGCGTGGTGGTGCAGCGCCGCCTCGATCTCGCCGATGGTGGAAAACGCCGGCGCGCCGCGCGTGACCAGCACCGGCCGCCCGGCCTTGAGCTTCAGTTCGCCCTTGGCATCCCGCTCATAGACATCCTCATCCGGGGTCGCGCGGAACTCGGGGGTTTCCAGCGACAGGTAGTAGATGCCGAGCACGATGTCCTGGCTCGGCACGATGATCGGCTTGCCGTTGGCGGGGCTGAGGATGTTGTTGGTGGACATCATCAGCACGCGCGCTTCCAGCTGCGCTTCCAGGCTCAGCGGCACGTGCACGGCCATCTGGTCGCCGTCGAAATCGGCGTTGAAGGCGGTACAGACCAGCGGGTGCAGCTGGATCGCCTTGCCCTCGATCAGCACCGGCTCGAACGCCTGGATGCCCAGGCGGTGCAGCGTCGGCGCCCGGTTCAGCATCACCGGGTGCTCGCGGATGACCTCCTCCAGGATGTCCCACACCTCGGGACGCTCCTTCTCCACCATCCGCTTGGCGGCCTTGATGGTGGTGGCGTGGCCGTATTTTTCCAGCTTGGCGTAGATGAACGGCTTGAACAGCTCGAGCGCCATCTTCTTGGGCAGGCCGCACTGGTGCAGCTTCAGCTCGGGGCCGACCACGATGACCGACCGGCCGGAGTAGTCGACGCGCTTGCCCAGCAGGTTCTGGCGGAACCGCCCCTGCTTGCCCTTCAGCATGTCCGACAGCGACTTCAGCGGGCGCTTGTTGGCGCCGGTGATGGCACGGCCGCGGCGGCCGTTGTCGAACAGCGCGTCCACCGCCTCCTGCAGCATGCGCTTCTCGTTGCGCACGATGATGTCGGGGGCGCGCAGTTCGATCAGCCGCTTCAACCGGTTGTTGCGGTTGATCACCCGGCGGTACAGGTCGTTCAGGTCGGAGGTGGCGAACCGGCCGCCATCGAGCGGCACCAGTGGCCGCAGCTCGGGCGGGATCACCGGGATCACATCCAGGATCATCCACTCCGGCTTGGCGCCGGATTCGGCGAACGCCTCGATCAGCTTCAGGCGCTTGACCAGCTTCTTGCGCTTGGCCTCGCTGGTGGTTTCCTTCAGGTCGGCGCGCAGCTTGACCCGCTCGGCGTCGGCGTCGATGACGTTGAGAATGCCCTTGATCGCCTCGGCGCCGATGCCGGCGCGGAAGGCGTCCTCGCCGAACTCGTCCTGCTTGGAGAGCAGCTGGTCCTCGTTGAGCAGCTGGTGCAGCTTGAGGTCGGTGAGCCCCGGCTCAAGCACCACGTAGCTCTCGAAATACAGGATCTTCTCGAGTTCCTTGAGGGTCAGGTCGACCATCAGCCCGATGCGGCTGGGCAGCGACTTGAGGAACCAGATATGCGCCACCGGCGAGGCCAGCTCGATATGGCCCATGCGCTCGCGGCGCACCTTGGCGAGCGTGACCTCCACGCCGCACTTCTCGCAGATGATGCCGCGGAACTTCATCCGCTTGTACTTGCCGCACAGGCACTCGTAGTCCTTGATCGGCCCGAAGATGCGGGCGCAGAACAGGCCGTCGCGCTCCGGCTTGAAGGTGCGGTAGTTGATGGTTTCGGGCTTCTTGATCTCGCCGTAGGACCAGGAGCGAATCTGCTCCGGCGAGGCCATCTGGATGCGTATCTGATCAAAAGTCATCGATTGGCCGGTCTGGCCAAGAATCTTCATCAGTTCGTTCATGCTCTCACCCCGCGCGCCGGGGCCAAAGCCCCGGCGACTTGAAAGGTTGGATCGGGTCTCGGTCAGAAAGCGCCAGTCATCGAAACCGCCGGCAAGCAGGCCGGCGGCCGGGCCGCAATCAGGCGGTCCGCATGTCCAGATCGACGTTCAGGCCCAGGGATTTCAACTCCTTCACCAGCACGTTGAAGCTTTCCGGGATGCCCGCTTCGAAGGTGTCCTGCTCGCGCACGATCGCCTCGTAGACCTTGGTGCGGCCGGACACGTCGTCCGACTTCACCGTCAGCATCTCCTGCAGCGTGTAGGCGGCGCCGTATGCCTCCAGCGCCCAGACCTCCATCTCGCCGAAGCGCTGGCCGCCGAACTGCGCCTTGCCGCCCAGCGGCTGCTGGGTCACCAGGCTGTAGGGGCCGATCGAGCGGGCGTGGATCTTGTCGTCCACCAGGTGATGCAGCTTCAGCATGTAGATGTAGCCAACCGTCACCTTGCGTTCGAACGGCTCGCCGGTGCGCCCGTCGGTCAGCGTCACCTGGCCCGAGGTGTTCAGTCCGGCGGCCACCAGCATCGCCTCGATGTCGGCCATGCGGGCGCCGTCGAACACCGGCGTGGCGATCGGGATGCCCTTGCGCAGGTTGTCGGAGAGTTCGAGCAACTGCTCGATGCTCATCGGCTCGATCTGCTCGGCAAACACCTGCTCGCCGTAGATGCTCTTCAGCTTGCCCAGCAGTTGTTCCCGGGCCGCCCCGGTGCGGCGGTATTCCTCGACCAGCGCGCCGACCTGCCCGCCCAGCGTGGCGCAGGCCCAGCCCAGATGCGTCTCCAGAATCTGGCCCACGTTCATCCGGCTCGGCACGCCGAGCGGATTCAGCACCAGATCGACCGAGGTGCCGTCCTCGAGGAACGGCATGTCCTCCACCGGCACCACGCGGGAAACCACGCCCTTGTTGCCGTGCCGGCCGGCCATCTTGTCGCCGGGCTGCAGCTTGCGCTTCACCGCGACGAAAACCTTGACCATCTTCATCACGCCGGGCGGCAGTTCGTCGCCGCGCTGCAGCTTTTCCACCTTGCTGTCGAAGCGCGCCTGCAGGCGGCCGACGGCGGCATCGAACTCGCGCTTGAGCAGCTCGATCTCGGCCATCACGGCGTCATCCTGCACGCCGATATTCCGCAAGGTGCCACGCACGTGTTCGGCCAGGATCTCCTCGGTCAGCGACGTGCCGGCCTTGATGCCCTTGAACCCGCCGGCGGCCTTGCGGCCGAGCAGCTTCTCGCGCAGCCGGTTGAGGAAGCTGCGCTCCTGGATGGCCCGCTCGTCGTCGCGGTCCTTGGCCAGCCGCTCGATCTCGGCGCGCTCGATCGCCATGGCGCGCTCGTCCTTGTCGACGCCGCGACGGCTGAACACGCGCACGTCCACGATCGTGCCGGTGACGCCCGGCGGCAGCTTCAGCGAGGTATCGCGAACGTCCGATGCCTTTTCGCCGAAGATCGCCCGCAGCAGCTTTTCCTCGGGCGTCATCGGGCTCTCGCCCTTCGGCGTCACCTTGCCGACCAGGATGTCGCCCGGGTTCACTTCGGCCCCGATATAGACGATGCCGGCCTCGTCGAGGTTCTTCAGCGCCTCCTCACCCACGTTCGGAATATCGCGGGTGATCTCCTCCTGGCCGAGCTTGGTGTCGCGCGCCATGACCTCGAACTCCTCGATATGGATCGAGGTGAACACGTCATCGCGGGCGATTCGCTCAGAGATGAGGATGGAGTCTTCGAAGTTGTAGCCGCTCCAGGGCATGAACGCGACCAGCACGTTGCGCCCCAGCGCCAGCTCGCCGAGTTCGGTCGACGGCCCGTCGGCGATGATGTCGCCATCCGCCACCCGGTCGCCCACACGCACCAGCGGGCGCTGGTTGATGCAGGTGGACTGGTTCGACCGCATGAATTTGCGCAGGCGGTAGATGTCCACCCCTTTGGTGGTGCCGTCATCGGCGGTGGCACGCACCACGATGCGGGCGCCGTCGATCTGGTCCACCACGCCCTCGCGGCGGGCCACGATGGTGGCGCCCGAGTCGCGCGCCACCGCGGCCTCCATGCCGGTGCCCACCAGCGGGGCGTCGGCGCGGATCAGCGGCACCGCCTGGCGCTGCATGTTCGAGCCCATCAGCGCGCGGTTGGCGTCGTCGTTCTCCAGGAACGGGATCAGCGCCGCCGCCACCGAAACCAGCTGCTTGGGCGAGACGTCGATCGCGGTCACTTCCGCCGGCTTGACCAGACGGAAATCGCCCTGCCGGCGCACCGAAACCAGATCCTCGGTAAAGCGGCCATCGGCGTCCATCGGCGCATCCGCCTGCGCCACCACCAGCTTCTCCTCCTCCATGGCGGAGAGGTAGCGCGGCGTCCGCTGCACCTGGCCGTCCTTGACCAGCAGGTAGGGGGTTTCGATGAAGCCGTACTTGTTGACCTTGGCGAAGGTGGCCAGCGAGTTGATCAGGCCGATATTCGGGCCTTCCGGCGTCTCGATCGGGCAGATGCGGCCGTAATGCGTCGGGTGCACGTCGCGCACCTCGAAGCCGGCGCGCTCGCGGGTCAGACCTCCCGGGCCAAGCGCGGAGAGGCGCCGCTTGTGGGTGACCTCCGACAGCGGGTTGGTCTGGTCCATGAACTGCGACAGCTGGCTGCTGCCGAAGAATTCCCGCACCGCCGCCGCCGCCGGCTTGGCATTGATAAGGTCATGCGGCATCACCGTATCGATATCGACACTGCCCATGCGCTCGCGGATGGCGCGCTCCATGCGCAGCAGGCCGACCCGGTACTGGTTCTCCATCAGCTCGCCGACCGAGCGCACCCGGCGGTTGCCGAGGTTGTCGATGTCGTCGATCTGGCCGCGGCCGTCCTTCAGCTCGCACAGGATCTTCACCGTGCGCAGGATGTCCTCCTTGCGCAGCACCCGCACGGTGTCGGCGACGTCGGTGAAGCCCAGCCGCATGTTCATCTTGACCCGGCCGACCGCCGAGAGGTCGTAGCGGTCGGGGTCGAAGAACAGGCCACGGAACAGCGCCTCGGCCGTCTCCGGGGTCGGCGGCTCACCGGGGCGCATGACGCGGTAGATGTCGATCAGCGCGTCGTCGCGGCTGGAGTTCTTGTCGACGGCCAGGGTGTTGCGCAGCCACGGGCCGTTCTGCTGGTCCACCGCCAGGGTCGGCAGCCGGTCGATGCCGGCAACCTCCAGCGCGGCCAGCCGGGCCTCGGCCAGTTCCTCGCCGGCCTCGGCGTAGATTTCGCCGGTCTCGGCGTTCACCAGATCCTCGGCGACGAAGCGGCCGAGCAGATCGGTGCGGCCGATCAGCACCTCGCGGGTTTTCTCGGCGATGCGCTTGACCGCTTTGGCGGTGAGCTTGGCGTCAGCTTCGGCCACCACCTCGCCGGTATCGGCGTCGATGAGCGATTCCAGCAGCTTCTGGCCGCGGAACGCATCCGGGTCGAACGGTCGTGCCCAGCCCTTTGCGGTGTAGGTGAACACCACCTGGCCATAGAACGCGGCAAGGATCTCCTCGGCGTCCATGCCGCGGATCTCGGTCACGTCCATCGGCTCGCCCTGCGCCTCGCGGGCCTGGCGGAGCTGTTCGGCGTAGCGGCTTTCGAGCGCATAGAACAGCGTGGTGACCGGCAGCTTCCGCTTGCGGTCGATACGCACGTAGACGAGGTCCTTGCTGTCGAACTCGAAGTCGAGCCAGGAGCCGCGATACGGGATCACCCGCGCGGCGAACAGGAACTTGCCGGACGAGTGGGTCTTGCCCTTGTCGTGGTCGAAGAACACGCCCGGGGAGCGGTGCATCTGGCTGACGATGACGCGCTCGGTGCCGTTGATGATGAAGGTGCCGTTGTCGGTCATCAACGGCATGTCGCCCATGTAAACGGGCTGTTCCTTGATGTCGCGGATCGAGCGGGCGCCGGTGTCCTCATCGACGTCCCAGACGATCAGGCGGAGGATGACCTTCAGCGGCGCGGCATAGGTCATGCCGCGCTGGATGCACTCCTCGACGTCGTATTTGGGTTCCTCGAGCTCGTAATAGACGAACTCCAGCCGGCCGCGGCCGGCGAAGTCGTCGATCGGGAAGACCGACTTGAACACCTCCTGCAGCCCGGTGTTGGTCCGGCTGTCATGCGGTGTGGTCATTTGCAGGAACGCCTCGTAACTGGCGCGCTGCACGTCAATCAGGTTCGGCATCGGTGCCACTTCGGGGATGCGCCCGAAATTCTTGCGGATGCGCTTCTGCCCGGTGAACGACTTTGTGATCGCGTTCATGCCTGTCCTGCTGCCCCGTCCGGTTTGCCGCCGATATCGTCTCGGCCTGCGGTCGTTCCTGCGCCCCGGACCGCCCGGGGTCTTTTCGCCAGTCTTGTCGTCGTCGCCGTCGTCGGTCTTGTCGCCGTCCGTCTTTCGTGGTCAGTCTCGTCGTGGCCGGTTTCGCCTGACCGGGCCGTCCGCCTCCCGGCGCGAAAACGGAAGCACGGACGGAAGCCCCCGGACACCCTGCCCGGGAAGCCTCCGCCCGTTCCAAACCCGAAACCCCGGGGGCAAGCCCCGGGGGTCGTGTCGCAGTAGCCTACTTGATCTCGACAGTGGCGCCCTGCTCTTCCAGCACCTTCTTGATCTTGGCGGCTTCGTCCTTGTTGACGGCTTCCTTCACCGTCTTCGGCGCGCCTTCGACCAGATCCTTCGCCTCTTTCAGGCCGAGACCGGTGATGGTGCGGATCTCCTTGATGACGTTGATCTTCTTGTCGCCCGACTTGGCCAGGATGACAGTGAATTCGGTCTGCTCCTCAACCGGCGCAGCCGCGGCGGCAGCGACAGGAGCGGCGGCGGCGGCCACCGGCGCGGCGGCGGAAACGCCCCACTTCTCCTCAAGCAGTTTCGACAACTCGGCGGCTTCCAGCACGGTGAGGCTGGAAAGCTCGTCCACCAGTTTCGCAAGATCGGCCATTCTCGTATAACCCCTAATCTAAGTCCTGGTCGGTTCCATGCAAGCCCGCCTGCGCGGACCTGCCATAACGAATACGCGCGCCGGTTGCAGTCCCCGGGGCGGCAGCCCCGCGGCGGTGACCGGGCCGGCAGCGATCAGGCCGCCTCACTTTCGGCTTCGGCCTCGTCCTTCCTGGCATAGGCCGCCAGTACCCGTGCGATTTGCCCGCCCGGCGCCTGGAGGATGCCGGCGATCCGGGTGGCCGGGGTCTGAATCATCCCCACCAACCGCGCCCGCAGCGCATCCAGCGACGGCAACTCGGAAAGCGCCTTGATCCCAGCCGCATCCAGCGTCTGAGATCCGAGCGAGCCTCCGAGCACGACGAACTTATCGTTGATCCTGGCGAACTCGACGGCGGTCTTCGCCACGGCCACCGGGTCCTTCGACCACGCAAGCGCGGTCGGTCCCTTCAGCAGCGGCTTGAGGCCCTCGAACTGGGTCCCATCCAAGGCGAGCGTGGCCAGCCGGTTCTTCGCGACCTTGTACGTCGCCCCGGCAGCCCGCATCCGCCGACGCAGATCGGTGGCCTCCGCCACGGTCAACCCCTTGGGCTGGGTGACCACGACGATGGACATGTCCGCGAAGACGGAAGCCAGCGAGGCAACGAAATCCCGCTTCTCCGTACGGTCCAATACCCGTCTCCTGTGTGGCCTTGTGCGTGTGGACCGCACCTGGCCGGGTTGCCCTCTGGGCCGCACGAACGCCGTCAGGCGCCCGGGCGGACCCGGTTCGCCTGTCCATGCGGAACCGGCCGCGCTGCGCGGCAGGCCCCGTAGCCGGAACCGCCAGGGGATCGGGGGGCATTGCGGCCCGCGTCACCCTCGGCTTCCCCGTCTCCCGTGCGCGGGCCGGAGCCCCTTAGGACAGCCCGGGCGAAGCCGGGCGAGTCACGTACGGTCTCGGACAGGTACGGGGGCTTCCGCCCCCTGCCCGCCGGCCCACCGGGCCGGCGTATCTGGTATTGTCAGCCGACGCGGTGGTCAGCCGGCAATCGACGCCACATCGACCCGCACGCCCGGCCCCATGGAGGAGCTGAGCGCCACCTTCTGCACATACGTGCCCTTGGCGCCGGTCGGCTTGGCCTTGACGATGGCATCGGTGAACGCCTTGGCATTCTCCAGCAGCTTCTCGACCGGGAAGCTCGCCTTGCCGATGCCGGCATGGATGATGCCCGCCTTCTCGGCGCGGAACTCCACCTGGCCGGCCTTGGCCGCCAGGATGGCGCCCTTGACGTCCATGGTGACGGTGCCCAGGCGGGGGTTCGGCATCAGGCCGCGCGGGCCGAGGATTTTGCCGAGCCGGCCAACCAGCGCCATCATGTCGGGGGTGGCGATGCAGCGGTCGAAATTGATTTCGCCGGCCTGGATCTTCTCGGCCAGGTCCTCGGCGCCCACCACGTCGGCGCCGGCAGCCAGCGCCTCGTCGGCCTTGGCGCCGCGGGCGAACACGCCCACGCGCAGCGTCTTGCCGGTGCCGTTCGGCAGGCTGATCAGGCCGCGCACCATCTGGTCGGCATGGCGCGGGTCGATGCCCAGGTTCAGCGAGATCTCGACCGTCTCATCGAATTTCGCCCGGGCGTTCTGCTTGACCAGGGCGATCGCCTGCTCCAGCGGGAACGATTTGGTGGTGTCGAAGCTGGCGTAGGCCGCCTTCAGCCGCTTGTCGTGCGCCATCGGATCAGCCCTCCACCACAGTCAGGCCCATCGAGCGCGCCGAGCCGGCGAGCATGCGCACGGCACCGTCCACGTCGTTGGCGTTCATGTCCTTCATCTTGGTCGCGGCGATCTCGCGCAACTGGGTGATGGTGACCCGGCCGACCGGGGCGGCCTTGCCAACGGCGTTGGAGCCCTTGGTGATCTGTGCCGCCTTCTTGAGGAAGTAGGTGTTCGGCGGCGTCTTCATGATGAAGGTGAAGGTGCGGTCACCGAACGCCGTGATCACCACCGGAACCGGCATGCCGGGTTCCAGCTGGGCGGTGACGGCGTTGAATTCCTTCACGAAGGCCATGATGTTGAGGCCGCGCTGGCCGAGCGCGGGGCCGACCGGCGGCGATGGGTTCGCCTTGCCGGCAGGAATCTGCAGCTTGATGTAGCCAACGATCTTTTTCGCCATGGTATCCCTGGTCCTGTGGCAGGGACCGCGGTGCATGCGACCGGGCAGCCGCAAGGGCCACCGGTCTCCCGCGTTCCGGTTGAGCCGGGTCGTCTAGCCTGGTGATGGGCGTGAGTCCAGCAGAATCGCCGGCGCCGGACGGCAATCGGCGGAAGGGTAGGTTGGTCGCGGCGTTGGCCCATGGTTCCCCACCCGGGCTTGTGCTGACGCCACATGCGCCGCCCAGGTCAGGACAGATCGATCTCGGTGGTCAGCACGTAGCCGGTCAGGCCGCCGGGCACCTCGACCTCGGCCCACTGGAACAGCAGCTTCCAGACCAGCCGGCGGACCCGCAGGCGCTGCCCGGAAGGGAGGGCGCGCAGCGGCATGCCGGCCCGCTCAGGGCCGGGGAACAGCAGCGCGCCCCCCCGCCGCACGATGGCGGCGCGGCGAAGCCCGGGCGCCGGCTGCTCGGCATGGGGGAAAGCGACCGGCCGGGTTGGCGCGATCCAGGCCGTCGCGCCGACGAACAGCAGCACCAGCCCAACCAAGGCGCCCGCCACCCCAAAGGCCCGCGCCCTTGCCCGCAGGCGGTCGAGACTGGCCTGCAACCGCCCGTTCTCGACCCGCAGCACGTCGCGCTCCCAAACGGCGCGCCGCGCATCGGCATCGCGCAGGCTGAGGCTGTGGCGCAGCGTCGATGCCTCGTTCTCCAGGTGATCGCCCGCCGGTAACGCCGCGCCGGCCAGGAAGATGCGCTTGAGGTCGCCGCCCGACAGGCCGATGCGCCGCGCGATGGCGCCGGCAGCCCGGCCGGCATTGTCGGCCTCCCCGCTGTCGGAGGCGAGCAGGGCCAGGCAGGCGGCGAGGCGCTCGAGATCGGCGTCGTGCGCAGGTTCGTTGGCGTCGTTCACCCCGCCTCCGGCATGATCGCCGCAGCTTATCCCCGATCCCCGGAGCCGGCCAACGCCTCACACGGGGAGAATGACCGTCGCGCGCATGCCGCCGCCTTCGCGGTTGATCAGCTTCACGTCGCCGCCATGCGCGCGCAGGATGTTGCGGGCGATCGGCAGGCCCAGGCCGCTGCCGCCGGTTTCGCGGTTGCGGCTGTTCTCCACCCGGTGGAAGGGCTGGAAAACGCGCTCAAGCTCGATGGCGGGAATGCCGGGGCCGTCATCCTCGATCACCAGGATGAGCTGGCCGGCCTCGGGCGGAACCAGGCGCACGCAGGCATTGCCGCCATAGGCGAGCGCGTTCTGCACCAGATTGCTCAGCGCCCGCTTCATCGCCAGCGAATGCACCCGGACGGTGAGGTGGTCCGGCCCGGAATAGCTCAGCCGCTCGGCGAAGTCCGGCTGGGCATCGGCGGTTTCGTCCAGCACGGTGCGGGCCAGCTCCGGCAGGTCGACCGGCGTCACCGGCTCATCGGCCGCGACGTCGCGGCCGAAGGAGAGAATGGAGGCCACCATCGCCTCCACCTCGTCCAGATCGGCCAGCATCTTGGCGCGCAGTTCGTCGTCCTCGAGAAACTCGGCGCGCAGCTTCAGGCGGGTGATCGGGGTGCGCAGATCGTGCCCGATGGCGGTCAGCATGAAGGTGCGGTCCAGCACGAAGCGGCGGATGCGGCCGGCCATGGTGTTGAAGGCGCGTGCCGCGGTGGCGATCTCCAACGGCCCGGTCTCGGGCAGCGGCGGGGCGTTGACGTTGCGCCCGAGCGCTTCCGCCGCCGCCGCCAGCGTCGCCACCGGGGCGATCAGCCGGCGCACCGCCCACAGCGTCAGCACCG
Organism: uncultured Acetobacteraceae bacterium; assembly: GCA_903907955.1. Classification (GTDB taxonomy): domain Bacteria; phylum Pseudomonadota; class Alphaproteobacteria; order Acetobacterales; family Acetobacteraceae; genus Rhodovastum. Next base: position 31,347 of record CAIVPZ010000109.1, on the reverse strand, counting down.
CCGCGGTCACCGTCATCATCATGAAGGCCGAGAAGAAATTCTGCGAATGCCAGGGCCGGGGCGGCGGCATCTCCAGGGTAGCGTTCAGCCACTTGCTGCCTTCGGGCAGGCGCAGCGCGACGGCGATGTGCTCGGCATCGGCGCCGCCGCGCAACACGAACTCGCGCGGGCGCTGCTCCACCGGAACCGGCACTAGCAGCATCGCCCCGCGGAACTGCCGCTGGGCGGCGGGGTCCATGACCGGCAGCGGCTCGGCGATCGGCAGATCCGACAGCCAGACGGTGGCGCCGTCGCGCAGGTCGAACTCCGCCACCACGGCGGCCTGCCGCTCGCGCGGGGCCAGCACGACACTGCGGTACATCGAGATCACCCGGACCGCCGCATCGCGCGTCTGCGCCATGCGCTGCACGTCCATGCGGTCCAGCGCATGGATGGTGAGCCCGGCAATCTGCACGAGACCAAGCCCGATCAGCAGCACCATGGCGGTGCGTGCCGCCAGGCTGGGCGGCCAAGACAGGAGTTTGATCACCCGTCGTTCAAGCGCGTTGCACTCATGCGCGTTCGACGTCGGCGGCGAGCACGTAGCCGCCGCCGCGGACGGTCTTGATCAGCTGCGACTGGCGCCCGTTGTCGTCGAGCTTGCGCCGCAGCCGGCTCACCGCCACGTCGATGGCGCGGTCGAACGGGCCGGCCTGCCGGCCGCGCAACAGGTCGAGCAGCATGTCGCGGGTCAGCACCCGGTTGGCGCGCTCCACCAGCGCCACCAGCAGATCGTATTCGCCGCCGGTCAGCGGCACTTCGACGGCGTCGGGGTTGAGCAGGCGGCGACGGGCAAGATCAAGCGTCCAGCCCGAGAAGCGCAGGGTGCGCGGACTGGCTTCGGCGCGGGCCTCGGCCGGCTCGCCGACCCGGCGCAGCACGGCGCGCATGCGGGCCAGCAGCTCGCGCGGGTTGAACGGCTTGGGCACATAATCGTCGGCCCCCAGCTCAAGCCCGACGATGCGGTCGGTCTGCTCGCCCATCGCGGTGAGCATGACGATCGGCACGTCGGAGAAGCCGCGCAGCCAGCGCGCGAACTCCAGGCCGCTCTCGCCGGGCAGCATCAGGTCGAGGATGATCAGGTGAAAATGGCCGAGCGGCCATACCCGCCGCGCCTCACGCGAGTCGCGTACCGCGGTCACGCGGAACCGGTGGCGCTCCAGGAAGCGCGCCAACAGTTCCCGCGTCTCCCGGTCGTCGTCGACCACGAGGATATGCGGCATCACGCCGCTGGTCGGAGCTGTCTCCGAGCTCATAACTGTCTCCATGCTCGTACTATAGGCGCAAAGTTGGATTCGCGCACGGCTGCTTTGCACCCCCCCACATCACTTTGGCCCGTAAACTGCAACCACCTCCCGCCGATGGCCCCCTTCCCCCACCCGCCAGCCTCGGCACGCGCCGGACTCGATGCCCTGGCGGCCGCGGATGCCGATCTCGCCGGCATCGAAGCCGCCGCCGGTCCGCTGCCCTGGCGGCGGCGCGCGGGCGGCTTTCCGGGGCTGCTGCAGGCGATCGTCGGTCAGCAGATCAGCAACCAGGCGGCGGCGGCCATCTGGCGGCGGCTGCACGCCACCGCCGGCGCGCTGGAGCCGGAGGGGCTGCTGGCGCTGCCGGACGCGCAGCTGCGCCTGGCCGGGCTGTCGCGGCCCAAGATCGTGCACGCAAGGGCGCTCGCCGCCGCCTTTGCCGACGGCAGGCTCAGCGCCGGCGGACTGGCCGGCATGGCGGATGCCGAGGCGGTGGCGGCAATTACCAGGGTGCGCGGCCTGGGCACCTGGTCGGCCGAGATCTACCTGCTGTTCGCGCTGGAACGCGACGACGTGTTCCCGGCCGGCGACCTGGCGCTCGCCGGCGCGGCGGCACGGCTCAAGGGCCTGGCCGCCCGCCCCGGCCCGGCCGCATTGCGGCGGCTGGCCGAGCCGTGGCGGCCCTGGCGGGCGCTGGCGGCACGCCTGCTCTGGCACCATTGGCGGCATATCACCGGCCGGCCGGCGATGGACGATCTGCCGCCGGCGTAACGCTGCTGCCAGGGCCGCCGGGCGGCGGGCAACGAACGGTTCATCTTCCTGTGTCGCAATGCTGGCCCTGCCCGCACGCGGGCTGCTGTTGCAGGCGCCGAGGTCCGCAGTGTTCATCGAGGCATATCACCCCAGGACGTTCCGTGAGCGCGGAGTCGCCGCGCCCTTCACCACCCCGTTGCTGGCCGGCGCCCGGCTGCGTGCCGCGCCGTCACGCGGCGGCCATACCCTGGAGGCAATAATCCCGAATCCGTCCGGGGGCCGCGGGGTCTATATCCTGCCCTGGTCCGAGCGGGGCGACCTGTGCCGGCCGACGGTGCATGACACGCGCCTCGGTGATGCGCTGGCCGGACGGGATGATCTTTCGTCGCTTTGCCCGGCCATGGTGCGCCAGGCCGGCTGGGTGGTGGCGGCTGAAGGCCATGCCGGCGGGGCGGCGGCAGCCGCGGCGCAGGTGGCGCTGAATGATGCGGCGGCGGGGTTCGCGATCGCATCGAGGCGGCTGGAATCGGCACTGGCGCGCCATGCGGCCGGGGCGGCATCGGAACCGGCGGCACGCGAGCGGCTGGGCGGGCTGCTGGCCACCATCCATGCGCCCGAGGGCGCTCCGGCCCGGCTGCCCCAGTTGATCGACGCGGTGGGCGCGCTGGCGGCGGCCCTGCCGGACTGGGCGGCGGCGCAATCCGGCCCGGAATCCGCGGCGGCGCAGGTGGTCGGCACCGCCGCCGTGCCGGCACATGGCAGCGCCCTGCATCTGCTGCGCGCCGCCGTCGGGCGGCTCGATGACCCGGCAGCACTGCTGCGCGACTGGCTCGCCGATCCCACCGCGGTGGAACAGGCGCTCAGCCGGGCGGAATGGCTGCTGGACGGCTGGCACCGGCTGGTGCTGCTGTGGCAGGCGGCGCTGCCTGGGCCGGCCGCCGCGGTGCTGGAAATGGCGGCGCTGCTGCCGGTCTGGCCGGACGAGGCGGAGACGTGGCTGGCCTTGCCGGCCGGCGTCGCCGCCCGGATGGCGCGCCGGCCCGGCGCGCTGGCCAGATCCAGGCTGGGCCGACAATGGTCCGACCCGGCAATCGCGGTTGAACAGATCGCCCGCAACGAGCGGCTGCGGGCCTTGGGGCTGTAGCGCATGGTCACTCGCTCCGATGGACTGCCCCCGGCGGCGCTGCGGCAGGTGCAGCGCAGCTTGCTGAGCGCGCGCGATGACCAACTCACCCGGGTCGTGGGTCTGCTCGACCGGCTGGCGGAACGGGGCAGCGCGGATGCGCTGATCGCGCCGGCGCGCGGCCGGCTGGCCCAGCTGCGTCCGGCACGGCCGCTGGCGTTCGGCCGGCTGCTGTTCACCCCGCTCGATCCGCTTCTTGTGTCAGGACCGAAATGGTCACGCGGCGGGCTGGGCCTGCCGCGCACCGCCCTGCTGCCGCTGGCAGCCCAGGTGCGGACCGGTCTGGGCGGGTTGGCAGCCGAGGTCGACGCGATGATCCGCGGCGGCCATGCTGATGATTCCGACCTGGTGTTGCGCGCCGGCACGCTGCTTTGGCCGGCGGCGGCTTCCGTGCTGGACGGCGCCAGCCCGCCGGCGAGGTGGACGGAGGCCACGGGGCTGGCCACCGCCGACCATACGGCCATTGCCCGCTGCGCCGTTTGCGTGTGGTCCGAGGCGGTGTGGATCCACGCGACGATGCGCGCCTGCACCGAGGGTCTGAATCCTGATCCGGACGAAATGCGCAGCTGGCTTGAGGTGGCGACGTCCCGCCATCCCGAGCCGCCGGGGGCACTGCTGGCGGTGCTGATGGCACGGGTGCCGGAGGCGGCGGCTTTGATCGGGTCGGCCGTTTCGCCGCCGGCTTCCGGCGCCTTGCCTGCCGAGGCGGCGATCGATTTCCTGCTCGACCGGCTGGAAGCCTCGCCGCACCCCGCTGCCGAGGTGACCGACCCGGCAGTCGCCGTGCAGTGCGCCGCCGCCCTGCTCGACGGGCTGGAAGCGCCCGGGCCGGGCCAGCGGCCGAGCCGCAAACCACGCACCGAGCGGCTGCGGCGCATGCTGGACCAAAGCTGCCAGGCGCGCTTCACCGAGACCCTCGACCAGCAATTGCTGGCACCTTTGGCGGACGCAGCCGCGCACGGCGAAATGGCCACGCTGGAGGAGACCGCGCGCCGGCTGCGCCGGCTGGAGACCGCCGGGCGCCGGCTGGGCGGGGGCGATCACTACGACCGCATGCTGCGCTCCGCCGCACGACAGATTGGCGAGGGCGAACCCGGCTCGCTGGTCGAGCGGGTCCGGCTGGTGGAGATTCTGGCCGGGCCGGCCGCGGCACTGGCCCTGCTGCGACACTGACCGGCAACGAAGCAGAGACCGGCAACGAAGCAAACCGGCCGGGTGCGCGGTGGGATTGCTGCCGGGCCGCTCTGGGGCTTCAATCGGGTGATGGACATGCCGATTGCCCCAGCCGCCGTCACGGCGAACACGCCGCCGCCGCCGATCATGCTGTTGCGTCCGGCGCAGCAGACGGTGCCGCTGGTGTTCGCCTCGGCGCATTCCGGCCGCGACTATCCCGCCGACTTCCTTGCCGCCGCCCGGCTGGGCGCGCTGGCACTGCGGCGCAGCGAGGACGGGTTCGTCGACGAGTTGTTCGGCGCGGCGCCCGCCTGCGGCGCCCCGCTGCTGGCCGCCACCTTTCCGCGCGCCTATTGCGACGCCAACCGCGAGCGGTGGGAACTCGACCCGGCCATGTTCGCGGATCGACTGCCGGCATGGGTCAACACCGGCAGCCCGCGGGTGGAGGCCGGGCTGGGAACGATCGCGCGAGTCGTGGCATCCGGCGAAGCGATCTACCGGCGCAAACTGCACTTTGCCGAGGCGGAGCGGCGGATTCGGCTGTGCTGGGAGCCGTTCCACGCAACCCTGCGCGACCTGGTGGAGACGACCCGGCGGCAGTTCGGCACCTGCCTGCTGGTGGACTGCCATTCCATGCCCTGCAACGGCGGCACCCCGCACGCGCCGGCCGATGTCGTGCTGGGCGATGCGCACGGCACCGCCTGTGGGGCGGAGGTCATGCGCCGGGCCGAGCAGGCGCTGGCCGGCATGGGGTATCGGGTGCGCCGGAACGATCCCTATGCCGGCGGCTACATCACCCGCCATTACGGCCGGCCGCTTGAGGGCGTGCATGCCCTGCAGATCGAGGTGTGCCGGCCGCTGTATATGGATGAGGCGCGGATGGCCAAGCTGCCGGCGTTCGACGTCGTGCAGCGCGACATGACCACGCTGGTGGCGGCACTGGCGGGGCTGGGACCGACGCTGGAAGTGCTGCCGGGTTCAGTGCGGCGCCCTGGGCTGTCGATCATCCCCTGAGAGTTTGCAAAAGAATGCCCGCAAGCCGCCGAACGACGGCGGAAAACTCAATGATATCAGCGGACGTTCATGCGCAGGTTCGATTGCTTCACAAGCTCTGAGGCAATAAGCAAAAAAAAAATGGCGACGCTTCACAGCGTCGCCAAGTTTAGGGAGGAAACGTCCAAGAAAGCAGCCCGGCGTCACCGCCTTGCTGCGGTGCACAAGATAGGAGTGCGCCCTGCCCGGCGCAAGCAGTTTTTTGCATTGCAGCATCGCCCTTTGTGCAGCCAGGAACGGGCCTGGCCAATCACGGCCGGCGGAACATGCCGGACCGGTGGTTACCGTGTGTTAACCGTCGTTCCTGTAGGGTCGGGCCATGCGCATGCTGTCGCTCGCCACCCTTATCCTCCTGGCCACCTCCGCCGGCCATGCCGAGGCTGACGCGCTCGCCGGCCCGTCACGTCTCGACCCGGGGCAGCAATGCCGGGCGGCAATTCGCGCCGCTGAACGGGGCGCCGGTATTCCCGAGCATCTGATGGCGGCAATCGGCCGGATCGAGAGCGGGCGGCGCGGACCGGACGGAACGGTCAGCCCCTGGCCGTGGAGCATCAACGCCGAGGGCACCGATTATGTCTATGAGACCAAGGAGGCGGTGATCGCCGCGGTGCGGGCGCTGCAGGCCAAGGGGGTGCGCTCGATCGATGTCGGCTGCATGCAGGTGAACATGATGTATCATGCGCAGGCGTTCGGATCGCTCGACCAGGCCTTCGACCCGGTGGAGAATGCGCGCTATGCGGCGCAGTTCCTGGTGCAATTGAAAAATCAGACCGGCGACTGGCAGAAGGCCACCGCCGCCTACCACTCCGCCACCCCGGAACTGGGCGACCCTTACCAACGGAAAGTCATGGCGGTGTGGCCGGAAGAAATACGTCGTGGCCAGGAGTCGGGCGGTCCCGCGTTCGCTGGCAGCTGGGGCGCTCCGCTGCGGCCGGTTCCGCGGGGCGGCGGCTACATGCTGTCGAACCGCTCGGCATCGGCGCGCGTGCTGCCGATGGCGGGTGCGGCCGGGCGAGGGCTGGATGCCTATCGGGCAGCACCGATCCCGCTGGCCGCGCGCGCTTTGGGGCACACGCCGCTGTAATGCCGCCGGCGAAATAACTGACCTGTCCGGGGCGATGCCCCACTGAGATAGCGCTCGCGTGATCCTATCGGGGCTTTGCCCCGAACCCCACCAGGGCTTTGCCCTGGACCTGCCAAGGGCCATAGGCCCTTGGAACCCAAGGGCCTATGGCCTTGCTTTCCGCCCATCTCAGCGCCGATGGGGCAACGCCCCGGTCAGGCGCCGCCGAGCACCTCAACCGACATCGACTTGATCAGGGCCAGGACCGGCGTTCCGGCTGCCAGCGCCAGCCGCGCGATGGCATCCGGCGTGACCCGCGACAGCACCGCCCCCTCGCCGAGCGCCACCTCGACGAGCGCCGCGCGGTGACCAGGGTCGGCAGCGATCGCGCGCACCGTCCCCGGCAGAACGTTGTGCAGGCTCAGCGCGTCCCCGAGCGAAGCGACGTCACCACGGGCCAGGATGACCTCGCGGGCCGGGATGCGGACGCGGACATCGTTCCCCTCCGGCAGATCGGCTTGCGGCACCCACAGCGTGGCCGCCCCGCAGCTCAGGCGGGTGAGCTGCCGGGCCGCATCATGCGCGGCGACGCGGCAGATCAGCATGGCGCCGGCATCGTCGCGCTGCGCCAGAGGAAGGTCCGCGCGCGCCGAAATCGCCGCAACCGGCCCGGCGGCGACAACCGCCCCTGCCTCGATCAGCACCACGGAATCGGCCAGCTGCACCAACTCGTCCAGCGAATGCGTCACATACAGCACGGGCAACCGCAGGATCGTCTTCAGACGCGCAAGATAGGGAAGAATCTCGGCCTTTCGCGCCGCGTCCAGGCTGGCAAGCGGTTCATCCATCAGCAGCACCTGCGGTTGCCGGAGCAGCGCGCGGCCGATCGAGACCCGCTGGCGCTCGCCGCCCGAGAGCGTATGCGGGCGACGGGCGAGCAAGGCGCGGATGCCCAGAAGCTCGACCACCTCGTCGAAATCGATGTGCCGTTCCGCGGTCCGCCGCATCCCGAACACCAGGTTGTTGCGGACCGACATATGCGGAAACAGGCGGGAATCCTGAAAAACCAGGCCGACCCGGCGCCGCTCCGGCGGCAGCCAGATGCCGGAGCGGGTGTCCGCCAGAACCGCGCCGTCGATAACGATCCGGCACGAATCCGCCCGCAGGAGCCCCGCCGCCGCGGCAATCACCGTGGACTTGCCCGAACCGGACGGACCGAACAGCACGGTGACGCCGGGACTCGGCGCGCTGAACGCAATGGCGATGTCGATCGCCGGAAAATGATGGCGGAGTTCGACCGACAGGCTCATCGGCCGAGCGCTGCGTGCAGCCGCCGGCCGGCCCATTCGGAAGCCAGCAGGCCAATCAGCGCCAGCGTGAACGATACGGCGGAAAGCTGCGCCGCCTTCGCCTCGCCGCCCGGAACCTGCAGCGCCGCGTAGATCGCCAGCGGCAGCGTCTGCGTCTGGCCGGGAATGCTGGCGGCGAAGGTGATGACGGCACCGAACTCGCCCAGGCAGGTCGCATAGGCCACGATCGCACCGACCAGAATGCCGGGCGATGCCAACGGCAAGGTGATATTGATCAGGCGGTCGAGCCGCCCGGCGCCGAGCGTGCGCGCCGCCTGTTCCAGACCGGGATCGGCGGCCTCCAGCGACAGCCGGACGGCGCGGACCATGACGGGAAACACCATCACCGCGCAGGCAAGCGTGGCACCGGCGGTGGTGAACACCAGCCGGATGCCGAACCAGTCGTTCAGCAGCGCCCCGAACGGCCCGCGCACGCCGAACAGCACCAGCAGCAGCCAGCCGGTCACCACCGGGGGCAGCACCAGCGGCAGATGCGCCAGGGCATTCAGCACCGAACGGCCGGGGAACCGGCAGCGCGCCAGCACCCAGGCCGTCAGGATCGCGACCGGCAAGGTAAAGCCGACCGCGCGCGCGGCGATTTCCAGCGTCAGCCGGACCGCCTGCCATTCCTCCGCGCTGAGGATAGCCGGCTACTCCAGCCTGAAGCCGCGCCGGATGAACACCGCACGGGCCTGCGGGCCGGCCAGGAAGGTCAGCAGCGCGCGCGCTTCCGGCGTATCGCCCGATTTCGTCACGGCGAACGGATAGACGATGGGATCGTGACTGTCGGCGGGAAAGGCTCCGGCCACCGCAACGGCTTTGCTCGCCGCGGCATCGGTGGCGTAGACGATGCCGGCCGGCGCCTCGCCGCGCTCCACCAGCAGCAGGGCGGCGCGCACGTCCTCGGTGCGGGCCAGTCGCGGGGCGAGGCTATCCCACACGCCCAGCTTGCGCAGCGCCTGTTCGGCGTAGATGCCGACCGGCACGTGCGCCGGATCGCCGGTGGCGATGCGGCCCTTGTCGCCGAGCAGGGGGGCGAGCGAGAAGCCGGGGGCGATCGTGATTTTCGCCGGCTTGTCGGCCGGCACGATCAGCACGAGATCGTTGCCGAGCAGGTTCCGGCGCGTGTCGGCCGCGATCAGGTTGTGGCTGACCAGGTAGTCCATCCACTTCTGGTCGGCGGAGGCGAACAGATTGGCCGGCGCGCCCTGCTCGATCTGCCGCGCCAGCGTCGAGCTGGACGCGAAGGACAGCCGCAGGGCCGGATGCCCATCCTTCTGCCAGAGGGCCGAAATATCCTTCAGCGCGTCGGTCAGGCTCGCGGCGGCAAACACCGTGAGGTCCTGCGCCTGCGCCGCGAGCGGGAAAAGCAGGAAAAGTGCGAGGATCAGGCGACGCATCGGCGGTTTCCTTTCAGGGTTCCACGGGGGGCATGTCATCGGCGGGTTTCAGTCAACCGCCAGAATCACGTGCGCCGCGTCGAACAGCGCGATCACCGCCACCCCGGCCTGCAGGGCGAGCGCATCGGCGCTGTGGCGGGTGATGACCGAGGTCAGCGTCTTGCCGTCGCCGATATCGACCACGATTTCGCTGTTGACGCCGCCATCCACCCGATCGAGCACGGTGCCCGACACTTGGTTGGCGACCGACAGGCGCGGCGCATCGCCGGTGCGGGCCAGAATGACGAAGCCCGACTTGATCAGGGCGACCACATCCCGCCCGGGGGCCAGTTGCAGGTCGTCAACGCTGTGGCTGGTAATCACCGCCACGATGCGGCTGGTCGCGGTCACCCGCAGCGCCACTTCGGCATTGACCGCGGCGCGCGTGATGGCGGTCACCCGGCAATGCAGGGCGTTGCGGGCGCTGGTTTTCATCGCGACATTCCAGAACAGCAGGTCAATCGGCGCGTCGGCCTCGTCGCGGCCGATGGCGGCGGAAATCTCGGCGAGCTTGGTTTCCAGCCGGCGGAACGCGGCGATCAGGCGACGGCCGCCATCGGTCAGCGTCGCCCCGCCGCCGCCCCGCCCGCCTGACTGGGTGAGCAGGGCGGGTGCCGGCAGCAGGTTGTTGACCGCGTTCAGCCCGTCCCAAACCGTTTTGTAGCTGTAGCCGAGCGCCTTCGCTGCCGCGGTGATGCTGCCATGGACGGCAACCGCCTCCAGCATGGCGATGCGGTCGCGCCCGACCGGCAGGTGACCGGCACCGCGCAGCGCGAGCAGCGCCTCGGTACGGGGAGCGTCGGCGGGGGCGGCATCGCTCGTCATATACCCGAATTATATGACGCTCCCCCCGCTGGCAATGCCGGCCGGAAGCCGCGGACACGAAAAAGGCCCTGGCAGCCGCCAGGGCCGATTCCGGCGTGGTCGGATGGCGGCCTACTTGCCGATGATGACATCCGAGGACTTGATGATGGCGGAAACCTGATCGCCGACCTTCAAGGCGAGGTCATCCGCCGCCTCGTTGGTGATCGAGGAGGTGATGTGATGGCCACCGGGCAGCGCCACCTTCAGCGTCGTCGTCACGGCGCCCTTGTGCAGGGTCTCGACGGTGCCGGCCAGGATGTTGCGTGCGCTGAGCTTCATGAGGAGAGATTCCCTTGTTATGGTGCAACAAAGGCAGCGTGCCCTTGTTGGATTCACCCTGTCGCAATGCGGGGCGCGAAGCAACGACGCCCTGGTAATGGCCGCCCCGCGGCAGGCGTGATACATGAATACACTATAGCGCGAACATCACTTTACGCTGAACATTCCGGGGAATGCAGCAAGGGTCTTTCCGGATGCCCACGGGCACGCACTCAAGCCGTGGCACGGGGTTTCGGGCAGTGGCAGCCATTGCGGTTGGTATCATGCCCGCGCGGCCAGCAGGCGCTCCACCGCCGGATAATCGATCTTGCCCGAGCCGAGCACCGGCATTGCGTCCACCGCGACAAAGCTGCGCGGCACCATGATCTCGGTGATGCCGCGCGCGGCGGCGTGGGCGAGCAGCGCGGACGGCTCGGCGCCGCGCTGGGTGGTGACGAGCACCAGGCGCTCGCCCTTGCGCGGGTCGGGCTGCGCCAGCACGGCGTGCAGGGCGGCGGGCCACACGGCCATGACCAGTTCCTCGGCGGCGGCGAGGGAAACCATCTCGCCGCCGATCTTGGCGAACCGTCTGGCGCGGCCGATGATCGTGACGAATCCTGCCGCGTCGATGGCAACGATGTCGCCGGTGTCGAACCAGCCGCCGGGGGGCGGTTCCAGTTCGCCGCGAGCCGTGCTGCGGAGATAGCCGAGCATGATGTTGGGACCGCGCACGTGCAGCCGGCCACCCGTCGCGATACCCTCGACCGGAGCGAGGCGATGATCGATGCCGGGCAGCAGGCGGCCGACTGTGCCGGCACGCGGTTGCATCGGCGAATCGACGGCGAGCACCGGGGATGCCTCGGTGATGCCGTAGCCTTCCAGAATGCGCACGCCGAAACGCTCGAAATACAGCTTGCGGGTTTCCGCGCGCACCTTCTCGGCGCCGGCGTAAACCAGCCGGACCGAACGGAAATCATAGGGATGGGCGAAGCGCGCCCAGCCGGCCAGGAAGGTGTCGGTACCGAAGGCGATGGTGGCCTCGGTGTCGTAGATGGTTTCCGGCACGATGCGGTAATGCAGCGGCGACGGATAGAAGAACGTACGCACGCCGCCGAAGATCGCCAGCAACGTGCCGCCGGTGAGGCCGAAACTGTGGAACATCGGCATGGCGTTGACGATGCGGTCGGCCGGTCCGAAATCCATCACGGCGGCAAGCTGGGCGCAGTTGGCGAGGATGTTGCGGTGGCTGAGCACCACGCCTTTTGGCGTGCCCTCGGAGCCGCTGGTGAACAGCACCACGGCGGGCGCGTCGGCCGGCGCGGTGGCGCCGGGCAGGCGGGTGGGGCGCAGCATGTCGAACAGGCCGCGCAGGCGGGCGGCACGGCCGAGGCCGGCGCGGATATCCTCCAGATAGAGAAAGCGCACGAACCCCTGCATCCGGGCGATGCTGTGCTCCAGGCGGCCGTGCTCGATGAAGGCGCGGGAGGTGACGACGGTGGAAACCTCCGCGGTGCGGCAGGCCGAGAGCATGCCGTCGGCGCCGGCGGAGAAGTTCAGCAAGGCGGGGACGCGCGCAAATGCCTGCAGACCGAAGAAAGTGGCCAGCGTGGCATTGGCATTCGGCAGCATCACGCCGACGTGCTCGCCGCGCGGCACCAGCGCATCGAGGCGGCGGCCGAGCACGATCGCGGCCAGCAGCAGCCGGCGATAGGTGAGCGGGACGCGGGCGATGTCCTCGGCGATCTCCAGCGCGGCGCCATGCCGGTCGCGCGCCCACAGGAGGGTGGCGAACAAGGTGCGGTTGGTGTCGGCGGCGGCGTAGGCGGCATTGACCATGACGTCATGCAAAGCGGTGGCGAGCACCTGGCGGCGCGCCCGGCCGTGCAGCGCGGGGTCGGCGGAAAGCCGCACGGCCGGGCCGATGGTGAGGCGGACCGGCACGAACCAGCGGCGGCGGAACACCCCGCCCATCCGCCCGACCGGGGTGAACTGCAGCCCGTCGATGCGGATGGGCAGCAGGTCCGCATCGGCAAGGTCGGCAATCATGGCGGCGCCGTCATAGACCTTCATCAGTGCACCCGTGCGGCTGAGCCTGCCTTCCGGGAAAATCACCAGCCGGCGGTCCTGGCGCACCCAGTCGATCATGGCACGGGCGGCGAGCGGGTGGGCCGGATCGACCAGGAAACTGTCGATCGGCGCAATGAACGGCTTCACCCACCATTTCCGGGCCATCAGGGTGTAGATGGCGAAGGCCGGCGCATCCGGCAGGAAGGCGGCGACCAGCACGCCATCGGCCAGCGAAACATGGTTGACCACCATGACCACGCGCTTGCCGGCGGCGTGATAGTGCTCGAGGCCGGTGACCTGCGCCCGGTGGAAGCGGCGGAAATACCAGGCGGCAATGCTGCGCAGCGTGCTGCGCGGCAGGATGCGCAGGATCCACACCGCGGCGCACAGATTGGCGGCGGCGGTCAGCAGCAGGATGCGCGGGGCCGAAACATGCGCGAAGGCCAGCCCTGCCGCGATCAGCGAGGCCGCCACCATGAAGGCGGCGTTCAGCACGTTGTTCATTGCGATCATGCGCGAGCGCGATGCCGGATCGGCGCGGTCCTGAATGAACGCGTAGAGCGACACCGAATAGATGCCGCCGCACAGGGCGAGCAGAAACAGATCGGCCATCATGCGCCAGCCGGCGGCGCAGGCCAGCACGTCGAGCGGCGCGGGGCGGATACCGGCCGCCGTGAAGGCGTTGGCCAGATCGAAGGTGAACACGGAAATGCCGAGGGCGGCGAGCGGCACCAGGCGCGGCGAAACGTCGCCGTGCAGCAGCCGGGCGCAGCCGATCGAGCCGGCGCCGATGCCGACCGAGAACACGGTCAGAAGAAAGGTGATCAGGGCTGCGTCGCCGCCCAGCACGTCCTTCGCCGCCACCGGCAGTTCCGACAGCACGATGGCGCCGACCGCCCAGAACCAGGAGATGCCGAGGGCGGACAGCCAGACGTCGCGGTTGCCGCGGGCGGCGCGGATCAGGGCCGCGGTCTCGCGCGGGATGTTCCAGCCGATATGCAGGCCGGGCGCGGCCGACGGGGCGGGCGGAATCCGCCAGGCGGCGGCCAGGCCCGCGAGAGCCACCAGCAGGGCCAGCCCGGCCACCGCCTCAGGCCCGTGCGGCAGGCGCACCAGCGCACTGCCGGCAATGGTGCCGGCGAGGATGCCGAGGAAGGTGCCGGCCTCGATCAGCCCGTTGCCGGCGACCAGTTCGGTCTCGGCGAGGTGATCGGGCAGGATGCCGTATTTCAGCGGGCTGAAGAAGGTGGCCTGGATGCCGAGGCCGAACAGCACCACCATCAGCAGCGGCAGGCTGCCGGTGAGGAAGCCGCCGGCGCCCACCAGCATCAGGCCGACCTCCCACAGCTTGGTCGCCCGGATCAGCCGGGCCTTCTCGGTCCGGTCGGCGAGTTCGCCGGCGACCGAGGAAAAGAGGACATAGGGCAGGATGAAAACGCCGAGCCCGATGGCGACCAGTTCATTGCCGTATTGGGCCGAAGCGAACAGGGCCATGACGCCGAGTGCGTTCTTGAACAGGTTGTCGTTCAGGGCGCCCAGGGTTTGGGTGACGAACAGCGGCAGGAAACGTCGGGCTTGCAACAGCGGGACGGGCGGCATCGCGGGCGGCTCCAGGCATGACGCGGTGCGGCGGATGCTGGCACCGGGTCATGAGGAAGGCCAGGGAAGCTTTTGGCGGGGAAAGGAAGCAAGCGCAGGGGCGGCCCGATCCGGATTTTCCGTTCGTGCGCCTGCTTGCGGTGATCAACCACGGCGATACCGCACCTGAGGAAGTGGCGCGGATGGCCGGGATGCCCGGGCAGGGGGGCAGTGGCAGGCTTACGCCCGGCAGGAGTTGCAACAGAACCGGAATGGGGTCCGGCGCGTCGGAGCCTGCAAAACAATCGAACTTGAAAAAACCGCCCGCTGATATCATTGAGTTTTCCGTCATCGTTCGGCGGCTTGCGGGCATTCTTTCTCAAACTCTCAGCCCTGCCCTTCGACCGCTTGTCGGACCGTCGACATGAAGTCGCTCACGAACCAGTCAACCCGGCCAAGCGGCCGCGCCCGAATCTCCTGGCGGAGGTTGTGCCGCAGCCAGGTTCTCCGCTCCCGGTTGGCGGCGAGGGCCACCGCAATCCGCTCATAATGGCTTCGCTCCACCACGCACAAATCTGCAAGCCCTGCATTGGTCAGATTGGAATGGCTCAGTCGCTCAAAGAAGCACGGGCCGACGAGGCTGACCGTCGGCACGCCCATCCACAAGGCCTCGCAGGTCGTCGTCCCGCCGGTCTGGGGAAAGGTGTCGAGCGCGATGTCGATCCTGTTGTAGTGCTGAAGATGCGCGCCACGGACCGCGATGAATTCCACCCTTTCCGGCGCCACGCCGTTGGCGGCAAAAATCGAACATACATGCTTCTGAAAAGCCGGCACCGCGCATTCGGGCCGCACAAACAGGAAATGCGAGTCCGGAACGGCGCGCACCACCCCCGCCCAGGTTTCCAGCACCTCGCGGGTAAACTTGTAGGGATTGTTCATGGTGCCGAAAGTGAGCCGGCCGGTCCGCTCCTCGGGCGTGCCTGGCTCGATGGCGACCCGCTGGTCGAAGCCCAGCGCGCCGAGCACGACCCAACTGCGCGGCAGCACGAGCGGCCGCTCGATCAGCAGCGAATCGTCCGCCGGCCGGTTGTACGGATCGACGATCAGGTAGTCGATCGAGCCAGGCCCGGCGGAGTGCGGATAACCGAGCCAGCTTGCCTGCACCGGCGCCGGCTTCCACGCCATGACACCCAGCTTGTTCATGTAGGTGGTGCCGCCGAGCTCGATCAGCATGTCGAGCCGGTCACGGGCAATCAGTCCGGCGGCATCGCGGTCGCTGATCGCGGGGGCCAGACGGAAACCGTCGCACAGCGCGGCGATGCGCGCCTGGATGGAATCGCCCGCGCCGCTGTTCCAGGAATAGCAATAAAGTTCATAACGGTCGCGATCATATCCCTCGATCAGGGGCATGGCGAAGTAGCTGACCGGATGATTGCGCAAATCCGACGACATCAACCCGAGCCGCAGCTTCGCCCGGCCGCGTCGCACCGCCGGGCGCGGGATCGGCGCGCGCGCCGCAACCGCATCGATCATGCGCCCCCATTGCCGGTGCGCTTCCAGCAGCAGGTGTCGCTGCGCGGGCGTGCGGACCTGCGCCATCTGGTAGTGCAATGCACTGATGTAGCCGACATCCGCCCAATGCTGCGTCAGCGTCTCGAAGCTGCCGACCGCGGCGGCGCCGTCGAAGTCGCAGACGCGGTTGCAGATGCTGCTGATGTTGCGCGCATGCGCCAGCATGTCACCGCCGAGTGCCAGGCGCTGGCGCGCCAGCTCGTAGCCGGCAGCGATGTTGTCACCTTCATCGGCGCCGCGCGTGCGGTCGAGGCTGTCAGCCAGTTCGGCCACCGCATCGGGATCGTTCGGCGCCAGCCGCACCGCCTCCTGCAGGTGGCGGTTGGCCAGCCGTCGATCGGTGTGCATGACGGTACGGGCAATCTGGACGTGCGTCCATGCCTGGTCGGGCAGACGTGCCAGCAGCGCCTGCCCGTAGGCCAGCGCGTCCGCCATGCGGCCGGCGCGGCGCAGCAGAACGAACTTCGTCTCGGCGAGCAGCCGCGAGTCGGGCAGTTCCGCCAGCGCCGCGTCGATCAGTGCCAGGGCCTGGGGCACCTGGCCGAGTTCCTCCAGCAGCGCCGCCGCGTCAACCCAGCTCTTGGCGTTTTTCGGATCGAGCCGGCGCGCCGTGTCGGCATGCTGCAGCGCCCGTTCGGCCTGGCCCTGCAGGCGCAGGGCAGCGGCGAGCAGGCGATGGTACTCGGCCTGGCCGGGCGCGTCATGCACGGCGCGGGCGAACTCGGCCGCCGCCCGGGCGCCGTCGCGGCGGGCCAGGTGGATATTGCCGCGGTTGACGGCGGGGGAGAGGCTGGCCGGGTCAAGCACGGCTGCGGCATCCAGCGCGGCCAGCGCCTCATTGTAGCGGCGCAGGTTTTTCAGCACCACGCCGAGCAGGTTGGCCAGCGCGAAGTCCTGCGGCTGGCGTGCCATGCCCTGGCGGACCCGGGCTTCGGCCGCATCAAGGCGGCCGATCTGCATCAGCAGCAGGCCGAGTTCGTAGAACAGGTTGCGCGGCACCGGTGCGCCGGTCGCGAGATGCAGGTCCGCGACGGCGGCGAGCGCATCGGCCAGCGCGGGGCGGTCGCGCAGCTGGCGGGCCGCGGCAACCTGCCCCAGCAGGACCTGCATCGGCGTGGCGGCGGGACGCCCCACCGGCAGCGGCGAGCGGGGGTCGGGGCGCCGGGCGGGTCGGCTGGCGGGTCGCTCCGGTCTGGCCATTACGTCAGGCACCTGGCGGGCACGTGATGCCCGATCTCCGGCCGGGCAAAAGGGCGCGCGGCAGGGTCAGCCAATCCGCCGCCGCGTCGCCGCCAGCCCGGCGAGACCGGCGAGCAGCAAGGCCGCCGTCGCCGGCTCCGGCGCGGAGGTTCCGCCGCCGTTATCGCCGCCACCGTTATCCAGAGCGGTGTAGCCGATATTGTCGACGGCGAATTCCGTCGAGAAGCCGGTATCCACCGTGAGCGCGGACGGATCGCCTTCGATCCCCGCAATAATGGTGAACACCAATGCGTCGATGTTGTTGTAGCCGGCAAGCGTGATCGACTTCAAGGTCGTGGCGTCGGAGCTCGCCGTGTCTGCCGGTAGCGTATCGGTGTATTCTGGGGGCAGCAGCAGGAATGTCTTTGATGCGATCGTTGTTGCTCCCGCCAGGCCGTCGACCTGCAGGCGGACGGCCGAATTCAACGGAAAGCCAGCCGGCCAGATCGAGGCCAGCGCGGCATCGAACGAGGTGGCGGTGAAGGTGTCGCCGCTCGGCGCTGACAGGGTAAAACTGGCGTTCTGGAGCACGTAGAGCGCCTGCGTGCCGTTGTCAGCGCAGGCGCCTGTCAAGGAGCACGCGGCGGTCGCCAGCGTGCCGCCGCCGGTATCGATGATACCTCTTGCGCCATCGCTTGCGCCTGCGATGGCGGCGGTAAACCCGGCGTCCACGCCGACGCTGCCGCCCGCGGCAATCGTCTGCGCCGCGACCGTATCGAACGAGATGCTGGCCGCCGAGGCGGAAAGCGGCACCAGCGACAGCAGGGCCGTCGTGGCCAGCAGGGCAAGGCCCCGCACTTGGTTGCTCATGGCAAGGGCGTCCTGGCTGGAAACGTGACGGTCATCAGTGGAACACGTAGCCGGTGATGTTAGTGGAAGACGACACGCCTGTGAACATGATGGATTCGCTGACGTGGGTCGTGGCGTCCGTGACGGTCCAGATCGAGTAGGTTGCGGTGCCCGCTGCCTTGACGAAAGTGGAGCCGGCAGCGAAACCATAGAAATCGATCCTGTCAACACCGTTGGTGAAGTCGGTGATCGCGTCGCCCGTCGTCTGGCCGCGCCAGAAGATGAAATCGTCCGCGCCCGCGCCGCCGGTGAGGATATCCGATCCCGCCCCGCCATCCAGCGTGTCGTTGCCGGCGTCGCCGGAGAGCTGATCCTTGCCTGCGCCGCCGCTGAGCGAGTCATTGTCGGCGCCGCCATACAGCACGTCCGCCGCGCCGCCGCCGATGAGCGTGTCATTGCCGGCATTGCCATACAGCGAGTTGTTGGTCGTGGTCCCCGCCGCGCCGGTGATGAGATTCGCGCCACTGTTGCCGGTGCCGAGGAAGCTCGGGCCGGTGCCGCCATAGGTCAGGTTTTCGATGTTCAACCCAAGCGTGTAGGTGCTGAGCGTCGTCACAACCGTGTCGGTCCCGGCGCCGGCCATCACCACATCGCCGGTGTTGTCCACCATGTAGATGGTGCTGTCACCGGCATTCTGGCCACCGATCATCGTGTCCGCGCCGGTGCCGCCATCGAGCGTATCGGCGCCGCCATCGCCATACAGCACGTCGTTGCCGCCGGCGCCGCTGAGCGAGTCGTTGCCGGTGGTGCCGGCAAGCAGGTTGGCGGCCGCATCGCCCGGCGCACCCTGCGGGATGACGGTGAACACCGTGCCGCCGAAGTTGACCCGGCCGATTCCCGCAAGCGAATCGGTGCCATCGCGACCGGCCACCAGATCGGCCACCACGAGATTGCCGCCCACCCAAGTCGCGCGGTACTGGGTGAGGTCACCCGTGAACACCGCGAGGTCGCTGCCGCCACCGCCGATCAGCGTGTCGTTGCCTTTGCCGCCCGTCAGCGTGTCGTTGCCGGCGCCACCGGTGAGCACGTTGGCCAGATCGTTGCCGGTGCCGAAGGCGCCGCCGACAGCGGTGAGCGTCAGATTCTCAACATCCGGCTTGCCGACCAGCGTGTAGACCGACAGGCCGGTGATGATGGTGTCGATGCCTTCGCCCGGCTTCTCCACCACCTGGTCAGACGCATTGTCGACCAGATAGGTGTCATCACCGAGGCCGCCGGTCAGCGTATCGGCGCCGGTGCCGCCGTCCAGCGTATCGTTGCCCGCGCCGCCGGTGATGGCATTCGCCAGCTCGTTGCCGGTGCCGGCGAAGTTGCCCGTGCCGATGAAGGTCAGGTTCTCGATGCCGCTGCCGATGCCGAGGCTGTAGGTGTTCAACGTGGTCAGGATCGTGTCGATGCTGCCCCCGCTGTCCACCACCTGGTCGCCGACGTTGTCGACCACGTAGGTGTCGTTGCCGAGCCCGCCGATCAGCGTGTCGGCACCCGCGCCGCCGTCCAGCGTGTCGTCGCCGGCGCCGCCGGTGATGATGTTGGCCGCCGCGTTGCCGGTGCCGGCGAAGTTGCCGGTGCCGATGAACGTCAGGTTCTCGACGTTCGGCAGCGAAGCCAGGGAGTAGGCGTTCAGCGTCGTCTCGATCGTGTCGGTGCCCGCGCCGGGGTTCTCCACCACGCTGTCGCCAACGTTGTCGACCACGTAGGTGTCGTTGCCGAGTCCGCCGATCAGCGTGTCGGCACCCGCGCCGCCGTCCAGCGTGTCGTTGCCGGCACCGCCGGTGATGATGTTGGCCGCCGCGTTGCCGGTGCCGGCGAAGTTGCCGGTGCCGATGAACGTCAGGTTCTCGACGTTCGGCAGCGAAGCCAGGGAGTAGGCGTTCAGCGTCGTCTCGATCGTGTCGGTACCCTCGCCGGGGTTCTCCACCACGCTGTCGCCACGGTTGTCGACCACGTAGGTGTCGTTGCCGAGCCCACCGATCAGCGTGTCGGCACCCGTGCCGCCGTCCAGCGTGTCGTTGCCGGCACCGCCGGTGAGGACGTTGGCCGCAGCGTTGCCGGTGCCGGCGAAGTCACCGATGCCGATGAATGTCAGGTTCTCGACGTTCGGCAAGAAAGCCAGCGAGAAGGCGTTCAGCGTCGTCCTGATCGTGTCGGTGCCCTCGCTGGCGTTCTCCACCACGCTGTCGCCAAGGCTGTCGACCACGTAAGTGTCGTCGCCGAGCCCGCCGATCAGCGTGTCGGCACCCGCGCCGCCATCCAGCGTGTCGTTGCCGGCACCGCCGGTGATGCTGTTGTCAAGCGCGTTGCCGGTGCCGGCGAAGTCGCCATAGCCGATGAATACCAGGTTCTCCACGTTGCCCGGCAGGGTGTAGGCATTCAGCTCCGACCAGACCGTATCGATGCCCTCGCCCGGGTTCTCCACCACGATGTCGCCGACGTTTTCCACCAGGTAGGTGTCATCGCCGGTGCCACCGACCATCGAGTCGTTGCCGTCGCCGCCGTCCAGCGTATCGTTGCCGTCACCGCCGAGCAGCGTGTCGTTGCCGGCATCGCCGATCAGGCTGTCGTTGCCGGCATCGCCCACCAGACTGTCGTCGCCACCGAAGCCTTCCAGCGTGTCGGGACCTGGGCCGCCGATCAGCGTGTCGGGGTTGTCCGAGCCATTGAACACGATGCCGGTGTTGCCCGGCGTCAGCGCCAGCGTCTGGTCGGAGAAGGTGGCGAACTGCACGTTGACCAGGTGGTCGGTATCGCCCAGCGCACTGCCGGCATCGGCGAAGTTGTCAACGATGATGTACTGGTCTTGCCCGCTGGCGTCCTTGCCGTTGTAGGTGATCGTGTAGTGGTCCCGCTGCCCATCGTAATAGGCGGTGTTGGTGCCGGTGCCGCCATCCAGGAAGTCATTGCCCGCGCCGCCCTTCAGCGAGTCGTCACCGGCGCCGCCCAGCAGAACGTCATCGCCGACCCCGCCATACAGCCAGTCCCGGTCGTCGCCGCCATCCAGCGTGCCGGCGCCCGACAATGTGTCGTCGCCGGCATCTCCGGTCAGGCTGCCATTGCCGCTGATGCTGTCATTGCCATTGCCACCATCGAGCGCGTTCAGCGTCAGCATCACCTGGCTCAGGTCGAGCCGGTCGCCAAAGACGCCGGGAGACCAGTTGGTGATCAGATCGGCGGTCGAGCCGGGCTGCCACGCCACCACATAGGTGTGCTGGTGCGCGCCGGTGCCACCGTTGAACACATCCGAACCGGTGCCGAGCGACACATTCAGGAACGTGTCGTTGCCGCCATTGGCGTTGAAGACGTTGTTGCCCTGGTCGTCGTTGAAGGTGTCGTTGTACTGGCTGCCGTTGAGCGTGTCGTTGCCAACGCCACCAGTCAGGTAGAGACCCACCTGCCCCGGAACCGCCAGATACAGGTCGCCATCCACCCCCGGCGGGGTGGAACCCTGAATATTCAGGATGGTGGTCCAGCCGGCTGGCCCGCCCGGGCCATCGGTATCCACCTGCACCAGCGTCCCGCCAGCACCGTCGGGGATGAACTGCATGTAGCCGGCAGTGTTCGGATTGATCGACGTGCCGGTGATCGTGTCGTTGCCATCGCCGCCGGTAAGCACACCCATGCCAGTAAGCGCGTCGTCATCGGCGCCGCCATCCAGCGTGCCCTGGCCGGTCAACACGTCGTTGCCGTCACCGCCCAGCAGCGCGCCGACGCCGGTCAGCGTGTCGTTGCCGGCGCCGCCATCAACCCTGCTGTTGCCATAGATGCCGGTGCCACCAGACAACGAGTCATTGCCGCCATCGCCGAACAGCGTCTCAGCGCCAACGCCGCCGACGATGGTGTCGTCGCCCGCGCCGCCGTCAAGCCAGTTGTTGTCCGGCCCACCATCGATGCTGTCGTTGCCGCCGCCGCCATAGACGGTGTCGTCGCCGTAATCGCCGGTGATGGTATCGTTGCCGCCATTGCCCAGGAGCGAGTCCGGACCATCATAGCCGTCGATGATGTCGTTGCCGTCGCTGCCCGAGATCGTGTCGTGGCCGGCGCCGCCCATCAGCACGTTGTTGCCGGTGCCCTCGGCAGTGATCGAGTCGGCGCCGCTGCCGCCAAGCACCCAGTTGTTGCCGGCGCCGCCGTCCAGTGTGTCGTTGCCGTCATTGCCGGCGATGCTGTCGTCGAACGCCGTGCCGGTGAGGTTGTCGCCCTGCGTCGGGTTGGCCAGTGGCGGGGCGGCGGCATTCAGGATGACGCCGGTGTTGGCCGCCGCCGGAAGGAACAAACCATCATTGAAGCTAAAGCTCTCGACATTGACGACCTGGTCAGTGCCGAGATTGCCCGGCAGGCCAAGCCGGTTGTCGATGACATAGTAGCCGCCGTTGCCGTCCTGCACGATCGAGGAGTAGGCGCGCAGTGAGTCAAACAACATTGCGTCGGCGCCGTCGCCGCCATCGACGCTGTCATTGCCGGTGCTGCCGACGAAGGTGTCGTTGCCAATGCCGCCAAGCAGCGTTCCCGCGCCGGTGATGAAGTCGTTGCCATCGCCGCCGTCCAGCAGGTTGATCCCGGCCAGGTCGTACAGCGTGTCGTTGCCGCCATTCCCAGAAACCGTGTCGTTGCCGGTCTCATAGAGCCCGTCGCCCTGCAGCGAGTCGGCGCCCGTCCCTCCCACCAGCACGTCGCTGCCGGTACCGCCGTCCATGGTGTTGCCGTCGTCGCCGCCGGTCAGCGTGTCGTTGCCCGCACCGCCGTACTCCAGGTTGTTGCCGGCGCCGCCATCCACTGAGTCGTCGCCGCCGCCCGCATCGATCGTATCGTTGCCCGCCTCGCCGAAGAGCAAATCGAAACCATCGCCGGCGAGGATCGAGTCGTTGCCGTCGACGCCATGCGCTTCGTTGTCGCCCGCCCCGACATCGAGCGTATCGTTACCGGTATTGCCATAGACGGTGTCGTTCTCGGTGCCGCCCAACACGGTGTCGTCGCCATCGCCGCCCTCGATCAGGTCGCCGCCGGCCAGGCCGTTGATCGAGTCATTGCCATGGCCACCATAAATCGTGTCGTCACCGGCGCCGGGGAAGGGGGCGGTCTGACCGCCCTTGTAGTTGGTGTTGTCGAGGCCGGCGATCGTGTCATTGGTAACGCTGGTGCTGTCGTCGATGAACTGGCCGGGGTTGGCCGCTGCCACATAGGCACCGTCGGCAAAGATCAGCTTCTGGATGCCGATCAGCGTGTCGTTGCCGTCCGGCGCGCCCTGCCGGTTGTCATAGACGTAGACCGGCGCGTCCGTCCGCAGTTCGTTGAGGTCGGAGACGGGCTGGTTGAACTGCACCACCGTGTAGTTGTCGCGCAGGCCGTCGTAGATCGCCACGTCCTTGTCGTTCGGGTTGGCCGTGCCGACGCCGCCGCCGACAATCAGGTCATTGCCGGCGCCGCCGGTGAACACGTCGGCGCCGAGGCCGCCCATCAGCGTATCGCGGTCCGCGCCACCGTCGAGCGTGTCGTTGCCATCGCCGCCGGTCAGCATGTCATTGCCATACCAGCCATACAGCGAGTCATCGCCGGTGCCGCCGTCCAGCGTCTCGTTGCCGGAATAGGGGCCCGACGGCGTGTACATGATGCCCACCAGCGTATCGTTGCCGTCGCCGCCGAAGGCGCTGTCGTTGGTGGTATTGATCAGGTCGTTGCCGGCATCGCCATACAGCGTGCCGTTGCCATACAGCGTGTCGTTTCCATCGTTGCCGTGCAGCAGCGACAGCGGGTCCGTGCCGCTGTTGAGCGAGTCGTCGCCCGATTCGCCGGTGAGAATACCGCCGGCCGTGATGGTATCGTTGCCGTTGCCGCCGTCGATTGTGTTCAACCCGGTTCCGGCGTTGATGTTGTCGTCACCGGCATCGCCGGTAACGGTGTTGTTGCCGGCACCGAGGAACATCAGGTCGTTGCCATCGCCGCCGGCAACGCTGTTGTTGCCGTCATTGGCGAAGATGGTGTCGTTGCCGACATCGCCGCTGAGCGCGTTGTTGCCGTCATCGCCATACAGGATGTCATCACCGGTGTTGCCGGTGATGGTGTCGTCGCCCGCGCCGCCCCAGGCCACGTCGTTCCCGGTGCCGGCATCGATGCTGTCGTTGCCGTCGCCGCCGTCGATCAGGTCGTTGCCGGCACCGCCGCTCAGCGAGTCCTTGCCGTCCAGCCCGGCGATGCTGTCGTCGTATGCGGTGCCGGTCAGCGTGTCGTCGCCGATGACGCCGGTGACGATGATGCCGGTGTTCACGGCCGGGTTGTCGGGCAGGAACACCACGTCGTTGAAGGTGAACTGCTCGACCCCGGTGATGGTGTCGAGGCCCTGGTTGCTGCCGACGAACAGCCGGTTGTCGCGCAGCCAGTAGCCGCCGTGGCCGTCCTGCACGATCGAGGAGTAGGCGCGCAGCGAGTCGTAGGTCGCCACATCGCTACCGGCGCCACCGTCGATCGAGTCGTTGCCTTCGTCGCCCCAGATCGTGTCGCTGCCGTCCCCGCCGAGCAGCGTGTCGTCGCCATACCAGCCCCACAGCGAGTCATCGCCGGCGCCGGCATCGAAATACTCGTTACCCGAATATGGGAAGCCGTACGAGTACATCACGCCCAGCAGCGTATCGTTGCCGTCGCCGCCGTAAGCGCTGTCGTTGGTGGTATTAATCAGGTCGCTGCCGGCATCGCCATACAGCGTGCCGTTGCCATACAGCGTATCATTGCCGTCGTCGCCATGCAGTTGCGCGTTCGGGTTGTAGAAGCTGTTCAGAGAGTCCTGGCCGCTGCCACCATCCAGCGTTCCATTGCCGCTGATCGTGTCGTTGCCATCGCCGCCAGACAGCGCGCCGTTGCCTTGCAGCACGTCGTCGCCGGCATCGCCGGTGAGCGAATCCGCTGTCCCGGTGCCATACAGCGAGTCGTTGCCGTCGCCGCCATCAAGCGTGCCGGTCCCCGAGATGGTGTCGTTGCCGGCATCACCCGACAGCGTGTTCAGCCCGACCGTGTCGGTAATGACGTCGTTGCCGTCATCGCCAGTGACCGTGTCCGCGCCCTGGCCGCCGTCGATGGTATCGTCGCCGGCCCCGCCGGAGACAGAGTCATCGTCGCCGCCGGCGTAGATGTGGTCATGCCCGTCGCCACCCTGCAGCGTGTCGTTGCCGGCACCGCCATAGAGCACATCGTTGCCGGCATCGCCTTCGATCGAGTCCGCGCCGTTGTCGCCATCAAGAATGTCGTTGCCGGCGAGACCGACGATGGTATCCGGCCCGAAATCGCCGGACAGGATGTCGTCGAATTGCGTGCCGGTGATCGACATGCCGACGAGGCTGCCGACGTTCAGGTCGTAGGTGCCGCCATCATCGAAGCTGATATGTTCGACGCCGATCAGCAGATCGGTGCCGTTCGGCGCACCTGGGCGCAAATCCTGCAGCGTATAGCTGCCATCCGCGTTCGGGGTCAGCGCGTAGCCGGCCTTGCTGCCGCTGTAGTGCGCGGTGTCATAGCCCGAGCCGCCATACAGCACGTCGTTGCCGCCGCCCGCGTCGAAGAAGTCATCGCCCGCGCTGCCGAGCAATGTGTCGTTGCCGCTGTTGCCCTGCAGCGAGTCGTCACCGCTGCCGCCGCTCAGCAGCACGCCCGCGCCGGTGGTGGCGATCAGCGTATCGTTGCCGTCGTCACCGATGCCGCTGCCTGCGGCCAGGTTGATCACGTCGTTGCCGACGCCGCCGTCGAGCAGACCCGAACCGTTCAGCACGTCATTCCCGGCATCGCCGGTCAGCGTGCCGGAACCGCTGATGATGTCGTTGCCGTCGCCGCCGTCGAGCGTGCCGCTGCCGATCAGCAGATCGTCGCCGAACCCGCCGGTCAGCGAGCCGTTGCCTTGCACGGTGTCGTTGCCGTCGCCGCCATCCAGCTGGTTGTTGCCGCCGCCGGCGGTGATGTTGTCGTTGCCATCGACGCCGCTGATCGTGTTGTCGCCGCCGCCGGCCGTAATGGTGTCGTCGCCGCTGTCGCCGGAGACCGTGTTGTTGCCCGCGCCGACCGCGATACTGTCGGCCCCATCGCCGCCGGAGACGGTGTTGGCGCCATCGCCCGCATCGATCGTGTCCCGCCCGGCGCCGCCGCCGATCAGATTGCTGCCGCTGCCGCCATGCAGGATGTCGTCGCCGCTGCCGGCGGCAATGGTATCGCCGCCGTCGTCGCCCCAAACAACGTTGTTGCCGTCGCCGGCATCGATCGAATCGTTACCGGCGGCGCCGACCACCTGGTCGTTGCCACCACCGGCTGCCACGGTGTCGCTGCCGGCAAAGCCGACGATGCTGTCGTCATAAGCGCTCCCGGTCAGCGAATCGTCCCCGCCCGTGCCGGTGACGATTGTGCCGGTATTGGTGACATTCGGCTCGAAGTCGGTGTCGGGGAAACGCAGGATCTGCACGTTGGTGACGTGGTCGGTGCCGTCGCCGCCGCGGTTGTCGCTGACGTAGTAACCGCCGGTGCCATCCTGTACCACGGTGTAGTACGCACGCACGCTGTCAAATACAGCAACGTTGTCGCCGGTGCCGCCGTCGATGCAGTCGTTGCCAGCGCCGCCGTCCATGGTGTCGGCGCCCTGGCTGCCCAGAAGCGTGTCGTCGCCGTAATAGCCATACAGCGAGTCGTCGCCCTGGCCGCCGTCGAAATACTCGTTCCCGGATACCGGCCACGGCGTGTACAGGATGCCGGTCAAGGTGTCGTTGCCGGCCTCACCATAGGCGGAGTCGTTGATCGTGTTGATCTGGTCGTTGCCGTCGCCGCCATAAAGCGTGCCGGTGCCATAAAGCGTGTCGTCGCCAATGCCGCCGAGCAACAGGCCGGTGCCCGACACCGCATCATTGCCGGCGCCGCCGTCGAGAGTGCCGGAACTGTAGGACCAGTTGCCGAGTTGGTCGTTGCCATCATCACCGGACAGCGAGCCGCTGCCGTTCAGCGTGTCGTCGCCGGTGCCGCCGGACAGCATGCCGTTGCCGCTGACCACGTCGTTGCCGGCATCGCCGCTCAGCTGGTTGGCGCCCTGGAAGTCGCTCAGCGTGTCGTTGCCCTGGCCGCCGGACAATGTGTCGTTGTGCTGGCCGCCGTCCAGGCTGTCGTTGTCGAACCCGCCAAGCAGCGAGTCGTTGCCGCTGCCGCCATCGAGCGTATCGCTGCCATAGCCGCCGTCCAGCGTGTCGGCGCCGGAGTTGCCCCACAGCACGTCATTGCCGCCGTCGCCGGTGACCGAATCGTTGCCCGGGCCAGCGTTCAGGCGGTCATTGCCGGCCGCACCATGCAGCGTGTCGTTCCCCGCGAGCAGGTTGACCGGGTCGATGCCGCCATAGACCACCGGAATGGTGCCGTTGTCGGGTTCAACCGAGTTGTCGATGCCCGCCGTATCAGTCCACAGGATGCCGGCAGTGGTCGGCACCACCTGGTATTCCTGGTCGGCGAAGTTGAACAACTCGACATTGGCGACCGTGTCGGCGCCGTTGGCGGTGCCCGGCCGGTTGTCGGTCACCGTGTAGGTGCCGTCGAGGTTGTCGGTAATCGTGTAGTCAGCGCGGTTGCCGGAGAAGAAGGCCACGTCGTAGCCAACGCCGCCGTCGATGCTGACGCCGCCCGGACCGCCGTTGCCGTTGAAGCTGTCCTCCCCCGCCCCGCCGGACAGGGTGGACGCGCCGCCCGGATCGCTCAGGCTGTCGTTGCCGGCGCCGCCGTCGAGGCTGCCCTGGCCACTCAGCGTGTCGTTGCCGCTGTCGCCGGTGAGGGTGCCGGTGCCGGACACCACATCATTGCCGGCGCCGCCGTCAAGCGCACCGCTGCCCTGGACCGTATCGTTGCCGACGCTGCCGGTCAGCGTGCCGGTGCCCTGCACGAAATCGTCGCCGGTGCCGCCGTCGAGCGAATTGTTGCCCTGGTAGTCATAGAGCGTGTCGTTGTCGTCGTTGCCGAGCAGCGTGTCATCGCCGCCCTGACCATACAGAAGGTCGTTGTTGGCACCGCCGTCCAGGGAATCGTTGCCATAACCGCCATAAACCGTGTCGTTGCCGCCCCAGCCCAGGATGGTGTCGTTGCTCGACGTGCCATACAGCACGTGCGAATCGTCGGTATCGTTAACGGTGATGCCGGCGCCACTCGGCGAGAAGGTCGGGTTGAAGTTGTCCAGCGTGAAATCGCCCGGCGAGACGGCGTCGAGCTTCAGCATGGTGCTCCAGCCAGCCGCACCGTGCTGGCCGGTGACATCGACCTGCAGCAGCGTATTGCCAGCACCGTCCGAGACGAGGTTGAGGTAGCCCGCGGTGAACGGATCGTCCGAGCCGTTCCAGTTCTGGAACTGCCAGGTGACGCCGTTAAGGTCGATCAGATCGCCGCCCGGGCCGCCCTGGAAATCGGTGATCTCGTCGCCCACCGCGCCCGGACGCCATTCCAACTGGAAAGTATCCTGGCCGGTGCCGCCGGTCAGCGTGTCGGCACCGCTGCCGTATGCCACGTTCTGGAACAGGTCATTGCCGGTGCCGCCGTCGAGCGCGTTGTTGCCCTGCCAGTCGTACAGGGTGTCGTTGCCGGCATTGCCGGTCAGCGTGTCGTTGCCGTCGTCGCCCGCCAGGTAATCGTTGCCCGCGCCGCTGTCGCCTTCCAGCGAGTCGTTGCCGGCGCCGCCATACAGCGTGTCGCTGCCGTTGCCGCCGATCAGCGTGTCGTTGCCTTCCTGGCCAAACAGGATGTCGTTGTCGTCGCCGCCAAGGATGCTGTCGTTGCCGAAGCCACCGTAGATCGTGTCGCTACCGGCAAGACCGCTGATCGTGTCGCTGCTGGCCGAGCCGGTCAGGTTGTCCGGATTCGGCGTGCCGGTAATCGTGCGACCGATATCGGTCGGCGAGAAACTGGGGGAGAAATTGTCGAGCGTGAAGTCGCTGGGCAGATGGCCATCGAGGCGCAGCACGGTCTGCCATCCGTCAGTGCCGCCAGCACCATCCGGGTCCACCTGCAGCAGGGTGACGCCAACCCCGCCCGGCACCAGTTGGAAGTAACCAGTGGTGAACGGGTTGCTGCCGGCGACATAGCCGGTGAGCCGGGAGAGAATGGTGTTGACGTTGATCACGTCGCCGGCGGCGCCGGCGGCAAAGTCGGTGATCTCCGCCAGGGCGCCCGAACCTTGCAGCCAGTTCAGCACGTAGCTGTCCTGGTGCGCATCGGGGCCGCCGGTAAACGTATCGCTGCCGGCATAGGCGACGTCATAGAACACGTCATTGCCGCCGCCGCCAGTAACGACGTTGTTGCCTTGCCAGTCATCGAAGGTGTCGTTGCCGGGGCCGCCGACCAGCGTGTCGTTGCCGGCCTGCCCGTCGAGGGAGGAATTGCCCGGTCCGTCGCTGGCGGTCAGGCTGTCGTTGCCGGTGCCGCCATACAGCGTGTCGTTGCCCTGCGCGCCGGTCAGGGTGTCGTTGCCGTCGTCGCCGAACAGGTAGCTGTTGCCAGGGCCGTCGGCGATCAGGCTGTCATTGCCCAGGCCTCCATAAACGGTGTCGTTGCCCGAGCCGCTGTCAATCGTGTCGTCACCTTCCTGCCCGTAGAGCTGGTCGTTGCCGTCGGCGAGGATGCTGTCGTTGCCGTAGCCGCCATAGACGGTGTCGTTGCCGGCGCCGCTGGTGATGGTGTCGTTGCTGGCCGTGCCGGTCAGGATGTCATTGGCGGAGGTGCCGTTGATTGCCAGGCCGACGCCATCCGGCGAGAACGAAGTGGCGAAGTTGTCCACGGTGAGAGCAGAGGCGTTGACGTTCTGCAGCAGCAGCACATCCGCCCAGCCGTAGGTTCCCCCGCTGCCGTCGCGGTCAATCTGCAGCATCACATCGCTGCCCTGCTGCACAAGCCGCAGGTAGCCGGTCAGGAACGGATTGTCGTAATAGGCACGGCCGGACATCAAACCGAGCAGTTGGTCGATCTGGACGACATCGCCGCCCGGGCCGGTGGCGAAGTCGGTCACCGTGCCGACGATGGCCCCGGGCGACCAGCTGAGATCGTACTCGTCCCGGCCAGGCCCGCCGGTGAGGGTATTGGCGCCGCCGCCGTCAACATTCGCGAACGTATCGTTGCCGGCGCCGCCATCGAGCGTGTTGCTGCCGCTGGTATCGCGCAGGACGTCGTTGTCGCCACCGCCCTGCAATGAATCGTCGCCAGTGCCGCCATCGAGTGTGTTGCTGCCGATGCCGCCGTCCAGCGTGTCATTGCCGCTCTCGCCGTACAGCAGGTCGTTGCCGGCACCGCCATGCACCAGGTCGTCACCCGCGCCGGCGTAAACGGTGTCGTCGCCGCCATTGGCGTTGATCGTGTCGTTGCTGGCCGAGCCATTGATCACGTGGCTGTTGTTGTCGTCATCGATCAGCAGGCCGGTGCCGCTCGGGCTGTAGCTCGGGTTGACGTTGTCGATGGTCAGCGCCGGCGGCGCCGCGGAGGAGGCGAGCAGGCCACTGACGGTCGCGTCGAGCCGCACCGCCTCGAGATACTGGTCCGAACCGGTGATCGTGATGTCGATCGTGTTCACGCCCTGGTTCAGCAGGCCGCTGGCGCCGCTGATGCTGAACGATTGCAGATTGCCCCAGTAGCCGGCGCCAAGGGTGGCAATGACGGTGCCGTTCACCGCCAGCGTGCCGGAATCATCGATGCTCCAGCCGCCGGCGATCAGCACCGTGGCAAGGTCGTAGTTGGTCAGGTCGAACGACGTGTGGAAGGTGTATGGCGCAAGGCCGTTGTTGGCGGCATTGGCCGCGCGCGCGATCCAGCCGGAGGTCGGCCCGTCGGCCATCCAGCCGCCATACCAGTCGGCCGCGCCGGGCATCACGAACTGCGCCATCCCTGTGCCGCCGCCCGCCGCATCGACCGTCCAGCCTCCATCCGCCTGCCCGCTGCCGGTCAGCAACGTGCCGGAGTCGTCCAGCCCGGTGCCGATATGGAACGAGGCGGTCTGAACCACCGGGTCGTTGCGCAGAACCAGGACGGTGGTCCATTGCGCGCCGTTCGCTGCCCCGTCGCGATCGAGTTGCAGCAGGGTGTCGCCGCCGACCTCCCGCAGGCGCAGATAGCCGGTGAGGAAGGGGTTGGTGGCGGGATTCCAGCCGCCGTAGTACTGCGACCACTGCAGCAGCCCGCTCAGGTCGATGACGTCGCCGCCCGGGCCGCCCTGGAAGTCGGTGATCACGTCGGGACGATAATTTCCCAGATACCAGCCGGTGGCCCAGCTGGTCTGGAAGGTGTCGCTGCCGGCGCCGCCGCTCAGGATGTTGTAGGTGTCGTCGGTGGAAACGACCTGGAACAGGTCATTGCCATCGCCACCGGAAATGCTGTTGGCGCCCTGGGTGTCGTAGAACGTGTCGTTGCCGGCGCCGCCCAGCAGGGTGTCGTTGCCGGCATCGCCTTGCAGGTAGTCGCCGCTGCTGGCCTTGCTGCCGTCGAGCAGGTCGTTGCCGCCTGCGCCGTAGAACGTATCCCCGCCGGCACCGCCGGTGACCGTGTCGTTGCCCTCGCCGGCACTCAGATAGTCGGCTGTCGCGGTCGGATCGACCACCAGCGTGTCGTTGCCGTAGTCGCCGTACAGCGTGTTCGACCCAGTGCCGCC
>CAIVPZ010000108.1 GCA_903907955.1 uncultured Acetobacteraceae bacterium | reverse complement strand
GGCGTCCGCCCCCTCGGGTGCGGTTTCCTCGGCCGGGTAAAGGCGGGAGCGGAAAGCCCTGAGGACGGCAGTGGTGCGGGAGCGCAGCGACACGGTGCCGGCCGAACCGCAGGCGCTCCGCCGCTGGCGGAGCGGGGCTTGAAGTGACCGGCGCCCGGCCCAAACCGCACGCATCCGAGGGGGTGACGCCGACACGCCACACCGGCAATCCCCGCGGTCGGAGAGAGATCGACGCGTTCATGGCCTGGTTCACGCCCGGTTCGTGCAGCCCCGCGGTTTCCCGCCCGGCGCGGTGGATCAGCCACACCGATGGGGGCTGGTTGCCTGCCCTGGATCATGCCGCCGATACCGACCTGCGCCGTTTCGGCTGGCACACGTTCGACCGCCGGCGCCGATGCGATCGGGGTGCCTGCCGGGCTCGCTGAGGGTGAAGGGAAGGGGCGGGACGCAGGCTTGCGGGTCTGCCAGCCGGTATCGCCGCGTCGGCGTGTTCTGTCTGACCGTTGGGCCGGCCTTGCGCACCGGACGGCGGCGCGTGGATGCGCACCGACGAGCTGATCGCTGCCGACGCGCGGACCCGCCTGATTGCAGGCGCAGAGCAGGTGGAGCCGTCCTGCCTTGCCGCAGGGAAGCGGCTCGCGGGCCTGCGCACGTGGACAATCTGCGGGTGCTTCCGCTGCGTTCGTCACGGGCAGGGCAGGGGGCCGGGCAACGCGGTCAACCTCGGCCGGGCGGCCTGCTACGGCGGTGTTGGAGGTCCTGCTGTTGCGGCTCACCACCAGGCCGGGTTGCAGACGGCGGCTGGTGCAGCCAGATGATGATTGCGCGCAGAGGCGTGATGCAGCGAACGACAGAGGATCGGATGGCCGTCACCCCAGGACCGACAACGCCGTCAAGCCGCCTTGCGCAACGGGCACTCACACCGCTGCTCATCGCCGCCGCAATTTTCCTCGTGCTGCTGGAAGCGACGGTCTGGCGCTGGCTCACGGCGCTCGGCCGGGCGATGGCGCGCCTGTCCATCTTCGTGGCGTTGGAACGGCTAATCGAGCGGCTCAGCCCCACCGCGGTGGTGGCGTTGTTCGTGCTGCCGTTCATCCCGATTATCCCGCTGCTGAAGCTGGCGGAGCTCTGGCTCATCGGCCACCATCATTTCGTGTGGGCCGCCATCGTCATCGTCGGCGCGAAGATCGTCGGTGCCGCGTTCTCCACCCGGATCTTCGCGATCGCGCGGCCGAAGCTGCTCCAGGTCCGTTGGTTCGCGCGGGCCTATGGCGGGGCGACGCGCCTGCTTGCCCTCGGGCATGAGACCCTCGAACGTCTGCCTGGTTGGGCGGCCGCGCAGCGATATGCGCATCGCCTCCATCTTGCAGCACGCGATGCGGTCATCGTTGCGGGCGAGTCCGTTCGTGAGCACATCTTCGCTCGCAGCCAGGGCCGGATGGGCCGGCGATTGGCGGCAGCGGTGCGTTGGGTTCGCGGGTAGCGGCTTGCCTTGCTGCCGACGACCGCAGACCTGGCAAGCTGGAAACCCGTTCTGACGCTAATGGGATGCCGCACTGGACTGTGCGACCTCATGGCCGCTATCGCCGGCATCACGACAGCGGGCGCCGTCAGCGTCGCGGATAGTGAAGGCGGTTGCCAACAAGCTCTCCGCACAATCCCATCTCGTGTCTCAGCAGCCAGGCCTTGCGCGGCAGTCCGCCGCCACAGACGATCAGGCCGGCATCACGACCGATCACCAGATGGCACGGCACCAGCAGCACCGCCGGGTTTGCCCCGTTCGCCAGGCCTGTGAACCGGCTATACGGAGCCGGCGCGTGACGGGCGCAAGGCAGCATGCCCGGCAGCCCGTCAAAGCTTCTGTGCCGAGGGGCTAGATCGCTTCCTTCAGTTCCTTCGCGGGCCGGAAAGAGACTTTCTTGCTGGCCTTGATGGTCATCGCCTCGCCGGTTGCTGGATTGCGGCCCGCCCGCTCGGGCTTGTCCTTTACCTCCAGGATTCCAAGACCATTGATGCGCAGACGATCGCCGCTCTTGAGGTGCTGCACCAGAATGCCGACCAGTCCGTTCAGGATCTCCTCGGCATCGTGCTTTTCAATCTCCTGCTGTCCGGCAATCTCGGCGGCGAGCTGCTTCAGCGTGACCGTGGCGGCGGGTGTTGGCTTCGCCGGAGGTGGAGCAGGCGCTTTCGCGCCGGACAGGGGCTTCACCGCCGCCGCCGGAGATCCCTTCGCGGCGGCGGCTTTCGCCGTGGGCTTCTTTGCTTGCATGACCGGACTGGTCCCTTGAGCCCGTGACCGGGCGTGGTGCGTGTGATGGCCGTCGCGGAGACTGAACCAGCCCCGCGTCGCACTGCTTTATTCCGTGGCGGCATCCGGTGCAGGCGGGGCTGCCGGGGGAGGTGCGGGCGGGGCGGGCTTCCGCCCGGCGGCCTTGGCCAGGACCTTCTTCTTTGCCGGAGCCGCCTTCGCGGCGGTCCGCTTGCCCGCTGCGGCTGACGGGCGCTTCGGCGCGGCTGCAGCGGCCTTTCGGACTGCGGGTGCTCTCGTCTTTGTCGGCGCCTTTGCTTTTGCGGATGGTTTGGCCTTGACGGATGCCTTCGGCCTTGCCGCTGGCTTCGCCTTTGCTGGCGCCTTGGCTTTTCGGGCTGTCGGTGCCTTCGCTTTTGTCCTGGCAGCGGCCTCTTTGGCCTTCAGGCGCCGGGCTTTGACCTCGTCGCGGATGGCGGTCAGCGCAGCGGCGGCGATGGCTGCCCGCTGGCTTTCGGGAACGGCATCGAGCGCCGCGAAGAAGGCTTGCGCCACGTTCTTCGTCCCGCGCGGAGATCGCGCCCTGTCTGCCTTGATGGCCATGGTGGTTTGATTCCTTTCCGGCCGGGCGCTCATTCAGCCCCGGTTGCAGTCCACGCTAGCGATGCCGCCGTGGCCGCGGCAAATTGGATGGCGGAACGCCGCCGCCCCAGCTCCCGGATGCCGCATTCCGGTCCGGCGAGGTCAAACGGCTTTCTTGAGCGTGGGCGACGCCTTGAAGCGCACCGTCTTCCCGGCCTTGACCTTGACGGCCTCGCCCGTCCGGGGGTTCAGCCCCTTGCGCGCCTTGGTCTTCACCACCCGGAACGTGCCGAAGCTCGGCAGCGTGAACCCGCCGCTCTTCTTCATCTCCTTGACGATCGCGTCGATCAGGTCGCCCGCCACCCGATTGGCTGCGACCCCGGTCAGGGCGGCAGAGTCCTGAATGACCGACGCGATGAATGCCTTCGACATGCCGTGTTCCTTGTGCAGCGGCTCTGGACAACCGAAACACGTATCAGCACGTTCAGATTCGTGCCAAGCGGCTTCGATGAGTGATCGTTCAACACTCACGAACGATCATCGGGTTCCGGCGGTTGCTCCATAACCGGCACGATCGTGGCGACTGTCGCCAGGAACTCGGGAGGCGGCTCTCCGGGTTCCGGCTCTTCCATTCGCTTCATCGTGCCGGGCTGCTCATGTGAGGTGAGCGCGGCAACGGGACGCCGGTCAAGGCCACAGCGCCGCTACCGGAAATCCCGCGTCGGAACCTTGATGCTGCTGCCCCGGCGGCGCTCCGGAACATCAAGGTTCCGAGGTCCACATTCGCCCGACACGCCGTTCTCGCGAGAGGCCAGGCTGATGCCATGGCGCACCTCGTCACCGCGCCCGGGCTGGACAAGCAGGCCCTCGTTGCGGCCGCCGACGCTGCGCAGCAGATCGGACAGGTCCTCCAGCCGGTCGGCGATCACGTGGATGACGTCGCCCTCGCGTTGCACCCGCCCGTGGCAGGCCAGCATGCTGGCGTTCAGGATAAGCCGCCGCTGCTGCTCGAACAGTGAGGCCCAGACGACCAGGTTGGCAATTCCGGACTCGTCCTCGATGGTGATGAAGGTGACGCCCCGCGCGCTGCCAGGCCGCTGCCGGACCAGCACGATGCCCGGCACCAGGACGCGGCGGCCATCCCGCGTGTGCGCCAGGTCGGCGCAGGTGACCATCTTCCGGCTGGCGAGTTCCTCGCGCAGGAAGGCCACCGGGTGGCAGCGCAGGCTCAGGCCCACGCTTCGGTAGTCCTCGACAACCTCGCTGCCTGCAGCCATCGGCAGCAACGTCACCGACGGCTCGACAAGTTCGGGCTGCGGCTGGCGGAAGCGGTCGGCGGCGACGAACAGCGGCAGCGCCTCGTCGGCCAGGCCGCGAATGGCCCATAGCGCCTGGCGGCGGTCCAGTCCCAGGCCGCGATAGGCGTCCGCCTCGGCCAGCCTCTCCAGCGCGGCGGCCGGGACACCAGCGCGGCGCCACAACTCCTCGATGCCGGCATAGGGTGTGTCCGCCCGCTGCGCGACGATGCGCGCGCCGTCCTCGTTCGACAGGCCGCCGGCCATCCGCAAGCCCAGCCTGACCGCGAGGGTGCGCCCTCTCCCCGGCTCCAAAGTGCAGTCCCACCGAGAGGCATTGACGCAGACCGGCCGGACTTCGACGCCATGGTCGCTTGCATCGCGCACGATTTGCGCGGGCGCGTAGAACCCCATCGGCTGGGCGTTCAGCAGGGCGGCGCAGAACACCTCCGGGTGGTGGCACTTCAGCCAGGACGAGGCGTAGGCGATGAGCGCGAAGGAAGCGGCGTGGCTTTCGGGAAAGCCGTAGCTGCCGAAGCCTTCGATCTGGCTGAAGGTCCGCTCGGCGAAGTCGCGTGTGTAGCCGCGTGCCACCATGCCGGAGATGAGCTTGTCCCGGAAATGGCTGACTCCGCCGGTGAATTTGAACGTCGCCATCGAGCGGCGCAGCTGGTCGGCCTCGGTCGGCGTGAAGCCCGCGCAGACGATGGCGACCTGCATCGCCTGTTCCTGGAACAGCGGCACGCCCAGCGTCTTGCCCAGCACGCGTTCCAGGTCCGGCGTCGGATAGCTGACCGGTTCCTTCCCCTCGCGCCGCCGCAGGTAGGGATGCACCATGTCGCCCTGGATCGGACCCGGGCGGACAATCGCCACCTCGATGACCAGGTCATAGAAAGTCCGCGGTTTCAGCCGGGGCAACATCGCCATCTGCGCCCGGCTCTCGATCTGGAAGGTGCCGAGCGTATCGGCGCGCCGGACCATCTCGTAGGTCGCCGGATCCTCCGGCGGGATGCCCGCCATGTCGAGCCGCACGCCGCGGTGTTGCTCCAGCAGATCAAACGCGCGGCGCAGGCAACCGAGCATTCCCAGCCCGAGCACATCGACCTTCATGAAGCGCAACGCGTCGATGTCGTCCTTGTCCCACTCGATGACCTGGCGGTCCTGCATCGACGCGGGCTCGATCGGCACCAGGTCGTCCAGACGGTCGCGGGTGAGAACAAAACCGCCGGGGTGCTGGCCGAGATGGCGCGGAAAGCCGATCAGCTCGCGGGCGAGATCCAGGGTCAGACGCAGGCGTCGGTCCGCGGTGTTCAGGTTCAGCTCGGCGGCATGCTCTTCCTGCACGCCCTCGGCGTCCCAGCCGGAGACCTGTGCGGCCAGCGCGCCGGTGACATCCTCGGGCAGACCCATCGCGCGGCCCACCTCGCGCACGGCACCACGGGCGCGGTAGCGGTTGACGGTGGCGCAGAGCGCGGCGCGGTCACGGCCATAATGGTCATAGACCCACTGGATCACCTCCTCGCGCCGCTCGTGCTCGAAGTCGACATCGATATCGGGCGGCTCCTTGCGGGCGGCGGAGACGAAACGCTCGAACAACAGTCTGCTGCGCACCGGGTCGATGCTGGTGATGCCGAGCACGTAGCAGACCGCCGAGTTGGCGGCGGAGCCGCGGCCCTGGCACAGGATGTTTTTCGAGCGCGCGTGGGCGACGATGCTGTGCACCGTGAGGAAATACGGCGCGTATTCCAGCTCCGCGATGAGCGCGAGTTCGTGGCGCAACTGCCGCCGCACATCGTCCGGCACGCCGTCGGGATAGCGTGCCGGAGCGTGCGTGCTGACCAGATCTTCAAGTTTTTCCTGCGGCGTCTGCTGCGGTCCGTCAATCTCATCGGGATACTGGTAGCGCAGTTCCGACAGGCTGAAGCGGCAGCGTGCGACGACCTCCAGCGAGCGTGTCACCGCGTCGGGATGCCGCGCGAACAGGCGGGCCATTTCCTCCGGCGGTTTGAGGTGGCGGTCGGCGGAACGTTCGCGCCGGAACCCCGCCGCGTCGATGGTGACGCCCTCGCGGATACAGGTCACCACGTCCTGGAGGACGCGCCGCTGCGGCACGTGATACAGCACGTCGCCGGTGGCCACGGTCGCCAGCCGGGCGGCCTGCGCCATGTCGGCGAGTTGGCGCAGCCGGACCGCGTCGCCCGGCCGTCGGCGCAAGGTCAGCGCCAGATAGGCAAGGTCGCCGAAATCCTGCCGCAGCCGGCCCAGGCGGGCGGCAAGTTCGGCATCGGCCTCATCCGGCAGAAGGATGGCGAGCAGGCCCTGGCCGTCAGCCGCCAAATCCTGCCAGCCGAGATCGCACTTTCCCTTTCCGGCCCGCCTCTTGCCCAGCGTGAGCAGGCGGCAGAGCCGCGAGTAGGCCGCGCGGTCGGACGGGTAGACGAGCAGCGCGGTGCCGTCGCGTAAATCGAGGCGGCAGCCAACAACCAGGCGGATGCCGGTCTCCGCGGCGCAGCGATGCGCGCGCACGATGCCCGCCAGCGAGTTGCGGTCGGTGGTGCCAAGCGCCGCAATGCCGAGAAGTTTCGCCTGCGCGAACAACTCCTCGACATGCGAGGCGCCGCGAAGGAATGAGTAGTTGGTCGTGACCTGGAGCTCGGCGTATCCGGTCATGACTCCCCATGACCGCGCCCATGATGGCTGGTCGTCGGCGCCGCGGCGTCCGGCCGTTTCATGAGGACAAAGCCGCTGCGTTCGAGATGCGCGACCAGCCGGTCGGCGGTGATGCGCGCCATCGCGTCGTCGGCATGATGCACCCGCCGGCGGCCGTCATAGCGCAGCGCGAAGGACAGGCTCTCGGCGATTTCGGCAGCGGTGGCCGGGCGAAGGCGGTCGGCGTCGTTCGTTGTGTCCTGGGGCATCGTGTCCTCGGGTGGTCAGAGCAGGCCGTGCAGGAACCAGCGCAGGTCGCCGGTGGCCGGGTCGATGCCGTCGCCGCGGCGGAACAGCCAGAACCGCCGTCCGTCTTCGTCCTCGACAGCGAAATAATCGCGCACCGCTGCTTCCTCGCCCGCGCGCCGCCACCATTCGCCGGTGATCCGTTCAGGGCCATCGGCGCGGCGGATGCGATGGCGCCGACGGCGCCAGGTGAAGGCGACGGGCGGATGGTCCGGCAGCAGGGCAAGCACATCGACCGGCCGGGGCGGGTCGAGCAGCCGTACCGGGCGCGGCAGACCGGGCGGCCAGGAGGTTGCCGGGGCACGCCCGATGGCCGGGATGGCGGCGACGGCCCGTTCCGGCACGTCGCTCTCGACCGCGGCGGCGCGCCAGACGCTGCCGGGGCCGAGCCGGTTCTCAATGCGGTCAACCAGCGCGGCGATGCCGGCTGCGGGCGCGTCGCCATCCAGCAGGCCGGCGCTGGCCTGGCGGAACGCCAGCGCTTCGGCCTGGGGCACCCGGAGTTGCATCGCCTCGACGCCCAGCCCCGGGTCGACCGTCTCCAGCCGCTCCCGGAGCAGCCGGGCGAGATGGGGGGCATGGCGCGACGGGGCCGCCGTGCCGATGCGGATGGACTGCACGGAGCCGTCGACGCGCTCGAACAGCAGGTCCAGCCGCCGCGCGCCCTGGCCGGATGCCTCCAGCCCGGCGCAAACCGCTGTCAGCAACTCGTCGATGACCTGGCCGAACGCCTCCGCGGTCAGCAGCGGTTCGACGAAAGAAAGCCGATGCGCCACCATTTCGTCGGGTATGACGGGATGGATGGCCTCGAACACCCGCCCGGCCGCCTGATCGAGCCGGAGCGCGACCTGCTTGCCGAAGCGGCGCACCAGCGGCCCTCTTGCGGCCTCGGCCAGTTGGCCGACCCGCTCGAAGCCGAGCCGGCGCAGCGCGGTGACGGTCTCGTCCGGCAGGCGCAGGGCGCCGACCGGCAGCTTCGCAATGGCCTCCGCGTGCGTGCCGGGGTCCACCACGGCGAGGGCATCGCGCCCGAAGCGCGCCACGGCGTGGGCGGCGCCGGGCGTGTCGGCGACGGCCGCCCGAGCCTGCGCACCGCCGCGGGCAAGACGCTCCAGCAGGTCCGCGAGCAGCGCCGCCTCGCCGCCATGCAGGGGAGCGCAGCCGGTGATGTCGAGCCAGATGCCGTTGGGCGGGTCGGCCGCAGTCAGCGGCGAATACCGCAGGCACCAGGCGGCCATGCGAGCCAGGGCGGTCGCATCCCCTTCCCGGTCGGCGTCGACCACCGCGAGGCCGGGCACCATGGCGCGGGCATGGGCGAGCGTCATGCCGGGACGGATGCCGAGCGCCAGCGCGGCCTGGTCGGCGGCGGCCACCACCATCCGCCGCCCATCGCTCGCCGCGGTGATCAAGGGACTCTCAGACGAGGGCGCGCCGGGGCTCCGGCGCAGTCGGTCGGTCGGCCCCCGGCGCAGCCGGTCGGTCGGCCAGGTCGGCAACCAGACGGCAACGACCCGTCGCATCGAACGCCTCCACGATCCAGGAATGCGCCTCGCCGCCGCGGCAGCGGATCAGTTCCAGCCGCCAGAGTGCCGGGCCGAGCCCCGGTGTTTCCGGCGCGTGTGCCAATGGCGGCAGCGAGGGGAGCGTGCCAACCCGCCACCGCGTCACGGCAGCGCTGGGCTCCCGCAGCACCGGATCGTCGAAGCAGCGGCTACGGCGGAGCAGGAAGGCCGTGACGCCGGACCGCTCGGCGGCCAGTTGCAGGCGGCGCGAGGCGGTGAGGCTCAGCGTGCCGCTGAACTCGCCGACGACACCGGCCAGGCCGCGATGGCGCAGGCCCTCCTCCATGACGAGCAGCACGGTCGCGGGCTTGCGGGCATGGACATAGACCACCCGGTTCGGCGTCAGGCCGACTTCGGCCAGCGCGGGCGGGTAGATGTCGCGCTGCTCCAGCACCCACAACACTTCGCCCGGACCCCTGGCAAGCAGTCCGGCCGCCAGCAGGGCCACCGCCGCCCCGTGCTCGACCTGCGGACCGGCACCCCAGGCTTCGTGCAACGCTCCTGGCATGACGCCGCCGGCCGGGAGGGCCGCGTCGACACGCGGGAGGCCGAAGGTCAGGGGCGTGGCTCCGCGGTCCGCAGCCGCGCGTCGCTCCAGGCGCGCGATGGTGGTCCGGAGGGCTGAAAGCCCGGTGATGTGAGACCCTGGCTGCATGTCCTCTCCGTGTGGCGCAGAACATATAGCGAACGCCACGCGCCAGAAAGAGGAAATCAGTCCCAGGAACGTCCTGGCGGGCTGAGAGTCTGGCGATTCAAGCCATTAGAAAACTTTGCTGTATCGTTCCATGACTTGGGATGAGATTGCCGGCTGCGGAATCTGGTCCCAACCGGATGCAAGGCTCAGATGCGGGAGGCCGATCAAGGCTGGAGTCAGCTCAGGCGGGGCAGAAGCGGACAATCGTCCCCCGCGGGGCCGTGATCCGCGCCTATTCCTTGGGCTTCCGGACCGGCTTCCTTGCCTTGGCCGGCGGCTCCGGCTTTCGCGGCGGCGCTGCGGGCGGCTGCACTGGCGGTGGCCGGCTCGGTGTGGAACGGCCGATGTCGGTGAAAAGCCTGCCCCACACTGGGTCCTCATCGCTGTCCGAGGAAGGTGGCGGCGGTGGTGACGGCTTGGGTTTGGGCATGGCGTGCGTCCTCGGTCGAGTGCTCACCATAGCGCCATTCGACGGCCAGGGATTGCCGCCTCGGAGCGGCGATACAGTTCCGGTCAGCCAGATCAACAGGGCAGGGAGCTTCTGTCGCGACAAGGCAGCGCCGAGCCGCCGTCGTGCGGCAGGTGTTGGCTATGCTCCACCCTCCCAGAGGCGCGGGTCGAACTGGAACGGGTTCGTGTGGGTGATCCGTGCATCGGCGGCACAAGGGTGGCGCGGATTCAGCAGCAGGTTGCTCGTGTGCGGGACGATAACCGACGGAACGCGCAGCACCGCCGTCCGCCCCGACGCCAGCCAGGCGTCGCCGAAGATTCGCGGGTCCGCGGGCATGGCAACAACGTCCTCCGGCGGCTCGTCCGGCAGGTCCACCTGCATCAGGACGTAGTCGTCCGGCAGCAGGTCAGGCGGCAGGTCGAGATGGAC
This sequence comes from uncultured Acetobacteraceae bacterium, assembly GCA_903907955.1. GTDB lineage: Bacteria > Pseudomonadota > Alphaproteobacteria > Acetobacterales > Acetobacteraceae > Rhodovastum. The sequence goes on along the minus strand of CAIVPZ010000108.1, from coordinate 1,807 downwards.
GCGGACTTCGAGGACGGCGAGGGCCGGATGCTCCGCCATATAGACCATCGGGCGGCCGGGCGTGTTCCAGCGGCCGCCATGTTGCCGGGCGCCCTCACCGGACAGGTCGGCGAAAAGTTGCCGGCCAACCCGCCACGCCTGGATCAAGCGGCGATGCCGTGGGCGATGCGGCCGAGCAGTGTCTCGACCCGCCGCGCCCCGACATCCGTGTCGAGCAGGTCGAGGGGCGCGTTGTCGGCAAGCGCCGTAGTAGGCCGGCGGAGCCAGCGGTGCGCCTTCTCGCGGTTGGCGAAGGTCTCCTCGGCCTCCAGAATGACGCGCAGAACCCGGACGAAGCGGTCGGACTGCTCCGCCGACAGCCGTCCGATTGTGCGACGATGCGCCAGGGTCTTGCGGGCCAGTGCAAGACGGTCGAGTTCGGCCGGTGACAGACGGCCAGCTTGCACGGCGTCGTCCACGACGTCGACCGGCAGTCCTTCACGCACGGCATGTACCAGCCCGAGGTTCCCCGCGGTGACGGAGGTCACGAACTCGTCGCGTAGCGCATTTGAGCGAACCATGGCTCCTCCGGCAATATGCACTCATCATAGCGGCATATTGCCGTCAGGCCACGGCATTTCCAGTTCTGCCCAGCAGGGCAAGGCAGCCGTCATCCGTTCCGCGCGGAGACCGCTATGCGGCGACCGGCAGGTCAATTAGCCGGGCAAGCTGGTCGATCTCCTGGAGGAGGCGCCGCATGGGCGGACCGTAATCGGGTTCCAGGCGGATGGCCGCGTCGAGGTACCGCTGCCACGTGGGGCGGTCCCAGGTCGCACGGTCGTCGATGCGCACGACGTGGGCCGCGCCGCGGGCGGCAGCCTGCTCGCAGGCGATGACCAGGCCGGCCTCCAGATCAGCGAAGGTCTGGCGGCGGCGCGCGATGCCGGCGCACAGACCGGCCCGGTCAAGCCGTCCACGGGTGGCGTGGGGTGCCAGCAGGCTGGACTGCGTGGGGCTGAACAGAGCCGGGCGCGCGGCGGTGCCGGCGCCGCCTGGGGTCAGGTGGGTCATGGTAGGGTCCTCGTTCGGCGGGAAAGCCCCGGCCCGGCGTAACCGGACCAGGGCAGGTTCAGCTTCGGATCACGCTGCCTCGCGCAGGTCGCCGGCGTCGTCTTCGTACCCATCCTCCGGTTCGGCGACGCCGTCGCCCTCGCCGTCTGCGCCGGTCACCGGGCCGACCCAGCCGCCGGCTTGGCCGTGCCGGCGCTCAGCGGCGGCCGCCTGTTCTTCGGGCACCAGCCGGAAGAGGGCGCCCGGATAGACGAAGGTGCCGTTGGTGAAGCGCCCGACCATCCGCGCCCGCGTGTCCTTCGCCCGGACCTCGACCCGCACGCCCTCGGCCGCGGCGGCCTTCTCCAGCGCACCGCGCGACAGGCAGGACAGGAACTCTTCGGTCGCCATGTTCGGCAGCAGGAGCGAGGCGCCGATCGCCTCGCCGGCGATCCGGGCGAAGGGGCCGCTCTGCGAGCGGTTCTCCCGGCAGGACAGCACCGCAGCCAGCATCATGCGCGCGGCCCGGCGCAGCAGGTCGGGATCGGCCGTCAGCACGCCGCCTTCGGTGAGCGTGCGGCTGATCGCCTGGCGGTCGTTGCCGTTCAGGTTGCTGCCGCTGTCCACGGTGACGTTGTCACCGCCGAGGGCGAGGACCAGCATACCGAGCAGGGTGTCGTCGGCGATCGGCGCGTCGGCGAGCGCCAGATGCAGCGCATCGGTGCGCAGGTCGCCGATCATGGCGATGCCTTTCTGCGTCACGTCCGGCCGGGTCCGC
>CAIVPZ010000107.1 GCA_903907955.1 uncultured Acetobacteraceae bacterium | reverse complement strand
GTCCGATTTCCGATCCGTTTTCGCGCCCTTCGGCCCCTCGGTCGAGGGGCGCACGTCTATGCGGCCTTCGCGACCGACTCGGCGGCGCGGTGCGCATGCCGATGCTCGTTCATCCAGGCCACCACATCGCTGCGCAGGTAGATCAGTCGGTGCGTGCCAAGCCGGACATAGGGCGGGCCGCGCCTCCGCTCGGCCAATGCCGCGTTCGCGGCTGGCGGGGTTGATGCCGCCTTACCACCCGGCCGCGTCAGAGGTTCCGTGCTGCCAGCAGGGCGCACGCAAATAATAACAATTGTGCGATTTGGAAGGCATGCTCAGTCAGAATGCGCATTTGTTACACCAGTTACAACAGACCAGAGGGACAGCTTCAGGGCCATGTGATTTATTTGCAATGAACCGCTGCATCAATTTTCCTTGAGCGCCGGTTTCCTTCGCGGTGCAGCGGCGGGCAACTGCCGCATGCCCCGAAGCTGCGGAATCGGCCCACCGCAGCCGCCCTTACTCCGCCGCCATCCGCCCCGGGTCCACCATCTCCGCCGCCCGCTGCAAATCCACCGACAGCAGCCGCGACACCCCGCGCTCCTGCATGGTCACGCCGTAAAGCCGGTCCATCCGCGCCATGGTCAGATGGTGGTGGGTCACCACCAGGAACCGGGTGCCGGTGTCGCGCACCATGTCTTCCAGCAGCAGGCAGAACCTGTCCACATTGGCGTCGTCCAGCGGCGCATCGACCTCGTCCAGCACGCTGACGGGGGCCGGGTTGCAGCGGAACACGGCGAAAATGAGCGACAGCGCGGTCAGCGCCTGCTCGCCGCCGGAGAGCAGCGACAGGGTGGCGAGTTTCTTGCCGGGCGGCTGGGCGTAGATCTCCAGCCCGGCCAGCAACGGGTCGTCCGAGCCGACCAGCGCCAGGTGCGCCCGGCCGCCGCCGAACATGCGGGCGAACAGCGCCTGGAAATGCGCATCCACCGCGGTGAACACCGCCGACAGACGTTCCCGCCCCTCGCGGTTGAGGTGGCCGATCGAGCCGCGCAGCTTGGCGATGGCGGAGGTGAGCTCGTCGCGCTCGCGCACGATGGTGTCGATCTGCCTGCCCATCTCGTCGGCTTCGACCTCGGCGCGCAGGTTGACCGGCCCCATCTCCTCGCGCTCACGCTGCAGCCGTTCCAGCTTGCGGCGGCCTTTGTCCTCGGTCTCCGGGCCCATCGCGGCGGGCGGATCGGGCAGCGACGGGTTGGTGCCGAGCCGTTCCAGGATGCGTTCGGCCACCACGCCCCAGGCCTGCTCGGCCTGGATCGCCTCGCCTTCCACCCGCACCACCCGCTCGCGGGCGGCGGCAAGGGCGGCCTCCGCGGCGCGGGCGGCGCGGTCGGTTGCCAGTGCCGCGCTCTCGGCCTGGATCAGCGCGTCGGCAGCGTCGCGGTGGGCGGCTTCGGCCAGCTCCAGCGCGTCCAGGGCGGCGGCGTAGCGGGTGGCCAGCGCGTCGGGGGCGGCGGCGCAGGCGGCGTGCTCGGTGCGGGCTTCCTGCGCGCGGGCGGCGAGATCGGTGACCCGGCCGGCGGCGTCGCGGGCGCGCATGTCCCAGTCCTCGCGCTCGGCGGTCAGGGTGCGCCGGCGGTGGGCGCGGCCGGCGGCGGCACGGGCGAGGGTCTGCGATTCGGCGCGGGTTTCGGCTGCGCGGGTGCGGGCGGTGGCGAGCGTCGCGCGGGCCTGCTCCATGGCGGCGCGGGCGGCGGCCGGGTCGGCGAGACCGGCCAGGGCCGTGCGGGCGGCGGCGTGCGCCGCGGTGGCCTCGTCGGATTCCACGGTCAGGCGGGCGGCCTGGGCATCCAGCGCCTGTTGGCGCGATCCGGCGGTGGCGGCGCGGGCGGCCAGGGCGGCGGCGGCGGCGCGGGCGCGCTCCAGGCGCTGTTCGGCCTCGCGGCGGGCGGCGCGGGCCTGCTGGTCGGCGGTGTTCGCCTCGCGTTCCGCCGACTCGGCGGCGAGGCGCGAGTCGTGTTCGAGTCTGGCTGCCGAGTCGCGGGCGGTGCGCTCGGCGGTTTCGGCTTCACCGCGGGCGGTGCGTTCGGCTGCCTCCGCTGCGGCCCCGGCGGCGTGCTCGGCGGCTTCCGCCGCTTCCTGGGCGGTGCGCTCGGCGGCGGCGGCCTCGGCGCGTGCGGCCTGCTCGGCGGCCTCGGCAGCGGTGCGGGCGGCGCGCGCCTGTTCCGCCGCCGCGGTGGCTTCGGCCAGTTGGGCGCGAATGTCGGCAAAACGGTTGCGCTGCTGCAGGCGGATGGCGGCGGCGGTGGGCGTGCCGGCCTGGATGGCGTAGCCGTCCCAGCGCCACACCGCGCCGTCGCGGGACACCAGCGCCTGGCCGGGCAGCAGGGTCCGCTGCGCGGCGCTGCCGTCCTCGGCCAGCCCGATCTGCGACAGCGCCCGCGCCAGCGCCCGCGGCGCCCGCACCAGCGCGGCCAGCGGAGTCGCGCCCTCCGGCAGGGCGGGCAGCGGATCGAGCGGCGGCAATTCGCGCCAGTGCCGGGCGGCGCGGGTGTCGGCGGCGGAGTCGAGTTCCTCGCCCAGGGCGGCGCCGAGGGCGGTTTCCAGGCCGGCCGGCACGTCCAGCTGATCGACCATGGGCCGCCAGCGCTCGCCGTCGGCCACCGCCAGCACCTCGGCCAGCGCCTGCGCCTCGGCGGCGAGCCTTGTCCGCAGCGATTCGGCGGCGGCCGCCTGCTCGCGGGCGGTGGTCAGTGCGGCTTCAGCCGCCGCCCGCAAACGGGTTCCATGCTCGCGGGCGGCGGTGCGCAGCGCGGCGGCGTGGTCGTGCGCGGTGCGGCGCAGGGTGGCGGCGTGCTCCTGGGCGGTGCGGCGGAGCCTGGCGGCGGTTTCGGTGGCGGCGGCGCGCAGGTGTTGCGCCTGCTCGGCGGCGGCGGCGCGGGCGGCGGCGGCCTGGTGCAGGGCGACGGCGCGGGCCTGTTCCGCCTGCTCCTGGGCGGCGCGCGCCTCGGTCAGCGCCGTTTGCAAGGTTATCTGTTCGGCTTCCGCCGCTGCCAGCGCGGCCGGATTGACCAGTTGCGCCGCGACCTCCTGCTGTTCGGCGGTCAGGCGGGCGCGCTGCTCGGCCAGCCGGCGGGCGCGGCCTTCGGCGGCGGCGAACGCCTCGGACAGCGCGCGGTGGCGGGCGGCCAGATCGGCGGCGTGCTCGGTGGCGCGGTTGGCTTCGGCTTCGGCGGCGTGCGCGGCATCCTCGGCCTGGATGGCGTCGGCCTCGGCGCGTTCGATGCGGGCCGGATGCGCTGCTTCCTCGGCCTCCAGCCGGGCGGCTTCGGCGTCCAGCCGGGCGATGGCGGCAGCGGCGTCGCGCCGGGTCTGTTCGGCATGGGCGAGGTCGCGCGTCACCTGGTCCAGCCGGGCGACGGCGGCGGCCAGCGCTTCGCGGGCGCGCGCCGCTTCGGCGGCGACCTGCTCGCCGGCCAGCCTGTGGCGTTCCAGCGCGGTGCGGGCGTGGCCCTCGGTCACCCGCAGCGGCGGCAGCAGGGCGGCGGCTTCGGTTGCGGCGACGCTGGCGGCGGTGGCCTCGGCGGTGGTGGTGGCGACCGCCGTCCGGGCCGCGTGCAGGGCGGCCTGGGCGGCGGCGCGGGCGACCTCCACTTTGGCCCGCTGGATCGCCAGCAACTCGGCCTCGGCGGTGCGGATCAGGCCGGAGATGGCGCGGTAGCGGTTGGCCTGCCGGGCCTGCCGCTTCAGCCCCTCCAGCTGCGCTTCGAGCTGCCCGCGCAAATCCTCGGCACGGCCGAGATTGGCCTCGGCGGCGCGCAGCTTCAGTTCGGCTTCGTGGCGGCGGGAATGCAGCCCGGTGATGCCGGCGGCTTCCTCCAGGGTGGCGCGGCGCTCATCCGGCCGGGCGTTGACGATCGCGGCGATCCGGCCCTGGCTGACCAGCCCGGAGGAATGCGCGCCGGTGGCCAGATCGGCGAACAGCGTCTGCACGTCGCGCGCCCGCGCCTCGCGGCCGTTGACGCGGTAGACGCTGCCGGCGCCGCGCTCGATGCGCCGACTGACTTCCAGCTCCGGCGCCTCATGGAAGGGGGGCGGCGCCACGCCCTTGGTGTCGGTGAGCTGCAGGGTGACTTCGGCGAGGTTGCGGGATGCCCGGTGGGCGGTGCCGGCGAAGATGACGTCATCCATCTCGCCGCCCCGCAGCGACCGCGCCGAGGTCTCGCCCATCGCCCAGCGCAGCGCTTCCACCACGTTGGACTTGCCGCAGCCGTTCGGGCCGACGATGCCGGTCAGGCCGGGCAGGATTTCCATCACCACCGGCTCGGCGAAGCTCTTGAATCCGGCGATGCGGAGGCGGCTGAAGCTGACCGGCAATTGGTTTCCCCCGCGGTTGCGCGCCCGCCGCTATCCGGCTGCCGCCGCAACGGCGCGGGCAAAGGCGTCGTAGCCCAGCGATCCCGATTCGCGATGGTTTTTCGCGCCCGGACCGTTGAATACGAAGCTCGGGGTCGAGTCGATGCCGTAGTTTTTCTGGGCGAATTGCTGGCGCTCCAGGATCCAGTTCTTCAGCGCGGTGTCGGCGATCGCCTGGTTGAACGCCTCGCGCGGCAGGCCGGCGAGCGCCGCCATCTTGGCCAGTTCCTCGGTGGAATTCACCCCGCGGGCGAACGCCCAGCGGTCCTGCGAGGCCAGCAGCGCGGCGGTGAACGCCTCATAGCGCGCCGCGGGCAGGCTGCGCGCCACCATGACGGCGGTCAGCGCCAACTGGTCGAGCGGGAAGTCCCAGAACACCAGGCGCAGCTTGCCGGTGTCGATCAGTTCGCTTTTCACCCGCGGAAAGGTCTCGCGCACGAAGGCGGCGCAATGCGGGCAGGTGAGCGAGTAGAACTCGGTGGCGGTGACCGGCGCATCGGCGCTGCCCAGGCTGCGCTCGGCGGTGCTGGCATCGCCGACGGCCCTGGCAAGGCCGGGGATCGCCAGGATTGGCACAACGGCTAGTAGGGATCGGCGAAGAACCTGCATCGGAACCTCTATATCTGGTATTTCTGTCATACACACAGCCAGGCGTCGGGTCGGCTAGACGCGATCCGCCGGGGTGCTCGTCAATACCACGCGGCCCAGCGATTCCAGTGCGTCGCGCAGCGGTCCTTCGGGTAATGATTCGACGGCGCGGCGGGCGGCGGCGATCGCCTGCGGGCGCGGCGGCGGCAGCGCCGACGGCGGTGGCGGCACGTCCTGGATGAAGCGCAGCCGGGTTACCGCCACCCGGCCGAGATGGCCGTTGATGCGCGCCATCAGCGGCTCGGCCAGATGCTGCAACTCCATGGCCACCGGACCGGCGCAGCCGATGGCCAGCGTGCCGGAGAACAGCTTGCGCGGCGTGGTGACGGCGGCGAGCGCCGGGCCGACGATGGCTTCCCAGTCGGCCAGCACCGGCGCGGTGCCGGGGGCGCGCCTGCGGAAGGCGGGGCGCACCAGGGCGGGCAGCAGCGCGCCGACCGGACGCGGGCCGTAGATGTGCCGGGCGGGTTTGTCGTCCGGCTTGTCGCCCCCCGGCTTGTCGCCCCCCGGCTTGTCGCGCGTCTGATCCGCCGCCATAGACCCTCCAATGCTCCGCCCCGCCGACCTGCTGGCCTGGTACGACCGCCACCGCCGCGACCTGCCCTGGCGCGCCAGGGCGGGCGGGACCGCCGACCCGTACCGGGTCTGGCTGAGCGAGATCATGCTGCAGCAGACCACGGTGGCGACGGTGGCACCCTACTACGAGAGGTTTCTCGCGCGCTTCCCCGATGTGGCGGCGCTGGCCGCCGCCCCCGAGGAAGCGGTGATGCATGCCTGGGCGGGGCTGGGCTACTACGCCCGGGCGCGCAATCTGCATGCCTGTGCCCGGGCGGTGGCGGGGCAGGGCGGTTTTCCTTGCGATGTCGAGGGGTTGCGGGCGCTGCCGGGGATCGGGCCGTACACGGCGGCGGCGGTGGCGGCGATCGCGTTCGGGGTGCCGGTGGTGCCGGTGGACGGCAATGTCGAGCGGGTGGCGGCGCGGCTGTTCGCCATCGCGGCGCCGCTGCCGGGGGCCAAGCCGCTGATTGCCGCCGCGGCGGCGCGGCTGGGGGCGGATGCAGCCGCCCGTGCGCGCCCGTCGGATTTCGCCCAGGCGCTGTTCGATCTGGGGGCGACGGTGTGCACGCCGGCGGCGCCGGCCTGCGGGGTGTGTCCGTTGCTGGCGGGCTGCGCCGGGCGCCGGCAGGGGATTGCCGCCGAACTGCCGCGCAAGGCGCCGAAGCCGGCCCGCCCGCTGCGCCACGGCGCGCATTTCTGGCTGACCGACGGGCGTTGCGTGCTGCTGCGCCGCCGCCCGCCGCGCGGCCTGCTGGGGGGGATGAGCGAACTGCCCGGCACGCCCTGGCGGGCGGAGCGCTGGAGCACTGCCGAGGCGCTTGTCCATGCGCCGATGCAGGCCGCCTGGCGCGAGGTGGGCGAGGTGCGGCACGGCTTTACCCATTTCGAACTGCACCTCGCGGTGTTTTCGGCGCGCGTCGCGCGGATCGAGGGGGAGGGATTCCTGCACCCGGCGGACGCGCTGGCGGCCGCGGCGCTGCCCTCGGTGATGCGCAAATGCGCCGCCGCGGTCAGTGCCCCGCCAGCGGCGCCAGCACGCGGATCACCTCGGGCAGGGCGTGCCGGTCGGGCAGGGTGACGGCGCCGGCGCGGGCGGTGAATGGTGCCGGCGGCTCCGCCGACTCGATCGCGCGCATCAACAGGGCGTCGCCTGCGGCCGGTGCGGCGCCGTCCAGCCTCAGGCGGGATACAGGCGTCGCTCGGGATTGCCCCCTTGCGGGTCCAGGGCAGCACGCTGGCCTTACCTTGTTTGCGACTGCCGAGAATCCAGAAAGCCGGGGGCCACCCCCGGCGATCCGCTCAGAGCTTGAAAAACAATCGAACTTGAAAAAGAACGCCCGCTGACATCATTGAGTTTTCCGTCATCGTTCGGCGGCTTGCGGGCATTCTTTTTCAAACTCTCAGGCGACGCCAATCGCCTTCACCACCAGCCCAGCCACGAGGAACAGCCCGCCGACGGCGGTATAATAGGCGCCCTCGTCCAGCCCGAGGATGCGGCGTGGCCATTCGACCAGCACGAAGGCGGCGGACAGCACCACACCCATGCCGCTGAGCACGGTCAGGGTTTCGAACACCGAGCCGCTGTAGTCCGGCACCAGGGCCGAGCCGAGCGTCCCGACGACATTGAACACCGAGAGCAGCACCAGGCTGAACCCGGCGCCGTATCGGGCGGCGGAAGCCAGTTCGCTGGTGTCGACATAGCTGCCGGAGAATTGCGCGAAGGCCAGCGCCACCCCGTTACCCGCTGCCAGTGCCAGCAGCACCAGGCCGATCAGCACGGCCTGTGCCAGCGCCAGCGTATGGTCCGGCCAGACCAGGGAGCTGAGCACGGCCAGCAGGGTTGTTGCCAGGAACAGTGCCCCGGCTTCGATGAGGTAGGCCTGACCCAGCTCGACCGGGCGTTGCTCCTGGGCCGAACCGAAGGCGAACGGGGCCTTCACGATTTCGGTCGTGACGGAGACGACGCCGATTCCCGGTTCGCGCCGGATGGCGTTGAGGGCGGCGGTTTTCAGAACGTCCGTGGTAGCGGCGATGAGTCCGACCCCGGGACGGCGCGAGGCGCCGTTGATGGGCGACATATTCAGGATTCCGTTGGTGTTTGCGGCGAGGCCCATGGCCGGACGGCGCCCAACGGCGTTGACGGCGGTCATACGCGGTCTCCTCCCTAAAGAATTACGTTGGGTTGTAACTAACGTACCCATCACGATCTCACAAGTGGAATATGCACTTCCCCCCGGCGCTCAAAGCGATTATTCAGCTCAACATGGCGGGATGTTTTTCGGATCCCTTCGCCGCCTGGTTCACCCGCCAGGGCTGGACGCCGCGGCCGCACCAGCTGCGGGTGCTCGCCGCCGCCCGCGCCGGCCGCTCCGCCCTGCTGATCGCCCCGACCGGCGGCGGCAAGACCCTCGCCGGCTTCCTGCCCAGTTTGGTGGAACTGCACGCCGCCCCGCGCGCCGGCCTGCATACGCTGTATGTCAGCCCGCTGAAGGCGCTGGCCAGCGACATCGCGCGCAACCTGATGCGCCCGGTTGCCGAATTGTCATTGGATATCACCATCGACACCCGAACCGGCGACACCCCGGCGGAACAACGCCGCCGGCAGCGCGAGGCGCCGCCCAACATCCTGCTCACCACCCCCGAAAGCCTGGCCGTGCTGCTGTCCATGCCCGAGGCGGCGGCGCAGTTCGCCCCCCTGTCGGCGATCGTGCTGGATGAGGTGCACGCGCTGGCCGGCAACAAACGCGGCGACCAGCTTGCCCTGTGTCTCGCCCGGCTGGCGCTGCTGGCGCCGGCGGCGCGGCGGATCGGGCTGTCGGCGACGGTGGCGCACCGGGCGCCGCTGCTGGCCTATGTGGCGCGCGAGGCCAGCTTGCATGACGTGGAACTGATCGAAGTCACCGGCGGGGCGCCGCCGGAGATCACCATGCTGCTACCGGCCGGCCGGCTGCCCTGGTCGGGGCACATGGCCCTGTCCGCCGCGCCGGAAATCCTGGCGCGCATCCGCGCCGCCGGCATGACCATCGTGTTCGTCAACACCCGCGCCCAGGCCGAGCTGCTGTTTCAGGAACTGTGGAAGCTGAACGACACCACCCTGCCGATCGCCATCCATCATGGCAGCCTGGAGCCGGAGCAGCGCCGCCGGGTGGAGCAGGCGATGGCCGAGGGGCGGCTGCGGGCGGTGGTGGCGACCTCCTCGCTCGATCTCGGCATCGACTGGGGCGGGGTGGACCAGGTGATCCAGGTCGGCGCCCCCAAGGGGATCAGCCGGCTGCTGCAACGGGTCGGCCGCGCCAACCACCGCATGGACGAACCCAGCCGCGCCCTGCTGGTGCCGGCCAACCGGTTCGAGGTGCTGGAATGCGAGGCCGCCATCCAGGGCGTCGCCGCCGGCGAGCGCGACGGCGAACCGCCGCGGCCGGGCGGCCTCGACGTGCTGGCGCAGCACGTGCTGGGCCTGGCCTGCGCCGGGCCGGTGCTGCCCGATGCGCTGTATCATGAGGTGCGTTGCGCGGCGCCGTATGCGGCGTTGTCGCGGCGGGATTTCGCTGATGTGCTGGCGTTTGTGGAAACCGGCGGCTACGCGCTCGCCGCCTACGAAACCTACCGCAGGCTGTTCCGCGACGCCGAGGGGCGGCTGCATGTGCGGTCCGAGCGCATCGCCCGGCAGCACCGCATGAATATCGGCACCATCGTGGAAGAGCCGCTGCTGAAGGTGCGCTATGCCGGGCGCGGCGGCGGGACGCTGGGCGAAGTGGAAGAGTATTTCGTCAACATGCTCAGCCCCGGCGACTCCTTTGTCTTTGCGGGCCGCCTGCTGCGCTTCCTGCGGCTGCGCGAGACGGTATGCGAAGTGGCGGACGGCGGCAGCGGCGAGCCGAAGGTGCCGGCCTATGCCGGCGGACGCCTGCCGCTCTCCACCCATCTGGCCGACCGGGTGCGCGGCATGCTGCAGAACGCCGCCAACTGGGGCGCCTTTCCCGCACCGGTGCAGGAATGGCTGGCCTTGCAGAAGGCGTGCTCCCGCCTGCCGGGTCGCGACGATCTGCTGGTGGAAACCTTCCCGCGCGGCGATCGTTTCTATCTCGTCGCCTACTGCTTCGAGGGACGCAACGCCCACCAGACGCTGGGCATGCTGGTGACCCGCCGGATGGAACGATTCGGCATGGCGCCGCTGGGGTTCGTCGCCACCGATTACGTGCTGGCCTGCTGGTCGGCGCGCGAACCCACCGGGGTGGCGCGGCTGTTCGAGCCGGATCTGCTGGGCGACGACCTGGAAGCGTGGATGGCGGAAAGCTCCATGCTGCGGCGAACCTTCCGCAACGTGGCGGTGATCGCCGGGCTGATCGCGCGGCACCACCCGGGGGCGGAGAAATCGCGCCGGCAGGTGACGGTGAATTCCGACCTTATCTACAACGTGCTGCGCCGCCACCAGCCGGACCATATCCTGCTGCGCGCCACCCGCGCGGATGCGGCCGGCGGCCTGACCGATGTGGGACGGATCGCCGGCCTGCTCGGGCGGGTGCACGGGCGCATCCGGCACATGGTGCTGGCGCGCGTCTCGCCGCTGGCGGTGCCGGTGCTGCTGGAAATCGGCCGCGAAAGCGTGCGCCGCGAGGACAGCGACGACGATCTGCTCGCCGAGGCGGAACTGGTGGCCGAGGCGATGGGCCCGGCCGGGCCGCCGCCGCCAAAGCAGGGGCGGCTGTTTGGGTAGGTAAGCGGGCCGGCGGCACATGGATCGAAATCCGGTTCCCGCTTACCAACCAATCAGCCCGCTACGCGCAGACGGTTTTGCGGGTGCGCCGGCCGGCGCTTGCGGCAGCTCCGCAGAGCGCGCCGATCATGCCGCGCAGGTTGCGGCGGTGATTGGTCGTCCAGCAGAAGGCCCCGGGGCAGTCGGGCAGTTCACCGCAAACGCCTGACCAGGCACCCGCGCACGTTCAATGAGCGCGCGACCCGGTCGCATGGAGAACCGCTGGCCCCCATCCCCCCGCTTGCCCCCCGCCCGCATCCCCCGCACCATGCATCCCATCGCCTGGACGGAGACCCAAGCCATGAAAACCCGCGCCGCCGTCGCCCGCGCTGCCGGTGCGCCGCTCAGCCTGGAGACAGTCGATCTCGAAGGCCCGCGTGCCGGCGAGGTGCTGGTGGAAATCAAGGCCACCGGCATCTGCCATACCGACGAATTCACCCTCTCCGGCGCCGATCCGGAAGGGATTTTTCCGGCCATCCTCGGCCATGAGGGCGCCGGGGTGGTGGTCGAGGTGGGCAGGGACGTCACCAGCCTGAAGCCGGGCGATCATGTCATTCCGCTCTACACGCCGGAATGCCGGCAGTGCGAATACTGCCTCAGCCGCAAGACAAATCTCTGCATTACGTTAAGGGCAACCCAGGGCAAAGGCGTGATGCCGGACGGCTCCAGCCGGTTTTCCTGTGATGGGGCGCCGATCTACCACTACATGGGCACTTCGACCTTCGCCAACTTCACCGTGCTGCCGGAAATCGCGCTGGCGAAAATCCGCGCCGACGCGCCGTTCGAGAAGGTCTGCTACATCGGCTGCGGCGTCACCACCGGCATCGGCGCCGTCATCAACACGGCGAAGGTCGAGGCGGGGGCGCGTGCCGTGGTGTTCGGCCTCGGCGGCATCGGGCTGAATGTGATTCAGGGGCTGCGCATGGTCGGCGCCGCGCAGATCGTCGGCGTGGACATCAACCCCGGCCGCCGCGCCATCGCGGAAAAATTCGGCATGACCGATTTTGTCAATCCGCGCGAGGTCGAGGGCGACCTGGTGTCCTGTCTGGTCAACCTGACAAAGGGCGGCGCCGACTACAGCTTCGAATGCGTCGGCAATCCGGCGCTGATGCGCCAGGCGCTGGAATGCGCCCATCGCGGCTGGGGCAGGAGCGTCATCATCGGCGTCGCCGGCGCCGGGCAGGAAATCTCCACCCGGCCGTTCCAGCTGGTCACCGGCCGGGTGTGGATGGGCACCGCGTTCGGCGGCGCGCGCGGACGCACCGACGTGCCGCGCATCGTCGATTGGTACATGGAGGGGCGCATCAACATCGACGACCTGATCACCCATGTACTGCCGTTCGAGCGCATCAATGAGGGGTTCGAGCTGATGCGCCGCGGCGAGAGCATCCGCTCGGTGGTGACGTTCTGACGGCGGCAGGCCGGGCACCTGGAACCGCCGGGCTTTCCGGTGCATGCTCGCCGCGATCCAACCGGAACCGTTTCGCCCACCGCTGAACGAGGAGAACGAGCAACGATGTCCGAGCACGAGCATGAGCATGGCCTGCGGGAGCTCGCCTATCGCCTGTGGGAGGAGGCCGGCTGCCCTGAGGGGCGGGCGGATGAATTCTGGTACACCGCCCTGGAGATTCTGACCGCCGAGCCGCGCCCGCCGGAGGAGGCCGAAGCAGAGGCCCCGGCGCCCGCGGACGCGGCGGCACAGGCGGCTCCCGCGCCGCCCCAGGCTGCCCCGGCGCGCAAGAAAGGCTGAGCGCGCGTCTGCCGGCGCGCTGAGCGCCGCCGGGTGGTGCCGGCGGCGCGTGGCGCGCTTCAGTCGCGGTCGATGCGCGAGGTGTATTTGGTGTCGGCCATCAGGGCATAGACCAGGAACGAGCCGAAGATCAGCGCGGTGACATACCAGTAGAACGCCTGCTCGATCCCTTCGTTCTTGAACCACAGCGCGATATAGGGCGCCGTGCCGCCGAAGATCGACACCGCGAGCGCATAGGGCAGCCCCACGCCAAGCGCGCGCACCGAGGCGGGGAACAGCTCGGCCTTCACCACGGCATTGATCGAGGTGTAGCCGGTGACGATGACCAGCGCCGCGAGCACCAGCAGCAGCGCCGTGAGGTAGCTATGCGTGCCGGCAAGCGCGGTCATGATCGGCACCGTGCACAGCGTGCCGAGGATGCCGAACCACATCAGCACCGGCCGGCGGCCGATGCGGTCCGAGATCGCCCCGGCCAGCGGCTGCATCAGCGCATACAGCACCAGCGTGATGAACGAGATCTGCGTCGCCTGGTCGCGGGTGAGGTGGACGGTGTTGGTCAGGAAGGCCGGCATGTAGGTGGTGTAGGTGTAGAAGGCGGTGGTGCCGCCCATGGTCAGGCCGAACACCAGCAGCACCTGCGCCGGATGGCGCAGCAACGCCGTCAGCGCGCCGCGTCGTTCCGCGCGGCTGGCGCGGATGAACTGGTCGGTTTCCTGCAGGTTGACCCGCAGATACAGGCCGAACAGCGCGCAGGCGGCGCCGATGGCGAACGGCACCCGCCAGGCCCAGGCTTCCAGTTCGGCGGGAGCGTATGCCTGCTGCATGATCAGCAGCGTCAGGCTGCCGAGCACCTGCCCGCCGATCAGCGTGACGTACTGGAAGCTGCTGTAGAAGCCGCGGTGGCGGGAGATGGCGATCTCGCTCAGATAGGTCGCCGAAATGCCGTATTCGCCGCCGAGCGAAAGCCCCTGGATCAGCCGTGCCGCCAGCAGCAGCACCGGCGCCCAGATGCCGACATTGGCATAGACCGGCGCGACGGCAATCAGCAGCGAGCCGAAGCACATCATCAATATCGACAGCGTCAGCGCCGCGCGGCGTCCGGCGCGGTCGGCATAGGCGCCCAGCACCCAGCCGCCAACCGGCCGGATCAGGAAGCCCAGCGCATAGATGCCGAAGGTGTTGAGCAACTGCACGGTCGGGCTGACATTGGGAAAGAAGGATTTGGCAAAGTACAGGGCAAAGAAATTATAGACGTAGAAATCATACCACTCGATCAGATTGCCGATCGACCCGCCGAAGATCGATGCGATCCGGTGCCGCATCGTGGCGAAATCCTCATGCGGGATTGTTGCCTGGCTCATGCTTTCCTCCGTGCCGCCGGCTACGCTAGACGGGTGCCGGCCATCGGGCAATCGGGGACAAGCAAGACCGTCAGGGCAAGCGGAAGCGCGTCCCGTTTGTCCGGACCGTTGCCAGGAGGTGTTACGCGCAGGATGCGGTTGTTGATCGAAGCCCGACCCTCAACGCCCAGTGAAAGCGCGGCGGCTTTCCCCCTGGGCCGGACGCAAGGCGGCCCCTTTCGGGGCGGCTTATCTAGCCAGGGGCAGCAAGCGGCCGGCGCCGCGGGGACAGCAGGCCGAGGCCGAACAGACAGGTGCCGAGCAGAGCCAGGCTGGTTGGCTCCGGGATCGTGTCAGCGGAGGCAGTGAGGACGACGTTGGCTTGGAAGTTCGCGATCGACGCGCCAGGACCGGTGCCGACGATGTTCAATGCAGGGGTGACGGACGAGAAACCGAAGGCGAGGCCGCGGGGGGTGCCGAGCTCGTTGGCCGGAATCACGTCGGACGAAAATACCACATTCTCGTCAGGCGGCGTGGACGCTTGAAGCGTAAACGATGACGAAAAACCAAAGGCAAAGTCAATTGCGGTACCGCTTAAGTAATAAATTCCAGCCTTGCCCGGCAAACTTGATATATAAAAATCCCCATTGAAATTTTGCTGAACGATCAAGACATATATTGGTGGCGGGCCTGGACTAATCTGCAACTCTTGCGCATTTGCCGCACTGGTGCTATGAAAAGTAAAATTCAAATATCCGTACACCGGAATTGAAACTGGAGCGGCGATCGGCTGAATATTAACTAATATATTGGTGGCGCTGAACGTTGTATTGTAAACTCCTGGGAGTGACTCGGTTGCGAATGCAAATACTTTCTGGGTTGCATTAGTTTGGGTGAATTGGAGGATCACGTCGGCGCGTGCGCTGCTGCTGATAATTGTTCCTCCCAGAAGCGCGCCGATTGCCAAAGCCGCGTTGCGTCGGGCCTGCCGGGATCTTCCTGCCCCCCCGCGAAGTTGGTATCCCCCGAGAATTTTCGTGTTGCGCATTTGAGTTCTCTACGTTTGTGGTCGCGTGACCGAAAATTTCCCTCGCACGTTAGCGCGCGAATTCCGGGGCAAGTTCCCGCCATGTCCAAGGCAGTTCCGCTCGCTCTTTTCCATCAGAGCATAAATAGGCACCAGCCCCGTTGCCCCGACATGACGGGAACTGACCTGGACGCCACATCACCATGCTCCCATAGGCATAGCCCTGGACCGCTGAAAACTTTACAGGAAAAAAAGCAGTAACGGCCACCCTTCTTTCACCGGAAGCGCCGCGCGTGCGGCACCTCCCGGCCAGCGTTGCTTCTGAGGAAATCCGACTATTCATGAGTCCGGTCCTTTGCACAAAGCCCCGCAACGCGCCGACCAAAAATCCTGTCGCCGACTCCCCACCCCCAACGAACCCGGGATCGAGATGAAGCGCGCCATGGAGTCGCTCAATTTCGAGTCATGTAACAGATTTTCGCGCGCCGCCTGAAGCTGGATATGGGAAAATGATATCAAATTTCCGTGATAAGCCATTTCACAGGAACCTCAAATGCAGGGCGTGGCTATCGCCAAAGGGTGTTGCCTGCCGCCTTATCACCGGAAAATGGCGCTCCCGGGGGGAATTTTCGGTTCGCCGGGCGCTCTGATCCCCCCGGATCCGGCGCTGCCGCGATCCCCTGCGTATATTTTCAAGTTGATCAATTATTGATTGAAAGCGGCGGTTTCATGCATTCGTTCCCGCGCCTGGGTCGTTGCGACGGCGCGTCCGCATCCCTGGTGCCTGCTGCGCAGCCTGATCCGCACAACCAGGCCGCACGGCACGCCGCGTGCAGTGCCGTGGCCCGCAACGGCAGCGCGAACGGAGTGGGGTGCAGGGGCCTGTGGCCCCTGCCGGGTCCAGGGCGGAGCCCTGGTGGAGCGCGAGGCAAAGCCTCGCTCAGAGCTTGTGAAGCAATCGATTGCCGCAGCAGCCTGCGCCCATTCCAAACGCAGCAGGAACATTGCCCGCCGCCCACCCGGACGCTAGGCTCTGCCGTCAGCTTCGCGAGTCCAGCGCAGCAACGGGGGGGCCATGGCCACGAACACCAAACGCGTCTTCTATGTCGACCGGCTCAGCCACCCGGTATTCGCCGAGTTGCTCGGCGCCCGGTCCGACATCCGGCTGGACAAGCTGGAGAACGCCACC
This sequence comes from uncultured Acetobacteraceae bacterium, assembly GCA_903907955.1. GTDB lineage: Bacteria > Pseudomonadota > Alphaproteobacteria > Acetobacterales > Acetobacteraceae > Rhodovastum. The sequence goes on along the minus strand of CAIVPZ010000107.1, from coordinate 27,659 downwards.
AGCGAGAAGGGGATCGAAGCGGTGCTGGCCGGCGCCCATGCCTACCAGATCGGCAGCGCCCGCGACGAAATTCCGCCGCATCTGCGCGGCACCGCGGCGCTGCTCGCCGCCGCGCCGAATATGCTGGTGCTGTCCAGCTCCGGCGCCGGCTACGACACCATCGATCTGGATGCCTGCACCGCTGCCGGCGTGCTGGCGGTGAACCAGGCCGGCGGCAACCGCGAGGCGGCGGCCGAACACGTGCTCTGCATGATGCTGCTGCTGTCCAAGCGGATCATCGAGGTCGACCGGCACATGCGCCGCGAAGCCGGCATCAACCGCAACGCCTATGTCGGCAACACCATCCACGGCAAAACGCTGGGCATCATCGGGCTGGGCAAAACCGGCTCCCGCCTTGCCGAGCTGTGTGGCGGAGCGTTCGCCATGCCGGTGCTGGCCTGCGACCCCCAATTGACCGAATACCAGATCGCCGCCCGCGGCGCCGAGAAGGTGGGGCTGGACCAGTTGCTGCACCGCGCCGATTTCGTTTCCGTCAACTGCCCGCGCACCAGCGAGACGCTGGGCATGATCGGCGCCCGCGAGTTCGAGCTGATGAAGCCGACCGCCTGGTTCATCAACACCTCCCGCGGCGGCATCCACGACGAGGTGGCGCTGGAGGCGGCCCTGGCGAACAAGACCATCGCCGGCGCCGGGCTGGATGTGTGGGCGGTCGAGCCGCCGCCGCCCGACCATCCGCTGCTGCGCTTCGAGAATGTCGTCGCCAGCCCGCACACCGCCGGCGTCACCGAGGAATCGCGCGAGCAGAATGCCCGCATGGCCGCCGCGCAGCTGATCGGCATCTTCGACGGCTGCCGCCCGCCGCGCCTGCTGAACCCCGAGGTCTGGCCGGCCTATGCCGAGCGGTTCTTCCGGATTTTCCGCTTCCATCCGGGGTAGCGCGGCCTTCACCCCGCCGCGCCGAACCGGTCCTGCCAGGATTGCTGCGCACCGGGGCAGGGCAGGGCGGTCGCCGCGAACACGCCGCGCGCCACCGCCCGCGCCAGCGCCAGCGTTGCCGCATGGCCAAGCGCGGTGAGATCGTAATCGTCCGCCAGCGCCCGTTGCCCGGTGGAGGCGGCAAACACCGTGTCGCCATCCATCGGCGCGTGCGCCGGCAATATCGCCCGCGCCAGCCCGTCATTGGCCATGATGGCCAGACGCTTGGCCTGCGGCTTGGTCAGCGCCGCGTCGGTTGCCACCAGGGCGATCGTGGTGCTGGTGCCAGGCCCGCGCTTCAGCCGCGGCGCCAGCGCCCCCGCGGGCATTGTCGCCGGCCAGCCGCGCCCGCCGAATTCCGCTTCCTGCTCGAACGGCGCCGCCCAGAACCACGGCCCGTCGCCGATCGTCGGCGCGCCCACCGCGTTCACCGCCACGATCGCCCCCACCGTATGCCCGGTGCGCGTCACGCCGGAGGCCGAGCCCAGCCCGCCCTTCACCGTCGCCGTGGTCGCCCCGGTGCCGGCCCCCACGCTGCCGAGCGCGAACGCGCCCCGCGCCGCCGCCAGTGCCGCCGCATGGCCAAGCTCGCGATACGGCGAAAACCGCCCCCACGCCTTGTTCCCCCCGTTCAGCAGGTCGAACAGGATGGCGGAACTTACCAGCGGCACCAGCGCGCCGAAGACGTCCAGCCCCCGCCCGGCCGCGCGCAACGCCGCCTGCACCCCGCCGGCGGCATCCAGCCCGAATGCCGACCCGCCCGACAGCACCACCGCGTCGATGCCGGAAATGCCCATCTCCGGCTCCAGCATCGTGGTCTCCCGTCCGCCCGGCGCCCCGCCCAGCACGGCAACCGACACCGTCGCCGCGCGCTCGAACAGGATCGCGGTCACCCCCGAGCCGAGCGCCAGGTCGGTTGCGTGGCCGACCTTGAGGCCGGGGACGTCGGTAAGCAGGTTGAGCGTCATGCCGGCTTCTCCGAAAAGTGAAGAAAGGCCGGGGCGCTGCCCCGGACCCCACGGCCTAAGCTGTTGGTTGCGCCCCCGCCCACGATAGTGCATCGAAGCGGTGACCATGCAATTCCTCACCGAGCCCGAACCGGCGCGTGACGTGGTGATCCCGGTGGCCCCGGGCATCTCCCGCCTCGTCGCGGCCAATCCGGGGCCGCTGACCTATCACGGCACCAACACCTATGTGATCGACGGTGCGGACGGCGCCAGCGTGCTCGACCCCGGGCCGGATGACACGGTGCATGTGCAGGCCATCCTGCGCGCCACCGGCGGCCGTGTGGCGCGCATCCTGCTCAGCCACACCCATCCCGATCATTTCGGTGCCGTGCATTCCCTGCGCGCCGCCACCGGTGCCCTCACGCACGCCTTCTACCACAGCCAGGACCCGCATTTTTCCCCCGACATCCCGCTCGATGACGGTGACACGGTGGCCGGCTGGACGGCGCTGCACACGCCCGGCCACGCCGCCGACCATCTTTGCTTCGCCGGCGCCGACGGCGTCATTTTCACCGCCGATCACGTCATGACCTGGTCCACCAGCGTGGTCAGCCCGCCTTCCGGCGACATGGCCGCCTATGTCGCCTCGCTGCGCCGCCTGCTTGCCCGCGACGACCGCCTGCTGCTGCCCGGCCACGGCCCGCCGCTGGCCGCACCGCGCCCTTTCCTGCAACAACTGCTGGCGCACCGCGCGCACCGCGAGGCGGCGGTGCTGGCGGCCATCGCCGACCAGCCGCGCACCCCGGCCGCCCTGGTGGATATCATCTACACGCCCATCGACCCGCGCCTGCGCGCCGCCGCCGAGCGCAGCGTGCTGGCCCACCTGCTGAAGCTGCAGAATGAGGGCCGCGCCGCGCCGCAAGGCGATGCCTGGCGCGCCGCCTGAACCCGACCCGAAGGAAAGCGCCATGTCCAGCCACGCGTATGTCACGGTCAACGTGTTCACCGATGTCCGCTTCGGCGGCAACCCGCTGGCCGTCTTTCCCGACGCCGCCGGCCTGACCGACGCGCAGATGCAGACACTGGCGCGGGAGTTCAACTATTCCGAGACCACCTTCGTGCTGCCCCCAGCCGACCCGCGCCACACCGCCCGCGTGCGCATCTTCACCCCGACCACGGAACTGCCCTTCGCCGGCCATCCCAACGTGGGCACCGGCTATGTGCTGGCCAGCCGCGCCACCGCGCTGCCGGAGCACTTCACCTTTGAGGAAGGTTCCGGTCTGGTGCGCGTGCACATCCTCAAAGGTGCCGACGGCCGCCCGAACGGGGCGCGCGTCTCGGCACCGCATTCGCTGTCCATCGGCACCGCGGTGCCGACCGAAACGGCGGCCGCCTGCGCCTCGCTGGAGTCGGAGGACATCGCCACCATGGCGCATGAGCCGCTGGTCGCCTCGGTCGGCTTCCCCTTCGTGATTGCCGAGGTGACGAGTATCGCCGCGCTGTCCCGCGCCATCCCCGACGTCGCCGCCTTCCGCCGCGCCGTGCACGCCATCGACGCGTTGGCCGGCCAGCTGAACCTGCTGCTCTACGTCCGTGTGGACGGCGATGCGACCCGGCTGCGCGCCCGCGTGTTTGCCCCGCTGGCCGGTGTGCTGGAGGACCCGGCGACCGGCAGCGCCAGCGCCGCCCTGGCCGCCTTGCTGACCTCGCTGGCGCCGGGCGACAACGTTGACCTGGCGTATGACATTTTCCAGGGCGAGGAACTGGGCCGGCCGAGCCGCCTGCTGGCGACCGCGCGCAAGACGCCGGAAGGCCCGGTTCTGGCGACCGTCGCCGGCACCTGCGTCGGCGTCATGCGCGGCCACGTCGAGGTGTGAGGGGGCATCCTCCCAGGCAAGTGGTTGCCATTGTTTGACGCCGGCCGCCGGCGCAGGCTACAGCGGCGAGTGCCCGAACCGGGAGAACCAGGCCGCCATGACCAGTCGCGCCCGCATCTATCAGCAGCCGAAGACAGCCATGCAGTCGGGCCTGGCGCGCACCCATGGCTGGCTGCTGGAATTCGAGCCCGCCGAGGCCCGCCGCGCCGATCCGCTGATGGGCTGGAGCGGCAGTGCCGACACCCAGGCCCAGGTGCGGCTGCGCTTCGCCACCAGCGAGGAAGCGGTGGCCTTTGCCGAGAAGGGCGGATTTGCCTACGACGTGGAACTGCCGAGGACGCGCCGCATCCGCCCCAAATCCTATGTCGATAATTTCCGCTTCGGCCGGAGCGAAAACTGGACGCCGTGAAGCCAACGGTGCGGTCTGGCGGCGCGGCCGGTACCGCATTAGAATGATCGGCCAACGACCCCATAGCTCAGCTGGATAGAGCAACCGCCTTCGGAAGGATTGCAAGGAGTGCGCCGCCGGAAACGGCGGACGTAGAACCTGTCAAATTCGGGGAACCCTGAGCCCGCGCGGCCTGGCGATCCCGAGCCAAGCCCGGCCCCCGGCCGGGAAGGTGTAGAGACCAGACGGCAGGCGCCTGCCGGTCGCGATGCGGCCATGGCGAAGGGATGGTCCAGCCCACGAACGCCCGCGGGCGGCGGCGAAAGCCGAAGTGGGAAGCTAAGCGGTAGGTCGCAGGTTCAAGTCCTGCTGGGGTCGCCACAGTTTTCCGGGAAGGCGGCGTGCGCGTGCCACGCCGCCTTGCGGGACCCGGGCCGGCGGCGTTCTCCAGGTCTTAACCCCCCCCTCCCTACGATCGCGCATTCACGCAACCCCAGCGGTCGGCGCGCCGTGCGCGGCCTGACCGTGCCGGAGGACACCGCCATGCGCCTGCCCCGTCGCGCCGCCCTCACCGGCCTGCTCGCCGCCCCCGTGCTGCTGCGTCCCGGCAGCCTGCGCGCCGCCCCCAGGGTGCTCAAAATCAGCCACCAGTTCCCCGGCGGCACCATCGATCAGGGCGATTTCCGCGACCGCCTGGTGCGCCGCTTCGCCGCCGAGGTGCAGCAGCGGACCAACAACGAACTGTCATTCGAAATCCATCCCGCCGCGATGCTGGTGAAAACCGTGGCGCAGTTCTCGGCGCTGCGCCGCGGTGCGCTCGACTTCACCCTGTATCCGCTCGCCTATGCCGGCGGTGAGGTGCCCGAGGTCAATATCGGCCTGATGCCCGGTCTGGTCACCTCCTGGCAGCAGGCGCTGGCCTGGAAGGCGGCGGAAATCGGCGCGCGGCTGACCGACACGCTGGAGCAGCGCGGGGTGAAGATCATCACCTGGATCTGGCAGTCCGGCGGGGTGGTTTCGCGCGCCGGCGCGGTGGTGCGGCCGGACGATGTGAAGGGCCTGAAGATCCGCGGCGGCTCGCGCGAGATGGACCTGATGCTGAAGGGGGCCGGCGGCGTCATTTCCGCGGTGCCATCGAACGAGATCCGCCCCGCCATGCAGTCCGGCGCGATCGATGCGGCAATCACCTCGTCCACCACCCTGATCAGCTTCCGGATGGAGGAGGTCGGCAAGGCCGTCACCACCGCCAGCAAGGGCAGCTTCTGGTTCATGTTCGAGCCGCTGCTGATGTCGAAGGCGATCCATGACAGCCTGCCGGCCGACCAGCAGAAGGCGATCAGCGAGGTGGGCGCATCGCTGGAGGCGTTCGCCCTGGACCGGGCGAAGGCCGACGACATCGAACTGGCCAGCGTGTTCGGTCGCGCCGGCGCGAAGGTCGCCGCGTTCGACGCGCCCGCGTTGCAGCAATGGCAGGATATCGCCCGCGAAACGGCCTGGAAGGATTTCGCCGCCCGCGGTGCGTCCTGCGCGGAGTTGCTGACGCTGGCCGGCAAGGTGCCGGGATGAGTTGCTGGCCCGGCAACGCTAGAGCGCTTTCAGGCTGACCGTAAACGGTCAGCGCACTCTAGCTCTTTGTTTTGGCGAGCAACTTTGCCGGCCGGCTGTCGCCAGTCTGGCCGGCGTTGCTCTATTTCCGGGCCAGCAGGCGCTGCCACGTCTCGACGAGCGTTCCGAGCTGGCGCCGGTTGAACGGCTTGGAGATGTAGTCGTCCATACCGGCCTCCAGCAGCGACTCGCGGTCGCCATCCATGGCATTGGCGGTCATGGCGATGATCGGCACCTTTGCCTTCCGGCCGTGCATGGCGCGGATGACGGCGGTCGCGGCGATGCCGTCCATCCGTGGCATGTGCACGTCCATCAATATCAAATCGTAATCAGCCGCCTTGACCTTTTCCACCGCCTCCAGGCCATCGACGGCAAGGCCCACGGCGTGGCCGAGCTTGTTCAGGAATCCCGCTGCCACCTGCTGGTTGGTGGCAACATCATCGACCACCAGGATGTGCAGGGCGTCACGTGCGCCGGGTGCGGCGGGTTCGGCTTCCGCCACTTGCGGGGTGCGGACAGTCGGACCGCGGCCGATCAGTTCCAGCAGCTTGAGAATAAGCACGCTTTGCCGGATCGGCTTGGACAGCACGCAATCGATGCCGGCAGCGGCGGCCTGGGACCGCAGGTTTGCCACCGGCACCGAGGAAGCCAGCATCAGCGGCATCGCGGCCAGCGCGGCATCGGCGCGGATCGCGGCAGCCAGTTCGCACCCGCTGTTGCCGGGCATCTGGTGATCGAGCACGGCGACGTCGAAAGGGTGTCCATCGGCGACCGCCTGGCGGGCCAGCGCAAGCCCCGAGGCGGCGTCGGTACTGGCCCCGACCTCGCCGCCGGCGGCGGCGATCTGACGCCGGAAGATGTCGATATTCACCGCATTGTCGTCAATCACGAGCACCCGCATGCCGGCCAGCAGCCGGCTTGCCGCCTCGCCCGACGGGATATCGGTGCCGCGCCGGACCGGGACCCAGAACCAGAACGTGCTGCCATTGGCGAGCTGGCTTTCGAACCCGATCTCGCCGCCCATCATTTCGACGATCCGGCGCGAAATGGCCAGGCCCAGCCCGGTCCCGCCGTAGCGGCGCGTCATCGACGAATCCGCCTGGGTGAACATCGAGAAAAGCTGTGGCTTGGCCTGATCGGGAATGCCGACGCCGGTGTCCTTGATCTCGAAACGAATACCTTCGCGCCCGTCCGCATGGCGGTTCGCGCCGGCGGTCACCACAACGCTGCCCCGGTCGGTGAACTTGATGGCGTTCCCCACCAGGTTGATCAGCACCTGACGGAGGCGTCCCTCATCGCCGATGAAGACGCCGCGTCCCTCGGGGCCGACATAGCAGGAAAGATCAAGGTCCTTGCCCCCCAGGCGCGGTGCCAGGATATCCATGACGCTTTCCACCAGCCGGCCGATCTCGAACGGGTTGTCTTCGAAATCGATCCGCCGGACCTCCATCTTGGAAACTTCGAGGATGTCATTGATGATCGACAGCAAGGCCTCGGCCGAAATGCGGATGGTGTCGGCGGAGTGGCGTTGCTCCTCGTTCAACTCGGTATCAAGCAGCAGGTATGTCATGCCCAGGATGCCGTTCATCGGCGTCCGGATTTCATGACTCATCGTCGCCAGGAACTCGGACTTGGCCCGGCTGCCGGCTTCGGCCTGCTCCTTCGCCTCCAGCAGACTGCTGCGGTAGTCCCGCGAATGCCTCGCCATCAGCAGCGACGCACCGGCCGCCCACAATCCGGCGCACAGACCGCCATAGACGATCACGAACATGCTGAACCGCTTGGCGCCCAGCACCGCCAGGCCATCGAGCGGGGCCAGCACGAAGGCGGTCATGCCTTCGGTGTGCAGCGGCCGGCGGATCACCACCGCCGGGGTCAGCGCCGCGCCGGCCCGGTACGGGAACAATTCGCCGGTCACGCGGACCAGCGGCACCTGGGTGATGTCGGCGCGCTTATAGGCCAGTCGCCGTTCCTCGTCGGTCAGCTTGAACACCGAGGCATCCGGAACAGCCTTCAGCAGCCAGTCCGGATCGGCCGCCAGAATGACCACGCCGTGCCGATCGGTGACGAAGGCCCCCTTCGCCGAAACCGTGCGCTCGATATTGGGGACATCGATCTTCACCACGGCCGCCCCGAGAAAATGGCCGTCGATTTCGATCGGTGTCGAATAGAACACGCCCGGAATGTTGGTGCGCCGCCCCATTGCGTACTGCACGCCGGGCTGCCCATTGCGCGCGGAGGCAAAATACTCGCGGTCGGCGAAGTGCTCGCCAACCAATGTACTGGCCTGGGCGTAGTTGCTGGATGCGATGCACAGTCCTGAAGAATCAACAACGAAGGCGAGATCGACGTTCAGGGTCTTCGCGATGAAGGCAAGATACTCATTGAGCGCGGGAAGGTCGCTCCCGCGACCCGAAACGGCCTGCCTGACGACCGGCGCGTTGGCAACGACGACCGGGACGGAACGGATATAGGCAAGTGATCGCTCGAAATCGCTGACGAAGCCGGCCAGCCGCAGATCGGCTTCCTGCGAGGTGCGGTCGACTTCGGATTTCGTCTCGTAGTCCTGCCACAGGCCGGTCGCCCACCACGTCGCCCCGCCGAGCAGCAGCAACGCTGCCAGCGCCGCCTGTTTGACTGCCCGAGGCAGCACCCATTTCATGCGCGGCACCTTCCCGTGGATCCATGATTCGAACGCCAGGGGCGCTCCGCGGGGGCGCACCTGGCGGGCAGATGACGGAGATGTGGCGAAAACGCGGCAGAGTACGCTTGAATGCGAGCGGTCCTGTCAATAATCGGTATCCGGCAGGTGCGGAAGATGGGGCCTTCGAAGTTTTGCCGCCGCCGGGGTTCGGGTTGCGCTGCGCTGGCGAGCGTCGCGGTGCCCGCGTTGGTGATTCCCGCTGACGACGCTGCTTTCTGCGGCAACAACATTGCGGGAATCCTAACCTGCGCGTCCGCCCGGCAGATGCTGCCGGGATGGTCGTGCCGCCAGGCACGGTTTACCCGGCACGGCGCGACCGGTTTGCCCGGTGCAAGCGGGTTTGCCGCCGGCATGCGGGTTGCTGCCTTGGCGGCACCGCGCCGCCCGGCGGCGGCACAGCAACATCAGGAGCCTGCCACCGTGTCCATCAGCAGCATTGCTTCCAACGCCTGGACCGCGCCGTACCGGATGCTGTCCGGCCTCGGCGCATCCAGCGCCGGCAGCGCCGCGCAAGGCAGTTCCGCAACGACGGTTTCGGCGCAGACCAGTTCGGCACCCGGTCCGGCGACCTGGCGAGCACCTCGGGCACCACCGGAACCGGATCGGACCCGACCGGCCCGGTCCATCACCACCCCGAAACCGACGGTTCCGCGGACGCGAACACGGTCGCAGACATTGCCGCGACGACCGCCACCGCGGTGACGGCATAGCGCCAGGCGCGGATTCTTCGCGCCTCGTTAAGCCTGGCTTCATGCCGCCGCGCCAGTATGCACACCAGCCTGGATTGCCTGCCCGGGCGTTGAGCGCTGGAACGCGTTGTCCCCTTTGGCCGGGAGGAACCGCCTTGCTCGCAGATCCTGCCGCGCTGGCGCCGTCCGACCGCCCCGCCCCGGGCACGTTCGAGGCAATCTACCGCGCCCTCGACGCCAGCTCGCACCACGTGATCGGGCCGGTTCACCCGCGCCTGCTGGTCATCCCGATTCGCGCTGAGGATGGCTCGGTGGCTGGCGGCCTCTGGGGTTCCACCGCCTGCCGGTGGCTGCACGTGGAAATGCTGTTCGTCCCCGAATCCCAGCGCGGCCAGGGCATCGGGTCCGCCCTGGTGGCGGCGGCGGAAACCGAGGCACGGCGCAGGGGGTGCCTCGGCGTCCATGTCGATGCCTTCAGCTTCCAGGCGGCACCGTTCTACCGCAGGCTCGGCTACACCGTGTTCGGCGTGCTGGAAGACTTTCCGCCCGGGCACCGCCGGATCTTCTTCCGCAAGCGCTTCGACGCGCCGCATTGCTGCGCCGGGTCCAGGTAAGGCCCTGCGCCGGACGCGACTATTCTGCGCCAACGATCCGCCCCGTTGCCGGGTCCACCAGAAGCCTTTCAAGCGCGCCGGTCCGGCTCGGATAAGCGGCGATCTCGGCGCAGGAATTGCTGATCCGGCCCTTCCAGACCACATAGCCCTGCGTCGCCACGTCGTTCTTGAGCTGGTCGATCGTCTGCCACTGCCCTGCGGGAGCGGTCGTGCAGCCCTGCGCCGCGCTGGCTGCCGATACCGGACCCGCAGCCCCGCCACCAACCATAACGGCGGCGGCCACGGCGGCGAGCGTGAAGTTGCGCATTGTCGGGTTCCTTTCCCATACCTGGCGGCCACGGTTGATGACCTGCTTCCCACATGTGGGGTGGAGACTCCGGAAAGTCCGACGCCGGCGCTCTGAATAGCGGTGATTTGTAATGCCGGTGCCGGGGCGCGGCCCCGGACCCCGCCAGGGGCTTTGCCCCTTGGAACCCGTGATTCAGGTGCGTTTCACTCTTGCCGGCAAACCGTTCTGCAGGTCTGCGGTGGCCGCGACCACGCCGCGCTTGATTCCCTTGCGCACCTGCAACAGACCCGCGTACTGGCCAGCCGGCGTCTCGACCGTCACCGCATCGCCGGTGTGCAGGCGGAGCGCCGCGGCATCCTCGGCATGCAACGCCACACCCGCCCGGCCGGGCAGCAACGGCGCCCGCGCCGCCAGCACCAACGGCCATTCCGGTGCAGCCCGCGGCGCAGGCGGGATAGCCGCCGCTGCCGGCACCCGGTCCTCGAACAGCCCCACTGCCGCACCATCAAACCGGCCGCCGCGCGCGAGCACGAACGCTGCCCGGCGCCATCCCCGCTCGCCCAGCGTCGCTTCCAGCAGCGGCCGGATACGGTCCAGCCCGGCCAGGACAACATCGTCGTCGGTGATCTCCGGCATTGCCGGCGGCGCCGCGGCCAGCTCGGCCACCGCGCGGATATGCCACCCGGCGGCGTCGTCCGGCACACCGGGCAACGCCATGGCGCGCCCACAGGCGATCAGGAACCGCTCCATCCCCGCCAGCGCGGGCGGCGCGACCACCGGCCATGAGGTGGTTGCGCCAACCCCCGGCACGGCAGCACAGCCCCAGCTTTCGAATGCCAGCGTGTCCGGCACGACGAAGTCGGCCTGCCGCATCGACCCGTCGAGCACCGCCCCGGCCGCCACCACCAGCGGCGCCGTCATGGCCGGGGCCGGATCGCATCCCCACAGCAACAGCGCCTTCACCTGGTCGGGTTCCCGCACCGGCGGACCGGGCGACAATTCCGGCGGCAAAGCCGGTCCGGGGTGGCCGGCCAGCGCATTCAGCGCGTGCAGCGCGACGGTGGCCTCGGCATCGAGCGGCCCGGCAGCGACACAGGCAGCCCGCACGCCATGCCCGGCGAATTCGCTTGCCAGCGCCGCGATGTCCGCCTCCGCCACGCCGCAGATCGCCGCTGCGTCCTCCGCCGCCGCCGGCCCGCCGCCGATCCGCCGGAGCATCGCCCGCGCCAGCACGCCCTCGGTGCCGGGCCGGATCGGCAGCCAGCGCGACGCGGCGCCTGCCGCGAGATTGTCCGCCGGGCCGAGCACCGCATCGACCAGCACGGTGACAATCTTCCCGGCCGCGCGCCGCTCGGCGATCTGCCGGCCGGGCAACTGGTCGGGCAGCGTGCTGCCGAACACCATCACAAACGCGGCCTCACGCAGGTCTGGCCGCGGCAGCGGCACCTGCCGCACGCTGAGCGCGGTGTTGCCAAAGGCACGAACAACAGCGCGCGCAAACCCGGTCCGTCCGTTCTCGCGCCCGGCAACCAGCAGCACCGGCCCGACGCCCCGCAGCGCCCGCAGCCCCGCCACCTGCCCCTCGCCGAACAGGTCGCCGCCGTCCACCACCTCGCGCACGAGCTGCTCGAACGGAATCGGCTGCCACTGTCCGCCGCCGCGCGCGCCGACCCGCTTCAGCGGCGCGCGCAGCCGCCCCGGGTCATCCTGCGCCGGCGGCAGCACCGCGCCGCGGGGGCACACCGTCGCCCGCTGCGCCAGCCCGCTTTCCCGCCGGCCGGACAATGCCGCGATCGCCTCGCGCAAGGGGGCCGCGGCGGGCAAAGGAGGGGCGGCCGACAGCGGATGATAGGGATTGCCGGTGATGCGCAGCACCTGCCCGGTCAGGCGGTCCACCCGCAGCCGGGCGCCGCAGTGAAAATCACAGCCGGCGCAGGCCACATGGGCCATGAACTGCCGGGGATTGGCCACCACCGCGCCGGTTGCCGGATCGACCGAGGCTTCCGGCGCCAGGGCGCGCGGCGGCGCCCCGGCACCCCCGGCGACGCGCAAACCGGTCTCCCGCAACCCGGCCGCGGCGGCCAGCCCGGCCCCGGCCGCACCCGCTGCCAGCACCAGGCGGCGCGACGCCATGCCTATGCGTCCCCGGCGCGGCGCGGCCCCATCACCGGCGCCAGCGCCGCGATCGTCACCAGCAACACCACCAGCAGCCCCGCCATGCCGGCCGGCGCCAGCAGCAGCCGGCCGCCGTCCCAGTCAGCGCCCGCGGTGACGAAATTCCACCGCACCACCCAGGCTGCCGCCAGGGCGAGCAGACCCACCAGCCACCCCAGGCGGTCCCCCCAGACCAGCGCCACCACCAGGGACCATCCCGCGGCGGCCATCGCCGGCGATCCCCAGGATTCCCTGCCCAGCAGCATCCCCAGCACCAGCACCCCGGCGGCAATCCGGCCCAGCATTTCCGTCGTGGCGGCATCGCGCCCGCCCGCCACAACACGGTCGAGCACCAGCACCGCCCCCAGCGAAGCGGCCAGCGCCGTCACCGTCAGGTGCCACGGCAGCAGGGCGCTGTTCCAGGCCGGTTGCAATTCCGCGCCGGTGGCCAGCATCACGCCGACCGCCAGCCCGATGCCGGCCAGCATCGCCACCTGGCGCAGCGCCACCGCGCTGCCGCCGCCCAGCGCCGCCCCCCGGTGCAGCCGCGCCAGCCAGCCATTGCCCTCCGCCGCCGCCAGTTCCCGCCGCATCGAGGTCCAGGCGAACATCACCAGCGCGGCCAGATAGCAGGGCACCAGCACCGCGCCGGTGCCCAGCCACGACGACCCGTCCGGCCGCGAATAGAGCAGCCCCACCCGGTCCGGCCGGGCCAGCGCCGCCAGCATGCAGGGTGGCGCCGCGAACCCGGCCGCCAGCGCCAGCAGCAGCCCCAGCCGCGACGCCCGCTGCCAGCTCGGCACCCCGAATCCCCGCCCGGGCAGGGCGATGACGAACCCGCCCACCGACAGCCCGACGAGGAACGAAACCGCCGCCGACCAAGGCGTCCAGGCGGAAGGGTGGATAAGGTCAAGCAGGGGGACGGGCATTGGGTTCAACCTTCCGTGCCGAGGCCAACATAAAAAACCAGCGGCGCCGTATTCGCCTCCGGCCGCAGCACCTGCGCCGGCCGGGCCGCGAGCAGCCGGTTGGCCGCACTCACCGGGTCGTTCAGATTGCCGAACACCAGCGCGCCGCCGGGACATACTTCGACGCAGGCCGGCAGCAGCCCCGCATCCACCCGGTGGGCGCAGAAATCGCAGGCATCGGCGATGCCGGAGCGCGGATCGAGCGCCCGCGCCGCATACGGACAGGCCCGCACGCAATCGCCGCAGCCGATGCAGATTGCGGCATCCACCTGCACAATGCCATCGCGCCGCCGCCGGCTGGCGCCCACCGGGCAGGCGGTGATGCAGGGTGCCTCGGCGCAGTGCTGGCACAGGCGCGGCAACAGCGCGATGCGCGGCCCGCCGTCCCGCTCGATTTCATGGATCGCCACCACCATGCGCGGCGCGGCCGGGTCGGTGCCGTTTTCCTGCGCGCAGGTGATCGCGCAGGCTTCGCAGCCGGTGCAGCGCGCAAGGTCGATCGCCATGCCCCGGCGCGGCCCGTCGGCGGTGACCGCGGGACGCGGTAGCGCCGCCCCCGGCGCGGCGACGCTGCGCAACAGGCTGCGGCGGGTTCGATCCGTGGGCTGGTTGGTGGCCATGGCCCGCACATGCGCCCGCCGGTCGGCGTGGTCGTTGACGCACGTCAATCGGGGCAGGCTGGCCAGGGGCTTTGTCGCCGGCACCGCCACGGGGGGCCGTCGTCCGCGGGCAAGTTGACAGCTTGTGGTTGCTTATGTTACGAAATGGATATGGCCCATCACGTTGCAGCCGCGACTTGCCAACAGTAACGCTGATTATGCCTATGAATTCGGCAATAGTCAATATAAATCACTCAGGAGGCAATCATGGCATTCAGCGGCACCGGAACTTCGAGCAGTCAACTCTCCAGGTCATCTGGATTTGGCTACAGTGGAAGTGTGCATGCTCACGCCACGGCTGCGGTTTCTGGACTTCACGTGATCAGTGTCACTGCCGATACCACGAACAGCATTTCGGGTATGACCACAGTGACTGCCGAGACCTTGATCGGTACCGCGCTGCCGGCGTTCATTGCCAGCGGACAGGGTGTCGCCGTGATCGACGGCGCACCCACCGGCCCGGCGGTTGGCCCGGGCATCTTCGGCCTGGGGGAACTGGGCGGCGCCTATTCGCAGGGCGGCATCGGGTCGCAAACCGCCACCAGCACATTCGATATCCAGCTGGCGGTGAACAAGACTGATCTGACGCAAGATCTGGTGATCGGGTTCACCAACGGAACCAGCCTCACCGGGAGCGGCGTGACGGGGATCACGCTTGATATCAAAGTCAACGGCAAGGAAGACACACTTCTGCCACCCCAGACCTTCAATAACGTTGCCGATGCTGTCAAATATTTCAATGGCCATACCGTCGATCTCGGATCGATCGCCGGTCTGGCCGGTTCAGGCAAGACGCTCGACGTGCAGGCCAGTTTGACTGTCACCAGCCATTCGGCGAATTCAGGGTTCTTCGGCGGCATCAGCCTGGCAGGCTGAACCGCCCTGACCGGACGCGGCGAAACGGCGGGCAGCGCGCCGGTCGTTTCCGTGCCCGGAACCTGCGCATCGCCGGCGGCACGGTTGTTGGCAATTGCTCGACAGGGCTGGGCGGGATGGAAACGTCCCGCGAGGATTTGCCGTTGCGGCAATCATAAGGAAGCAAGGCCAGGGATCCGCCCTGGAGCCGGCTGGGGTCAAGTGCCGCCGCCGCGTTCCGACAGCCCAGCCCCGGGCGCAGATGCGCATCTGCCAGCATCGCCGCCCGCCCCCCCTGAAGTTGCTGGCTGAAGCGGCCATCCAGCCAGCCCGTTCATCACTCCACGACCGCCGCATAGCTCAGCACCCGCAACTCCCGGCGGATCGGATAGGCCGAAGACGGCGTCAACTGCGTCAGCATGATCACGATCATCTGCTCCGCCGGATCGATCCAGAACGACGTGCTCGCCGCGCCGCCCCAGGCGTATTCCCCCGGCGTGCCGATGATCTGCGCCTTTGCCGGGTCGAGCATCACCGAAAAGCCCAGGCCGAACCCGATGCCGGTGTAGCTCGATTCCGAAAACCGCGGTGTGCCGAGATCGGCCATGTCGCTGCCGAGGTGGTTGGTGGTCATCAGTTCCACCGTCTTGCGGCCCAGGAGGCGCACGCCGTCCAGTTCGCCGTTGTTCAGCATCATCCGGCAGAACTGCAGATAATCGAGCGCCGTCGAGCACAGCCCGCCGCCGCCGGAGGCAATCGGCCGTTGGGTGGCGAAAATGCTCGTTTCGGGATCGTCGATCAGCACCAGCCCGCCATCGGCGCCGCGCCCGTAATTGGCGGCGAAGCGGGAGAGCTTATTGGCCGGCACATGGAACCCGGTATCGGTCATGCCGAGCGGGCCGAGCACGCGGTCCTGGAGAAACGATTCGAAGCTCTGCCCGGAAATCACCGCCACCAGATGGCCCAGCACGTCGGTGGCAACCGAATAGTTCCACGCGCGGCCGGGCTGCGCGATCAGCGGCACCGCCGCGAGGCGTTCCACCACTTCGCCCAGCGTCGCCTCGGAAGTCTGGAAGTCGATGCCGTTGGTCCGGTAGACGGCGTCGACCGGATGCGCCTCCATGAACCCGTAGGTGAACCCGGCCGTGTGCGTCATCAGGTCGCGGAAGGTGATGTCGCGCTCGGACGGTGCGGTGTCGAACTTGCCGCGGGCGCAGCCGGTATAGACGCGCATGCTGGCGAAGCCGGGCAGGAAGCGCGCGATCGGGTCGTCGAGCTGGAAGTGCCCTTCCTCGTACAGCATCATCGCCGCCACGGTGGTCAGTGGCTTGGTCATCGAATAGATGCGGAAGATGGTGTCGACGGCGAGCGGCACGTCACGGGCGATGTCGGCCTGGCCGCACACATGCAGGTGGGCGATCTGGTCGCAGCGCGTCACCAGCGTGATCAGGCCGGGCAGCTTGCCGTCGTCCACCAGGCGCTGCGCCCAGCTCTCGATGCGTGCCAGCCGTTCAGCGGACAGGCCGATTGCTTCGGGGCTGGCGCAGATAAGGTCAGTCATAGCTTCTCCAGACTTAACGAATGGGTTCCAAGGGGCCACTGCCCCTTGGCGGGTCCAGGGCAGCGCCCTGGCCTTGCTTGCTCACGCCTGCAATGCCCCCATCCGATCCAGCAGATCAAGCGTATGCCGCGCGATCATGCCCTCCTCATCGGTCGGCACGATGAACACCTTCACCCGCGACTGCGCCGCCGAGATCACCGCCGCCCCGGCCCGGTTGGCGGCGCGGTCCAGCGACACGCCCAGCCATTCCAGCCCTTCCAGCACCCGTTCGCGCACCTGCCAGGCGTGTTCGCCGATGCCGCCGGAGAAGGTCAGCGTGTCCACGCCCTTCAGGTCGGCCGCCAGCGCGCCGGTCTCGTGGCGGATGCGGGCGACGAAATACTCCACCGCCTGGGTCGCTTCCGGCCGCGGCGAGGCCAGCAGTTCACGCATGTCCTGCGAGAAGCCGGAGATGCCGCGCAGTCCGGACTGGCGGTAGAGGATGTCGGCCACCGCCTGCGGCTCCAGGCCCTTCTGCTGGATCAGGTACAGCACCACGGCGGGATCGAGCGAGCCGGTGCGGGTGCCCATCGGCAGGCCTTCGACCGCCGAGAATCCCATGGTGCTGGAGATCGAGCGGCCGCCGCGGATGGCGCACATCGATGCCCCGTTGCCCAGATGGGCGGCGATCAGCCGCCCCTCGGCGTGCTGCGGGGCGATCTCGCGCAGGCGGCGGACGACGTATTCGTAGGACAGGCCGTGGAAGCCGTAGCGGCGCACGCCCTCGTCGAACAGGGTGCGGGGCAGGGCGTAGGTCTGGTGCACGAAGGCGTGGCCGAAATGGAAGGCGGTGTCGAAGCAGGCCACCTGGGTCACGTGCGGCCAGGCTTCGCGCGCGCCGCGGATGCCGGCAAGGTTGTGCGGCTGGTGCAGCGGCGCCAGCGGGATGAAGGTTTTCAGCTCCTCCACCACCGCGTCGGAGATGATGACCGACTCGCGGAATCGCGCCCCGCCATGCACCACCCGATGGCCGGCGGCGACGACGTTGATGTCGGGGAAGGCGCGCTGCCGCCAGGCGAGCACGCGCTGGAAGGCGCAGGTGTGGAAGGACGGGCCGAGCGGTTCGTCCCAGTGTTCCTCGTGGGTGACGGTGCCGGCACCGTCGCGCACCACCAGCCGCCCGCCGGGGCCGACCATTTCGATCACCCCGATGGCGAGCGCGTTCAGCCCGCCATCGGCCTCGTAGAGCGAGAACTTGATCGACGACGAGCCGGAATTCAGGGTGATCAGGTGGCGGGTCATGCCGCGGTCTCCGTGGGCGTGTCGGGCTGGGTATCGGTTAGCACGGTGGTTTCGCCGCGTCGCCGCCGAAGCCGCGCGGCAACCGGCGGTTGCCGAAACCCCTGCCAAGGGATGAACTTCTTGCCATGTGCACGAAGGCGTGAGCGGTCCGGATGCGGCTGCACGCCCGGAACCGGGAGGGGAACACGAATGCGAAACGCAGTACTGGCGACCCTGCTGGCGGGCCTGTTCGCCGCCGCGGCGCAGCGGGAAGGGTGGATCTCGCGGCGGCAGGCAGTACGGGTGCGTTTTCGTTGCGCCTGCATGCAATTCAGCCGCCGAGCTGCCATTTGGCAAAGACGGCCAGGCCGCCGACAAGATACAGTACCAACGCCGCGAAGCGCAGGCGGCCGCCGTAGCGGCGCAGCGGCGGCATCACCGCCGGCGCGATCAGCAGCGCCAGGGTCAGCAGGCTGAGCACCTGCAACTGGCGGAACGGGTCCATCGTCAGGCTCCCAGCAGGGCCGCGCGCAAGGCGGCAGGGGGGGCGGTGCGCATGGCTTCGGCCACCTCCGGCCGGCGCAACCGTCGCGACACCGCGGCGAGCGCGCGCAGATGGTCCGCATCCGTCGCCGGGCTGAGCAACAGGAACACCAGGTCAACCGGCCGCCCGTCCACCGCGTCGAAAGCAACCGGGCGGTCCAGCCGGGCGAGAAACCCGGCCGGGGCGGACAGCGCGGCGATCCTGGCATGCGGCACCGCGATGCCGCCGCCGATGCCGGTCGAGCCGAGCGCCTCGCGCGCGGCCAGCGCGGCGGCGATCCCGGCCGGCGGCAGGCCGAGCGACTCACCGGCCGCCCGCGCCAGCGCGTTCAGCAGCGCGGTCTTGTCGGGCGCGCGCAGCCGGTCGAGCACGTGGCCCGGCGGGATCAGCGCGTCGAGCGCCATTGCGGCGAGCGTCATGGCGGCGTCTCCTGCTCGGCGAGGCGGCAGCCGACCCCGGTTTCGGTGAGGATATGGCGCGGCCGTTCCGGGTCTGCCCGATCTTCTGGCGGATCTGCGGCACATACACCCGCAATTGCTGCACGTCGCCCCCGGCGCCCCACAGGCGGCCGACTCGCGCGAGGTGAGCACGACGATCGGCACGGCGTTGCCGGTGCGCACGGCGCGGATCACCTCCAGCCCGTCGCGGTCGGGCAGGCCGAGGTCGAGGATGACCACATCCGGCCGGTCGGCGGCGATGCGGGCCAGCGCCTCGGCGGCGGTGGCGGCTTCCAGCGTGCGGTAGCCCTGGGCGCCGAGACTGGTGCGCAGCAGGCGCCGGATGGCCGGCTCGTCATCGACGATCAGCACGCTCTGCCCGGTCACGCCGCGGGCTCCGCGTCGGCGGGGCGGGCCGGCAGGGTCACGGTGAACACCGCGCCGGAGCGGTCGCGCCGGTTGGCGGCGGCCACGCTGCCGCCCATCGCCTCGACGAAGCCGCGGCAGATCGCCAGCCCGAGGCCGGTGCCGGCGCGCTGGCGGTCGCCGCCGGGAATGCGGCGGAACTTGTCGAACACCCGTTCGAGCGCGTCCTCCGGCAGTCCCGGTCCTTCGTCGATCACCTGCAGCCGCACCAGCCCGTCCATGCCGTGGCCGGTCCGTCCGGGCGGCTTTTCGTGCCAGGCGCGCAGCAGCACGGCGCTGCCCTCGGGGGCGTATTTCGCCGCGTTGTCGAGCAGGTTGAACAGCACCTGCTCGAACAGCACCGGGTCGATCTTCAGCAGCGGCAGGTCGGGGGCGAGGTCCATCTCCACCCGGTGGTCGGCCAGCACGCGGCCGGCGCGGGCCAGCGCCGCGCCCACCATCTCGCCGAGATCAGCCGCTTCCATGCGCGGCGCCAGCGCCCCGGATTCCAGCCGGGTCATGTCCAGCAGGTTGCCGACGAAGCGGTTCAGCCGCTCGGCCTCGTCACGGATGGTGGCGAGCAGGTCGCGCCGCCCGGCCTCGTCGAGCAGCGCGTGGCAGCTTTCCAGCCCGGTCGCGGCGCCGAGGATGGCGGCGAGCGGGGTGCGCAGGTCGTGCGCGATCGAGGTCAGCAGCAGCGCGCGCAGCCGCTGGGTTTCGGCCAGCAGGCGGGAGCGGTCCACGTCGGCGGCGAGGTTGATCCGTTCGATCGCCACCGCCGCCTGATCGGCCAGCGCGTCGAGCAGGCGGCGCTGGTCGGGGGCGAGCAGGGGGCGGATGGCGTCGGGCTTGGCGCCCTCGCGGTCGATGCCGAGCACGCCGACCGGGCCGCTGGCGGTGCGCAGCGGCAGGAACAGGCGGGGCGCGCCGGGCAGCGTGTCGGCGCCGCGCCCGGCCTCGCGGTTGTTCTTCCAGCACCACATGGCGGCGGCCAGGTCGGCCGGGTCGAGCGCGTCCTCGGGCGGGTAGCCGGCCCGCACGGCGATGCCGCCGCCGCCGCGCCCGCCGTCGCGATCCTCCTCCGGCAGCAGCAGCACCACGCGCAGCTTCAGCATGGTCGCGACCTGGTAGGCGGTGGCCCAGAGCAGGTCGTCCATGTCGAGGATGCCGGCCAGCTTGCGGCTGAAACGGTAAAGCTCCTCGGTGGTGCCCGCCCGGCCGCGCGCCGCCAGCGCCTGGGCGCGCATGCCGGCGGCAAGGTTGCTGGCGATCAGGGCGGCGATCAGGAAGAAGACCAGCGCGACCACGTTCTCGGGGTCGGCGATGGTGAAGGTGTACAGCGGCGGCAGGAAGAAGAAGTTGTAGGCCAGCAGGCTGACCAGGCAGGCATACAGCGACGGCAACAGGCCGAAGGTGGCGGCCGCGACCAGCACCGCGGTGAGGAACAGCATCGAAATGTTGCCGACCGTCAGCACAAGCTGCAACCCGAACCCAATCAGCACGGCGGCGGCCACGATGCCGGTGCTGGCGACATACGGCCAGGCCGACACTTCCCGCCCCGCCGGCGGGGCCGCCGCGCGCGCCGCCTGGTGGGCGCTGCTGCCGACCACATGCACCGGAATGTCGCCGGCGCGCGTGATCAGCGCGGTGGTGACGCTGCCGCGCAGCCATGCGAACGGACCGGCCCGCACCGGCCTGCCGATCATCAGGTGGGAAAAATTGCGCTCGCGGGCATAGGCCAAGATGTCGCCCGGCACGTCGCGGCCGGGGATGGTCACCGCCTCGGCGCCCAGCCGCTCGGCCAGGCGCAGCGTGTCGGCGATGCCGGTGCGGGAGGCTTCGGACAATTCGGCGCGGGCGGCGGTTTCGACATGCAGCACCGTCCAGGGCGCGCGCAGCCGCTCGGCGACGCGGCGGCCGTAGCGCACCAGCGCCGCCCCGCCGCCGGTTCCGCCGACCGCCACCAGCACGCGCTCGCCGGCCGGCCACGGGCCGCTGATGGCATGCGCCCGCATGTGGTCGAGCAGTTGCGCGTCCACGAGCTGCGCGGTGCGCTGCAGCGCCAGTTCGCGCAGCGCGGTCAGGTTGCCCGGGGAGAAATAATGCTCCAGCGCCCGCGCCGCGGTGTGCGGCACATATACGCGGCCCTCGCGCAGCCGCTGCATCAGGTCGTCGGGGGTGAGGTCCACCACCTCGATTTCATCGGCGCGGTCGAGCACGCCGTCCGGCACCGTCTCGCGCACGCGGATGCGGGTGATGCGGGCGACCACGTCGTTGAGGCTTTCGACGTGCTGGATGTTCAGCGTGGTCCAGACATCGATGCCGGCTTCCAGCAATTCGTCCACGTCCATGTAGCGCTTCGGGTGGCGGCTGCCCGGGGCGTTGCTGTGCGCGAGTTCATCGACCAGGGCGAGCGCCGGGCGGCGGGCGAGCAGGCCGTCGAGATCCATCTCCTCCAGCGGGTTTCCCCGGTGGTCGAGCCGGCGGCGGGGCAGCACCTCCAGCCCTTCCAGCAGGGCGGCGGTTTCGGCGCGGCCATGCGTCTCGACGATGCCGACGACGATGTCGGTCCCCTCGCGCCGGCGCGCCTGGGCGCTGGCGAGCATTTCGTAGGTCTTGCCCACGCCGGGGGCGGCGCCGAGGAAAATCTTCAGCCGCCCGCGGCCGGACTCGCGGGCGGCTTGCTTCAGCAGGGCTTCCGGCGAGGGGCGGCGGTCGTGGTCCGGCATGGCCTGGGTCAGCTATTGCAGCGCGTCCAGCGCGAGGTTCAGCGCCAGCACGTTGACCCGCGGTTCGCCCAGCACGCCGAGGGTGCGCTGCGCGACGGATCGCTGCACCAGCGCCCGCACCCGCGCCTGCGGCAGGCCGCGCGCCGCCGCGACGCGCCCGACCTGCAGCAGGGCCGCCGCCGGCGAGATGTCCGGGTCGAGGCCGCTGGCCGAGGTGGTGACCAGATCGGCCGGGACCGGCGCGCCGGGGGCTTCCCGCCGCAGGGCCGTGACATCCATCTGCACCCGATCGACCAGCGCCCTGGCGGTCGGCGCCAGGTTGGAGCCGGACGAGTTGGCCGCGTTGTACGGCGCCGGGATGGTTTTCGTGGCGTCGTTCGGGTCGGTATCGGTGGTCGCGGACGGGCGGCCATGGAAGTAGCGCGGGGTGGAGAAGTTCTGGCCGAGCAGCGCCGAGCCGATCACGCGGCCATCGCGCTCGATCAGGCTGCCATTGGCCTGATGCGGAAACACCGCCTGCGCGATGCCGGTGACGAGCAACGGATATGCCACGCCGGTGAGCACGGTCAGCGCCAGCAGGATGGTGACGGCGGGACGGATTTCGCGCAGCATGGGCGGACCTCCTCGCGGGGTAATTCTACGCCAGGCCGAGGGCGCTGACGATCATGTCGACCGCCTTGATGCCGGCGAACGGGGCAACGAGGCCGCCGGCGCCATAGACCAGCAGGTTGCGCCGCAGCAGCGCCGCCGCCCCCACCGGCCGGTAGCGCACGCCGCGCAGCGACAGCGGGATCAGCGCCACGATGATCAGCGCGTTGAAGATGATGGCCGACAGGATGGCGCTTTGCGGGGTCGCCAGGTGCATGACGTTGAGCGCCCCAAGCTGCGGGTAGAAGGCCAGGAACATCGCCGGGAGGATGGCGAAATACTTGGCCACGTCGTTGGCGATGCTGAAGGTGGTCAGTGCGCCGCGGGTCATCAGCAGTTGCTTGCCGATCTCGACGATCTCGATCAGCTTGGTCGGATCGCTGTCCAGGTCCACCATGTTGCCGGCCTCGCGGGCGGCCATGGTGCCGGTGTTCATCGCCACGCCGACATCGGCCTGCGCCAGCGCCGGCGCGTCGTTGGTGCCGTCGCCGCACATCGCCACCAGCTTGCCCTGCGCCTGCTCGCGGCGGATCAGCGCCAGCTTGGCTTCCGGTGTCGCCTGGGCGAGGAAGTCGTCCACCCCCGCCTCGGCGGCGATGGCGGCGGCGGTCAGCGGGTTGTCGCCGGTGATCATCACCGTGCGGATGCCCATGCGGCGCAACTCGGCGAAGCGCTCGCGGATGCCGCCCTTGATGATGTCCTTCAGGTGCACCACGCCGAGCAGAACCTGCCCGTCGGCAACCGCCAGCGGCGTGCCGCCTTCGTTGCTGATGCGGTCGGCGATGCTGCGCAACTCGCGCAGGGTGGACTGCGCCACCGGCCGCGCAGCCGCCGCCGGCGCCGTCACATGGGCGATCAGCGCATCGATCGCGCCCTTGCGGATGCTGCGCCCTTCCACATCGACGCCGCTCATGCGGGTGTGGGCGGTGAACGGCACGAATTCCGGGTGCAGCGCGGCCATGTCCCGCCCGCGCAGCCCGTACTTGTCCTTTGCCAGCACCACGATCGAGCGGCCCTCCGGCGTCTCGTCCGACAGCGAGGCAAGTTGCGCGGCATCGGCCAGGTCGCGCGGGTCGATGCCGGAGAGCGGCATGAAGGCGGTGGCCTGCCGGTTGCCCAGGGTGATCGTGCCGGTCTTGTCCAGCAGCAGGGTGTCCACATCGCCGGCGGCTTCGACGGCGCGGCCGGACATGGCCAGCACGTTGAAGCGCACCAGCCGGTCCATGCCGGCGATGCCGATGGCCGAGAGCAGGGCGCCGATGGTGGTGGGGATCAGGGTGACGAACAGCGCCACCAGCACCAGCACGGACAGCGCGCCGCCGGCATAGGTGACGAAAGCCGGGATGGTGGCGACGGCGAACACGAAGATCAGCGTCATTCCGGCCAGCAGGATGTTCAGCGCGATCTCGTTCGGGGTTTTCTGCCGCGTCGCCCCCTCGACCAGCGCGATCATGCGATCAAGAAACGTGTTGCCGGGGGCGGCGGTGATGCGCACCCTGATCCAGTCCGACAGCACCTGCGTGCCGCCGGTGACCGCCGAGCGGTCGCCGCCGCTCTCGCGGATCACCGGGGCGGATTCGCCGGTGATCGCCGCCTCGTTCACGCTGGCCACCCCCTCGATGACTTCGCCGTCGGAGGGGATGATGTCGCCGGCCTCGACCAGCACGATATCGCCCGGACGCAACCCGGGAGCGGGGACCAGTTCGTACCGCCCGGTATGTTCATGGCGGCCCGACGCGCCGGGCAGCAGGAGTTTCGCGTGGGTCTCGGTGCGGGCGCGGCGTAGGGTGGCGGCCTGGGCGTGTCCGCGGCCCTCGGCCACCGCCTCGGCGAAGTTGGCGAACAGCACGGTGAACCACAGCCAGACATTGATCTGCACCGCGAAACCAATGCCCGGACGCCCGGCCAGCAGGTCGCGCACCAGCAGGGTGGTGGTGAGCACGGAAACGATCTCGACGACGAACATTACCGGGTTGCGCCACAGGCTGCGCGGGTCGAGTTTTCGGATTGCCTGGCCGAGCGCGGGAAGCAGGATCGCGGGGTCGGGCAGGCTGGCGGCGGTGCGGCTGCCGCGGGGGGCGGATGTCATGGGGGCCTCACCAGGTCGTGCCGGCGACCATCGCGAGGTGCTCGACGATGGGGCCCAGCGCCAGGGCGGGGAAGAAGGTCAGGCCGCCGACGATCAGGATGACGCCGGCGACCAGGAGGACGAACAGCGGTCCGTCGGTGGGGAAGGTGCCGGAGGATGGCGGCACGGTTTTCTTCGCCGCCAGCGACCCGGCGATGGCCAGCGCCGGGATGATGACGAAGAAGCGCCCGATCAGCATGTCGAAGCCGAGCGAGGTGTTCCACCAAAGCGTGTTGGCCGACAGTCCGGCGAAGGCGCTGCCGTTGTTGGCGGCGCCCGAGACATAGGCATACAGCGCCTCGGTGAAGCCGTGCGGCCCGCTGGCGGAAATCGCCGCCACCGGGCCGGGCAGCACGACCGCCACCGCGGTGAAGCCCAGCATGGCGAGCGGCAGGCACAGGATGGCCAGCATGGTCATCTTCACCTCCTTCGCCTCGATCTTCTTGCCGAGATATTCCGGGGTGCGCCCGACCATCAGCCCGGCGACGAACACGGCGACGATGGCGAACAGCAGGAAACCGTACAGGCCGGAGCCGACGCCGCCATAGATGATCTCGCCCAGCATCATGTTGACCAGCGGCACCGCGCCGCCGAGCGGCAGGAAACTCTCGTGCATGGCGTTCACCGCGCCGCAGGAGGCATCGGTGGTGACGGTGGCGAACAGCGCGCTCAGCGCCGCGCCGAAACGGACTTCCTTGCCTTCCATGTTGCCCTGCGACGGATCGACGCCGAGCGCGGTCAGCAGCGGGTTGCCCTGGGCTTCCGACCAGTAGGCGATGGCCACGCCGGCGAGGAACAGCAGGCCCATGGCGGTGAACACCGCCCAGCCCTGCCGCCGGTCGCCGACCATGCGACCGAACATCGCGGTCAGCCCGGCGCCGAGGGTGAAGATGGCGACGAGCTGGATCAGGTTGGTCAGCGCCGTCGGGTTTTCGAACGGGTGCGCCGAGTTGGCATTGAAGAAGCCGCCGCCATTGGTGCCCAGCAGCTTGATCGCTTCCTGCGAGGCGACCGGGCCGAGGGCGATGGTCTGTCCGGCGCCTTCCAGCGTGGTGGCATCGATGGATGGGCCGAGCGTCTGCGGCACGCCCTGCCAGACGAATACCAGCGCGATGACCAGCGAAAACGGCAGCAGTACATACAGCGTGATGCGCACCAGATCGGCCCAGAAGTTGCCGATCGTGCCGGCCGAGCGCCGGGCGAAGCCGCGCACGAAGGCCATGGCGATGGCAATTCCGGCGGCGGCGGAGAGAAAGTTCTGCACCGTGAGACCGGCCATCTGCGAGAAATACGACATCGTCGTCTCGCCGCCGTAGCTCTGCCAGTTGGTATTGGTGAGGAAGCTGACCGCGGTGTTGAACGACAGATCGGGCGGCACGGCGGGCTGGCCGGCCGGGTTGAAGGGCAGCCAGCCATGCAGGCGCAGCACTGCATAGAGAAGAATAAAACCGGCCAGCTTGAAGGCCAGCATGCTGACGGCGTAACCGATCCAGCTCTGTTCGCGCGCCGGATCGATGCCGCCGAGCCGGTACAGGCCGCGTTCGACCGGACCCAGCACAGGCGTAAGGACAGTGTGCCGGCCCTCGGCAATGGCGGCCAGGACGGCGCCGACCGGGGTGGTGATGGCGATGATGATCGCGACGAACAGCGCGATCTGGATCCACCCGTTGATTGTCATGGCGGCGCCTCAGAATCGTTCCGGGCGCAGCAACGCCCAGACCAGGTAGATGAGCAGTATGGCGGTTACCAGGCTGCCCAGAACATAATCCAGGAACATGGCGGGAAACCTCAAAGCTGATCGCAGAGCGCGGCGTAGGCCAGGCACAGGGCGAAGAAGAGCAGTCCGGCGGCCAGGAAGATGATGTCGGGCATGCCTGCTCCGTGCGGTTGTCGCGCAGTGTTGCAAGATTGCTGCAGTGGCATGGGAAAGCGAGTCAGGCGTGCGGGTCAGGGCATAGGAATCCCATAGGGGCAGTGGCTTCCATGGCCCAACTCCTCAATTCATGGGTTTCAGGGGCCTGTGGCCCTTGGTGGGGTCCAGGGGCAAAGCCCCTGGTGAGGTGCGGGGCAACGCCCCGCCAGGCGCGCAGGGGCGCATCACTGCTTCGCGCCTGCACAAAACGGTTACTTTTGTTCCAAAACTGCACAAACAGGAGGCAATTGTTGTGCCCTCCGGTCCGGCTCCCCCGCATTTTGTCGCACTTGTGATCGTGGCATGAAACTTGATAAGGGCGTGTGGTCACCGCGAGGGACGGGCGTGCATCCGCGCCCTTCACGCGATTGTAGAGAGTACAGGAACAGGGCCCGACATGAAGCTGATCATAGCCATCATCAAGCCCTTCAAGCTCGACGACGTACGCGAGGCGCTCACGCCGCTTGGCGTGCAGGGGCTGACCGTGTCCGAGGTGAAGGGTTTCGGCCGGCAGAAGGGACAGACCGAGATATACCGCGGTGCGGAATACCACGTGAACTTCATCCCCAAGGTGAAGATCGAGGTGGTGGTGCCGGCCGATCGGGTTGAGCAGGTGGTGGAGGCCATCACCAAGGCAGCCCGCACCGACAAGATCGGCGACGGCAAGATTTTTGTCCTGGATGTTGGGCGGGTGGTGCGTATCCGCACCGGCGAAACCAACCTCGACGCATTGTAATCAGGGATACCACCCGCATGAAAACGCTGCTGCGGCGCTCCTGTTGGGCGCTACCGGTTCTGCTGTGTACTTTTCCGGCCTTCGCCGATGACGCGGCGCCGAAGATCGATTCCGGCGACACCGCCTGGATGCTGACCAGCACCGCCCTGGTGCTGCTGATGACCGTGCCGGGTCTGGCCCTGTTCTATGCCGGCATGGTGCGCAAGAAGAACGTGCTGGCCACCATGATGCAGTCGTTCATCATCACCTGCATCGTCACCGTGGTGTGGATGGTGGGCGGCTACAGCATCGCCTTCACCGCCGGCACCGGTAGTACTGCCCCCTATTTCGGCGACTTCTCCCGCGTGCTGTTGAACGGCATCGGCGAGCATTGGAACGATCCGTTCGTGCTCGCCGCCGGCACCGACGTCGCGGTGACGAACACGATCCCCGAAACCGTGTTCATGATGTTCCAGATGACGTTTGCCATCATCACCCCGGCCCTGATCGCCGGCGCGTTCGCCGACCGGCTGAAATTCTCCGCGCTGTGCGCCTTCATGGTGCTGTGGTCGCTGTTCGTCTACGCGCCGATCGCG
>CAIVPZ010000106.1 GCA_903907955.1 uncultured Acetobacteraceae bacterium | reverse complement strand
GCAGGCGGCCTGCTTGCCGATCGCCATGCAGGTGTCCTTCGAGCCGCCGATGCCGATGCCGAAGATCGCCGGCTGGCAGGCCAGCCCCCGCCGTCCCGACTGCAGCAGGCAGTCGAGGAAGAACCGCTTGATGCCGTCGCGCCCGTCGCCGGGGAACAGCATCCGCCAGTCACTGCCGAACAGCCCGCCCTTGTGCACGGCGATCAGGTCGAGCCAGTCGCCCACCGGCTCGAAGCCGATCTCGATCTCGGGGGCCAGCACGCCGACATTGTCACCGCGATCGTGGCGGGTGAGCGGGTGGACCCGGTTGGGCCGCAGCGGGATGTCGGCGGTGGCACGGGCGGTGGCGCGGCGCAGCGCCCGCGCGAGGCCGACGAAGCCGCCTTCGATGGCCGCCTCGTTGCCCGCCTTGACGTACCAGCGCGGCAGGCCGGTGTCGGCGCATATCGGCCGGCGGTCCTCCGCCGCCGCCCGCCAGTTCTCCGCCAGCGCCTCCAGCACGAAGCGCGACAGTGGCTCGGTGGTGGCCCCGGCCATGTGGCCGATGCCGTCGCGCACATCCTCGGGGAGATCGATGGCGGCGCGGTGCATCAGTTCAACCGCGGTCCGTTCGATGTCGGCCAGGGCGATCATGCCGCACCTCCGATGCACCCGGGGGGCGGTGGGCGAAGACGCGGGAAGGCAACCGGGCACAGCCCGGCCACCGGCCGGTCCCCCTCCAACCGGACCACGGTATGGGTGGTCTCGTCCAGTGGCCCCGCCGCGGGGTGGTCGGCGCGGTAATGGGCGCCGCGCGAGTCGGTGCGGGCCAGCGCCGCGGTCGCGATGGCGCGGGCCACCAGGACCTGGTTGCCCAGGTTCAGCCGGTCCTGCCAGGTCGGGTTGTAGAGCGGGCCACCGGCAACTCCGGTCGCCTCGATCCCGGCGCCGATTTCCTCCAGTTCGGCCAGCGCCCCGGCGAGGCCCGCCCCGTCGCGGATGATACCTACCTGCTCCCACATCAGGTCAAGCAGGCGCTCGCGGTGGTGATAGAGGTCACCGGCGGGACGGCTGAGGGGGCGGATCGCAGCTGTCACCGCCGCCTCGACCACCGCCGGGTCGGGCTCGGGCGGTGCGGCGCCGGCGACGGCGTGGCGGGCGATGGTGTCGCCCGCCCGCCCGCCGAATACCGTTGAATTGGCGACGCCGTTGCCGCCCAACCGGTTGGCGCCGTGTACCCCGCCGGTGTCCTCGCCGGCGGCGTAAAGGCCGGGCATGGAGGTGGTGCCGTCGGGGCGGAACATCACCCCGCCCATCAGGTAGTGGGCGGTGGGGGTGACCTCCACAAGTCCGCCGACCAGGTCGAAGCCGAGATCGGCGCAGCGATCGACCATGCCCCGGAAGTCGCGCCGCACCATCGCCGGGTCGAGATGGGCCATCGACAGGAACAGCCCGCCGCGCGGCCCGGTGTTGCCCCGGCGCATCTCCCCGGCCATGGCGCGGCTGACGATGTCGCGGGTGGCGCGTTCGCCGCGGGGATCGTAGTCGGTCATGAATCGCGCGCCGTCGGCGCGCAGCAGGTGGCCACCGGCGCCGCGCAGCCCCTCCTCGATGATGGTGCCGGTGGCGCGCGTAGCGGGCCCCAGCGCCAGCCCGGTGGGGTGGAACTGCACCATCTCCATGTCGCGCAGGAAAAGCCCGGCCCGCAGCGCCATCGCCAGCCCGTCGGTGCTCTTGTCGCCCGAGGGGGTGTGGTAGCGGTACATCGACGGCCCGCCGCCGGTGGCCAGCAGCACCGCCCCGGCGCGGACCAGGCGGAACACCCCGCGGCGGATGTCGAGCAGCAGGGCGCCCGCCATGCCGTTGCCGTCGCGCGCCGGCAGCAGGTCGAGGGCGCGGTGGTCCTCCAGGCGGAGGATCGACCGGGCCAGCACCTGCTCGGCGAGGCGGTTGATGATCTCAATGCCGGTCAGGCTGCCCTTGTGGACGGTGCGGTCGAAGCTCTGTCCCGCGAACGCCTTCTGGTGCACCCGCCCGTCGGCGGCGCGGTCGAAAAAGCAGCCCCAGCGGTTTTCCAGCTCCATCACCCGCTCGACCGCACCGGTGACCAGGGTCCAGGCCAGTTCCTGGTCGTTGAGCCACTGGCCGCCTTCGATGGTGTCGCGGAAGTGGCGCTCGACCGAATCCGCCGGGTCGACGGCGACGTTGTAGCCGCCCTGCACCATCCGGGTGCAGCCGCACTTGCCGAGCAGGCCCTTCACCGCGATGGCGATCGACAGGTCCGGGGCGGCATCGTGGCAATGCAGCGCCGCCAGCAGCCCGGCACCGCCGGCCCCCAGGATCAGCACATCGACGGTGGTCGTCTCGATCGACGGCGTCACCATGGCCACAGCTCCTGGACCAGCAGATGCGCCCCGCTGACCAGATGCACCACCAGGGCGGCGGCCAGGGCGATTTCCGAGGCCCGCACCAGCGGGGCGCGGGTCCAGTCGAGGAAGGGGTCGAGGGCGGCGGCATCGGCCGCCAGTCCCAGCGCCAGGAAATGCAGCGGCAGGAACACCGCCAGCGCCAGTCCCGACAGGCGGCGCAGCAGGGCACCCCACCAGGCGAAATGGGCGCGATGGCCGAGCGAAGGGGCGCGCATCAGGCGATGATCCAGGCGGCGCGCAGCCCGAGCGTCACCAGCACCGCCCACAGGCCGATGCCCCAGGCGGTGCCGCGCCAGCCCAGCCATTCACGGGCGATCACCCGCAGGCCGAGGGCAGCATGGGTGGCGGCGGTCATCGCGAACACGGCGTAGAAGGCGGGCCAGAAGGGGTTCGCGTGGGTCCGGGCAAGGATCGCCGCCGCCGACAGCGGTGCCTGCGTCGCGGCAAGCAGGATCGCAAGGTGAGCGACTCCCATGACCAGAAGGAGTCCGGCGGTGATCCGCTGGATCAGGAAAAGGCGGAATTCGGTCATAGGCGCCCTTTCAAGGCGGCGACGAGAAGGCGGCGCTTCAGCCCGACTATGGCGCCGGCGGGATCGCGCCCGACCGGGCAGAACCGGCGGCAGCTTCCCTGGGCGTGGCAGGCATGGACGCCGCCGTCCCGGGCGGCGGCGCGCAGATGGCCCATTGTGTCGTCGCGGCGGTCGTTGACCGCGGCCCAGGCCCGGTTCAGCGCCGCCGGCCCGAGATAGTCGGGGTTGGCGCCGACGCTGTCGCAGGCCGCGAGGCAGATGCCGCAGCCGATGCATTCGATCGCCGCGTCCACCAGCTGCCGGTCGGAAGCGTCGGGGGCGATCACCGCCAGCGCGTCGGGCGGGGGGGACGCGGGCGCGAAGCGGCCGAGGGCGCGGCGCCAGCGCGCGAAGAACGCCTCGAAATCCACCACCAGGTCGCGGATGACCGGGAAATGGCGCAGCGGCCGGATCTCCAGCCGGCCCTGCCGCGCCACCGGGATCGCCCGCGTGCGGCAGGCCCAGCGGGGTACGCCGTTGACCATCACCGCGCAGGAGCCGCACATGCCCACCCGGCAGGCAAATCGGTAGGCGAGGCCGGGCTCGGCGTGCCGCTGCACCCAGGTCAGCACGTCGAGGATGGTCTGGCCGGGATCGACCGGCACACGATAGCGGACCAAGCCGCCGCCGCCGGCATCGCCACGCCACAGATCGACCACAAGCGCAGTGTCGGGCAGCGCGGTGTCGGGACCACTCATCAGATGCCGCTCCCGGCCTCGAACAGCCGGTCGAACAGCAGCGCGTTGATCTCGTCGTGGAGCGTCCGCGCGGCGGCCTCTCCCAGCGCCTCGCCGGCGGCGGTGCGGGCGTCGAGCACCGCCCGGACGCGTCCCGGATGCGGCGACAGGACCACGATCCGGCTGCCGACGATGATCGCCTCCTCGATCGAATGGGTGACGAACAGCAGGGTGAACCTCGTGTCGGCCCACAGGGACAGCAATTCCTCCTGCATCCGCCGCCGGGTCAGGGCATCGAGCGAGGCGAAGGGTTCGTCCATCAACAGGATGTCCGGCTCCATCGCCATCGCCCGGGCGATCGCAACCCGCTGTTTCATGCCCCCCGACAAGTGGTGCGGGTAATGGTCGGCGAACCGTGCGAGGCCGACCTTGTCGATCAGCCGTTGCGCCCGTTCGCGCACCACCGCGTCCGCCAGGTCGCGCCGGGCCTGGCGCAACGGGAACTCGATGTTGCCGCGCACCGTCTTCCACGGCAGCAACTGGTCGAATTCCTGGAACACCATCATCCGATCGGGGCCAGGCCGGGTGACCGGGTGCCCGTTCAGCGTGACCCGCCCCTCGACCGGGGCGATGAAGCCACCGACGCATTTCAGCAGAGTTGACTTGCCGCAGCCCGAGGGGCCGAGCAGCACCACCCGCTCGCCGCGACCGGCCTCGACATCGACCCGCCAGGTCGCGGTGACCAGTTCGGCGTTGGTGCGGTATTGCAGGGTCACGCCCTCGACCCGCAACAGCGGGGGCGCGGGGTCAGCTTTCATCCCGCTCGGCTCCGGTCGGAAAGGGAAGGCCGAACCGGGCCCCCAGGGCGGTCAGTTCGGGCAGCACGTTGGCCGACGGGGTGATCCGGCCGGCGGGTTCGGCCCGGCCGGGGATGCGGCCATGAGCGCCGGTGGCGGCCAGATAGTGGCCGGTCCAGTCGGCCATGTGGGCATCGAATTCCGCCCGGCCGATGATCCGGGCGGGATCGGCGACGATCCCGAAGGCACCGACCTCGGCGGCGGCACCCTGGCCCGGGGCGGTGCGCGGCGTGCTGCCGGTCAGGCTGCCGGCCAGGACCTGGACCATCATCGCCAGGGCGAGACCTTTGTAATCGCCCATTGGCAGCATCGCTCCCAGCAGCGCCTCGGCCGGGTCGGTGGTGGGGCTTCCGTCGCGGCCGATGGCCCAGCCGGGCGGGATCGGCGCCCCGTCACGGGCAGCCAGCAGCACGTTGCCGCGCGCCACAAGGCTGAGCGACAGATCGACCACCAGCGGCGGCCCGTCCGGCATCGGCGCGGCGAAGGCGACCGGATTGTTGCCGATCGCCGCCCGGGTGGCGCCCGGTGGCGCCATGACCGGCTGCGACACCTGCGCCAGCAGCGCGACCTTTCCGGCCTCGGCGGCGCGACGGACATAGTGCCCCAACGCACCCAGATGCCCGGCCCGGCGCAGCAGGAAAATCTGGGCCGCCCGGCCGTCGAGCCGGGCCAGCGCGGCATCGATCGCGCGAATGCCGACCACCTGCCCCAGGCCCAGATCGGCGTCGATCGAGAGCACGCCCCCGTCCTCGACGCAGCGCAGCCGTGGCACGGGGTTCATGTCGCCGGCTTCAAGCCGCGCGACATAGGCGGCAAGTCGGGCAAGTCCGTGCCCGGCGAGGCCCCGGCGGTCGGCATCGGTCAGCGCGGCGGCGGCGAGGGCGGCATCCTCGTCCGGCAGACCGGTGCGGCGCAGAACAGCGTGCACCCAGGTTTCCACCGTGCGGGCGCGCCAGGACAGGGGAGTGGTCATGGCCGCAGCACGATCTTCGGCGCCGGCGAGCGGCCGGCGGCAAGCTCGGCGAAAGCCGCTTCCCCATCCGCCAGCGGACGCTCCTCGACCCAGGACAGGTCACCGAGCGTGCCGTCCGCCAGGGCCGACAAGGCGGCCACGAAATCGGCCCTTGTGTAGGTGTAGGTGCCGAGAAGGGTGATTTCCTGCAGCGTGATACGGCGGATGTCGGTGCCGCCGTCGTTATCCTGCAGTCCGATATTCAGGATGGCGCCACCGGGCGCCACGGCGTCGCAAGCCATCCGCCGCGTGGCGCTCGCCCCCACCGCGTCGACCACCAGATCGAACCGGCCGGAAGCGGCCGGCGTCGTGCGCGGATCGAAACTTTCGGCCGCGCCGGCCCGTTCCACCACGCCGCGCCGGCCGGGGTTGGTCTCGGCAAGCCGCACGCCGCGCAGGCCCCAGGCGCGCAGATAAAGCGCCGTCAGCAGCCCGACCGCGCCGCCGCCGATGACCAGCGCGCGGGCCTCGGCGATCGGCCGCACCAGCGCCCGCCCGGCCAGTTGCAGGCCGTGCAGGGCACAGGCAGCCGGCTCGGTCAACGCCGCGGCAAGGTCACTCGTGCCGGGCGGTACCTCGATCAGGCTCACCTCCGGCGCAGCGACCATTTCGGCGAAGCAGCCGGGCAGGTGCATGCCCAGCATGGTGCGTGCCGGGCAGAGATTGGTGCGGCCTTCCGCGCAACGGGCGCAGCTTCCGCAACTGATCAACGGGTTCACCACCACGCGCTTGCCGTCGGCAGTGCGGCAGATCGCCTCGTGCCCCAGCACCAGCGGCGGCACGCGGCGTGGATCTTGGCCGTGATAGGCATGCAGATCGCTGCCGCAGATGCCCGCCGCCAGCACCCGCAGCACGGTATCGGCCGCCGCGTGCGGCACCGGCGGGGCCGCCTCGCGCAGCGCCATCGTGTCGGGGCCAAGATAGAACAGCGCCTTCATCGCGCGGTGAACCCTCCATCGACGAACAGGGTCTGGCCGGTGACGTAGTCAGCCGCCGGCGAGGCCAGGAACACGGCGGCGCCCTGGAGATCCTCCAGCCGCCCGTTCCGGC
This sequence comes from uncultured Acetobacteraceae bacterium, assembly GCA_903907955.1. GTDB lineage: Bacteria > Pseudomonadota > Alphaproteobacteria > Acetobacterales > Acetobacteraceae > Rhodovastum. The sequence continues at coordinate 8,806 of CAIVPZ010000106.1, read as the reverse complement.
CCAGGCAGGTCGCGGCGGCGAGGCGCCCGGCACGGGCCGCGTCGGCGAACACCGGCGCGGTCAGCGCGGTCGGAAAGAACCCCGGTGCAATCGCGTTGCAGGTGATGCCGAAGCTGCCCCAGGCCTCGGCCATGGCGCGCGTGAGCTGGGCGATGCCGCCTTTCGCCGCGCCGTAGGGAATTGAGTCGGGCATGGCGCGGTGCGTCTGCAGCGAGGCAATGTTCAGCACCCGTCCCCAGCCGCGCGCGCGCATCCCCGCCACCAGCGCGCGCGAGAGAAAGAACGGGGCGGCGAGCATCGTCGCCAGTTGGGCGTCCCAGGCCGTGTCGGTCACGTCGTGCCAGGGCTGGCGCGGGTTGAGGCCGGCCGCATGGACCACGATGTCGGGCGGGCCGAACGGGTCCGCTGCGCGTGCGGCGAGATCGGGCAGCCCGGCGCGGTCGGCGACGTCGCCGCAGCAGATCGCCGCGCGTGGCCCGAGTTCCGCCACCGCCGCCGCCACCGCCGCTTTTCCGCGCGCGTTCAGCACGACGGCGGCGCCGGCGGCGTGCAGCGCGCTGGCGATGGCGCGGCCGATGCCGGAGGAGCCTCCGGTCACCAGCGCGACGTGCCCGTCCAGCCGGAAGCGGTCGAGCACGGGGATCATGATGATGTTTTCAAGCCGTCACCGGGCAACCGAGCGGCAGGCTGTGGCCCGGCAGCCATTTTTCCAGGCGCAGGTCGGCGGTGCGGGCATGCGCTTCCATGCCCTCCAGGCGCGAGATGCGCGCGGTGATCCCGGCCAGATGCGCCGCACCCGCGCGCGTTGCCTGCTGCCAGGTCAACGGACGCAGGAATTTGTGCACCGACAATCCGGCCGAATAGCGCGCCGCCCCCCTGGTCGGCAGCACATGGTTGGGACCGCTGCACTTGTCGCCGAAGGCGACGGTGGTTTCCTCGCCGAGGAACAGGCTGCCGTAATTGGCGAGGGTGTCGCGCCACCACGGCAGGTCGGCGCAATGGATCTCCAGATGCTCGCTGGCATAGGCGTCGCTGATCTCGACCGCCTCCGCCCGGTGGTCGCAGACCACCACCTCGCCATGATCGCGCCATGCGGCGCCGGCGGCATTCCGCGCAGTCGGCGGCAGCGCCTCGATCAAAACGGGGACGCGGACCATGACGGCCTCGGCCAGATCACGGTCGAGCGCGATCAGCCAGGCCGGGCTTTCCGGCCCGTGTTCCGCCTGCCCGACCAGGTCGGCGGCGACCAGCTCAGCATCGGCGGTGCCGTCGGCGATGATGCAGACCTCGGAGGGGCCGGCAAGGACATCGATGCCAACCCGGCCGAACAGCAGGCGCTTGGCTTCGGCGACGTATGTGTTGCCGGGTCCGACGATGACGTCCGCGCGGTGCCCGCTGAACAGGCCGAAGGCGAGCGCCGCGATCGCCTGGACGCCGCCGAGGGTGAGGATGGTATCGGCCCCGGCGCGATGCATCGCATACAGCACCAGCGGATGGATCGGCCCGCCCCGATACGGCGCCGAACCGGCGACGACATGCCGCACGCCGGCCGCCCTGGCGGTGCAAATCCCCATATAGGCACTGGCGATATGGGCATAGCGACCGGTCGGAACATAGACGCCGACACAGTTCACTGGCACCAGGCGCTGGCCGGCGACGACACCCGGCGCCAGTTCGACGCTGAAATCCTGCACGCTGGCGCGCTGCGCCTCAGCGAAGTGACGGACATTGGCGATCGCCGCATCGATGTCGGCGCGGATGGAGGGGGCGATGGTGGCCGCCACCGTTTCGACCTGCCCGGCGGTCACAGCGATGTCGCCGGTCCAGCCGTCGAGCCGGAGGGCATAGTCGCGCGCCACCTTCTCGCCGCCGGCCTCGATTGCGGCGATGATCCCGGCCGCGACGTCCTGCGCCGCCGCCTCGGTGCCGGCGGCCGGCTTGCTGGCCCGTTTGAGCCAGGTCACGGTCATCGTTTCGCCTCCTGTTGCCGCCGTCCTGGGGTGGCGATGCGCGACAGCGTCATTGGCCGGAGGCGAAGGCGGTCAGCTTCGGGTCGGCCGCGACCCGGCGCAGGTAGTCGCTGGTGATGAAGCTGCCTGCCTCGGGGATTTGGGTCAGCGTGCCGCTGTCGTGCAGGTATTCGCCGAGGTGGCTGAACCATCCGTCCACCACCGCGGCCCCGCCGGTGCGGTCGAACAGCTTCAGTTGCTGTTCGAGCGTGAAGGTCGGTCGCGTATCGAGTTCGCGGGCGAGGAAACGGTCGGGAAGGGTCACGCCGCCCTCCGCGTAGAAGCGGCGCATCAGGTCGAGCGTCTCGGCGCGATGCGTGTGTTCCCAGGTGATGCCGCGCAGATAGACGGCCAGGAACGCGGCGACCGCGCCGGGATTTTCCCGCGCGTAGTCGGCCCGCACCACGAGCGCGCCCGGGACAGTGGCGCCGGCCTCCTTGCCCGAGCACACCACCGTCGAATCGGCACGGTCCTCCAGCGTGGCGATGTTCGGCGCCCAGACGGCGGCCAGCAGGCCGTTGCCCGAGGAAAAGGCGGAAACGATCTGCGCCTGGCCCATGTTCATCGCCAGCATGTCACGCGGCTGCAGCCCCCAGTGCCGCAGGCAGGCAAAGGCCGCGTATTCACCGGTGCTGTTGGTGGTAACCAGCAGTTGCTGGCCGCGCAGGCTGGCCGGATTGGCGCGGATGCGCGCGGCGTCCTTGCTGCGTGCCACCAGGGCGTTGGCCTGCGATTCATCGTTGGTCACACCGATGGTGAGGATGCCGAAACGCTGCGCCCCCAGCACGGCCGGCGCCGATCCGGTGCCGCCGACATCCCACGCCCGCGCCGCCGCCGCGGCAACCTGCGGCGCCCCCGCGGCGAAAGTGGCGAACTCCGGCGCGAGTCCGATCTCCTTCCACCAGCCCTGCACGGTCGCGAGGTAGAACGGCAGCGCCCAGAACAACGCCGGCTGATAGCTGACCTTAATCGGTGTCTGCGCAGCGGCCGGCAGAGCGACGCCAAGCAGGCACGCCATCAGTAATGCCTTCAATCGCAGCATAAGCTCGGTTTCCTTTCGCTGATGACCGGCGTCTTCGCCGGTCGAATCACAGAGTCAATTTCCGGGGCGGATCTGGTCGCGCAGCAGGCGCCAAAGCCGGGTTCGCAGATGGGTGAAACTCGGCAACTCCATGACCTCGTGGATCGGTCGCGTGTTCCAGGCTTCCGCTGCGCGGGTCGGACCGATATCGACGATTTCCCTTAGCCGGCCGGGATCATGCGCCAGCACCACCACGCGGTCGGCCAGATAGACCGCCTCCTCGACCGCATGGGTGATGAACAGCACGGTGCGCGGCTCCTGGCGGGACAGGCGGATCAGCTCTTCCTGCATCACCGTGCGGGTCTGGGCGTCGAGCGCGCCGAACGGCTCGTCCATCAGCAGCACGTCGGGTTCGATGGCGTAGGAACGTGCCAGCGCCACCCGCTGCTGCATGCCGCCGGAAAGCTGGCTGGGGTAGCGATCCGCGGCATCATCGAGGCCCATCAGGGCGAGGTAGCGGTCGACCGCCACCGTCTGGCGCGCGCGCGAGGCGCCCTGGCAGCGCAGGCCGAAGGCGATGTTCTGGCGCACCGTCTTCCAGGGAAACAGCGCGAAGTGCTGGAATACCACCGCGCGGTCCGGCCCCGGCCCGGTGACGCGACGGCCACCGACGCGAACCTCGCCTGCACTGGGCTGGTCGAGCCCGGCCGCCATGCGCAGCAGCGTGGTCTTGCCACTGCCCGACGGCCCGACCACGGCGACGAATTCCCGCGCCTGCACGGTGAGGTCGATGTCGTGCAGGACGACGCAGGCGGCTCCGCCGCGGGTCGTGAAGGTCTTGCCGACCCCGTCGAAGCGGATGTCCTTCATGCGAGCTGGTCCCACTGCCGGCGGATCGCCCATTCGGCCCGTCGCAAAGCGATGTCGATGAGCATGCCGACGAGGCCGACCGCCGCCATCGCCGCCATGACGATCTGCGGCGACAGGCTGCTCTGGGCCTGCACCATCACGAAGCCGAGGCCGGCGCCGGCGACGATCAGTTCGGCGCCGATCAGCGACTGCCAGGCCAGCCCGGCCGCCACCCGCAGCCCGGCGACGATCGCCGGCAGCGCCCCCGGCAGCAGCACCTCCACGATGATGCGCAGCGGCCCGGCGCCGAGGGTCTGCGCCGCCTCGACTAGGCGCGCCTCGACCTGCCGTGCCCCGCGATAGGCATTGACGAGGCAGGGCGGAAAGGCACCGGCAAAGATCACCATCACCGGCCCGCCGATGCCGGTGCCGAACCACAAGACAGCGAATGGAACCCAGGCGAGCGGTGCGACGAAGCGCAAAGCCTCGAACAAGGGCGTGACCAGATCGTCGAGCCACCCGAAGCGGCCCATGGCAAGGCCGAGCGGAACCCCCACCAGGGCGGCGAGACCGAACCCAAGACCGAAGCGCTGCAAACTCGCCGCCAGATGGCCCAGCAGGGTATGGCCGGCGAACGGGGCGACCAGCAGGTGTCGGGTGGTTTCGATGACGGCCAACGGCGCCGGCAGCACCTGCGGCCCGGCGGTCATACCGACCGCCAGCACTTGCCACACCCCCAGGAACAGGCCGAGGCCAAGCAGCGACAGCCCCCACGACTCGTACCGTCCAGGACGGCGCTTCAGACCTGCCATGGCGTCAGCCCCCGCTCCAGCGCGGCGATCAGACGGGTTGTCGCCGCGCCGAGCAGGCCGACCGTCACCATGGCAACCAGGATCATCGCTGGGTTGACGTCGCGGTACGCGCTGTCGAGCACGCGCCCCAGCCCATACAAGGTGCCGACCAGTTCGGCTGCCACCAGCGTCGTCCAGCAGGCCTGCAACGACAGCCGCAAGCCGGTGAAGATCATCGGCAGGGCGCCGGGCAGGATGACTTCCAGCAACACCCGCACGGGGTCGGCGCCGTGCACGCGGGCGGCCGCGACCAGCGTCAGATCGGCACCGCGCACCCCGGTCCAGGTGTTGATGACACAAGGCACGAAAGCGGCGATCCAGATCACAAGAATCTTCGCTCCGTCGCCCAGTCCGAGCCAGACGACGGCCAGTGGAATCCAGGCCAGCGGCGGGATCGGACGAAGCAGCAAAAAGGCCGGGTTGAGCAGCGATTCGGCCCGCCGGCTCAGTCCCATCAGGGCTCCCAGCGGCACGCCGGTCGTCACCGCGACGGCGAAGCCCAGCAGCACCAGCCGTGTGCTGGCCCATGCCTGCTGCACCAGGGTTCCACCGGCGTAGCCAGGGGTCAGGATCTGCTGCAGTGCCGCCCAGGTCTCGGCCGGGTCAGGGAAACGATTGGGATCGATCAGCCCGCAGCCGGAGGTGAGGGTCCACCACAGGCCGAGTACCACGAGCATGCTGACAGCCCCAGCGAGCACGCGCTGGTGCTGTCGCGCCAACCGCACCACGGCCTGTGGAATTGCCCGCGATTCGCTGGTCGTCGATGATGTCTGGCCCTGTTGCGTGGCCGTATGCACCGTGATGACCCTCTGCTTGAAAGCGCTTTCATGATCGAAGCACCAGTTACCCTCTGAGTCAAAGTGGAATTTTCGATGGGGCCATTTTCTGTGACAAAACGCCTGAAAGCACTTACAATTCTGGTCGAATATGAAAAAAATCACGATCCACGACGTAGCATGCGCCGCCGGCGTTTCCGCCGCCACTGTCAGCCGCAGCCTCAACCTGCCTGACCAGGTCAAGCCGGCGGTGCGGGCGCACGTCATCGCAACTGCGGAACGGCTTGGCTATCTCGCCGACGGGGCGGCCCGCGCGCTCGCATCCCGCAGGAGCGGCGCGGTCGGCGCCATCGTTCCGACGCTGGACAACCCGATTTTCGCGACCTGCATCGCCGCCCTGCAACAGCGCCTCGACGAGCATGGGCGCGTGCTGCTGATCGCCAGCAGCGGCTATGATCCGGCCCGCGAGGCCCGCGACCTGCGCGGGTTGCTCGAACGCGGGGTGGATGGCGTCATGCTGGTTGGTGCCGACCATGCCGCGGCGGTGTGGCACCTGCTGGCATCGGCGCGCGTGCCCGTGGTGGTCACCTGGACCACTACCGGCGCACCGCCCGGCGTGCCGTGCATCGGCTTCGACAACCAGGCGGCCACCCGTCGTCTGGTGTCCTATCTGCTCGACATCGGCCACCGGCGGATTGCCATGATCGCCGGGCCGAGCCCGGGGAACGACCGCGCCACCGCACGGGTTGCCGGCGTGCGCGAGGGACTGGCCCGCGCCGGCATCGACTGGCCGGAGGAATACCGGGTCGAACGTCCCTACAGCGTCGCCGCGGGACGTGCGACCCTCATCGAGTTCATGTCGATGCCCCGGCCACCGACGGCGATCATCTGCGGCAACGACCATCTCGCCTTCGGCGCACTGGCGGCAGCTGCTGGCATGGGAATTCGGGTTCCTGCGGAACTCTCGCTGACCGGGTTCGACGACCTCGATTTCGCCGCCCATGCGACGCCGGCGCTGACCACGGTGCATGTGCCGGCGGCGGCAATGGGCCGGCAGGCGGCCGACTGCCTGGTTGCCGCCGCGTCAGCCCGGGCCGGCCCGGCGTCCGTCGAGCTGGAAGCGCCTGTCATGCTACGCGATACCACGGCCCCACCTCCGCCGATCCGTTGAGCGGACGGACCGTACAGGCACCCAGCATCGGCGAGACGGCCACACCCCACAAGTGCACATCGAAAGGATAGGGGCCAATTTCGGCTGGCGAGGCGCCGGATTGGAGGGTGACAATGACGACGAAGCCGCCTGACCGAGGTCAAGCGGCAGGGAACCGACAACTTTACGTTCCGCTTTCCCGCGCAGCAGGGCTGGCTTGTCGCGGTGGCACACGCCGGCCGTTGCCGGCTGGTGGGTTGGTGGCGTCCGACACCGCAAGCGGTACGCCAGTAGCCGACCATATGTCGGCGTGGCGCCTTATTTGGACGGCCCGATTGCAGGATGAAATCCGTTGCCGGACCCGGCGCCGGCGGCAAAGCGGTAGCGGCCCGGCAAGGACCGGCAGGGTAGACTCGGCCCGTTCGCCGCCTGTGCCTCCCGCGACCGACCGCGGCAGGTCATGCACCCCGGGGAGAGCGTAAACATGCAGTGCATGAGCGTGGATGTGGGTCTAAACTTATTCTTCTCGGGCGCACGGGAGGCGTCGGCGTGATCGAAGTGTCGCCGAAGACGGACGGATGGTTGCACATCGATATGCTCGGATGGTCTGCCTTCCTGGGGCTGCGGCGGTCGCTCGACATCCCGCCCGGCCATGTTCGCGGCGTCCGCGTCGGCCCGCCGGGCCTGCCGACGTTCCGGTTCGGCGATCTCCGCACGCTGGGCACGAGCCTTCCTGGAGTGGTGGCCGTCGGCTCGTTTAGAATGGGTCGGCCTTGGCGGCGCGTCTTCCTCGACCTGCGGCGATCGTCGCGTGAGGTTCTCGTGCTTGAGTTGGAGGGATGGCGTTACGATTGCGTCATGGCCGAGGTCCGCGATGCGCAGGCGGCGGTGCGAGCCATCGAGCAGGCGCGCCGCGCTCCCCCGGTTCCCACAGGGTGAGGCCATCCTCACTCGGCTTGGTTTCCCGCGCGCCCGCGCTTTGTTGCGGACCCGCGAAGTCGCCATAAGTGTCAGCGTACGGCTAAACCGTTCAGCGGGTGTTGAGCCGGATCAATGGCTTGCGTGACTCGCTAAATCGTTCATCAGGGTTGACGATGGCCCCGGTGACTCGTTAATTCGTTCAGCACGGTGGCCGCAACCTTGCGCCTGTGCGCCAAGGCCGATTCAGAGCCCGGACGGGATCGAGGGAGAGCGCTGTCAGGTGCGCGTGCTGCACGATCGGCGCTTCAGGAGCCCGATCGACATCACTGAGACAGGGCGCGGAGAATCGGCGACGAGAACGGATGCCCCAGGGTCTATGAGTCTGACCGCAATCTTTTTGCGCGATATCAAAGAGTTGCGCTGACGGCGCATAGCGGAATCTGGAGTCGGAACGAATAAAGCCGAGCGAATTCAATGGCCTTGCTGAGCGCACCTACCGACAACAGGCTGAAAAGATTGAAAAAGATTGCGGTCAGACACTATGCACCGTTAAATGCTTCAGCCGCTGAACGAATAACCGAGTCAACTGCCGCTGCTGAACGCTTTAATGGTGCTGATGAACGAATTAAGCGTAAGCCGGTAAGCGGGGCAAAACCCCGGGCACGCAGGTGCAGCATACGCTCGGTGCCGCAATGGTGCCGGCAGAATTCCGCCATTTTTTGTCGGCTGAACCCGGCTCAATCCGGGCAAGTTCCAGCGGATGACCGAGTTCCGCGGCATCGTTACCGCGACGATGATCTACGATCGGCTACCGATCAACGACGTCTTCCGCGCCGCCGACGCCGACACGCTGCTTGGGCTGATGGACATGCGGGACATGGCACAGCCCTTCTTCTTCATGCTGCGGCGGGAGACCGTGTAGCTCCGGTAATGCCCGCCGTTTCGCAGCGGCAATCCCATCACCTTGGACAGTCATCGCCTTCCCAGGCTGCACCGTCCTGCGATCATACTTCCTTGATCTTGGAACAAATATCCGAGGGCACAGGCCGGTTTCCGGTCGAATGTGACGCCCCTCCATAAGGCGCGAGAAGGAGCATTATCAAGTCTTATCCGTCGTGGTAGGTTTCCCCTCATGCCCAGTTCGTTCACCGAAGCCCGCAAGCGACAAATGGTCCGCCTGCAAGGCGCCAGGCCCCCCACCGCCCGCGCCGCCATGGCGCTGGCGAAGT
>CAIVPZ010000105.1 GCA_903907955.1 uncultured Acetobacteraceae bacterium | reverse complement strand
GCGCCGCGACCTCGGCTTCCAGCTCGGCGCGCGACAGATCGGAGGGGGCTTTGGGTGGTGACATGGCCAGAGGGAATCGTACTCGACCGCGTCAGGGCAAGCGGCAAATGCCGCGTCGCCCGTGGTTTTGCCCCGGTTACCAGCGCTGCCGACAACCGGCTGGAGGCATGGACGTCCTTGCCACAGGTACAGCAATGGGCGAACAACGCCTGCGCGCGCGCCGCACCGTCGGGCAGGTCGAGCCGGGCGGCGAGCCGGTGCCCGGCCCCGCCGGGAAAGTCGAAGCGTTCAGACCGCATGTTTTTCTCCCCAGGCGCAGCCTGACTGAAGGGCACGGCAGCGCCTCATCGCGAGTCGCCGGCGAAGGCAATGGCGGCGAGTTTCGCCATCGACTGGTTCCACGTCACCAGATCGTCCGAGGTGAAATCGCCCAACCGGTGGTGACCGCAGGCGCGCGCCAGCAACTGCATCAACCTGACGCTGGCATCGAGAAAGGTCGCGAGTTTAACGGCGGACTTTTCGATTTCCAGACGGGCGGTCAGGCCAGGGTCCTGCGTCGCGATGCCTACCGGACACTTGTTGGTATGGCAGGCGCGCATGCCGAGACAGCCGATCGCCTGCAGCGCCGCATTCGACAATGCAACCCCGTCCGCGCCCAGCGCCAGCGCCTTGGCGAAATCGGCGGGCCGACGCAGCCCGCCGGTGATGATCAGCGTGACGTCGCGCCCGACGGTGCGGTCGAGGTGGCGGCGCGCGCGGGCCAGCGCCGGGATGGTTGGCACCGAGATGTTGTCGCGGAACAACAACGGCGCCGCCCCGGTGCCGCCGCCGCGGCCATCGAGTATGATGTAGTCGACGCCCACCTCCAGCGCCGCGTCGATATCCTTCTCGATATGCTGGGCCGAAAGCTTGTAGCCGACCGGGATGCCGCCGGTGCGGGCGCGCACCTCGGCGGCGAAGTCGCGGATCGGCTCCAGGCTGTTCCAATCGGGAAAGCGGGCAGGGGAGATCGCATCCTGGCCCTCGGGAAGAGCGCGGACCTGCGCAATCTTGCCGCGCACCTTGGTGGCGGGGAGATGTCCGCCGGTGCCGGTCTTGGCCGCCTGGCCGCCCTTGAAATGGAATGCCTGCGCCTTCAGCACCTTCTCCCACGCGAAACCGAACCGGGCGGAGGCGAGTTGATAGAAGTAGCGCGTGTTCTCGGCCTGCTCCTCCGGGAGCATGCCGCCCTCGCCCGAGCAGATGCCGGTGCCGGCGCGCTCGGCGCCGCGGGCAAGCGCGATCTTGGCCGGCTCCGACAGCGAGCCGAAGCTCATGTCCGAGACAAGCAAGGGGATGTCCAGCCGCAACGGTCGCGCCGCCTTTGGTCCGACGATCAGCGCGGTGGCGACCGGGGCGTCGTCCAGCAACGGCAGCTTGTGCAACTGCGCTGTGACGAACTGGATGTCGTCCCAGCGCGGCAGGTCGGGGCCGGGCACGCCCATCGCGCCGACCGGGCCATGTGCGCCGGTGCGGCGCAGTCCGTCGCGCGCCAGGCGCTGGATTTCGCCAAGGTGAGGCTCCTCGTCGGTGCCGTGCGGATCGGCATAGAGCCCCTGATAGGCCGACCGGTCATAGGGCTGGGGATGTCGCTCGGCCCAGGCACGGATCTCCGCTTCGTCGACCAGCACCTCGCCGTTCTGGATCACCGCCGTGAAGCGGGGCAGCACCTCGGCGTTGTTGTACTCGCTGACCCCACTTTCGAGCCGGTAATCCCAATCGTGCAAGCCGCAGATCAGGTTGCGGCCGCGCACGCACCCGTCCGCCAGCAGCGCGCCGCGGTGCAGGCAGCGCCCATAGAAGACGGAGACGTTGTCGTCCCAGCGCACGACCACCAGATCGACCTCGCCGACCAGTGCGTAGGCCGGCACCCGATCTTGCAGCTCGTCCAGCTTCGCGACCGCCACGTGCGCCATCATCATCCTCGCTTTCGCAGTTCGAATGTCAGACCAGAACGATGCAAGCGGTCCAAGACGGACCGGCCCCCCGCAAGCACGCCTTCGCACAGCGTGAGGAACGCGAAGATCAGGACGATCCGACCGATCAGGTCCAGATCATCGAGGCCGGCGAGCGCCAGCAGCATCCCGCCGAGCCTCCACACCACCCAGCATCCGGCCGAAACCAGCAGCACTGCGGCGACGCGCGCGATCGCGGTCACAGCGGATGCACCCCGGCGGGCGCGAGCCGCAGCACGAGCAGGTCGCCGCGCCGTTCGACCGCACCCTCAAGCACCAACCGCGCCCCGACCAACGGCCGCAGCGCCGCCGGCATCGGGCCGCCATCGGCATCCGCCAGCAGCAGGAAGGTCGAGCCTTCGACCGGACTGGTGGTCACCAGCACCGGCGGCAGGCCGCCGGCCAGGCACAGCTCGGCACAGGCCTGGTGGGCAATGCCGCTGCCCGGCCGCATCGCCCCGGTCCAGCACTTGCCGTCGCAGATTTCGCCGACCAGGCGCCAACGCCCGAGTTGCACCGGGGCGGGCAGTGCCGCCTCTCCCGGGGCGGCCCGCAGGCCGGGATCGTCGCCGAGCTGCATCATGTCGATGCTGCCCCGCTTGAGCATCACGCCGGTCGCTTCCACCATGCGGCCGGCCAGCGCCGCATCGACATCGGCGCCGTTCTTGCCGATCCCCGACAACAGCACGGTGTGCCCGGCGGGATGGCGGACGGACGGGGCGAGATGCAGCAGCGGGTACGGCAGGGGCGTGATGATGCCGCGCAAGGTCTGTTCCCCCGCGTCCCAGTCGAAGGCGCCGCCGCCAGGGTCGTCGATGCTGGCCGACAGCGCCAGGGCGAGCACGCCGGCCATGACCGGCAGCCCGAACGCGACGCCGGCGAGAAAACCGGCCAGGCCGGAAGGTACGCGCCGCGCCCAGCCGATAAAAAAATTGTCATCGCTCATGATGCCGTCCCGATCATGCTGGAAGTTCCAGCGGCGGAACGGGCGTGCCGGGCGGGTTCGGCCGCGGATCGAGCAGCACCAGCCGCCCGTCCAGGCGGAGCCGGTAGGTGGCGATGCGCTCGGTGAAGGGCGGCGGCGATGTTCCGTCTTCGAGCCGGTACTGATAGCCGTGCCACGGGCAGGTGATACAGCCGTCCACCACGCGCCCTTCGCCGAGCGGACCGTTCTGATGAGCGCAGACATGACTGACCGCAGACAGGCGGCCCTGGTGGCGGAAAATCGCCACGGCCTCGCCGTCGGCGGGGCGGACCACGATCGCGCGGTTCTCGGCGATGTCGTCGGCGCGGCCAGCGACCAGCCAGGGCGGCTCGGGTGCAGGCGTGGCCAGGGATGTGTCGCGCCGATGTTCGCGCCGCGCGGCGGCGAGATGCAGCGCGCAGACCGTCGCCGTGCACAGCATGACGACGATGGCGAGCGTCGGGTTGCGGGCGTCCTGCAATGCGCCGAAGCCGATATGCACCACGACCGCCGCGTAGGCGGCGTAGACGGCCATGTGCAACGCCTTCCAGACCGGCGGGCCGAGGAAGACAAGCCAGAAATCATGACTGGTGCAGGCCATCGCCAGCAACACGAGAAAGGCGAAGATGCCGAACGGGATGAAGGCGGTGTCGGCACCCAGCAGCGCGGCCAGCGGCGGGGTCGGGCTATAGGCGAAATGCCAATCGAGCACGGCGAACAGGTGCCCCGCCGCGACGGCGCATGTCATGACGCCGAGATGCCGCCGATTGTAGAGCAAGGGCAGAAACCGGGTGTCGAGGCGCGCCAGCGGACCGATGCACAGCACCAGGGTCAGCATCAGGAATGCGCAGCTTCCGTATGCCTTCATCGCCATGGTCGGCGCGTCCGGCGGCAATGTCACGCTCTGCAGGCGCGGACCGATCCACAGGAAGGCCAGCAGGTAGAGCACAATTCCCACCAGCATCACGCTGTCGTAGACGGCCTTGCTGCGCGTCCAGCTGACCGGCTTGTAGTCGGCGCTCACCGGGCTGGTTCCGACAGACGGACCGACGGCGCCTCGAGCGGCCCGTTGCGGCGAAGCGCCAGCGCGCCAAGCAGGACAAGCGGCAGCAGCGTGGCCAGAACGGCCCAGATCCAACGATGCGCGGTGCGATGGCGGCGAAGCATCATGCGCCTCGCGCGCGCTGGCGTTCGGCTGCGATCCAGCGCGCCAGCACCAAAGGCCATAACAAGGCCGACCCAGGCAGCAGCAAGGGGCGGAATGCAATGGCCCGGCGGGCGGCCGGATCGACATGGTCAACGCCAACGAGAACGAAGGCAATCGCCACCGTCGTGCCGGCCAACGCGTATATCAGGACCGCGTGGTAGAGTGTCAGTGACATCTCGGTTGCGACCTCCGGCTGCTCGTTCGCGGACGGCGTGACCATAGCGGTTGTACCGCGTCAATGGCCAATGCCGACCGGTCATCGAGAGGATACCCGTCGGTCATCGCGGCGGTCGCGCCGGCCTGATCCGTGCCCCGTCAGACATGATCAGGATAAACAAACGGTATTGGCGGGACTGTCAGTACACGGCCTAAGGCGACGCCCAGAAATAGGCGAATCGGGGGCCGTTGGGGTGCGCTGGAGCGATTCTCAACGCAGCCGCCGCTACCTATAGTGGGGTCATGATCGATGAGCACCCCATCCGTATCCGGTTCCAAGCTGTCCGGCCGTC
>CAIVPZ010000104.1 GCA_903907955.1 uncultured Acetobacteraceae bacterium | reverse complement strand
GACGCAGGAGCAACCGCCGGCCATGCCCGATCCGTTCGCACAGTTCCGCACCTGGTTCGCCGAAGCCGAGCGGGCCGAGCCGAACGATCCCAACGCCATGGCGCTGGCCACCGCCTCGCCGGAGGGGCGGCCCTCGGTGCGCATGGTGCTGCTGAAGGAGTGGGATGCGCGCGGCTTCGTCTTCTACACCAACACCGAAAGCCGCAAGGGCGGCGAGCTGAACGCCAATCCGCATGCCGCCCTGCTGTTCCACTGGAAAAGCCTGCGCCGCCAGGTGCGGATCGAGGGCGCGGTGGAGCGTGTCTCGGATGCCGAGGCGGACGTCTATTATGCCTCCCGCGCCCGCCTGTCGCGCATCGGCGCCTGGGCCTCGGAGCAGTCGCGGCCGTTGCCCGGGCGCGGCGCGCTGCTCAAGCGGGTGGCCAAGTACGAGGCCACCTATCTGGGCGACCAGATTCCCCGCCCGCCGTTCTGGACCGGCTTTCGCGTGGTGCCGGCGCGGCTGGAGTTCTGGCAGGACATGCCGTTCCGCCTGCACGACCGCACCGTGTTTGCACGCGCGGGCGAGGGCTGGGACGTCGTCAAGCTCTATCCGTAGGCGTGGCCATTCCTGCCGCCCAGGCCGAGGTTGCGGCGCTGCTGCGGGCGCTGGCCGGTGCGCCGCCGGTCGAGACGCATATTTCCGCGGTTTTCCTCGGCGCCGACACGGTGTGGAAGCTGCGCAAGGCGGTGCGGTTTCCGTTCGTCGATTTCTCGCCGCTCGCCGAGCGCCATCGCACCGCGTTGCGGGAACTGGACCTCAACAGCGCCGCCGCGCCCGGCCTGTATCGCGACGTGGTGGCGGTGGTGCGCCGGCCGGACGGGACGCTCGCGCTGGGCGGCGCGGGCGAGCCGGTGGACTGGGTGGTGCGCATGGCCCGCGTGCCGGCGGCGGATTTCCTGGAGCACCGCCTCGCCGGCGGGTTCGCGCCCGGCATGCTGGATGCGCTCGGCGATTCGGTGGCCGCCTGGCATGCCGCCCTGCCCCCGGCGGCAAAGGACCAGGCGGCGGCGATGCGCGGCGTGGCCGAGGGCAACGCCCAATCGGCGCTGGCCGCCGGCCTGCCGGAGCCGCGCGTGCAGGAATGGCGGGCAGGGGTGCTGGCCGCGCTGGCCGCCCGGGCGGCCTGGCTGGGCGCGCGGGGCGCCGGCGGCTTCGTCCGCCGCGCCCATGGCGACCTGCATCTCGGCAACATCTGCCTCTGGCAGGGCCGGCCGGTGCCGTTCGACGCGCTGGAGTTCGACGAGGACATGGCCACCATCGACCTCGGCTATGACCTCGCCTTCCTGCTGATGGATCTCGACGTGCGGGCCGGCCGGCCGGCCGCCAACCGGTTGCTGAACCGCTATGTCGCCCGCACCGGCGATGCCGCCCTGGTGGCCGGGCTGCCGCCGTTTCTGTCGCTGCGCGCCATGGTGCGCGCCCATGTCGAGGCCAGCCGCGGCCGGGGGGCGCAGTCGGCGCGCTATCTGGCGGCGGCGCTGGCCTATCTGCACCCGCCGCCGCCGGTGGTGGTGGCGGTGGGCGGGCTGCCGGGCAGCGGCAAGTCCACCCTGGCGCGCGCGCTGGCGCCCGCGCTCGGCGCCGCCCCCGGCGCCCTGGTGCTGCGCAGCGACGAGATTCGCAAGCGCCGGCATGGCGTGGCCCCCGAGCAGCGCCTGCCGGACTCCGCCTATGCCGAGCCGGTCAGCCGCGCGGTGCTGGCCGAACTCTGCCGCGCGGCGGGCGACACGGTGGCGGCCGGGCACGCCGCCATCGCCGATGCCACCTTCCTCGACCCCGCCGACCGCGCCTGCGTTGCACGGGCGGCCGGAACGGCCCATTTTCTCGGCGCCTGGCTGGAGGCGCCGCTCGACGTGCTGGCAGCGCGCGTGGCCGGCCGCAGCGGTGATGCCTCGGATGCCGATGTGGCGGTGCTGCGCCGTGCCGCTGGCCGCGCCGGCGCCAGGGCAGGCGGTGACTGGCTGGCGGTGGATGCCACCGACGCGGCGGCGGCGCTGGCGGCGGTGCGGCGGGCGCTGAAAACGCCTCGGCCGCGTGCCTGGGGAGATCGATGATGGCCATCCGCAAGCTGCTGCTGCCGCTGACGGGCGTCGCCGCCGGTGAGGCGGCGCTGGTCACCGCCTTGATGGTTGCCCGCATCTGGAATGCCCATGTCACCGTGCTGCACGTGCGCATGGACAGCCGCGACGTGGCCCCGCTGGCCGGCGAGGGCCTGACCGGCACCATGATCCAGGACATGATGGCGGCCACCGACCGGGAAAGCACCGCCCGCGCCCATGCGGTGCGCGACATGTTCGATCGCTTCGTGGCCGAAAACGGCGTGACCGTGCGGGAGGCCCGCGGCGGCGTCGGCGGCGCCACCGCCAGCTTCGCCGCCGTCACTGGCCGCGAGGCGGATCTGGTCGCCCAGCAGGCCAGGCTGGCCGATCTCACCATCGTGCCGCACCCCGAGGCGGACCAGGACGCCTCGTCCTCCGACGCACTGCATGCGGTGCTGTTCGATTCCGGCCGGCCGCTGCTGATCGCGCCGCGGCAGGCGCCGGCCAGCCTCGGGCGGCGCATCGCCGTGGCCTGGAACGGAACCGCCCATGCCGCCGCGGCGGTGGCGGCGGCGCTGCCCTGGCTGGAGCAGGCGGGGGCGGTGCGGGTGCTGTCGTCCGAGGAGTACCAGCGCCGCGGTCCCGGCGCGCCCGAGCTGCTCGACTACCTGGCGCTGCACGGCATTGCGGCGGAACTGGCCACCTTCCGGCCGGTCGAACGCGACGTCGGCGCGGGGCTGCTGAAGGCGGTGCACGATTTCGCCGCCGACATGTTATGCATGGGGGCCTATTCGCATTCGCGCCTGCGCCAGTTCATCATGGGAGGGGTTACACGCCATGCACTCGAGAAGGCCGATCTTCCCGTGCTGATGAACCGGTGACGTGTACGGCGTCGATGACCCGGCGGTCGAGCAGGCCGTCCGCGCCTATGTGAAGCTGATGCGCGCCAGCCGCGCGGTGCTGGCCCGGGTCGAGCCTGCGCTGGCCGCCTGCGGCCTGACGCCGACCCAGCTCGGCGTGCTGGAGGCGCTGCTGCACAAGGGCGCGATGACGCATCGGGAGCTGGGCCGCAAGGTGCTGACCAGTGCCGGCAACATGACCGACGTGGTGGACAAGCTGGCGCGGCGCGAACTGGTGCGCCGGGAGCGCGACCCGCATGACCGGCGCGCCGTGCGGGTGGAGCTGACCGATCGCGGGCGGGCGCTGATCGAGGAGCTGTTTCCGCGTCACGCCGCCGATATTGCCCGCGCCATGGCCGGGCTGCCGGCCGCGGATGTGGTCAGGCTGGGCGCGTTGCTGCGCGCGCTGGGCATGGCGGCGGCCCGGCCGGGCGGGCCGGGCGGCGGCGGGGAATGCCTTGCCCCTGAACAAGAGTCCCCACCATCACAGTTCGCTATCGAACCATAAGTCCGGGAATGTTGTGGCCGGCGAAGTGCGCGTGACCGGTTCGTTCCGTGGCGTGATTATATTATTGCAACGGTGCGTCTTTTTTGCAACACCCGGGCGGGTGTTGGCGGAACAATCGTGAGTCTTCTTGGCTCGGCAACCCAGGGGTGGATAATAGACGTAACGCGTTCGTGAGGCCCCTGCCATGCTCAATCGACGGACGAAACCGAGGCAAGGTTACGCCGGCCCGAACGTGGTCGTGCTGCGGCAACGGCTGCTGGCGCATCATCGGGCGGTGCTGAAGCGTTGGCTTGATGCGGGCCGCTGCATGGGCCTGTGCGATGCCTCGGTCTGCCAGGCCGCGCCGGGCCGGGCCGACCCCGACACCGTGGTGGTCTGGGTGCGCGAGAACCCCAATCCGGCCTACACGATCGTGCCCGAAGGCATGAACTGGCGCGTCACCGACTGCATCCGCGGTCAGGTGCTGGGTCGCCATGCCAGTTTCGAAGCGGCGCTGCACTTCATCCGCCCGGTGCTGAAGCTGCACGAGGCCGCCTGACCACGCGCATGGTTTCGGCCGGTCCGTCCGCCGGCGCACCGTCACCGACGGTGCTGTCCTATGCCTCCGGCAGCCCTGCCAGACGCAGCCCGGCGGCGTAGTGCGCGCGGTCCTTGGGCCGCTCGAACGGGGTGAATTCGAGGAAACGGGCAGCGCTGAATTTCGGCTCGATCGACAGCAGCCGCTCGCGCACCAGCGCGGCCTCATCCAGTCGGCCGAGATGGCCGAGCGCCGCCAGGTAGGGCTTGCACGCCGCCGAAAAGGCCGGGTTCATTTCGCTGACCTCGCGCCCGGCCACCACCGCCGCCTCGTGGTCGTGCTTGAGCAGGGGCACCAGAATGAACACGGTATCGTACAGGAACGCGTGCGGGTCGAGCGGCGAAAGCTTCTTGTAGCGCTGCATGCGGCGCTCCGCCTCGTCGAGGCTGCCCAGGAAGGCGAAGGCCGCCGCCGACAGTGCCCAGGCCATCGCCAGATTGGGGTTCACCCGCAGCGCCCGCTCGTGCAGGGCCAGCGCCTCATGCAGCCGCCGGTGCAGGAAGGCGCGCACATGCCCGGCGATCGCCAGCCCCCGCGCGTCCTGCGGATCGAGCGCGATCGCCCGGTTGGCCAGCCGCCCTGCCTCGGTCATGACCGCATGCGCATCATGGGTCCAGGCCTGGCCGAACAGGAAGATGTGCCAGAACGCGTACCATGCGTGGGCAGCGGCATAGTCCGGTTCCAGCGTGATGGCCTGGTGCAGCAGGTCGCCGCCATGCATGAACTGCGCCCGCTCCAGCCGCGACAGCAGCGGCAGCGCGCGCAGCACCAGCTCATAGGCGGTGACGTCAACCGGCGGCCGCGCGGCCAGGCGCTGCCCCTCGATCAGCAGGATCTCCGGGTCGATCTGCGCCACCACCTCCGCCGCCACCTCGTCCTGCAGCGTCAGCAGATCCTTCAGGTCGCGGTCGAACCGCCGCGACCACACCACCTGGTTGCCGGCGCGCAGGTCCAGCAGCCGCAGCGCCACCCGCAACCGGTCCGGCACGTGGTGGATGCTGCCGTCGAGCAGGTAGTCGATGTTGAAGGCCCGCCGCACCGCCGCCTCGTCGCGGGTCTGGACGGCGAAGCGGGCCAGCGAACTGGAGGAAACCAGGAACATCCAGCGAAACCGCGCCAGGGCCGCGGTGATCTCGTCGGCGAGCCCGGTGGCGAGATGCGCCTCCGCCTCGGTGGTGCCGATCGTCTGCAACGGCAGCACGCCGACCCGGGCGCCGCCGCGCGGGGCCTGCGGCCGCAGCTCGGTCCGCGGCTCAACCCGGGTTTCGTGGCGTGCTTCGGTGCGCGGCGGCGGGCGCGCCGGCAGGTGCTGATCCGGCCGCGGCGGCACCTGAACCTGCACCGGCGGCGCCTGCACCGGGCGTGACACCGGCGCGGCGGCACGGATATCCGCCGCCACGCGCTGGGTCTCCTCGGAGGGATTGGCGTCGAGCTGGTCCGACAGCACGCTGCGGCAGCGCTCGTAGGCCTGGATCGCCATGCCACGCTCGCCGCGCCCGGCATAGGCGCGCATCAGCGCCCGCCACGCCCCCTCATGGGCGCGGTCGATGGCCAGCAGCTGGTGCGCCGCGGCGACCGCCTGGTCCGAATCGGTGGTTTCCCGCAACAACTGCTCCGCCAGCACACGGGCGCGGTCCATCAGCCGCTCGCGCTCGCCCCCCAGCCAGGTGTCGAAGGCCGGGTCGACGCCGTCCAGGTCTTCCAGCAATTCGCCGTCCAGCAGCGACAGCGCCGCCGGCCGCTCCGGCGTTGCGCGCAGCACCTCATCCACGTCGATCCACACCGTGCCGGGCCGCAGCATCAGGTGGTCGCGGCTGATTGCCAGGCTGCGCCCGTCGACCGGCGCCATCGCCTCGCTCAGCCGATGGATTTCCTGGCGCAACGAGGCGCGCGCCTGCTCCTCGGGCCGGCGGCTCCACAGCAGTTCGGCCATCTTGCCGCGCAGCACCGGGCGCGGCGTGGACAGCGCCAGCACCGCCAGCAGCGCCCGGGTCTTGCGCCCGGTCGGCAGCACGGACTGGCTGGTGAGCGTCCAGGCTTCCATCTGGCCGATCAATCGCAGCCGAACGAGTACCGGCTCGCCGCGCATGCAGGACGAGACCGAGGCAGCCCACGCGGATGACGCAACGCTCATCCGTTCATTAAGCACCCGCTTATCGTGTGCTGGCAAGTAGCGCCGCAATCAAAACGTGCATTCAGCGTCATGACACACGTGTTCTATGCCGCCGTTTCGCGTCCTTGCGTCACGTCCGTCAACGCGGCAACGTCAGATTGCCGCAGCGCGGAATATTCCCGTGATATCGCCATTCCATTCGCCGTGAAACAATGCCAGCCAGCGTTCCGCCTGGGTCGGCGCCCCGGCCACCAATGCCTCAAGCGGCGCGAGCAGCGCGGATTCGGAGCGGCCCTGGGAATCGCACCGCGCCCGCGCTGCCAGCCCGTCGCGGGCGATCGCCACCACGTCGCGCGCCAGGTCGCGCACCGTGCCGGCCTGCCAGGGCGCATCCAGCGCCTGCCGTGCCACCAGCGGGCGCAGCGCCGCGAATTCGGTCCAGGGATGCCGCCGCACCAGCGCCGCCGCCGCCGCCAGCGCCGCCTCATCGTACAGCAGGCCCACCCACAGTGCCGATTGCGCCACCATCATCTCCGGCGTGCCGGCATCGGCGCCGCGCATTTCGATGAAGCGCTTCAGCCGCACATCGGTGAACACCGTGGTCAGGTGGTCGGCGGCGTCGCCCATGGTGGCGATGCCCGCTTCGGTGATGCCCGCTTCCGTGATGCCTGCCTGGGAACCGGCGAACGCCCCCTGCATGAAGCGGCGGAACGACTGCCCGGCCAGGTCCACGTAGTGGCCGTTGCGATACACGAAATACATCGGCACGCTGTCCACCAGCCATTCCGCATAGCGCTCGAAGCCGAACCCGTCCTCGAAAAACACCGGCGGCGTGCCGGTGCGGGTGGGGTCGGTGTCGCTCCAGACATGCGCGCGGTAGGACAGGTAGCCGTTCGGCCGCCCCTCGGTGAACGGCGAATTGGCGAACAGCGCGGTCGCCACCGGCTGCAGCGCCAGCGCCACCCGCATCTTGCGCACCATGTCCGCCTCGTCGGCGAAGTCGAGGTTGACCTGCACGGTGCAGGTGCGCGTCATCATGTCGAGCCCGAGCGTGCCCACCCTGGGCATGTGCCGGCGCATGATGGCGTAGCGCCCTTTCGGCATCCACGGCATCTGCGCGCGGGTCAGCGTCGGGTGGAAGCCGAGCGGGGCGAAGCCGATGCCGAGCGGCCCGGCCACCTGCCGGACCAGCGCCAGGTGCGCCGCCAGCTCGGACTCGGTCTCGTGCAGGGTGGCGGCCAGCCCGCCGGACAGTTCGAGTTGCCCGGCCGGCTCCAGCGACACCGACGCGTTGTCCTTCTTCAGTCCGATCGGGTTGCCGCGGTCCAGGATCGGCTCCCAGTCATCCGCCGCCGCCATGCCCTCCAGCACGGCGCGGATGCCGCCCGGCTCGTAGGGCGGGGCGGTGAAGTCGGACTGGCGAAAACCGAATTTCTCGTGCTCGGTGCCGATGCTGAACCGCGCGCGCGGCTTGCCGCCGACGGCGAGGTATTCGGCCAGCTGGCGCGTCGACGTGATCGGCGTCGCGTCGGCATCTCCGGGATTCGACATCGTGATTCCGTTCCAGCGGGCGCGGTGGCGCCGTTGCGTATCTCAGAGCTTGTGAAGCAATCGAAGCTTGTGAAGCATCGGCGCGTCGCGGGCCTTCATTCACAAACTCTCAGCAGGTGGCCGACGCCTGCAGCAGCGCCAGCCCGACGATCGCGGCCGTCTCGGCCCGCAGGATGCGGGCGCCGAGGCTGGCAGGGACAACAAAGGCATGCCGGCGCAGAAGGTCAAGCTCCGCCCCGGTGAACCCGCCTTCCGGCCCGATCAGCAGCCCGGCCGGCAGCAATCCGGCCGGCCCGGCCAGGGGGGCGATGCCTGGCGCGCCCTGCCGTTCCAGCGCGGCCACCAGGGGCCGCCCCGGCGGCCAGTCCGCCAGCAGCGCCGGCAGCGTCACCGGCGGGGCGATCCGTGGCAGGGTCAGCCGCTCGCACTGTTCCGCCGCCGCCGTGGCGATCGCCGCCAGCCGGTCGAGGTTGACCCGCGCCGCCTGGGTGCGCGCGGTCAGCACCGGCAGCAGGGCGGCGGCGCCGAGTTCGGTCGCCTTCTCGGCCAGCAGGTCGGTGGCGTCGCGCTTGAGCGGCGCGAAGGCGAGCCAGATATCCGGCTCGGGCGCCGGTGGCCGCAGCCGCGCGCCGATTGTGATTTCGCAGCGGTCGCGCCGCAGGGTGGCGATGCGCGCCGCCCATTCCCCGTCGGCGGCGTTGAACAGCCGCACCGCATCGCCCGGCCCGCGCCGCAGCACGGTGCCCAGATGGTGCGCCTGGGCAGCGGCGGCCACCGCCGTGCCACCCGCGCACAGCGACGCCGCGATGAACAGTCGCGGCGAGGTGGTTGACGCGTCCACGCCGGCAGGCAGATTAGCAGCCATGGCATCCCTCACTGATCCCGTCTCCGTGCCCCCCGCTTCCCCTGCGGGCCACACGGATATCATCACCGGCGGCTGGGTCGCGCGGCTGCCGCGCCGGCTGGTGCCGTTCGTGCTGCTGGCGCGGTTCGACCGGCCGATCGGCGCCTGGCTGCTGTTCCTGCCCGGGCTGTGGTCGATCCTGCTCGCCCGCGCCGCACCGGGCCTGACCGTGTGGCTCATCGCGCTGTTCTTCGTCGGCGCCTTCCTGATGCGCGGGGCCGGCTGCGTGGTCAACGACATGTGGGACCGCGAGATGGACCGCAGCGTCACCCGCACCGCCGGCCGCCCGCTCGCCTCGGGGGCGCTGTCGCTGTCCACGGCGGTGCTGTTCCTGGCCGCGCTGTGCACGCCCAGCCTGCTGATTCTGCTGCAATTGAACGGGCTGGCGCAGATCATGGGGGTGGGCTCGCTGCTGCTGGTGGCGCTGTATCCGCTGGCCAAGCGGGTGACCTGGTGGCCGCAGGTCATGCTCGGCTTCACCTTCGGCTGGGGGGCGCCGATGGGCTATGCCGCCGGCGCCGGCCGGCTCGACTGGGCGGCGCTGGCGCTCTACCTCGCCGCCATCACCTGGATTCTCGGCTACGATACCATCTACGCCCACCAGGACCGCGAGGACGACGCGCTGATCGGCGTGCGCTCCACCGCCCGGCTGTGGGGCGAGCAGTCGGGGCCGTTCCTGGCCGCCTGCTATGGCGCGACGGTAGCCCTGCTGGGGCTGGCCGGCTGGCTGGCCGGGCTGTCCTGGCTGTTCTTCGCCGTCATGGTGCTGCCGACCGGGCTGCTCGCCCGGCAGATTTTGCGGCTCGACATCCACGATTCCGGCCTTTGCCTGCTTCTGTTCAAGGCCAACCGCGATGTCGGGCTGGCGATCGGGCTGGCGATCCTGCTCGGCCGGTGGTGAACGACCCCGCGGCGTTCCTGCGCGCCCACACCGCGCCGGCCGCCGCCCCGCTGGTTCCCGAAATCACCCTGCATCTGGCCAGCGAGATCACCCCGATCTGGCAGGCCACCGAGGACTGGCTGCACCGCACCAGCCTCGCGCCGCCGTTCTGGGCGTTCGCCTGGCCGGGCGGGCAGGCGCTGGCGCGGCATGTGCTGGACCATCCCGAAACCGTCGCCGGGCGGCGGGTGCTCGACTTCGCCGCCGGCTGCGGCATCGCCGCCATTGCCTGCGCCCAGGCCGGCGCCGCCCTGGTGGAGGCGGCCGAGATCGACCCGATGGCCATCGCCGCCATCGCGCTGAACGCCGCCGCCAACGGGGTGACGGTGGTGCCGCTGGCCGGCGATCCGGTCGGCGCCGCCTGCCGCTGGGATGTTATTCTCTGCGGCGATGTTTGTTACGAGGCGCCAATGACGCGGCATATCCTGCCTTGGCTGCGTGGGCTGGCGGCGGAGGCGGACGTGTGGGTGGCCGATCCCGGCCGCGCCTACCTGCCGCGGGACGGCATGGCGGCGTTTGCGCATTACGCGGTGCCGACCACCACCGAACTGGAGGACCGCACCGAGCGGGCGGTGACGTTGTATCGGCTGCTTGCCGCGGGGTGAAGGAAGGCCAGGGCGCTGCCCTGGACCCGCAAGGGGGCAGTGGCCCCCTTGACCCCATTCATGAAGGAAATCATTGCGCTGATGTGTCCACGCAGGCGACGGCACTGGGGAAAACGGCGCGGGCGCTGATCGCCGATCCCGCCAACGATGTCCTGATCAGCGTTGCCTCGCTCTGGGAAATCGTCGTCAAGGCGCGGATTGGCAAACGCACAGCCAGCATTGCGGCGGTCTGTGCCGGCGCGGCGGCCGAGGGGTTCGTCACGCTCGACATCCGTCCGGCGGCGCATCACCGCGACCCGTTCGACCACCTGCTGCTTGCCCAGGCACTGACCGAGGGGCTGGCATTTGTCTCCGCCGATCAGTCTGCGCCGCTTTATCCGCTGGCTCACGTTCCGGCGGGGAAGCAGGCAAATGGAATCCAAAATTTCTAGTGCATTGTTCTTTAAAGCGACCATTTCAAGGATGGGGTATGCAGTGGCTGCTTGGGGTGGTGAGCGGGCGTTGGGATTGTTGCGGAACTCAAGAATTGTGAACCAGAAACGGGGCGTTGAAAATTAAGGGCTTTTACGTTGCATAAACCAAGTGCATAACGAAAGCCGCATTTCACAAAAACAGCTTGCAAGTCTGTATCCGTTCGGATACAATGAGGGCGCATGAATACGTTTGTCCGGTCGTCAGATTTTGATGCGTGGCTATCGGCGCTTGCCGACCACAAGGCCAAGGCCAGGGTTCTGGCCCGTCTCCGCAGCGCGATGCTGGGCAACTTCGGCGATTGCGAACCCGTGGGCGAAGGCGTTTCCGAAATGCGCATTCACGTCGGGCCGGGCTACCGGGTGTATTTCGTGCGCATGGGAACGACCATTTATGTCTTGCTGACCGGCGGCGACAATTCATCGCAAAATCATGACATCGCGCGCGCAAAGAAAATGGCCCAAGAGTTGAAGGAGACGAAATCATGACTGCGACCTACGCCCCTTTTGATGCGGCGGATTATCTCGACAACGACGCGGTCATTGCCGAATATCTTTCCGCTGCCGTCGAGGACCCAAACCCCGACGTGTTCCTTGCCGCCCTCGGCGACGTTGCCAAGGCGCGCGGCATGGCGCAGATCGCCAAGGACGCAGGGCTTGGCCGCGAGAGCCTTTACAAGGCCCTGAACTCTGGCGCGCACCCTCGCTATGAAACCGTCAGCGCCGTGTTGCGCGCCCTTGGGGTGAAGTTCACGGTTGTTGCCGACCAGCCTCAACCGCGATGATCCTTGATGATCTACGGCTACGCGCGAGGGTCGACGGACGGCCAGAGCGTTGACGCCCAGGTGCGCCAGCTCCGGGCGGCGGGCGCGCGCCAGGTGTTCCGCGAGGTGGCGAGCGGAGCCAGGACCGACCGCGCCCAGCTCTGCCGCGCGCTCGACCGGCTCGACGCCGACGACGTGCTGATGGTGACGCGGCTCGACCGCCTGGCCCGTTCGACCCGCGACCTGTTGAACACGCTCGCCGCAATTGCAGCCAAGGGGGCCGGATTCCGGTCCCTCGGCGACACCTGGGCTGACACCACGACCGCGCACGGTCGCCTCATGCTCACTGTGCTGGGCGGCTTGGCGGAGTTCGAGCGCGAGCTGATCCGCGCCCGCACGGGCGAGCCTATGCGCGACATCGGGCGGAGCTACAACGTCAGCCACAGCACGATTTCGCGGATTGCCAGATGAACTTCACTGCATTCGAGGACGACGACGAACGGACGTTATTAGAGAAGGCTGAAAAGCTACAGGGGTGCTATATCGGATATGCAACGCAAGACGGCGGATCATTAGACGCAGC
Organism: uncultured Acetobacteraceae bacterium; assembly: GCA_903907955.1. Taxonomy (GTDB): domain Bacteria; phylum Pseudomonadota; class Alphaproteobacteria; order Acetobacterales; family Acetobacteraceae; genus Rhodovastum. The sequence goes on along the minus strand of CAIVPZ010000104.1, from coordinate 50,552 downwards.
AACTTATTTGCGGCTACGACAGGAGATAATGACCGCTCCAACCTTGGTCGGAAAAAAAAGTTGCGGAGTTGCTGGGCATTCCGCTGGCGCAGAGCGGCGACGAGCCTTGACCGAAGCCGTCGTGGCACTGGCGCCGAGCGGCCGCATGACCGCCGCGGCATGTGCCGCGCTGGGCGTGTCGCGTGCAACCGTGCAACGCCGGCGTGCCCGGTTGGCCGCACCGGTGGCGATCTTTTGCCCGCGACCGAAGCCGGCGCGGGCGTTGACCGTGCCTCAACAGCAAGTCGTGCTGGAGCTGCTGCATGCGCCACGCTTCGCCGATCAGGCACCGGCCGAAATCTACGCCAGCCTGCTCGACGAGGGCGTCTATCACTGCTCGATCCGCACCATGTACCGTCTGCTTGGCCAGAACGGCGAAGTTCGTGAACGCCGCAAGCAACTTCGCCATCCCGCCTATCAGAAGCCCGAGCTGCTGGCCGAACGTCCCAACGAAGTCTGGTCCTGGGACATCACGAAGCTGATGGGACCAACCAAGTGGTCCTACTTCTATCTCTATGTGATCCTCGACATCTTCAGCCGCCGCGTGGTCGGCTGGTGCATCGCCGATGCCGAAAGCGCCACGCTGTTCCGGCCGCTGTTCGATGATGCGATCGCCAAACACAATGTGCCACCCGGCCAACTCACGCTGCATGCCGATCGCGGCGGTCCGATGAAGGCCAAGGCGACGGCTCTGCTGTTGGCCGATCTCGGCGTCACCCGTTCGCACAACCGCCCGCACACCTCCAACGACAACCCGTTCTCCGAGAGCCACTTCAAAACCCTGAAGTACCAGCCACGGTTTCCCCAACGCTTCGGGTGCATCGAGGACGCCCGCAGCTTCTGCCGCCCATTTTTCACCTGGTACAATCAGGAGCATCACCACGTCGGCATCGGGTTGATGACCCCGGACCAGGTGCATTACGGCCAGACCGATGCCGTTTACGCCGCCCGCCAGGCTACACTTGCCATCGCGTTCCAGCAGAACCCCGAGCGCTTCGTCAACAAGACGCCAACGCCGCCCAAAAAGCCCACCGCCGCCTGGATCAACCCGCCCGTGCCGAAAAGCCGCGTCTGAATGCCGGCCCTGCTGCCATCGAGGTCATTGAACCGTCCCGCCGTGCCTTCCCCCGTGCAGGCCGCGCTGTCGGCATCGACAGTCTACGCCGCCCTCACTGATGGGCCGGTCGCCACTGTGTTCCGCTACGTCACGCCACACGGGCCCACGCACGACGACAGATCAACCCTCGACCAGCAGGGACCAACACAACCCGTCGACCACTCGCCCGAGCCAAGCCCTTCCAGGGCAAGGCAACGCAACCGAGCCTAAATGTCGAACCCGGCTGTCTCAAAGTCGTTGACACGTTCCGGTCGCCTCCAGCGTCGAACGTTCCTCCTCGCTCAAGCGAACGACGTATCGCTTGCCCCCAGCCTCCGACTCCACCTCCGACTCCGACATGACCGAATCCCTGGCAACGTGACGATACCGTTGCCATAGAGTCACAGAACCCCGTCATATTCAATGACGCGAGGCACTAGGCGTGCACCGGTTGGGCGGCCGGCAAATCCGGAAAGGGCCAGATGTGGCTTGCGAACCCCAACGGCGTGTACCTTCGCCTAAGCGCACAGCGCCGCGGCCCTCAGCCTTGGCTCGGATGGAATGGTTATCCAGCTGGGGTTCCAGGCTGCGTGGACAAACCCTCCGAAATGGGACTGCCCCGACGCCGCGGGGAGTGATTCACGGCTGACCTGTCGAGGGAAGGTCAGCCGTGATTTGTGGTTTGGTGACAGATGAGCAAGCCGTCGCGTGCAATCCTGCTTGGCATTGCACGCGACAGGTTTAATTTCTGGTTGGCATTAGGGCCATGTCTGCACACCCTCTCTTGTACAGCACGACGGCATCTACCGTTGCGGACTAATTCTTCACAGTCAGCGTACGGCGATCAAAGTGGTACACGCGGGGCCCCTGGTTTGCGATATCGGCCACCAACACCTGACGGGTGAAGTCGATGGCGATGATGTGTGCGCCCAGGCCGCGCGTATCCAGGATCTGCAGGTTGTTCAGCAGAATCGTCTCAAGCACACCCTCCATTGTATTCCCGCCGGTCGCGCGCGACTGGACTTCACGGAGAGTGTCGGGGCTCAGCATTTCCTGGACTGCGCGGACCATGGGAGCCGGCATCTCGTCGGGGATACCGGTAACCGGCTGGTTCTGGGCGAAGGCGGGTGCCACCACCATCGAACCGACGAGAGCGAGAGCAACAGTACGCATCGTGCGTCTCCTCGTGTTTGATCTAGGCGTTTCTATCACCCGCTATAGCATGATGTTGGCGGGCAGGTGATCTATATCTGCAAGGATGCGGAACTGCAAGTGAAAGCAGCGCAACAATTCCGGGAGCAAATGTCAGCAAGCGGCGGATAAGCCCTTGCTCCGTCCGCCGACGCAAGCGTCGCTGCCATCCGCCTCGAACGAACGCCCCGGTCGTGCCGACGTCTGATCTGAGCAACAGGGGGCGTTTGCGACGGCGAACAAGGGGCGCCGTTTGGTGAGGAGAAGTGTTGAGGCTGGCGATTGCAGATGGCGCAAGGGCTCATCCGCTACAGGGTTGCTGAACAGTCGCTCTCCGCCGATCCCGGGCGAGAAGGCTCCCAAACGCCTTGTCCGTATCCGGTAGCTGGGCGAGGCGCCTGGATGAGCGGGATGGGCGCGATCCAGCCGTTTCGGCGGTCACGGCGTTCACGGCCGCTTTCGCTCCCCAGACCGGAGGTCTGGTCGCCGGACCTGAAGGTCGGGGATGGGCCAAACCCCGCCCTCCGCGCCCCCCAACCCTATGCCCCTTCCTCCGCCAATTTCTGCCGTGCCTCTTCCAGGCGGATGCGGTCCGGCGCCTGCATGCCCATTGGCTGGAGATTGAGCGCCTCGATCGCCTCGATCATCGCCTCCACCACCACCAGCCGTGCATGCCATTTGCTGTTCGCCGGCACCACGAACCAGGGCGCGTGCGGGGTGGCGGTGGCGGCGATCGCGGCCTCATAGGCTTCCATGTAGGCATCCCAGTGCGCCCGCTCGGCGATGTCGGAGGCGCTGAACTTCCAGTTCTTGTTGGGGTCGTCCAGCCGCTCGGTGAACCGGCGTTTCTGTTCGTCGGGTGAAATATTGAGGAAGAACTTCAGCACCACCGTGCCCTGGCGTGCGAGATAGCGCTCGAAGGCGGCGATGTCTTCCAGACGGTGCTCCCAGATTTTCTTGCTGACCAGTTCCGGCGGCAGGCGCTGGGTGCGCAGCATGTCCTCGTGCACCCGCACCACCAATACTTCCTCGTAATGACTGCGGTTGAAGATGCCGATGAAGCCGCGTTCGGGCAGCCGGCGCGCGACCCGCCACAGGAAATCGTGCGCCAGTTCCTCGGGGCCGGGGGCCTTGAAGCTGGTGACCTGCACGCCCTGCGGGTTCACCCCGGACATCACATGCTTGATGGTGCCGTCCTTGCCGGCCGCGTCCATCGCCTGAAAAATGCACAGCACCGACCAGGAGGCGTGCGGATACAGCAGTTCCTGCAGTTCCGACAGCCGCGCCACCCCGGCGGCCAGCAGCGCCTGCGATTCCTGCTTGTCGATGATGCTTTCGGCGATGTCGTCGGGGTCGTGGTCCTTCAGCCGGAACCCCTTGCCGGCGGTGATGCGGTAGCGGTCGAGCAACTGGGTTTTCAGGCTCTGCTTCATGATGGGCTTCACCCGCTGCGTTTCACCGCAAGTGGCCCCGGTGCCTGGCAGGTCGGCATCATTTCCACGCGGTTGATGTTGACGTGCGGCGGCAGTGCCACCACCCAGGCGACCGCCTCGGCAATGTCCTCCGCCGTCAGCGGCTGGGTGCCGGCATACAGCGCTGCGGCGCGCGCGCTGTCGCCGCCGAAGCGCACGGTGCTGAACTCGGTGCCGCCGCACAGCCCGGGTTCGATGTTGGTTACCCGCACGAAGCTGCCGACCAGATCGGCCTTCAGGTTCAGGCTGAATTGCCTGAGGAAGGCTTTGGAGCCGCCATAGACATGCCCGCCGGGGTAGGGATAGTCGCCGGCGATGCTGCCCAGGTTGACCACATGGCCGCGGTTGCGCGCCACCATGCCGGGCAGCAGGGCGCGGGTCAGCCGCAGCACCCCAAGCACGTTGGTGGCGACCATGGTTTCCCAGTCCGCCAGCGCGGCTTTCCAGGCCGGGTCGAGCCCGAGCGCCAGGCCGGCGTTGTTGACCAGCACGTCCACCTCCCGCCAGTCCTCCGGCAGGCTGTCCGGCAGGGCGGCGGCGGCGGGGGCGTCGGTGACGTCGAGTTGCAGCGGCAGCAGGGTGGGGCCGAGCTCGCGGGCCAGCGCGTCCAGCTTTTCCAGCCGTCGGGCGGCGGCGATCACGCGGTGGCCGTCATGCACGAAGCGCCGCGCGATGGCGGCGCCGAAACCGGCGGAGGCGCCGGTGACCAGGAGAGTGAGCGTCACTGTGGGATCCTGTCCGTGTTGTCCGGTCCGGTTATCGGGGCACAGTGCCGCGCAGTTGGCAACTGTTGCTGCGGCGTTTTGTTGGTGCGTCAGTCCGGCAGCACGAAGCGCACCGATACCGGGCAGTGATCGGACAGCCGCGCGCGCCACTCCGCGCCGGTTTCGCGATACACCAGCACCCGCAGCGTGTCCGCCCGCATCCAGCCGCGCGCCGGGCCGCCGGCGATGATGTGATCGATGAAGCCGCCGCCGCCCCAGCACGGGCTTGACTGGCCCTCGGTGGCGCGCAGCAGCCCGCCGGATTCCAGCAATGCGCCATAGAACGCATCACCCGCATCCATCCAGCGGTTGAAATCGCCCAGCAGCGCGTAGGGCACCCCCTCCGCCTGGCGCTGCGCGACCCAGCCCTGCAACGCCGCCAGTTGCCGGCGCAGCACCGGACAGGCCGCGTGCCCCGGGTCGCTCAGCCGCTCCTGCCGGCAGCCCTGTTTCAGGTGCACCGCCAGCAGCCGCAGCCGCCCGCCCGGCCACTCGAGGGTGATGTCGGCGCCCGAGCGCAGGCGTGAGCCGGGTAGCTCCAGGGCGGTCAGGTCCGGGTTGGCGGTGAAGGTCAGGTCCTGGCGCACCGCGAAACCGACTCGCTGCACCACGTGGTCGGCGGTCAGGTGCAGCGCATAGCGCTCCGGGGGGAACACCGTTGCCGCCGCCGCTTCGCCGTCCACTTCCTGCAACGCCACCACATCGGCCGCCAGCACGGTGGCATAGGCACGCAGATGCGCCAAGTCTTCGCCCTGCCTGGGCCGCACATCCGCCGGCAGCGCCGGGTCGCCGGCCGGGCGCAGGGTGAGCCATTCCAGGTTCCAGGTGGCGAGCTTGAGTTCGGCTCCTGCGGCGGGGAATGCCAACAATAACAGCAGTAGAGCCGGGGCGCAGCCCCGGACCCCGGCAGGGGCTTTGCTCCTGCACCCCACCAGGGGCCGGCGGCCCCTGGACCCGGTCACTTAAGTGATGGGGTCAAGGGGGCCACTGCCCCCTTGCGGGTCCAGGGCAGCGCCCTGGCCTTGCTTTTCTCCCATCAACCACCGCGCCACCGTACCGGCCCGCCGCGCCGCATCCAGCGCGAACACCAGTTCGCCGGCAGCAGGGGCAGACATGGTGTCCTGCAACGTTTCCACGCCGGTCAGGACATCGCGGACGGGCGGGACGGGAGCGGGGGAGAACATCGCACCAGACTCCGGTCATGGGCGGAACAATTTCCACCCGTATGGAACGATACGCGTGTGCGAAGCGTTAATGGAAGCACGACGTGCGGCGCAGCCGTCATTTTTGCTTGATCACTGTTGCATCAGCGTCACTACGGCTACCGGAGGCTGCCGCCCGGATGCCGAACAGGGCGGCGGTGACCGCCTCGCGCAGCTGCAACTCGTCGTAGGGCTTCACCAGCACGGCGAATCCCTCGTGCCGCGCCCGCTCGGCGGCGTCGTCGTAGACGGTGGCCAGGATCACCGGCACCTGCAGCGACCCGGCGCGCAGCGCGCGCACCAGGTCGAGCCCGCTCATGCCGCCGGGCATTTCGAGGTCGGTGACCACCAGGGCAAAGCTCTGCGTTTCCAGCAGCGACAGTGCCGCCCGGGCCGAGGCGGCCACCACCACGTCGAAGCCGAGCATTTCCAGCCGGCTCGGGGTTGCCGCGGCGACCTCCACATTGCCCACTACCAGCAGCACGCGCAGCCCGTTGCCCGGTGTGGCGGCGGGTGCGGGGAGGGGCAGGCGCGGTGCCGGTGCCTCATGGCTGTGCGGCAGGTAGAGGGTTACCGTCGTGCCGCTGCCCGGGGTGCTGGCGATGGTGGCGGAGCCGCCGGACTGGCGGGCGAAGCCATAGAACTGCGACAGCCCGAGCCCGGTGCCCTTGCCGACCGGCTTGGTGGTGAAGAACGGGTCGAATACCCGCGCCAGCACGTCCGGCGCGATTCCGGTGCCGGTATCCGACAACGACAGCGCGACGAAATCCCCCGTCAGGCCATCGATGTCCTGGGCCGCGGTCAGCGTCACCCGGCGCAGCCGCAGCGTCAGCGTGCCGCCCAGCGGCATGGCATCGCGCGCATTCACCGCCACGTTCAGCACCGCCAGCTCTAATTCCGCCGGATCGACCTTGACGACGAAGCTGCCGGGCGGCGATTCGGCCTCGATCTCCAGCGTGATGTCGGCGCGCAGGGAATGCGACAGCAGCGGGCGCATGTCGGCAAGCTGGCGGGCCAGGTCGGTGGGTTCGGGAAACAGCGCCCGCCGCCGGGCGAAGCTCAGCAATTGCCGGGTCAGTGCCTCGCCGCGGCGCACCGCGGCGGCGATCATGTCGAGGGCGCGGATGTCGGCGGCCTCGCGCGGGCGGCGGCGCATGCGGTCGACATTGCCCAGCACGATCATCAGCAGGTTGTTGAAGTCGTGCGCCACCCCGCCGGTGAGCTCGCCGAGCGCCTCCAGCCGCTGCGCCCGCTGCAAGGCCTCCTCGGCGGCGGCGCGGCGCCCGGCCTCGTTGAACAAGGCGCGGGTGCGGACCAGCGCGATCCACAGCGCGGACAGCATCAGCAGCGTGGCCGGCACGCCGAACACCAGGTGGGTGGCCAGCGTGCCGAGCCATGCGGCGCGGATGGCGGCGGTTTCCAGACCGGCCATGACGAACACCGGGTAGGGATCGAGTCGCCGCCAGGCGATCCGGCGCTCGCGACCGTCGACCGGGGAGACCGCGGTGAGGATGCCGCGGTCGGACGGGCCGGAAACCGCCTTGAGGATGGGCGGTCGCGGCGTCAGGCTGGTGCCTTCGGGCCGCGGCGGGAAGCGCACCAGCTGGACCCCGTCGGTGCGCATCAGCGCCAGGAACGAGCCGGGTTCGCTGCCGATTTCGCGGTAGAACTTGAGGAAATCGCCCGGCGTCAGCGAGGCGGTGGCGACGCCGGCGAACGTGCCGTCCGGCCCGTCGCGCCGGCGCGATACGCCGAAGAAGGGGTTGCCGGTGTCGAGCAGCGGTTGCAGCACCGCCCCGATGAACAGGCCGGAATCCCGCTGGGCCTGGGCGGCGAAGTAGTCGCGCTGGCTGGCGTCGATGCCGGGCAGGCTGCTGGTGAAGTCGGTGGCGCAGACATGACCGTCGGCGCCGATGATCCAGATCGACTGCACCTGCGGCAGCCGCGCCGACATCGCCTTCAGGTCGTGGTGCCAGCGCGGGAAGCCGGCGCGGATGGACGAATCCGACTGACCGCGAGTCATCTCCAGCAGGGTTTCCAGCAGCACGTCGGTGCTCTGGAACACCTTCAGCGCCTGCTCGTGCAGGATGCCGGCGGTGCGGGTAAGCCGCTGGTCGGCGTCGCGGTGGGCGGCACGGCTGATGACGAAGGCGCCGGAGGCCAGCAGCAGCAGCGGCAGCAGCACGCAGCCGACCATGGCGAGGGCAATAACCCGCAGGGACGCGCGCCGCGCCGACTGCATTCCGCCTCCATGCCACGCCAGGATACGTCCTGCGCGGTTCAGTACTGCGGCCGGCCCGATGCCGGAAGGTTCCCAACGATCACCCTTTCGGGAGCCGCTGGCGCTCCCGATCGTCGCGTAACGGGGCGGCGCGTAACGGGGCGGCGCGCGGCGGGTTCAGCGGGGCCGGCGCGGCTTGGTTGCCGGGGCGGAAGCTGCCGCCTTGGGGACGGGCGGCAGATCCTCCTCCAGGATGGTCAGGTTCACGGCGTAGGAAACCTCGCCCTCCTCGCGGTCCTCGTAGAGCGTGCCGATGACCTCGTCATCCACGGCGATCTCCACGGTAAGGCCGGGTTTGGCGGGCGGCACCACGTTGATGCGGTCGCTGCCGAGCAGGCGCCGCAGATAGGTCTGCACGCGCTCCATGTCGGATCGGGTCATGCCGCCGCCTCTCTCTTCCGGGTGATATTGCAGGGCGTCGGTTAGCGCGTCGGCGGGCGGAGGCCAAGGGTGGCGCAGGCCCGCAGCAGCCCTGCCCGGGGCGGTGGGCTGGGCGGAACACGGCGCAGCATGCGCCCGGCGGCCGAAGACGCACCTGCAAACAGGAAGACGGACTTGCAAAATTGCAGCCGGAAGGGCATGTGCAGAGCCGTATCGCATCGGCTCAGGGCCGGACAGGGACGGGCGCGCGAGGCGAAGGGCCACGCTGCGCCCGTTGTGGTCATGCCCAATGAGCGAATGGAGGTTTGCCGTGCCCAAGACGCCGCTTGAGTGGCTCCGCAACATCGGGATCACCGCGCATATCGATGCCGGGAAGACCACGACGACGGAGCGCATCCTCTATTACACCGGCGTGTCGCACAAGATCGGCGAGGTGCACGACGGCAACACCACGACCGACTACATGGAGCAGGAGCGTGAGCGCGGCATCACGATCACCTCCGCCGCGGTGACCTGCGAGTGGAAGGACCACCGCATCAACATCATCGACACCCCGGGCCACATCGATTTCAACATCGAGGTGAATCGCAGCCTGCGCGTGCTCGACGGCGCGGTGTTCATCATCGAGGGCGTGGCCGGCGTGCAGCCGCAGTCCGAGACCAACTGGCGCCTGGCCGACCGCTACAACGTGCCGCGCATCATCTTCATCAACAAGCTGGACCGCACCGGCGCCGATTTCTATCGCGCCTTCGACACGCTGAAGGAAAAGCTCGACATCGTGGCGCTGCCGCTGCAGCTGCCGATCGGCATCGAGGACACCTTCATCGGCGTGGTCGATCTGGTTGAGATGAAGGCGATCGTGTGGGAAGGCGGCGAACTCGGCGCCAAGTACCACGACGAGCCGATCCCGGCCGACCTCGAGGAAAAGGCGAAGGAATACCGCCAGATTCTGCTCGATACCGCGCTCTCGGTGGATAACGAGGCGATGGAGGAGTATTTCGAGCACGGCGACGTGGCGGTGGCCACGCTGAAGCGCTGCCTCAAGGCCGGCACCATCAGCGGCGCGTTCCGTCCGGTGCTGTGCGGCACCGCGTTCAAGAACAAGGGCGTGCAGCCGCTCCTCGATGCCGTGCTCGACTACCTGCCGAGCCCGCTCGACGTGCCGGGCATCTCGATCGCCGCCGAGGAAGGCGAGGAGGACGGCGAGTTCAGCAACCGCCGCCGCATCAAGGCCGATCCGAAGGCGCCGTTCTCCGGCCTGGCGTTCAAGATCATCAACGACAAATACGGCACCCTGACCTTCGTGCGGGTCTATTCCGGCACGCTGAAAAGCGGCGACACGGTGCTGAACACCACCAAGGAACACAAGGAACGCGTCGGCCGCATGTTCCAGATGCATGCCGACAAGCGCGCCGAAATCAAGGAAGTCGAGGCCGGCGACATCGCCGCCTTCGTCGGCCTGAAGGACACCGGCACCGGCGACACGCTGGCCAGCCAGGACGATCCGGTGGTGCTCGAGCGGATGGCCTTCCCGGTACCGGTGATCGACATCTCGGTCGAGCCGAAGACCAAGGATTCGGTCGAGAAGATGACCATCGGCCTGCAGAAGCTGGCCGGCGAAGATCCCAGCCTGCGGCTGAAGACCGACCAGGAAACCGGCCAGACCATCCTGTCCGGCATGGGCGAACTGCACCTGGAGATCATCATCGACCGGCTGCGCCGCGAATACGGCGTGGAGGCGAACATCGGCGCGCCGCAGGTGGCCTATCGCGAGACCATCAGCAAGGCGCACACCGAAATCTACACCCACAAGAAGCAGACCGGCGGTTCGGGCCAGTATGCCGAGGTGAAGATCATCTTCGCCCCGCAGGAGCGCAACGCCGGCGTGCTGTTCGAGAACAAGGTGGTCGGTGGCACGGTGCCGCGGGAATACATCCCGGCGGTCGAAAAGGGCATCCGCGTCCAGGCCGACACCGGCGTGCTGGCCGGCTTCCCGACGGTGGACTTCAAATACACGCTGATCGACGGCAAGTACCACGACGTCGACAGTTCGGCGCTGGCCTTCGAAATCGCCGCCAAGGCGTGCTTCCGCGAGGGCATGAAGAAGGCCGGACCGATCATCCTGGAACCGATCATGGACGTGGAAGTGACCACGCCGCAGGACCATGTCGGCGACGTGGTGGGCGACATCAACCGCCGCCGCGGCATGATCCAGAACCAGGAGAGCGCCGGTTCGACGGTGATCGTGCGCGCCCACGTGCCGCTGAAGGAGATGTTCGGCTACATCTCCGACCTTCGCAGCATGACCAAGGGGCGCGCCTCGTTCACCATGCAGTTCAACCACTATGAGCCGGTGCCGCGGAACATCGCCGACGACATCATGGCGAAGAGCGCCTAACCGCATACACCTGCCAGACCAAGGCGAGCGGCGCGGGCGAGTGATCGCCCGCGCCGCCGCCGACAAGTATCTGCCAGCCCTTCGCCGGCTGGCGGCGCACTTGGCCGGAGCGCTGCAGGCCGATCTGAGCCTGCGCTTATGGAACGGCGAACTGCTGCCGCTGGGGCCGGCGCCCACCGGCGACCTGGCGCTGGTCATCCGCACGCTTGCCGCCATCGGCCGGCTGCTGCGCCGTCCGCGCCTTCCGCCGCCACAAGCCCGAATACACCGCTATCATCCGCTACATCTTCCCCGGCTGCGAACTCGACCATATCGGCAACACGGTCGCCAATCTCGAGCGCTTCGGTTTCGAGGTGCACGATGTCGAAGCCTGGCGGGAGCATTATGCGCGCACCACCCGGCTGTGGTGCGAGCGGCTGCACGCCGCCCGCGACGCTGCCGCCGCCGAAGTGGGCGCGGGGGGCGAGCGGGATGCCGCCGACCCGGGCCGGGCTTTACAGCAAGAGTAAGCAAGGCCAGGGCTCTGCCCTGGACCCGCCAGGGGTCGGTGGAACCCTGGACCCCATTCCGTCAACGGGGTCCAGGGGCCTCGGCCCCTGCCGGGGTCCGGGGCTGCGCCCCGGCTCAGACGCGCTCCAGCACCGCCGCGATCCCCTGCCCGCCGCCGATGCACATCGTCACCAGCGCATACTTCCCGCCGGTGCGCTGCAGCTCATACAGCGCCTTCACGGTGATGATCGCCCCGGTGGCGCCGATCGGGTGGCCGAGCGAAATGCCGCTGCCGTTCGGATTCAGCTTCCCGGGATCGAACCCCAGTTCCTTCGCCACCGCGCAGGCCTGCGCGGCAAACGCCTCATTGGCCTCGATCACATCAAGATCGGCCACCGTCAGCCCGGCCTTCTCAAGTGCCTGGCGCGACGCCGGCACCGGGCCGATGCCCATGTAGGCCGGATCAACGCCGGAATGGCCGGAGGAGACGATGCGCGCCAGTGGGGTGAGGCCAAGCCGCTTCACCGCCGCGCCGCTCGCCACCACCACCGCGCCGGCGCCGTCATTGATGCCGCTGGCGTTGCCGGCGGTGACGGTGCCGTCCTTCTTGAAGGCCGTCCGCAGGCTGGTCATGTCCTCCAGCTTGGCGTCGTGGCGGACATGCTCGTCGGTGTCGAACACCGTGGTGCCCTTGCGCGTCTTCAGCTCGATGCCGAGGATTTGATCCTTGAAGCGGCCTTCCTTGATCGCCCGGCTGGCACGACGGTGGCTTTCCACCGCCAGCGCATCCTGCTGCTCGCGGGTGATTTCATATTTCGCCGCCACGTTCTCGGCGGTGATGCCCATGTGGACCTTGTGGAATGGGTCGGTCAGCGCGCCGACCATCGGGTCGACCGCGGTGGTGTCGCCCATCTTGGCGCCCCAGCGGGCCGCCGGCAGCTGATAGGGGGCGCGGCTCATGCTCTCCACGCCGCCGGCCACCGCCACCTCGGCCTCGCCGGCGCGGATCGCGTTGGCGGCGGTGAGGATCGCCTGCAGCCCGCTGCCGCACAGCCGGTTGAGGGTGAACGCCGGCGTCTCCTGCCGCAGGCCGGCCTCGATCACGGCGACGCGGGAGATGTACTGGTCGCGCGGCTCGGTGTGGATCACCTGGCCGATTACGCCCAGCCCGATCTCCTCCGCTGCCACGCCGGCACGGCGAACCGCCTCGCGGACCACGGCGGCGATCAGCACGCTCGGCGATTGGTCCTTCAGCGCGCCGCCGAAATCGCCGATCGCGGTGCGCACACCGGCGACGATGAAAATATCGGTCATTCAGGATCTCCCTAAGAAACAGTCAGGACAGGTTGGAGCGGAAAAGCCCGTGCGCGCCGCGAGGATAGCGGTCCACGCCAGCGCGGGCGGCAGTTTGCAGGCCAGCACGCCGTCCGGCTTTGCGCCGGTCCGGGTCGTGCTGCGCGGTGCGACGCAGATAGCGCACTCCGGCGCCAGCCGACAACCGGCGCGGTCCCGCACATGCGTGCGAAACCGCGAAATCCGTCAGACCATCAGGCCGCCGCCAGCCGCCGCGCGCACCTGGCCGGTCAGGTCGAACAGGCCGTGCAACGCTCCTGTCGCATTTGTCATCTCCTCCCAAGCGCTCCCGCCGCAGTTTTCCTCACGCCGGCGTGTACGGACTGACTTGCTCTTGACACGGTTCTTATGGAACATGGCCCGCCTTAACAAAAGGCGGAGACCGTCGGCGCGTCGCGAGGCGGTCAACCGTTGATTTTTGAACCTCGTCGGTTGCCACGCCCGGTCAACCTGCACGCCGCATCGCCACCCCCGCATCTCCGGACGCGGCGGGCGATCGTGTGCCGGGGGACGGGAGGATTCGAAAAGGAAACCAAGTGCTTTACCACGTGTTCGAGCTGCAGCGTGCGACCCTGGCCCCGATGCGCCTGATGGCGAGCCATGCCTTGTCCATCCTCGACATGCCGTTCAACCCCTGGCGCCCGACCCCGGCCGGGCGGCTGACCGCGGCGGCGCTCGACCATTTCGAGCACGGCACCCGCCGTTTCGGCAAACCGGAGTTCGGCCACAAGCACACCACCATCGACGGCGAGATCGTCGATGTGGTCGAGGATATCGTGCAGAGCGACACCTGGTGCGACCTCAAGCGCTTCCGCCGGGTGGCCGACCGGCCGAACGACGCGAAAGTGCTGATGGTGGCGCCGATGTCGGGCCACTACGCCACCCTGCTGCGCGGCACGGTGAAGGCGTTCCTGCCCGATCACGATGTCTACATCACCGAGTGGCGCGACGCCCGCGAGGTGCCGCTTGCCGCACCCGATTTCGGGCTGAGCGACTACATCGACACCGTCATCCGCCATGTGCAGTTGCTCGGACCGGACACCCACCTGATCGCGGTATGTCAGCCGTCGGTGCCGGTGGTGGCGGCGGTGGCGCTGATGAACGAGGCCGGCGACCCCGCCTCACCGCAAAGCATGTCGCTGATCGGCGGCCCCATCGACACCCGCCAGGGCGTGACCACGGTGAACGATTTCGCCAAGAAGCACAGCATCGACTGGTTTCGCCGCCACGTCATCCATCGCGTGCCGTTCGGCCATCCCGGCGCCATGCGGCGGGTCTATCCGGGCTTCCTGCAACTGGCCGGGTTCATGGCGATGAACATGGACCGCCACATGGAAGCGCACTGGCAGATGTTCCAGCACCTGGTGGAAGGCGACGGCGAAACGCTGGCCTCCAAGCGGCGCTTCTACGAGGAATACCGCGCGGTGATGGACCTTTCCGCCGATTTCTACCTGGAGACCATCCAGTCGGTGTTCCAGGAGCATTTGCTGCCCCGCGGGCTGCTGAAGCACCGCGGCCACCGCATCGATCCCTCCGCCATTACCCACACCGCCATCCAGACCATCGAGGGCGAGCGCGACGACATCTCCGGCATTGGCCAGACCCGGGCGACGCATACCATCGCCGACCGGCTCGATGATTCGCGGCGCGATCACTACGAGCAGGAGGGCGTGGGGCATTATGGCCTGTTCAACGGCCAGCGCTTCCGCGGCGAGGTGGCGCCGCGGATCAAGCGGTTCATTCGTGAGCAGAAAAGGTAAGGAAGGCCAGGGGCGCTGCCCCTGGACCCCGCAAGGGGTCAGTGGACCCCTTGACCCCATTACTTAAGGAATGGGTTCCAAGGGGCCACTGCCCGTCGCGCCGAAGGCGCGCTGGGCGCGACGGCGGATCCAGGGCGGAACCCTGGCCTTACTTCACTTCACTTCCAATCCGCCCCCGGTCCCGGCTCCAGAAAATAACCGCCGCGCGGCCCACAACCAGCTCGCGCGCCACCGGCCCGACCGCCGAGGGCACCCGGCTGTCCATGCTGTTGTCCAGGTTGTCGCCCATGAAAAACAACTGGCCGGGGCCGAGCGTGATGGCCGGCGTGTCGTCCAGTTGGCCGCCGGCTTCCGACTTCAGCACCTCGTAGCTGCGGCCGTTCGGCAGGGTCAGCCGCAGCCGCCGGACGCCCGGCCCGGCCGCGCCGAGATCCGCCTGCGGCACTTCCCGCCCGTCGATCCACAGCCGGCCACGGCGCATCTCGACGGTCTGCCCGGGCATGGCGACCAGCCGCTTGACGTAGTCGGTGACCCGGTCGCGCGGCAGCAGGAACACGGCCACGTCGCCGGGCGCGAGCGCGGCCAGCGCGGCACCGGTGCCGACGGTGACGAAGCGGTCGCCGACCTCCAGCGTCGGCAGCATGGATGACGACGGCACGGAGAAAGCGTTCCAGCCGAGATCGTCCGGGAAAAGTTCGAAGCCCAGGCTGATCGCCACCAGCACCACGCCCCAGGTCCAGGTGGAGCGTCGCCAACCGGGGCGCGCCGGGTCGCGGCCGCGCCGCACCGCCCGCCAGGCATGCAAAGCGGCGGCGCAGTTCAGCCCCAGCGTGGCGAGGGCGAGGGCCAGGAACACCGCCAGCATCCGCGGGGTCAGGGTGGCGCGGTCGCTGGCCTGCAGCAGCACGACGAACGCAGCGGCAATGGCGATGGAAGCGACGGCGAACAGCACCGCGGCGCGCAGCCGGCGGGCATAGACCTGCCCCAGCCCGGGCACGAACAGCGACAGCAGCGCCGCCCACAGCGCCGGGGCGCGGCCGGCCGGCCGGGTCTGGTCCATCGATTGTCTCCTGTCGCACCCTCAGCGCGGCGCTTCGTACCAGTTCCGCGTTGCGGTGGCGAGATGGACCACCGACAGCATCACCGGCACTTCCACCAGCACGCCGACCACGGTGGCGAGGGCTGCGCCCGATCCCAGGCCGAACAGGCTGATCGCGGTGGCGACGGCGAGTTCGAAGAAGTTCGATGCGCCGATCAGGGCGGCCGGCGCGGCGACGCACCACGCCACGCCGAAACGGCGGCTCAGCCAGTAGGCCAGGCCGGCGTTGAGATAGACCTGGATGATGATCGGCACCGCCAGCAGGGCGATCACCAGCGGCTGCGCCAGGATGCGTTCGCCCTGGAAGCCGAACAGCAGCACCAGGGTGGCGAGCAGCGCCAGCAGCGAGACCGGATGCAGGGCGGCGAGGGTGCGGCGCAGTGCTGCTTCGCCACCGGACGCGAGCAACGCCCGCCGCCACGCCTGCGCCACCGCCACCGGCACGACGATATACAGCACGACCGACAGCAGCAGCGTGGTCCAGGGGACGGCGATGGACGACACGCCAAGCAGCAGCGCCACCAGCGGGGCGAAGGCGACCACCATGATGGCGTCGTTCAGCGCCACCTGGCTGAGGGTGAAATGCGGCTCGCCGCCGACCAGGTTCGACCACACGAACACCATGGCGGTGCAGGGCGCGGCGGCCAGCAGGATCAGCCCGGCGATGTAGGAGTCGCCCTGGCCTGCCGGCAGCAGTGCGGCGAACAGCCAGCCGATGAACAGCCAGCCCAGCAGCGCCATGGAGAACGGCTTGACCAGCCAGTTCACCCCCACGGTCACCGCAATGCCGCGCCAGTGCGCACGCACTTCGGCCAGCGCGGCGAAGTCGATCTTCAGCAGCATGGGCACGATCATCAGCCAGACCAGACCCGCGACCGGCAGGTTCACGTGCGCGGCCTCGGCCGCGGCGATGGCGGCGAAGGCGCCCGGCAGGGCATGGCCAAGCAGGATGCCGGCGACGATGCACAGCGCCACCCAGGCGGACAGATACCGCTCGAACGTGCCGAGCGCCGCGGCTTCGGCCGGGGCCGTGTGACCGGTGCTCATGGCGCGCCGCGCCCGGCCACCCGCTTGCCCGCGGCATCGATGACCGCCTCGCCGTGCTCCTTGACGAAGGCGCCGCGCTGCGCGCCGGGCAGGATGTCGAGTACTACCTCGGAGGGTCGGCACAGCCGCACGCCAAGCGGGGTGACGACGATCGGCCGGTTGGTCAGGATCGGGTTTTCCAGCATCAGGTCGATCAGCTGGTCGTCGGTCCAGGTCGGCGCATCCAGGCCGAGCGTGTCGTATGGTGTGCCCTTGCGGCGCAGCAGGTCGCGCACCGGGATACCCATGCGGCGGATCAGCTCCACCAGCACGGACCGTTCCGGCGGCGTCTTCAGGTATTCGACCACGCGCGGCACCTCGCCGCTGTTGCGGATCAGGCCGAGCACGTTGCGGGACGTGCCACAGGCCGGGTTGTGGTAGATGGTGACGGTCACGGTGCTCTCGTTCATCTGGGGGCGGGTGCTTCAGTGCTGGCGGGTGGGCTGCACGCGATGGCCGGGACGGCGCCGCGACCGCAGCAATTCTCGGACAGGTAGCCGAGCAACGTGTTCATCGCCGCGAAATCGGCCGCGTAGATCAACTGGCGCGCGGCGCGGCGCTGGGTCAGCAGGCCGGCGCGGGTGAGGTGCTGGAGGTGGAAGGTCAGCGAGGACGGCGGCAGGTCGAGCGCCTGGGCGATGGCGCCGGCCGGCAGACCTTCCGGGCCGTGCTGCACCAGCAGGCGGAACACCGCCAGCCGGGTTTCGTGGGCCAGCGCGCCGAGCGCGGTGATTGCCTGGGCCGCCTGCATGCGCGCCGTCTTATTCCCATATTTCGAATAATATCGAATTTATGGTCAGGCGATGGCGGCGTCAACCGGTCAGCGGCTGAACGCGTCGCGCAGCCGGTCATAGACCGTGCTGGCGGCAATGGCGCTCCGCCACAGCCCGTGCAACGGGATCGGGCGAACTCCGGTGACCGGCATGTCGATCGCGGCGCCGGCACCGCCCAGCACGCGGCGCGCCAGTTGCGGCCCCAGCGCGGTCGCCAGCGCCACGCCGCGGCCGTTATAGCCCAGACAGGCGAACAGGCCGGGCGCCGGTTCGTGGATGTGCGGGTAGTGGTCGGTGGTGATCGCCACCTTTCCGTTCCAGCCGTGCGTCCAGCGCAGGCCACGCAGCCGGGGCCACAGGCGTTCGGCGGCGGCGGCGAGTGCGGTAAGCTGGTCGGGCCGCAGCACCTCGCTCTGGCGGCTGCGCCCGCCCATCAGCAGCCGGTTCGCCTCGTCCAGCCGGTAATAGAGGGTGATGGCGCCCAACTCATACAGCGCGGCGCGGCTGGGCATGATTGCAGCCGCCAGATCGGGCGGCAGCGGCGCGCTGGCGGCGATGCCGCTGGCGACCGGCACGACGCTGCGGCGCAGGCCGGGCCAGAGATCGTCGGTATAGGCGTTGCCGGCCAGCAGGACGGCATCGGCCCGCAGGGTGCCGTGCGGCGTTTCCAGCAGCCAGTGCGTGCCATCGCGCCGCAGGTGCCGCACCGGCGTGCCGCCATGCACGCGCGCCCCGGCCCGCATCGCCGCCCCGGCCAGGCCGCGCGCCAGCGACAGCGGGTTCACATGGCCGCCGCTGCGATCGAGCAGGGCAAGACAATAGCGGTCGGTGCCGGTGGCCTCGCGCACCCCCGCGCGGTCGAGCAGTTCGACCGGACGGCCGCGCCTGGCACATTGGGCGTGGGTGGCGCGCAGGCCGGCGGCGTCGGCCGTGCGCACGGCCGCCCGCAGCGTGCCGGTCTGGCTGGCGGCGCAGTCGATGCCGTGGCGGCGGACCAGGGAAAACAGGAATGCCGGCGCGGCCCAGGCGAACGCCACCATGCGGGCGCCAAGCTCGGGGCCGAAATCGCGCTCGACCTTGTCGGGGTCGTGCTTGAGGCCCGGATTGACCTGGCCGCCGTTGCGGCCGGAGGCGCCCCAGCCGGGTTCGTGCGCCTCCAGCACCACCACGTCGGTGCCTTGTTCGGCCAGATGCAGGGCGGCGGAGAGGCCGGTGAAGCCGGCGCCGACGATGGCGACCGCGGCGCGGGCGTCGCCGTCCAGCGGTGGCGTGGCGGCGGCGGGGCGGGCGGTTTCGGCATAGAGGCTGGGCGGCAGGGGATGGCGGGCGGGCAATTCGGCTCCGGGGGCGAAGTGGCCGGCGGAAGCTACCCGGCGGTCGGGCAGGCGGCAAATTCAGCGCAGTCATTTGATCCAGATATGGTTCTTGCAGTTGATCGGGTATGGTTCTTGCAGTCGAATATTCACCGTTAACGGGTGTATGTTTGCGTCGTGCCGCGCGCATAATTCTCACGTTTACTTGAATGCACGCGCTTCTTGGGAATTAGCTGGTTGATTTCAGAAGATTTATCTGAGAACAGCGCGCGGCGCCGCCGGCCGCGGGTGGTGATTGGCGGTTGTCACTGCCATTGAACGGTGGCAAATAGGGCCGCGAAGAAATCAGCCGCGAACGGCCAGCTAAGCCATAGGCTAGGTCGGTGTCAGCATTACATAGCTTTCATTCTGTGCAATGCTCACCAACACGTATGGGGCGTTCTTCTCGATGGTAGTTCGCCCGGCCAGGATCTATGTCACAAGACTGTCAGGGAACATCACAATGACCGAAACAGCAGCGTCTGCTGGTCCCGCCGAACAGCTGAAAACCACGGCGGCCTTCTTCAGTTCCGTGCTCAACTCGGGTGCCGATCCTGTGCTGAAGGCGCAGGCCGATATGCTCGCCAGTGTCGAGGCGACCATGACCGCCTGGCTGCGCCGCCGCCACGAGGCGGTGCAGGAGACGCAGAACCTGGTCGCCCGTCTGCGCACCACCAGCGATCCGGCCGAGTTCATGACGGCGCAGCAGGAATGGATGTCCGGCGCGTTCCGTCGCATGGCCGCCGACGCGGCCGCCTGCCAGACCGCCGCGCAGGAGATCGTGGACCGCGCCCGGACCTGGTTCCCGAACGGCGTGGAAAGCACGGAAAGTGCCGTTTCGGCGATGCCTGCCGACGAGGCGGGGCGGGCCGCTGGCAAGCCGTATCGCGTCGCCAGCAAGGCGGCCGAGTAGGTTTCGGTACGGAAGGAGTTCGCCGGGCCGCCCTGGCCGTGTCTGGCACGGCGAGGGCGGCCGGAACCGGCCACGGTAACCCGGCGCGGGGTGTCTGGGTGGGCCGGGCACGAAAACACAACCTCGTTATGCTGGACCGGCTGGTCCGGCCCTTGCTATGGATGCTTTCGGCCGGTCGCGGTCGCAACAACGCGAAACGCAGCCGGCATGAAACGTCCAGGGGCGAGGGAACATGGCGCAGGCGACGGAAACGTTCTACGAAGTGATCCGCCGGCAGGGGATCACCCGGCGAAGTTTCAACCGGTTCTGTAGCCTCACCGCCGCCAGCCTCGGTCTGGCGCCGGCCGTTGCCCCGCAGATCGCCCACGCGCTGGAAACCAGACCGCGCCTGCCGATCATCTGGATGCACGGGCTGGAATGTACTTGCTGTTCGGAAAGCTTCATCCGCTCGGCCCATCCGCTGGCCAAGGATGTCGTGCTGTCGATGATCTCGCTCGACTACGACGACACCATCATGGCCGCCGCCGGCCACCAGGCGGAAGCGATCCTGGACGAAATCCGCACCAAGTACAAGGGCGGCTATGTGCTGGCGGTGGAAGGCAATCCGCCGCTGAACGAAGACGGTATGTACTGCATCGACGGCGGCAGGCCGTTCGTCGAGAAGCTGAAGGCAATGGCCGCGGATGCGCAGGTGGTGGTGGCCTGGGGCTCCTGCGCCTCCTGGGGCTGCGTGCAGGCCGCCAAGCCGAACCCGACCAACGCGGTGCCGATCGACAAGGTCATCCGCGACAAGCCGGTCATCAAGGTGCCCGGCTGCCCGCCGATCGCCGAGGTGATGACCGGGGTGATCACCTTCATCACCACCTTCGGCCGCCTGCCCGAGCTTGACCGGCAGGGCCGGCCCAAGATGTTCTATTCCCAGCGCATCCACGACAAATGCTACCGCCGCGGTCATTTCGACGCCGGCCAGTTCGTCGAGGAGTGGGACGACGACGGCGCCCGTCGCGGCTATTGCCTGTACAAAATGGGCTGCCGCGGCCCGACCACCTACAACGCGTGTTCCACCGTGCGCTGGAACGATGGCGTTTCGTTCCCCATCCAGTCCGGGCATGGCTGCATCGGCTGCTCGGAGGACGGGTTCTGGGATAACGGGCCGTTCTATGACCGGCTGTCCAACATCCGCCAGTTCAGCATCGACGCCAATGCCGATCTGGTCGGCGGCACGGTGGCCGGGGTGGTCGGCGCCGCGGTGGTGGCGCATGCCGCCGTCACCGCCGTCACCCGCCTGACCAAGAAGCGCTGAGGGAGAAGCCGCCATGGGCATTCAGACACCGAACGGCTTCAGCCTCGACAATTCCGGCCGCCGCGTCGTGGTGGACCCGGTCACCCGCATCGAGGGCCATCTGCGGGTGGAGGTGAACGTCGATGCGCAGAACGTCATCCGCAACGCGGTATCCACCGGCACGATGTGGCGCGGCATCGAACTGATCCTGAAGGGCCGCGACCCGCGCGACGCCTGGGCCTTCACCCAGCGCATCTGCGGCGTGTGCACCGGCACGCATGCGCTGACCTCGGTGCGGGCGGTGGAGAACGCGCTCGGCATCAGCATCCCCGAGAACGCCAACACCATCCGCAACATCATGCAGATGGCGCTGTATGTGCACGACCATCTCGTGCATTTCTACCATCTGCATGCGCTCGACTGGGTGGATGTGGTGTCGGCGCTGTCGGCCGATCCGAAGGCAACCTCCACCCTGGCACAGGCGATTTCGCCCTGGCCGCTGTCCTCGCCGGGCTATTTCCGCGACGTGCAGGGGCGGCTGAAGCGGTTCGTCGAATCGGGCCAGCTCGGGCCGTTCAGCAACGGCTACTGGGGCCATCCGGCCTACAAGCTGCCGCCGGAAGCCAATCTGATGGCGGTGGCGCATTATCTGGAGGCGCTCGACTTCCAGAAGGACATCGTCAAGATCCACACCGTGTTCGGCGGCAAGAACCCGCACCCGAACTGGCTGGTCGGCGGCGTGCCGTGCGCCATCAATGTCGATGGCACCGGCGCCACCGGCGCGATCAACATCGAGCGGTTGAACCTGGTGTCGGACATCATCAACCGCTCGGTGACCTTCGTCGAGCAGGTGTATCTGCCCGACCTGAAGGCGATCGCCGCGTTCTACAAGGACTGGCTGTACGGCGGCGGCCTGTCCGGCCAGTCGGTGCTGGCCTACGGCGACATCCCCGAGCACGCCAACGACTATTCGCCCGCCTCGCTGCAATTGCCGCAGGGCGCCATCATCAACGGCAACCTGAACGAAGTGCTGCCGATCGACCTGAAGGACCCGGCGCAGATCCAGGAGTTCGTGATCCATTCCTGGTACAAGTATCCCGACGAGGCGCACGGCCTGCACCCGTTCGACGGCGTCACCGTGCCGAACTTTGACCCGAAGCTGACAAAGGGCACCCGCACCGACATCCAGGAGATTGATGAGAGTCACAAGTATTCGTGGATCAAGGCGCCGCGCTGGCGTGGCCATGCCATGGAAGTGGGGCCGCTGGCGCGCTTCGTGATCGGCTATGCGCAGAACAAGCCGCAGTTCCGCGAGCCGGTGGAGAAACTGCTGCACGACCTCGACGTGCCGGTGGGGGCGCTGTTCTCCACCCTCGGCCGCACCGCGGCGCGCGGGCTGGAATGCCAGTGGGCGGCGCACGAACTGCGGCGCTTCCAGGACAAGCTGGTCGCCAACATCAAGGCCGGCGACCTTGCCACCGCCTATGTGGAGAAATGGTCGCCGGACAGCTGGCCGGCCAAGGAGGTGCAGGGCGTCGGCTTCACCGAGGCGCCGCGCGGCGCGCTCGGCCACTGGGTGAGCATCCAGGGCGGCAGGATCGACAACTACCAGTGCGTGGTGCCGACCACCTGGAACGGCTCGCCGCGCGATCCGGCCGGCAATATCGGCGCCTTCGAGGCCGCCCTGCTTGGCACACCGATGGCCGATCCGGCGCTGCCGCTGGAGATCATCCGCACGCTGCACTCGTTCGACCCGTGCCTGGCCTGCTCCACCCATGTCATGTCGCCGGACGGGCAGGACATGGCCACCGTCACCGTCCGCTGAGAGTTTGTGAATGAAGGCCCGCGACGCTCCGATCCGGCCGAAAACGCTCAATGAAATCAGCGGGCGTTCATTTGCAAGTTCGATTGCTTCACAAGCTTTAAGGGAGGCGATGCCATGAGCGGCGCCACCGAGACGCCTGAATCCGGTCGCTTCCGGGGCGTGGTTGACCTCGCCGGGGTGCGCACCGGGCGCGGACCGACCATCTATGTCTACGAGGCTCCGGTGCGGGTGTGGCACTGGGTCAATGCGCTGTGCGTTGCGGTGCTGATCGTCACCGGCTTCCTGATCGGCTCGCCGCCGCCCACCGTGACCGGCGAGGCCAGCGCCCACTTCCAGTTCGGCTACATCCGCTTCATCCATTTCGCCGCCGGCGAGGTGCTGACGGTGTTCTTCCTGATGCGCATCTACTGGGCGTTCGTCGGCAACCGTCACGCAAGGCAGATCTTCTACCTGCCGATCTGGAGCGGCACCTGGTGGAAGGGCGTCATCTGGGAGGCAAAATGGTATCTCTTCCTGACGCCGGAGCCGAAGAAATACGTCGCGCACAACCCTTTGGCGCACATCTCCATGTTCTTCACGGTCACGCTTGGCACCATCGGCATGATCATCAGCGGCTTCGCGCTGTATTCCGAGGGGGCGGGGCGGGATTCCTGGCAGGCCAAGCTGTTCGGCTGGGTGTTCACCATCTTCCCGAACGCGCAGGACGTGCATACGTGGCATCACCTGGGCATGTGGGTGATCGTGACCTTCACCATCCTGCATGTGTATGCCGCGGTGCGCGAGGAGATCATGTCGCGGCAGACCATGATCGCCACCATGATCTCCGGCGAGCGGCAGTTCCGCGACGACCGCGATGACTGAGGACGACTCGCCCGGCGTGCCGGTGCCCCAGGTGCTGATACTGGGCATCGGCAACATCCTGTGGGGCGACGAAGGCTTTGGCGTGCGCGCGGCGGAGGCGTTCCATGCCGCCTACGAAACGCCGCGCGGCGCCGAGGTGATGGATGGCGGCACCCAGGGGCTGTATCTGGTGCAGCATGTCACGGCGGCCGGCGATCTGCTGGTGTTCGATGCCATCGACTACGGCCTGCCGCCCGGCACGCTGCACGTGGTGCATGGCGACGAGGTGCCGAAATTCACCGGCGCCAAGAAGCTGAGCCTGCACCAGACCGGGTTTCAGGAGGTGCTGAGTGCAGCCGACCTGCTCGGCCGGGCGCCGCGCCGTCTTGCTCTGGTGGGCTGCCAGCCGCTCGACCTGGAAGCCTGGGGCGGCGCGCTGACCGATCCGGTGCGGGCGGCGATCGGGCCGGCGCTGGCGGCGGCGGCGGCGATCCTGGCGGGGTGGGGCGTGCCACTGGCGCCGCGGCGGACTCCGGGGGCGGGATTGCTGGGCAACGACATCGATTTCCTGTCCTACGAACGCCGGGGCGTTGCCTGAAATGTGCATCGGCCTTCCCATGACGGTGCGCGAAAGCAACGGGCACGCCGCGCTGTGCGAACGGCGCGGCGAGGTCCGGCCGGTGTCGATGCTGCTGATCGGCCCGGTGCCGGTGGGCACCCAGGTGCTGGTGCACGTGGATTCCGCGGTGCGCGTGCTCGACGCCGCCGAGGCGCGGCAGATCGACGACGCGCTGGACGGGGTGGCGGCGGCCCTGGCGGGGCAACCGTTCGAGCACCTGTTCGCCGATCTGATCGACCGCGAGCCGGAACTGCCGGCGTTTCTCCGGCCGGGCAATGCCGGCCGGATCGGGGGTTAGGCCGTGCCGCCCCTGGTGCCGGTGCCGGAAGCCGATATCGACCGTCTGATCGCCGAGGATGTCGGCTTCGGCGATCTCACCACCACGGCGCTGGGTATCGGCGATGCCCCGGCGGTGATCCGTTTCACCGCCCGCCATCCCCTGGTGCTCTGCGCCACCGAGGAGGCGGCGCGCATCCTGCTCCGTCTGGGCGCGCAGCCGCGCGTGCTGGCGCCGAGCGGCACCCAGGCGCAACCCGGCACAATACTGCTGGAGGCGGCCGGCCCGGCGGCGGCGCTGCATGCCGGCTGGAAGGCGGCGCAGACCCTGGTCGAATGGGCCTCCGGCATTGCCAGCGCCGTGCACGACATCAGGCTGGCGGCGCGACTGGTGAACCCGCAGGTCACCGTCGCCTGCACGCGCAAGGCCGCCCCGCTCAGCCGGGCGCTGTCGATCAAGGCGGTGCTCGCCGGCGGCGGTGTCATGCATCGCACCGGCCTGGCCGACACCGTGCTGCTGTTCCCCGAGCACCGCGCCTTCCTGCCGGACCTCGATGCCGCCGGCCTGATCGCCCGGCTGCGTGCCGCGGTGCCGGAGCGCAAGGTGGTGGTGGAAGTAACCGACGCCGACAGCGCGCGGCGCTTCGCCGCCGCGGGCGCGGACGTGCTGCAGTTGGAGAAATTCACCCCGGAAGCGGTGGCGGAACTGGCGGCGTCGCTGGCCGGCCTGCCGCGACACCCGGTGCTGGCGGCGGCCGGCGGGGTTACCTTGGCCAATGCCGGCGCCTATGCGGCCGCGGGGGCGGATGTACTGGTGACTTCGGCGCCCTATTTTGCGCCGCCGCGGGATGTGCAGGTCTGGCTGGGGCGGGAACTGGACGGACAGTAAGGCCAGGGCGCTGCGCTGGACCCGCCAAGGGGCAGTGGCCCCCTTGCGGGTCCAGCGCAGCGCCCTGGCCTTCCTTAGCTTCAGCCCCGCCCCCACCGGGCGTGGCATGGTGGTCCCCCGGCTGCTATACCCGCTGGGCGCTTCGGGGACACCCGGCGGCGCAGCGCGGGCACGTGCCCCGCGGGGTGTCACGCGCCCGCGACTGCCCAGAAGGAACTGCCCATGGCTCGCCGCCGACAACTCTATGAAGGCAAAGCAAAAATCCTGTTCGAGGGACCCGAGCCCGGCACGCTCGTGCAGTACTTCAAGGACGACGCCACCGCTTTCAACGCCCAGAAGAAAGGCATCATCACCGGCAAGGGCGTGCTGAACAACCGGATCAGCGAGTACCTGATGACCCGGCTGGGCGAGATCGGCGTGCCCACGCATTTCGTCCGCCGGCTGAACATGCGCGAACAGCTGATCCGCGAGGTGGAGATCATCCCCGTTGAGGTGGTGGTGCGCAACGTGGCGGCCGGCAGCCTGTCCACCCGGCTCGGCATCCCGGAGGGGACCCGCCTGCCGCGGTCGATCCTTGAGTACTATTACAAAAACGACCAGCTCGGCGACCCGATGGTGGCCGAGGAGCACATCACCGCGTTCGGCTGGGCGGCCACCCAGGACCTCGACGACATGGTGGCGCTGACGTTGCGGATCAACGACTTCCTGACCGGCCTGTTCCTCGGCGTCGGCATCATACTGGTGGATTTCAAGCTGGAATTCGGCCGGCTGTGGGAAAACGAGGAGATGCGCATCGTGCTGGCCGACGAGATCAGCCCGGATAACTGCCGCCTGTGGGACGTCAAGACGAACGAAAAGATGGACAAGGACCGGTTCCGCCGCGACCTCGGCAAGGTGGAGGAAGCCTACCAGGAAGTCGCCCGCCGCCTCGGCATCCTGCCCGAAGCGGGCATGCGCGACCTCAAGGGGCCGGAGACGATGCAGTGACGTGAAGCCGCGGGGATGGCACAATCGGATTTGCGATGGGCCATCGGAGTCCCATATCATGCGCTCCGGAAGATCAATGGAGGTCAGGCGATGAACGAGACCCGGACGATTCTGCGTGCAAAGCCAAAGTGCTGATACCTTTCGCCGGGCATAGCGCCGGGCGGCGGTGGACAGCGCCAGCCGCGGCATGACTCCCGAGGCGATTGCGGGGTGGGCAACGGCGCTCGCAACGGGCGCCCTCGCGATCGCCGCATGGATACAGCTTCCCCTGATCGCCCGTCAGGTGCGTGGGCTGGCCGAACAGATACGCCTGTCACGTGAGGCGGAGATCAATGCCGAGCGGCGGATGCGCGAGTGGGAGACGTTGAAGGCCTGTCAGCAATACGATTTCGATGTCGTCATTGATCAGGCCACCAAGCGCGTCTGGAATGCCTCGCGGAAGGGTACCGATTACAAAAATGCGGATGTTGACACGCGGGATCTCATCTGCGTCCTGAACTATCTTGATGGCATGGCGACCGGTATCAAGCAGAAGCTTTATATTGAAGAGGTGGTCCGGGACCATCTTGGTCCTGTGTTCGACCATGCCGTGGTCAATTTCGTCGAGTCTGGACGGATTGGCCGTGACGGTCTGACATCCTTGCTCGACATCCACGCCAAATGGTTCAAATCGCCAGCCTGGAACGGATACCAGTCACGCGCGGCAGTGGATTGACACAAAGTCGGGAATCGACGCCATCGCACCCCTGTTGGCGGTTCGCCCGATGTGGCGGAAGGGAGCGTGCGCGGTGAAGGCGATCGTGACGGTGATGCTGAAGACGGGCGTGCTCGATCCGCAGGGCAAGGCGATCGGCCAGGCGCTGCACAATCTGGGCTTTGCCGGCGTGGGCGAGGTGCGGGCCGGCAAGCTGATCGAACTGGAACTCGCCGAAACCGACCCCGAAGCCGCCCGCGCGCAGGCGGAGGAAATGGCCCGCCGCCTGCTGGCCAATCTGGTGATCGAGAGCTTCCGGGTGGAGATCGCCCCGCTGGAGATCCCCGGGTGAAGGCTGGTATCGTCGTTTTCCCCGGCATCAACCGCGAGCGCGATATGGCGATCGCGCTGGAGGCCGCCGCCGGCCACAAGCCGCGCATGGTCTGGCACCACGAAACCGACCTTGCCGGGCTCGACCTGGTGGTGATCCCGGGCGGGTTTTCCTATGGCGACTACCTGCGCTGCGGCGCCATGGCGGCGCAGTCGCCGGTGATGGGCGCCATCCGCGCGCATGCCGCGCGCGGCGGGCATATCCTGGGCGTGTGCAACGGTTTTCAGATTCTCACCGAAGCGGGGCTGCTGCCGGGCGCGCTGCTGCGCAACGCCTCGCTGCGGTTCCTGTCGATGGATTGCTGGCTGCGGGTGGAACGGGCGGACACCGACTTCGCCCGCCACTACCAGCCCGGCGCGGTGTTCCGCAGCCCGATGGCGCATGGCGACGGCAATTATTTTGCCGATGATGCCACGCTCGACCGGCTGGAAGGTGAGGGCCTGGTGGCGTTCCGCTACGTCACCCAGGAAGGTGCGGTGACGCCCGAGGCCAACCGCAACGGCAGCGCGCGCAACATCGCCGGACTCTATTCGCCCAACCTCCGCGTGCTGGGGCTGATGCCGCACCCCGAGGATCTGGTCGATCCGCTGATGGGCGGCACCGACGGCAAGCCGCTGTTCGACGGGTTGGCGGCGGCACTGGCGGCTTAGCCCGCTCCCGGCACGACCGGGCGCCGCGCCCGCGAAGCTCTGAATTAAGGCACCCAGCCATGGCCCGCGACGTAAACGAATCCCTTGCCCGCGTGTTCGGCCTCTCGGCCGAGGAATATGCGCGCGTGCTGGACATCATGGGGCGCACTCCCTCGCTGACCGAGCTTGGCGTGTTCAGCGTCATGTGGTCGGAGCACTGCTCGTACAAATCCAGCCGGGTCTGGCTGAAGCTGCTGCCCACCACGGCGCCCTGGGTGATCCTCGGGCCAGGCGAGAACGCCGGGGTGGTGGATATCGGCGACGGGCTGGCCGCCATCTTCAAGATGGAAAGCCACAACCACCCGAGCTTCATCGAACCGTATCAGGGCGCGGCCACCGGGGTGGGCGGCATTCTGCGCGACGTGTTCACCATGGGCGCGCGCCCGGTCGCCAACCTCAACGCGCTGCGTTTCGGCGACCCCGCCCTGCCGCGCACCCGGCGCACCATCGACGGGGTGGTGCGCGGCATCGGCGGCTACGGCAACTGCGTCGGCGTGCCGACGGTGGGCGGGGAGATCAATTTTCATCCCTCCTACAACGGCAACCCGCTGGTCAATGCGATGACGGTCGGCATCGCCCCGGCCGACCGGATATTTCTGTCGGCTGCCGCCGGGGTGGGCAATCCGGTGGTTTATGTGGGGTCCAAGACCGGGCGTGACGGCATTCACGGCGCCACCATGGCTTCGGCCGAATTCGGTCAGGACAGCGAGGAAAAGCGGCCGACGGTGCAGGTCGGCGACCCGTTCGTGGAAAAGCTGCTGATCGAAGCCTGTCTGGAACTGATGGCGACCGATGCGATCGTGGCGATCCAGGACATGGGCGCCGCCGGCCTGACCTCGTCCTCGGTCGAGATGGCCGGCAAGGGCGACGTCGGCATCGTGCTCGACCTCGATGCGGTGCCGCAGCGCGAAACCGGCATGAGCGCCTACGAAATGATGCTGTCGGAAAGCCAGGAGCGCATGCTCATCGTGCTGCGCCCGGACCGCCAGGAAGTGGCGCGGGCGATCTTCGCCAAATGGGAGCTGGATTTCGCCGTCATCGGCCATCTGACCGATACCGGCCGCATCGTCGTCACCCATCGCGGCGTGGTGGAGGCCGATATTCCGCTGGCGCCGCTGGCCGAGCAGGCGCCGCTGTACCACCGCCCGACGGTGGATACCCCGCAGCCGGCGCCGCTCGGCGAGGTCGCCGACCCGGTCGGGCTGGAAGCGGCGCTGCTGCGGCTGCTCGGCTGTCCCGATCTGTGTTCGCGCGCCTGGGTGTGGGACCAGTACGACTCGACCGTGGGCGGGCAGACCGTGCGCCGTCCGGGGGCGGCGGACGCCGCCATCGTCAGGATCGAGGGCAGCCGGCGCGCTTTGGCGCTGACCACCGACTGCACCCCCCGCTATTGCCAGGCCGACCCCGAAGCGGGCGGCGCGCAGGCGGTGGCCGAAGCCTGGCGCAACATAACCGCCACCGGTGCCACGCCGCTGGCGATCACCGACAACATGAATTTCGGCAACCCGGAAAAGCCCGAGATCATGGGGCAGTTCGCCGCTGCCATCCGTGGCATGGCGGCGGCCTGCGTGGCGCTCGACTTCCCGGTCGTGAGCGGCAATGTCTCCTTGTATAACGAAACCGAAGGCCGCCCGATCCTGCCGACGCCGGCGATCGGCGGGCTGGGCGTGCTGGCGGATGCCGCAGCTTCGGTCGGGCTGGCGCTGCCCCGGGATTGCTGCCTGATCGTGATCGGCGCCACCGTGGGGCATCTCGGCCAGTCGCTGTGGCTGCGCGAGGTCGCGGGGCGGGAGGACGGTCCGCCGCCGCCGGTCGATCTGGCCGCCGAGCGCCGCAACGGCGATTTCGTCCGCCGCGAAATCCTCGCCGGGCGGGTGCGTGCCTGCCATGATGCCTCGGATGGCGGGCTGCTGCTGGCCGTGGTGGAAATGGCGCTGGCCGGCGATGTCGGTGCCGGGTTGCTGCCCGCGCCGGGCGGGGTGGCGTCGCACGCATTCTGGTTCGGCGAGGACCAGGGGCGCTACGTGCTGGCGGTGCAGGATGCTTTGGCCATGCTGCAGGCCGCGGCCGCGGCCGGCGTACCGGCGCTGCTGCTGGGGGTTTCGGGGGGCAAGGATTTGACACTTCCGACCGGCGACACCATTTCGCTGGCAAGGCTGCGCGCGGTGCACGAGCAGGCCCTGCCGTCGCTGATGGGCGGCTGAACCGGAGAAGGGGATCGCGGCGCGATGGCGATATCGGCGAATGAGATTGAAAACTTGATCAAGGCAGCGATGCCGGACGCATCCGTGACGATTGAGGACCTGGCCGGCGACGGCGACCACTGGGCCGCGACCGTGATCAGCGAAACCTTCCGCGGCCTGTCACGCGTTAAACAGCACCAGATTGTCTATGCCGCGCTGCAAGGCCGGGTGGGCGGCGATTTGCACGCCCTCGCCCTGCAGACATCCGCCCCCGAATCAGGAGCCTCCGCATGAGCAACCCCGTCGCCGCCCGCATCCAGGCCGACATCACCGAGAACCCGGTTTTCCTGTACATGAAGGGGAACGCCATTGCCCCGCAATGCGGGTTTTCCGCCCGGGTGGTGCAAATCCTCACCCATATCGGGGTGCCGTTCAAAACCGCCAACGTGCTGGAAGACCCGGACCTGCGTGAGGGCCTCAAGACGTTCTCGAACTGGCCGACCTTTCCGCAGCTCTACATCAAGGGCGAGTTCATCGGCGGCTGCGACATCGTGACCGAGATGTTCCAGTCTGGCGAACTGGCCACCGCGCTGAACGAAAAGGGCATTCCGCACCACGCCGCGGCCTGATCCTGGCGGGGCTTCGCTGGACCCACCAAGGGCCAGTGGCTCTTGGAACCCAATGATTTGGGGTCAAGGGGTCCACTGACCCCTTGCGGGTCCAGGGCAGCGCCCTGGCCTTGCCTACCCTTCCACTTCCTCGCGCAACATCTCCAGCTCCAGCCACCGCTCCTCAGCCGCTGCAAGTTCCGCCGCGGCTTTTTCCAGTTGCGCACTGGCGCGGGCAAAGCCCGCCGCATCGCGGGCGTACAGGTCCGGGTCCGCCAGCACATTCTGCAGCCGCAACATGTCCGCGTGCAGCGCCTCCATCCGCGCCGGCAGGGCCGCGAGGGCGTGCTTGTCCTTGAAGGAGAGCTTTCGCGGCGCCGACGCGGCAGGTTCCTTCCGCACCGCCGGCTTCGGCCGCGCCGGCGGCGGCTCCGCGGCCGGGGCGCCCATGATCCGCCCGCCCTGCGCCAGCATGTCCGAGAACCCGCCGGCATAGTCCACCCAGCGCCCGTCACCCTCGGCGTTGATCACCGAGCTTGCCACCCGGTCGAGAAAATCGCGGTCGTGGCTGACCAGCAGCACCGTGCCGGGATAGTCGGCCAGCAATTCCTGCAACAGGTCGAGGGTTTCCAGGTCCAGATCGTTGGTCGGCTCGTCGAGCACCAGCAGGTTGGCGGGCCGGGCCAGTGCGACCGCGAGCGCCAGCCGGCCGCGCTCGCCGCCGGAGAGGGTGCCGACCGGCGTGCGCGCCTGGGCGGGGCTGAACAGGAAGTCCTTCATGTAGCCCATGACGTGGCGGGACTGCCCGTTCACCACCACCATATCGCCATGCCCGCCGGTCAGCGTGTCGGCCAGCGTGGTTGCCGCATCCAGGCTTTCCCGGCGCTGATCCAGCGTGACCATCTGCAACGCGGCGCCGAGCCTGACCGTGCCGGCATCCGGCGCCATGCGGCCGGTGAGCAGGTTGAGCAGGGTGGTCTTGCCGGCACCGTTCGGCCCGACCAGGGCGGCGCGGTCGCCGCGCAGGATTTTGGTGGTCAGGCCGCGGACGATGACGCGCTCGCCGAAGCTTTTCGCCAGGTCGGTGGCTTCGATGACGATGCGCCCGGAGGTTTCGCCGTCCGATGCCTCCAGCTTCGCGATGCCGAGCGGGCCTTGCGCGGTGCGGTGCTGGGCGCGCAGCGCGTGCAGGTTGCCGAGCCGGCGCACGTTGCGCTTGCGCCGGGCGGTGACGCCGTAGCGCAGCCAGTGTTCCTCGGCGGCGATCTTGCGGGCGAGCTTGTGGTGGTCGCGTTCTTCCTGCTCCAGCACGTCGTCGCGCCAGGCTTCGAACTCGGCGAAGCCGCGCTCCATGCGGCGGGTGGCGCCGCGGTCGAGCCACACCACCGCGCGGCCGAGCCGTTCGAGCAGGCGGCGGTCATGGCTGATCAGCACCATCGCCGCGCGCAGGCCGGCAAGTTCCGCTTCGAGCCAGGCGATGGCGGGCAGGTCGAGATGATTGGTGGGCTCGTCGAGCAACAGGATGTCGGGCGCCGGTGCGAGCGCGCGCGCCAGCGCGGCGCGGCGCGCCTCGCCGCCGGACAGGCGGGTCGGGTCCTCCAGCCCGGTCAGGCCCAGAGCCTCCAGCAGCGAGCGGGCGCGGTGCGGGTCGTCGCCCGGGTTCAGTCCCGCCGCCACGTAGGCGCCGGTGCTGTCGAAGCCGGTGAGGTCCGGCTCCTGCGGCAAATAGCGCACGGTGGTACCGGGTTGCAGGAAGCGGGTGCCGGAATCGACGGCCTGTTGCCCGGCGGCGATGCGCAGCAGGGTGGACTTGCCGGAGCCGTTGCGGCCGACCAGGCACAGGCGCTCACCGGGGGCGACCGACAGTTCGGCGGCGTGGAGCAGCGGGGTCGCGCCGAGGGTCAGCGAGACGTTCTGGAGGAGGAGAAGGGGAGGGGCCATGGGGGCATGTCATAGCACGGAAGGAAGGGCAGGGCGCTGCCCGGGCGGCCGTGGCGATCAAGCCGGCGACCCTGTATCGCCATCGTTGGCAGTTGGAACCCAAGGAATTCTTACGGAACGGGGTCAAGGGGGCCACCGCCCCCTTGCGGGTCCAAGGGCAGCGCCCTGGGCTTCCTTTTCCTCAATCCTGGCGCCGCCGACAGGGCAACGCCCCGATATCAGTGCCCTCCCGGCCCGCCGGAAGCCCGGCTGGCTGAGAACAGCAGCGCGAACGGTGCCGCGCCGGCCGCCAGCACGGCGCAGAACAGGAACACGTCGGAATAGGCCAGCACCTGCGCCTGCTGGTGCAGCGTCTGCAACATCATGCCGGTCGCCACCCTGGTTGCCTCCACCGGCGCCCGGCCGAGCGCGATCAACGCCTCGGCGTGGCTGCGCAACGTGTCCAGGTAGGGCTGGTCGAACGGCGTCAGGTTCGCCACCAGATGCGCCGTGTGCACCTGCGTCCGCTCGGTTACCAGCGCGGTCGCCACCGAGATGCCGATCGAGCCGGAGATGTTGCGGAACATGGTGTACAGCGCTGCCGCATCGCCGTTCTGCTCGCGCGGCAGGGTGGCGTAGGCGATGGTGCTGATCGGCACGAACAGGAAGGCCAGCCCGAAGGTCTGCGCCATGCGCATCAGCGTCAGGGTGGTGAAATCGACCTGCGGCGACAGCCCGCTGGAATAGTACAGCGCCGCCGCCAGGCACAGGAAGCCGAACAGGATCAGCAGGCGCGTCTGCACCCGCGGCAGCAACACCCGGGCGACCCCCGGGATCAGCAGCGCCACCAGGATGGCCCCCGGCGAGAGGATGTAGCCGGCCAGCGTCGCGGTGTAGCCCAGCACCGTCTGCGCCAGCTGCGGGATTACCACCGCGCTGGAATACAGCACCGCCCCCATGCAGAAGATCAGCAGCGAGCCGACCGCGAAGTTGCCGTCCTTCAGTACCCGCAAATTCACCACCGGCTTGCGCGTCCACAGCAACCAGGCCACCGCGGCGACCAGCCCGGTGATGGTCAGCACGGTGAACAACCGGATGAACGGCGAGCCCAGCCAGTCGGCGTCCTCGCCGCGATCCAGCGTGATCTGCAGGCAGCCAAGGCCGAGCGCAATCAGCCCCATGCCGATGAAGTCGATGCGTTTCTCGCCCAGGTTGGCCCAGGGCGGGTCCTCGACCATCGCGGTCACCGCGAAGAAGGTGAACACTCCGACCGGCACGTTGATGAAGAAGATCCAGCGCCAGGAGGCATTGTCGGTGATCAGCCCGCCCAGCGTCGGCCCCAGCACCGGCGCCACCACCGTCGCCATGGCGGTGAGGCCGAAGGCGCGGGCGCGTTGCTCGGGCGGGAAGGTGTCCAGGATGATGGATTGCTGGTTCGGCTGCAGCCCGCCGCCGAAGAAGCCCTGCAGCAGGCGGAACAGGATCAGTTGCCACAGGTTGTCGGCGATGCCGCACAGGAAGCTGCACGCGGTGAAGCTGGCGATGCACAACAGGAAGTACCGCTTGCGGCCGAACACCCGCGCCAGCCAGCCGGAGATCGGCAGCACGACGCCGTTGGCCACCAGATAGGAGGTCAGCGTCCAGGTCGCCTCGTCGTTGGAGACCGACATCGACCCGGCGATGTGCGGCAGCGCCACGTTGACGATGGTGGTGTCGAGCACCTCCATGAACGCCACCAGCGTCACCGCCAGCGCGATCGCCCAGCGGTTGTGCCGTGGCTGCCAGGGCTGGGTGTCGGTCAAAGGATGTGCCCCGCTATTGCAGGTCGACGGTCGGCGCCACCGACAGCCCGAGCGGCAGCGGCAGCGCCGGGTCCAGCCCCGAATCGATGACGATCTTCACCGGCACGCGCTGCACGATCTTCACGAAGTTGCCGGTCGCGTTCTCCGGCGGGAAGGCCGAGAACCGGCCGCCGGTGCCCTTCTGGATACTGTCCACATGGCCGCGCAGCGCCAGCCCCGGAAAGGCATCGACCGAGATGCGCACCGGTTGGCCCGGCCGCAGGCGGTCAAGCTGGCTTTCCTTGAAGTTCGCCGTCACCCATACCTCCCGCGAGACCAGCGCCATCAGCGAGGCGCCGGCATTGACGAAGCTGCCGCGCTCGACATTGCGCCTGGTCACCCAGCCGTCCTGCGGCGCGACCAGGGTGCAGTACGACAGATTCACCTCGGCCTGCACCAGTTGCGCCCGCGCCTGCACCAGCGCGCCTTCCAGTTCGCGCACCTGCGCCTCGGCCTGGGCGATGTTCAGCGCCACCGGCTCGGCCTGGCGGATGGCGGCCTCGGCGCCGGTGAGCTGGGCGCGCGCCTGCGCGTCGCCGGCAGTTGCCTCGTCCACGCTGCTCCTGGTGGTGGCGGGCGGGGGTAATGCCCGCTGCCGTCGCAGGTCTGCCTGGGCGCGGGTCAGCACCGCCTGCGCCGCGTCGCGCTGCGCCTGCGCCGAGTCCAGCCGGGCCGGATAGGTAATGCGGGCGAGCTCGAGCGCCAGCCGCGCATTGGCCAGTTGCGCCTCGGCCGCGGCTACTCGCCCGGCGGCCTGGTCGCGCGCGGCGATGGCGTCGCGCGCATCGATGCGCAGCAGCACGTCGCCGGCGCGGACGCGCTGGTTGTCGCCAACCAGCAGGTCGGTGACGGTACCGGCCAGCATGGGCGCGATGATGACGGCGCGCCCGTCGATATAGGCGTCGTCGGTGCTGACCTGGTTGCGCGTGGTGTACCACCACGCGGTGCCGCTGCCGGCGGCCAGCAGTGCCAGCGTTCCGAGCACCAGCCATACCCGGTGCGAGCGGGGAGGCGGGGCGTCGCCGCCGTCCGGTGGCTGATCGTCCGGCGCATTCTGGGCGGCCGGTGCTTCGTCGGGCCCGCTCCGCTTGATCAGGCTGGTGCGCGGCGTGCGGCTTGTCACGGAAATCCTGGCCCCTTTGTCGAGTCGTTCACCTTGCGTGCGTAGCATAAGACCGTCGGGGAACTTTCTGGGGCCGGCGTTGGAGTGTGCCGCCAACGCCGCCACCCCGCAACCCGATCGCGGAGCGTTCCCGCCGCCGCCGATTGACCCGGAATTGACGCCGAATTACGGGAAAATTGTTACGCGAGCCGATGCACGCGGTCGTATACCCGCCGCAATGACCATCTCCCGCGTGCAGTCCTTCGCCTTCTCCGGCATCGAGGCGGTGCCGGTGGAAGTGCAGGTGCAGATCTCCGCGGGACTGCCCGCCTTCCTGGTGGTCGGCCTGCCGGACAAGGCGGTGGGCGAGGCGCGCGAGCGGGTGCGCGCGGCGCTGACCGCCATGGGGCTGGCTTTGCCGCCGCGGCGCGTGCTGATCAATCTGGCGCCGGCCGACCTGCTGAAGGAAGGCAGCCATTTTGACCTTCCGATCGCGCTGGCCGTGCTCGCCGCCATGGAGGTGCTGCCGCGCGAGGAAATGGCGGAATTCGCCGCGCTGGGGGAACTTTCGCTGGATGGCTCGCTCAATCCGGTGGCCGGCGTGCTGCCGGCGGCGATCGGCGCCTCGACGCGCGGCCTCGGGCTGATCTGCCCGGCGGCGCAGGGCGGCGAGGCGGCCTGGGCCGGGCAGATCCAGGTGCTGGCGCCGGCCGACCTGCTGGCGCTGATCAACCATTTCCGCGGCACCCAGGTGCTTTCCCCGCCCGAGCCGGCCGGCATCGCGGTGCCTGGCAAGGCGCCCGACCTGGCCGAGGTGCGCGGTATGGAATCGGCCCGGCGGGCGTTGGAGATCGCCGCCGCCGGGGGGCACAACATCCTTTTTCAAGGCGCGCCAGGTTCGGGAAAGTCGATGCTGGCGGCGCGCCTGCCGGGGCTGCTGCCCGATCTGACACCCGCCGAGGCGCTGGAAGTGTCGATGATTCACTCGGTGGCCGGGCTGCTGGACGGCGGTCGGCTGGTGATGCGTCCGCCGTTCCGCGAGCCGCACCACACCGCCAGCCAGGCGGCGCTGACCGGCGGCGGCCAGCGCGCCAGGCCAGGCGAAGCGAGCCTCGCGCATCGCGGTGTGCTGTTTCTGGACGAGATGGCGGAGTTTTCGCGCCAGTCGCTCGACTCGCTGCGCCAGCCGATGGAAAGCGGGCGCACGACCGTCTCTCGCGCCAGCGCGCACATCACCTACCCGTCGCGCTTCCTGCTGGTGGCGGCCATGAACCCGTGCCGATGCGGTTATTTCGGCGACGCGGCACGCGCCTGCGGGCGGGCGCCACGGTGCGCGGAGGAGTACCAGAACCGGCTGAGCGGGCCGCTGCTGGATCGCATCGATCTGACCATCGAGGTGCAGCCGACCTCGGCCGTCGAGCTGTCGCGCGCGCCGCCGGGCGAGGCGACCGCGGCGGTGGCGGCGCGGGTGGTCGCGGCGCGCCGGCTGCAGGCGGGCCGCGCCGTCGATGGCGGGCCGACGACCAATGCTGAGGCGGACCCGCATGCGCTGGCCCTGCAGCCGGAGGCGCGGGCGCTGGCCGAGCAGGCGGCGGAGCGGCTGCGGCTGTCGCCGCGCGGGTTCACGCGCACGCTGCGGGTGGCGCGCAGCATTGCCGATCTGGCGGGCGTGGCGACGATCCGGCGACAGGATGTGGCGGAGGCGCTGGCGTTCCGGCACCGGATGCCGGGGCGGAAGGGGTAGCACCGGTCGGGCGTTGGCCGGTGCCTGAACGTCGCGTTGTCGGCCCTGGGCAATCGGGTGAAAAAATTCAAGCGCTGACGAGGCTGGCGAGGAAGTCGTCGTTCCAGCCGGCGGTCTTGCGGCTGAGCCGCAACGAGTCCTTACCGGGCGCCTTGCGGAACAGGTTATCGGCCAGGTGTTTGAGGGTGGTGAAATTGGCCGGCATGTGATTGGTGCGGAAGATCACGTCCATGACCCAATGCAGGCTGTTCTCGACCGCCCAGTGACTCCGGGCGATCGGTCCCAGCAGGCTCGCCGACAAGATCAGAGAAGTGATGTGGAAACGTGTCTCCTGCTCGATCTTGCCGCCGATCGCGCGGCGGCTTGCAGCGATGACGATAGCTTTCGGGCCGGGCCAGTTGTGGCGCTTCGGCGCAGCGCCCCAGGCGACGAAGCGGTGCTGGAACTGCTCGGCATCGAGCGCGGCGAAGATGCCGCCAAGCTGATCGTGTGATGGCGTGCCATCCCGGAACGGCTGGAACCGCCGCAGCAAATCGCGCTTCTTCTCGCCGGAGCGGGCGATATCGACGAAGCTGTCCGCTCCGGCCAGCACCGCCATCAGCAGCCCCTCGGCGAGCGGATACATGACCTTGCCGGCTTGGCGGGGGTCCGCCAAGTCATTGAAGTGTGAGAGACAAACCATCGCCTCGAAAACCGCGCCATCGGCCGCCACGACGTCACCCATCGCCATCCCCCGGGAACCGACTCCGCGGATGTGCATAGATTCAACACCTTAGTGGTTTGTCACATACTTCCTTCACCCGATTGCCCTGGCGCTTTGCGCCTGTGGCCTTGAATGCCTGCCGTCGATGCGTCAAAATGCAAATTACGATGGGCCGGTGTTCAGGTCGCATGCAGGTTGCGGCCAACAGGCACGATGTCGTGGTCAAGCACAGGCCACACTGAATTGCGGAGGGACTTGCCTTGACCTACTCAGCCGAGATCAACCGGAAGAATCCAACCTGTCTTTTATTCGTGATCGACCAGTCCGGGTCGATGGCCGATGAGCTGGAACCCAACCTTACCAAAGCCAATTTCCTCGCCGACGTGCTCAACCGCAGCCTGATGGAACTGGTCATCCGCTGCAAGAAACCCGAAGGCGTGCTCGGCTATTTCGATGTCGGCGTGATCGCCTATCATGGCAGCCATGCCGGGCCGGGCTTCGGCGGCACCCTGGCCGGCAGCCATATCAGCGAGATCGGCATCCTCGCCGCCAATCCGGTCCGGGTCGAAACCCGCCGCAAGCGGGTGTCCGACGGGGCGGGCGGGCTGGCGGTGACGGAAGTCAAGTTCCCCATCTGGTTCGAACCGCATGCGTCCGGGGCAACGCCGATGTGCGCCGCGCTGCGCATGGCCGGCGACCTGCTGGCCGACTGGTGCCGCGAGCACCCGAACTCCTATCCGCCCACCGTGCTGCACGTGACCGACGGCGAGGCCAGCGACGGCTCGGAGGCGGATGTCGAGGCGGCGGCCAAGCATATCACCCGGCAGACCACCCATGACGGTGCCGCCCTGCTGCTGACGCTGCATGTCTCGGGCGAGGGCGGCCAGCCGGTGCGCTTTCCGGCCAGTGAGCGGGCGATGCCCGGGGCGTATGCGCAGTTGCTGTTCCGCACCAGCAGCGCCCTGCCGCCCGATCTGCAACGGCGGGCGGCCGAGGCCGGCGTGGCGATCCGGCCGGACAGCCGCGGCTACATCTACAACGCGCATGTCGACGATATCGTTACATTCTTCGACATCGGCACCCGTCCGCGGCTGGTCGGGGCGGATCGCTGAAGGGCAGCCCATGGTTGCCGCGCGGGCGCAGCGCGCCTTCACCCTGGCGAAGGAAGCCGGCCGGACCTGCGAGGATTTCATCCTCGGGTGCCGTCTGCACGGCCGCTACGCGGTCAGCGACGGCGCCTCGGTTTCCTACGACAGCCGCGGCTGGGCGCGGGCCTTGTGTCGCCAGTTCCTGGCGGATGTGAACCCGCCGGGCACCGCCTGGCTGCGGGCCGCGCGGGATCGCTTCGGGGCTGGCGCGGCGGCGCCGGTTGACGACTGGGCGGCGGCGCATGCCACCGAGCGCGGCAGTTTCGCCACGTTTCTCGGCATCGCCATCACCGGGCCGCAGATCGTCGTGCACGCCATCGGCGATACGGTGCTGTTCGTCATCACCCCTGATGGTGAACTCGCCATGTTTCCGGACCTGCCGCCCGAGGCGTTCCGCCACGACCCGGCGCTGCTGTGCAGCCGCCCCGGACGCAGCGCCTTCGACGATTCCGATGATGCCTTCGCCGCTTCGGTATTCACCTTGCCGGTTCCGGCGCGCGGCTGGGCCGGCACAAGGCTGCTGGCGATGACGGATGCGCTGGCGGAATGGGTTGCCGGCGCCGCCGCTGCCGGCGCGCGCCGGCAGCGCCTGGATGAACTGGCTGGGCTGCTGGATGGCGAGGCGTTCCGCCTCTGGGCCGGTGCGGCGATCGCTGCCGGCCAGGTCCGGCGCGACGATTGCGCCCTGCTGACGATCCGGCTGTGAAGTTCCCGTCGGCCGAGCGCTACCACGAGGCGGTGCAGAATCCGGCCGTCTATTTTCTCGATGCCGACGTGAAAGCGCGACAGGTGCAGACCGATGTCCTGGGCTTGCCGGAGGTGCTGTCGGGGGGATTCGCCTTTACCTACCGCTTCACCGGCGCCGGCGGGGACATCGCAGTGCGCTGCTTCCACCGTGAAATTCCGGATCTGCTCGAACGCTACAAGGCGATTTCGGCTTTCCTCTCCCGGCTGAAATCGCGCTTCTTCGTGGAGTTCGCCTTTATCGGCCGCGGTGTCCGGCTCGACGGCAGCAAGCTGCCGATCGTGCGGATGCAATGGGTCGAGGGGGAGACACTGCTCGGCTATGTGGCGCGCCGGCGCACCGATGCGCAGGCGCTGGAGCGGCTGCGCCAGCAACTCCTCGCCTTCGCCGAGGAGGCGGAGCGAAGCGGCTACGCCCATGGCGACGTTCAGCACCGCAACTTCATGGTGACCGCGCGGGGCGAGCTGAAGCTGGTGGATTACGACGGGATGTATGTGCCGGCACTGCGCCACCTGCGCGCCGCCGATGCCGGGCACCCGCATTTTCAGTCGCCGGGGCGCACGCTCGCCGATTTCGGGCCGCGCATGGACCGGTTCGCGCTGGCGGTCATCGACCTGAGCATGGAGGCGTTGCAGGAGGCGCCCGGGCTGTTCGACAAGTTTCATCGCGGCGAGAACCTGATCCTGTCGCGGGACGACTTTGTCGATCCGGCCGCCTCGCCGGTGCTCAATGCGATGGCCCGGATTCCCCGGCTGGCGCCGCGGGTGGCGGCGTTCAGCGACCTTTGCGGCCTGCCGGTGCGGGAGATGCCGCCGCTGCATGCGTTCCGGGCGATGCAAGGCAGCGGCGCCGCCTTCGCGGCCCTCCACCGATCGCCGGCGGGGGCGCCGACCTACACCTCGCCGTTCGATGTGGTGGACGGCATGGATTACGCCGTCGCCTGCCGATTCGTCGGGCGTCCGGTCGAGCTGGTCGGCCAGGTCCAGCAGATCAAGACCGACCCGGCGCGAAGCTGCGTGCTGTTGCGGTTCGGCGCCCGCTATGCGGCGACCCCGGCGGTCGTGGTGCCGCTCGACGCCTTCCTGGATTGGGAGGCAAAGGGCGAGATCGGCCAGCGTCCCTGGATCAGCGCCATCGGCGTGCTGCAGACCCACCGCAGCGGCCGGCACAGCTCGGTGCAACTGCTGGTGAAGGAGATTTCCGACATCGAGCTGCTGTCCGGCAAGGACGAGGCGGCGTTCCGGTTGGGCCGGACGTCGCGGCCGGCGTTCGTATCGCCATCGCCTGAACCGGCGCCGCCGCGGCCGGCAAATCCCGCCGGTTCGGGCGCGCCGGATGCCCGCTGGATCAGGCCGCAGGGCGCCGGGGGCGGCATGCCGTCCTGGCTGGCCGGCAATACCGCTGACGCAGGCATGGCCCCGCGCGTCGCCAGGTCTTCCCGGCCTTCATCCGTGCAAGGCCCGCCGCGTGTTCAGCCGCCGCGGCAGCGACTGGCGCCGGCAGCGGGCGGGGCGCAGCCATTCAGCGGCAGAATAGGTGCGTGGCTACGGCGTCTGCTGCATCTGTGACCGGCCGGATCGCTGGCGCGGGTGCCGGCCGGGGTGCCCGGACCGGGGTTCGGGGCGTCGGTTTGGCCGGCGCAACCCGCTTGTCAATCCGCTCCGTTCACCATAACGTTATATGTGCCAATGTAACCCCGGAGGACGTCCGAATGGATGCAGGTCAAACGCCAAAGGCCTCGCGGCGCAACATTCTGCGTGCCGGTGCGGCGATCGTCGCCGCCGGCGTGGTGGTTAAGCACGCCGCGGCGGAAGACAAGATCGAAAAGAGCCTGGTCGGCTACGTCGATAAATCGACCGACCCCGAAGGCCATCATTGTAGCACCTGTG
Organism: uncultured Acetobacteraceae bacterium; assembly: GCA_903907955.1. GTDB lineage: Bacteria > Pseudomonadota > Alphaproteobacteria > Acetobacterales > Acetobacteraceae > Rhodovastum. Next base: position 8,528 of record CAIVPZ010000104.1, on the reverse strand, counting down.
CCAACTTCCAGCCGCCGGCGTCTTGCGCGATCGTTGCCGGCGTGATCAACCCGAACGGCTGGTGCGGCGCCTTCGCCCCGAAGGGCTGATGTCGCGGGTTTCAATGGTTTGTTTTACCCTTGACGTGGGTCCAGGGGGGGCAGGTTCCTTTGAACCTGTGATGTCCGGCTGCGACCGCTTGCTACCGCCACGTCCCGACCGGGCCAGGGCCTGCCGCGCGTTGTCCATTTGACGGCAGGAACGATCAGCTTGCCTGTTGCAACACTACGCTGCCAATCAACACCGGAGTAAGTCAAATGCACGACAACGAAGCACCCAAAGCCTCCCGCCGCAACATCCTTCGCGCCGGCGCGGCAATCGTCGCTGCCGGCGTGGTGGTGAAGCACGCCGCCGCGGAAGATAAGATCGAAAAGAGCCTGGTCGGCTACCAGGACAAGCCAAATGCGAACGGCCAGCATTGTAGCGTCTGTGCCAACTTCCAGGCGCCTGCGTCCTGCGCGATTGTCGCCGGCACGATCGACCCGAACGGCTGGTGCGGCGCCTTCGCTCCGAAGGAGTAGGGCGCGACATTCATTCTTGGCCTGGTCCAGGGCGCAGCGCTCCCTGGACCGCTCTGACGGCGTTGTGGCTGATTTCAGCCGCCATGTCCCGAGTGTACCGACGCGTGCCGCGACCTGCCCATTCGACGTATTGGCGAGCCCATTGCCATGGTCCGCCACAATAACAGACTATCAACGCAAAACCGAGGAACTCCAATGAACAAGAATGAATCTCCGAAATCCTCACGACGCAGAATCCTTCAGGCCGGCGTGGCAATTGTCGCCGCCGGAGCGGCGGTCAGACCCGCCGCGGCGGCGGATGAGCCGCCAAAAGTGGAGAAAACCCTGGTCGGCTATCAGGATAAACCGAACCAGGACGGTCAGAAGTGCATTAATTGTCAGGTATTCCTGCCGCCGAACGCCTGCGTGACGGTCGCCGGCACGATCAGCCCGAATGGCTGGTGCGGCGTCTACACGCCCAAGACCTGAGGAATGGGGTGCAGGGGGCCCCCGCCCCCTGCCGGGTCCAGGGCAGCGCCCTGGCCTTGCCCTTACGACCCAACCGGCCAGTAACGATTGAGCGCCGCCAGCAACACCAGCAGCGTCACCCCGATGCCGAGGCTCCAGCCGATCAGCTTCTTCTCGATCGGCAGCAGCGGCTCGACATGGGTCCGGTTGAGTTCGGCACGCAGATCCTGATCCGACACGATGATGTCCTCCTGGTCAGATGGCGAGCGGCGGCTTGATGCCGGCGAAGAACAGCCACGAGATCAGCAGCCCCACCCAGATCACGAAGCCGAACAGGCTGAGCACATACACCGCCACCAGCTTGCCCAGTCCATCCTCCCAGAGCTTGCGGACGTTCGACAGCACGCCGATGGAGAAGAAGGTGAGGATGAAGAAGATCACCCGGAAATTGTTGGCCTCGCCGATCGCCGGCGTGAGTTGCTTGAGCCCGTCAGGCCCCGCGGTGAGGGCGAGATACAGCACAATGGCGAAGCTCAGCACGAAGCCGAGGATGAATTTGGGGAAGCGCTGCCAGATCTCGGCGGCCCGGGCGCGCGGTTGGCCCGGCTGCACGTTGATGTGGTTGGTCCAGATATAGGCGAGGATAAACGCCCACACGCCGATGAAGACGTCGATGAACACCTTCACCAGCGCGGTGGTGCCGAGCAGCCAGCCGGCCTGGTAGTGAATGCCCTCGGCCGCGGCCTTGGACAGAATCAGCGCCTCGGTGATGCCGCCGGCCGCCACCGCCGCGCCATCCGTCTTCACCGACAGCCCCATCCAGGCCGCCGCCACCAGCGGCTCGTGCGACAGGAAGGTCTGCGCCAGGAACGGCAGGATCAGCACCTCGACCATGGCGAACACCACCACCAGCGAGGCCACCAGCACCGGCACGCCGGGCCGGGATCGGATGGCGCCGCCGGTGGCGATGGCGGCGGCGACGCCGCAGATCGATATCCCCGAGGCCAGCGGCGCCGCCCATTCACGGCTGAAGCCGAACCATTTGCGGGCCACGAAATACACCACCGCCCAGTAGATCAGATACGCCTCGATGATCGCCGCGACGCCGCGCAGCAGCAGCGAACTGGCGAAGGCGAGCTTGCCGGCGACGGTGACCGCCAGAAAGGCGCCGAGAATGACGATGGCGATCTTGATGTAGAGCTCGGGGCGGATTGCCTCGTTCAGCCACGCGGCCAAACGGGGGAAGAAATTGGCGATGACGAGGCCGGCGAGCAAAGCGACGATGAAGCCGCCTTCATTGGTCAGCTTCAGCGACCAGGTCAGGCCGAACTTGTTCAGGTCGGCCGGCGTCACCGCCGCAAGCTGCGCGTAGCTGCCGGCGAACCAGCTCGCATAGGCGATGGCGAAGGCCACGGTGAAACCGGCGGCGAAGCGCAACACATTGGCCCGCAGCACCGCCGCACCGGCACTCAGCATCGCCAGCAGTACCAGCCAGGTCGCCAGCAGGGCGCCCGGGCCACCGAGTGCCGCATAGGCCGGGCGCGCCGGGGCCAGCGCCTTGGCGGCGTCGGTCCAGACCGAAGTGGTGACCACCCAGCCCAGCAGATCCGGTCCCGCCGTGCCGGCGATGGCCAGCGCCACCACCAGCAGGCCGAGCAAGGCGGCCAGCCAATCCTCGCTGAGGCCCGGCGCGGTTGCTTCACTGGCCGTCACGATGCCCGGCAGAACAGCTTCGCTCATGCATTTACCCCCGATATGTCGTGCGGCGCAGTTCTGCGCCGGTCGCAAAAGTCCGTCCGGAGCGGCTAAAACATTTTATCCACTGCGTCCAGTGGTTGGTTCTGGAAATCCCGCCGGGCCGACGATCCGGGTGGAAAATGGCCGCCGGCGCGTTGCCAAAATGACACATTCGAACGTTGATTGATAATTTATGTCGAAAATTCTTGTGAATCACGGTGGCCGGCGGGACGTAGCAGGGCCATATCCGATCCTCACCGGCCGCCATGAGGCCGACGCATGTCAGGCCTCTCTCCATGCCCACGCAGTCCGCACCGGTTGTCCCCGACGTCCAGGCCCTCGCCGCCCAGCTCGAGAAGCTGCCGGCCGAGGCCATGGTCGCCCTGCTGGCCAACTGCTACCGCGGGCGCATCGCGCTGGTGTCGTCCTTCGGCACCGAATCGGCGGTGCTGCTGCACATGCTCGCCCAGGCCGATCCGGCGCTGCCGGTGATCCTGCTGGATACCGGCAGGCTGTTCCCCGAGACGCTCGCCTACCGCGACCGGCTGGTGGCGCAACTCGGCCTGCGCGATGTCCGCAGCGTCAGGCCCGACCCCGCCGCCCTGGCCGCGCGCGATGCGTTCGGCGGCCTGTGGGCGCTCAACCCGGACGCCTGCTGCACGTTGCGCAAGGTGGAACCGCTCGCCGCCGCGCTGGCGCCGTTCGCGGTCTGGCTGAACGGCCGCAAGCGCGCTCATGGCGGCGCCCGCAAGGCGTTGCCGCTGGTCGAGGCCACCGCGGACGGCCGCCTGAAGGTCAACCCCCTGGCCGCCTGGGATGCCACCGCGGTGGAGGCATGGCGGGTGGCGCATGACCTGCCCTCGCACCCGCTCGCGGCGCTCGGCTACACTTCCGTCGGCTGCACCACCTGCACCAGCCCGGTCGCCGCGGGGCAGGCGATTCGCGCCGGCCGATGGCGGGGCACTGGCAAGACTGAATGCGGCATTCATATCCCGGCGACCGCCGACGCCTCACCGACCAACCGGACCACCTGACAATGGACGATCTCGACAGCCTCGAAGCCGAAAGCATCTACATCCTGCGGGAGGCGTTCAGCCGCCTGCGCCCGCTGGCCATGCTGTGGTCGCTCGGCAAGGACAGCAACGTGATGATCTGGCTGGCCAAGAAAGCCTTCCTTGGCCGCGTGCCCTTTCCGGTGGTGCATCTCGACACCGGCCTGGAATTCCCCGAGGTCTATGCCTTCCGCGAACGCTACGCCCGCGAATGGGAACTGGAACTGATCGCCGATGCCTGCCCGCCGATCGAGGACGTCGACCCGACCCTGCCGCCCGCCTCCCGGCTGGCGGCGCGCAAGACGCACGGGTTGCGCCAGGCGATCGATCGCTACGGCTTCCATGGGCTGATCGCCGGCATCCGCCGCGACGAGCAGGCGACGCGGGCCAAGGAGCGCGTGTTCAGCCCGCGCGGCGAGGACAATGCCTGGGACTTCCGCGACCAGCCGCCCGAGTTCTGGGACCTGTTCCATCTGGACTTCCCGCCGGGCACGCATGTGCGGGTGCATCCGTTGCTGCACTGGACCGAACTCGATGTCTGGCGCTATATCGCGCGCGAAAACATTCCGGTCTGCCCGCTGTATTTCGCCCGGGAAGGCAAGCGGTTCCGCTCGCTCGGCGAGATCGGCATCACCTTCCCGATCGACAGCGAGGCCACCGACATCGCCGAGGTGATCGCCGAGCTGCGCGGCACCAATTCGGCCGAACGGTCCGGCCGCGCCATGGACCACGAGGGCGAGGACGCTTTCGAGCGGCTGCGCGTCGGCGGGTACATGTGATGCCCGGCACCATCACCGATAAGCGGGCCTTTCCCATCGTCGTGGTCGGCCATGTCGATCATGGCAAGTCCACCCTGGTCGGCCGGCTGCTGCACGACACCGGCAGCCTGCCGGACGGCAAGGCGGAACAGTTGCGCGCCCAGTCCGCCAAGCGCGGCCTCGACTTCGAATTCTCCTTCCTGCTGGACAGCCTGCAGGTGGAGCGCGACCAGGGCATCACCGTCGATGCGGCGCAGATCTGGTTCCATACCGCGCGCCGCCGCTATGTCATCATCGATGCGCCGGGCCATCTGGAGTTCCTGCGCAACATGGTCACCGGCGCCTCGGCCGCCGAGGCCGCGGTGCTGGTGGTGGACGCCAAGGCCGGGGTCAGCGAGCAGACCCGGCGGCACGGCTACCTGCTCGGCATCCTCGGCGTCCGGCAGGTTGTCGTCGCGGTCAACAAGATCGACCTGATCGAGCATGACGAGGCACGGTTCACCGCCGTCGCCCAGGCGGTGCTGGACTACCTGGCCGGCATCGGCATCATCCCCGCCGCCATCGTGCCGCTGTCGGCCCGGCACGGCGAGAACGTGGTGGAACGGGGCACGCGCTCGCCCTGGTATGCCGGCCCGACCCTGGTGGAGGCGCTCGACGCGCTGACGCCGCGGCCGCCGGCATCACACGGGCCGCTGCGTCTGCCGGTGCAGGATGTCTACCGGCTGCAGGACCGGCGGGTGATCGTCGGGCGCATCGAGAGCGGCCGGGTGGCCGTCGGCGATGCGGTGCGGTTCGTGCCGGGCAGCCAGACCGCCCGTGTCGCCGCGATTGAAACCTGGAACGACCTGGTGCCGGCGACCACGGCGGTCACCGGGCAGAGCGTCGCGCTGTCGTTCGACCGCGATGTCTTCATTGAGCGCGGCGCCGTCGCCAGCGCGGCCGACAACGCCCCGCCCGAGAGCCACGTGGTGACGGTGCAACTGTTCTGGCTGGACCGCCAGCCGCTGGTTCCCGGCGACCGGCTGTCGTTGCGCTACGGCACGGCGGAGCACCGCGTGACCGTCGAGGCGATCGAAGCGGTGATCGACGTGGAATCGCTCATTGCGGCGCCGGCGCTCGCCTTGCCGCAGAACGCCGTTGGCCGGGCACGGCTGACCTCGGTCCGGCCGCTTGCCATCGACAGCTTCGCCGACAGCCCGCGCACCGGCCGTGGCGTGCTGGTGCGCGAGCACCGGATCGCCGGCGGCTTCGTGGTGGAGGAACTGCCGGGACAGTCGCGCAACCTGACCTCGGTGGACGCGCCGGTGACGCCGGCGGAGCGCGCCCTGCGCAACGGCCATGCCGGCGGCGTGCTGTGGCTGACCGGCCTGTCCGGCGCGGGCAAGAGCACGCTGGCAATGCGGCTGCTGCGCGCGCTGACCGACCGCGGCCGGCTGGCCTACGTGCTCGACGGCGACAACGTCCGCCAGGGGCTGAACCGGGACCTCGGATTCTCCCCCGAGGACCGGGCCGAGAATGTCCGCCGCATCGCGGAAGTGGCGAAACTGCTGGCCGATGCCGGGGTCATCGTCATCGCCGCGCTGATCTCGCCGTTGGCGCCGCAGCGGGCGGCGGCGCGGCGGATCATCGGCGCCGGCTTCCATGAAGTGCATGTCGCGGCCGATCTGGCCACCTGCGAGGGGCGCGATCCGAAGGGGCTTTACCGCCGCGCGCGGGCCGACGGGCTGGCCGACTTCACCGGCGTCTCCGCGGCTTACGATACGCCGGAAGCTCCCGATCTGCGGCTGGATACCGGGGCGCTCGGCATCGAGGAGGCGGCGCACGCGCTGCTGGCGTTTGCCGAGACGGCCTTCGTGGCGGCCCCCGAGCCGGGCGGGCATGCGGCGGTGCTGCTGGGGGGGTAGGAAAGCCGCGGTGCTGCCCTGGTGGGGGCTGGGGCAGCACACATGCGTGTGGCCCTGTCCGAATGCTTGTCGTTCCGGCGCCGAGGGGGTTAAGCTTTTCGTTGGCTAGGGAAAGGGTAGCCGGCACGAAGCCGGGTTCCCCAACGGAAGGGACGTGTCATGACGAAGCTGCGCAACATGTGCGACATCATCCGCCGCGCGCCCATCACCCTTCCGCCCGGCGCCACGGTGCAGCAGGCCTGCGAGAGCATGCACCAGCACCGGGTCGGCGCCATCCTGGTGACCAACGAGCAACACCACCTGCTTGGCATCTTCACCGGCCGCGACGCTGTCCGCCTGCTGGCCGAAGGGCGCAATCCGGCGCACACGCACCTGGAATTGGTCATGACCCGCAGTCCAATCCACCTGCCGCCGGGCCACAATGCCCTGGAAGCCCTGCACGTGATGCATGACGGTGGCTTCCGGCACGTGCCGGTGGTCGATCATGGGCAGGTGATCGGCGTGGTCTCACTTGGCGATTTCCGCCATTTCGAGCACGCCAAGCTGGATGAGCAGACCGGCATCTGGGAACGGCTGTAGGAACCGGCGGCCCTCTTCGCCCCGCGATGAACGGGGGAGAAGGGGGGATGTTTCCCGTCAGGCGCGCAGAATTGATCGCCCGGCGTAGCGGGCGGTGGCACCCAGGATCTGCTCGATGCGGATCAGTTGGTTGTACTTCGATGTGCGGTCGCTGCGGGCCAGGCTGCCGGTCTTGATCTGGCCGCAATTGGTGGCGACCGCCAGGTCGGCGATGGTGGAATCCTCGGTTTCGCCCGAGCGGTGGCTCATGACCACGGCATAGCCGGCGCGCTGCGCCATCTCCACCGTCTCCAGCGTTTCCGACAAGGTGCCGATCTGGTTCACCTTCACCAGGATGGCATTGCCGATGCCGTCCGCGATGCCGCGCTCCAGGCGTGCCGGGTTGGTGACGAAGATATCGTCGCCAACAAGCTGCAGGCGGTTGCCGAGCGCTTCGGTGAGAATCTTCCAGCCCTCCCAGTCGTCCTCGGCCAGCGCATCCTCGATCGAAACGATCGGGTAGCGACAGGCCAGGTCCGCCAGGTAGGCCACCATGCCCTCGGCATCGAGGGTGCGGCCCTCGCCGGCCAGCACGTATCTGCCGTCCACGAAGAACTCGGTGGCGGCGCAGTCGAGCGCGAAGGTCACGTCCTCGCCCGGACTGAAGCCGGCCTGCTCGACGGCGCGGGTGATGAAGGCCAGCGCCTCGTCGGCCGATTTCAGGTTGGGCGCGAAGCCGCCCTCGTCGCCGACATTGGTGTTGTGGCCGGCATCGGCCAGTTGCTTCTTCAGGGCGTGGAAAATCTCGGCGCCCATGCGCACCGCATCGGCCACGCTGGCGGCGCCGACCGGCTGGATCATGAACTCCTGGATGTCGATCGGGTTGTCGGCGTGGCGACCGCCGTTGACGATGTTCATCATCGGCACCGGCAGGGTGCGCGCGAACACGCCGCCGACATAGCGATACAGCGGCAGTTCCAGCTCCGCCGCGGCGGCCTTGGCGACGCCGAGCGACACGCCGAGGATGGCGTTGGCGCCGAGCCGCGCCTTGTTGGGGGTGCCGTCCAGGTCGATCAGGGCGGCGTCGATGGCGATCTGCTCGCCGGCATCCATGCCGCCGATCGCCTCCAGAATCTCGCCCTGAACATTGGCGACCGCCTGCAGCACGCCTTTGCCGCCGAAACGCTGCGGATCGCCGTCACGCAGTTCCACCGCCTCATGCGCACCGGTGGAGGCGCCGGAGGGCACCGCCGCGCGGCCGGTGGCCCCGCTCTCCAGCACGACGTCCACCTCGATGGTGGGGTTGCCGCGGCTGTCGAGGATTTCGCGGGCGATGATGTCGGCAATGGCGCTCATGTCTCGTTCGGTCCGGATTGTTGTCGGCGGCTTGGGGTAGCACCGCTACAGAAGATAAGGAAGGCCAGGGCGCTGCCCTGGACCCGCCAAGGGGCAGTGGCCCCTTGGAACCCATTCCTTAAGTATTGGGGTCAAGGGGGCCACTGCCCCCTTGCG
>CAIVPZ010000103.1 GCA_903907955.1 uncultured Acetobacteraceae bacterium | reverse complement strand
TTCTGGAACCGGTTGAAGATAGGTCTGGCGACGCGGCTGGCTCCTGATTCAAGATGTTGTGCGAATCAGGTCGGGAGTTTCGCAGATGTCGCTGGTGGCCGGCCAGGTTGGCAGTCTGTGGCATGCGCTGGCGTCTGTGCCGGACCACCGGCGAGCGGAGGGCAGGCGCTATCCGTTGGCGAGCTTATACCAACTGCCCTAATTCTTGACCGTTGCCCAATCGCGATGGGTTATGGACCTCACGCGGTTGGTATCGTTGATGAAGAAGTTCCAGGCGTCTTTGCAGGCATCGACGATGGCGTAACCGGGGCAAAACCCCGGGTAAGCAGGTGCAGCATGCGTCCGCCTGCGGAACGGCCGCCGCAGAAATCCGCCATTTTTTGGCCGTCGAACCCGGATTGACCCGCTTCCGTTCTGTGTTTGCCCGGGGTTTTGCCCCGGTTACATAACCTGATCCGAAAGGCGGCCGGCAAGGACTCAATGCGCGTCAGGCGCAAGGTCGCCGCATGGGATGACGACTTCCTCGCAAGCCTCGTCACCGCATGAATCGTTCACTCGATTCCCCTGTGGGGCCATCCCCCCTTGCTGGCCTGCGGCCTACTCCGCGGCGTCGGCGTCCTCGGTGTCGGGGGGCGCCATCATGGCATTGGTCACCACACCGGCCGCCGCCCGCACACGCTTTTCGATCGCTTCCGCCATCTCGCGCTTGTCGCGCAGGAACTGCTTGGCGTTCTCGCGCCCCTGGCCGATCCGCGTGCTGTCGTAGCTGAACCAGGCGCCCGACTTCTCCACCACCCCGGCCTTCACGCCGAGATCGATCAGCTCGCCGACCTTGCTGATGCCTTCCCCGTACATGATGTCGAACTCGACCTGCCGGAACGGCGGCGCCAGCTTGTTCTTGACCACCTTCACTCTTGTCTGGTTGCCGACCACTTGGTCGCGGTCCTTGATCTGGCCGATGCGGCGGATCTCCAGGCGGATCGAGGCATAGAACTTCAGCGCATTGCCGCCCGTCGTGGTCTCCGGGTTGCCGAACATTACCCCGATCTTCAGCCGGATCTGGTTGATGAAGATCAGCATGCAGTCGCTGCGGCTGACGCTGCCGGTGATCTTGCGCAGCGCCTGGCTCATCAGCCGCGCATGCAGGCCCATGTGGTTGTCGCCCATCTCGCCTTCGAGCTCGGCGCGCGGAACCAGGGCGGCGACGCTGTCGATCACCAGGATATCGACCGCGCCCGAACGCACCAGGGTATCGGCGATCTCCAGCGCCTGCTCGCCGGCATCGGGCTGGCTGATCAGCAGGTTGTCCACATCAACCCCGAGCTTGCGGGCATAGATCGGGTCAAGCGCGTGCTCGGCGTCGATAAAGGCGCAGGTGCCGCCGCGTTTCTGCGCCTCGGCAATGGCGTGCAGCGCCAGCGTGGTCTTGCCCGAGCTTTCCGGGCCATAGATCTCGACGATGCGTCCGCGCGGCAGGCCGCCGATGCCCAGCGCCAGGTCGAGCCCGAGCGACCCCGAGGGGATCACCTCGATCTGCTCATCGCCCGCGCGGGCGCCCATGCGCATGATCGAGCCTTTGCCGAAGGCGCGTTCGATCTGTGCCATCGCGGCATCGAGCGCCTTGTTCTTGTCCATCGAGCTTATTCTCCCGGGCTGCAGCGGTCGGCCGGACCATGATCCCTTGCGGCGAGTCTGCACACGCGCGACCTCGCCCGCAACGGCCGACGGGGGGCCGATTAGCGATTTGTTCGTTATATGTTCGTGATTCCCCTGCGTGCAAGAACAAAACAGGGGCACGCGCCCATCGGCCAGCCACCACCGCCAGCCGGCTGACAGGATGGGGCGTGGAAAGCCTCCCCCGCGGCAGCCTGGTCATTGATTATCGCGCATGGCGGGCCCGGGCGCGATGGGGGGTGTGAGCCGATGCCGGGATGTATCTCCCGCGCGACCGGGGCTCACGCGGCGCGCTTTCCCAACCATGCCGGCAGGGCGGGGCTGAATATGGCACCTCGCAGCCGCGTCGTGAACCCGAGCGGCGTCGCTTCATGCAGGCATGCGGGCAGTACTGCCGGCGCGGTCGCCACGCCGGCATCGCAGTTCAATAGTTGCCGAACTCCAGCATTCCGGTTTCATTGAGGTGGTACAGCCGCCCGTACGCCACCTTCCGTTGAAATTCCGGGTCCTGCTCCAACTCGCGGAGCCATTGCCGGACAGCCGGAACCGAAAGCATGCTGTGACAGGCAAAGCAAACGCTGCTGGAGACGAACTTTTCCGGTAGATGTTCCGCCAGGCCCGCTTCCCGCGCTAGCGAAAGAAGCCGGGCAGGCCCCCACAGCCTCAGCGCATGCAGTATGATGTTCGTTTCCGACCGGTCGAATATATCGGCCAGCGAATTCTGCCGCGCATTGCCTAGGAAAAGCGGTTGTTCCTCCCGCAATTCGAACAGTGGTCCGATGCACCCATACACCCGCCCATCCGGAAAAATGCACGGAGAACTCGCCGCGAGGCACACCTCTGGAGCCGGCGCATCGCTGAGATCGTAGCGCAGGTCGCTCTTCATCAGCGCGGCTCGCCCGACCGGGAAGGTAATTCCGGTGCGGATATTCTCCAGCCCGGTGAGTTTCAGGACTTCGGCTCTGACCTGGAGATAGTCCGGGTCTGACAGGCTGTCAGTGACGACGGAGATATAAAACGGAATGCCACATTCCTGCGCGGCCCAGACGGTATTCTGGATGTTTTCAAACGGCACGAACTTCTGGTGGTATAAATCCGTGCTGACCGACAAGAAACACACCTTTGGCAGGCTTTGCAGCAATCGCTTGGCCTTTTCCCGCGTGGTTGCCCAGAACCCGTTGGTCACCGCCGAGACGTATAGGCCGGATTCGACGGCGGATTCCATTACCGCCCGCAGCAGCTTCTGGTTGGAGAAAGGCTCGCCGCCGGTCAGCGACAGAACATAGACATAGCGGTCGCGGTACATGGCGACCTGGCGTATCCACGCCCGCGCATCCTCCAGGCTGATCTCCTCACGCCGGTCCGGACCGGCGTGGAGAATGCAGTGAGCACAGGTTGCCTGGCAATGATACGTCAGCAACAGTCCGACATTCCGAAGGAACGGCGGATCCTTGGCGCCTTGCTGAATTATGGCGCTCTGTTGAATTTCCATCTGGACCCACCGTTTCTACATATTGTCCCCCTACGCCGACCCGCTATTCTTATTCGACCGCTGCATGACCCACCATGACAAGTTGGCCGCCCGCTTCGTAGTATCGTTCGAGGGATTTCACGAACTCGGCTCGAACGTCCGCCTTGTCGCTCCGCAGGACGCTCAGCAGCATTTCCTTGTCGAACATGATCCAGCCGGCGCTGGGGGGAACCGGCGGGTGTATGCGAAGGTCAGCCTTGAACTGCTTCAGCAGTTCAAGCGGTACCCTGAATTCCCTGGCGGCTTCCGCCGCTGCGTGGGGCGCGTTCTGTTTTGACATGGCGGAAACCTCCATCCCTGTAAAGTTATGATCCTTACTTACTTGTGCAAATGATTGCAAAGGCAACCTGATCTGTCAAGCCGCTCACAGGAACGTGATCATCGTCCAGGATGTCGCGGACCGGCCGATGCGCGGTGGCCTCGTCGGCCGTTCCGCCGCCCAGACCGGACAGGACCGCCTACCGGCCAGCCACCGCCGCCACCCGCGCCCGCAGCTCCGGCAGCAAATAGGGTTTGGACAGCAGCCCGGTCACCGGCGCGCCCGCGGCCAGTTGCGCCTGCACGCCAGGGTCGCGGTGCAGCACCGCCTCGGCATGACCGGAGACGATGATCGCCGGCAGCGCCGCCCCGCCAGGCAGGGCGCGCAGCCCGGCCAGCAGGGCCGCGCCGCTGCGACCGGGCAGTTCCATGTCGGTGACCACCGCCGCCAGCCCCGCCAGGAACTTCCCGTCGCCCGCAGCCAGTGCCAGTGCCGCTTCGGCCGATCCGACCGAAACCACCTGCCAGCCCCAGCTTGTCAGGGCACGCTCGGCCAGCCGGCGCACCACCGGCTCGTCCTCGACCAGCAGCAGCCGCTTTGCGCCGCCTTGTTCAGCTTGGTTGTCGTCGTCGGTATCGTCGATGCGCAAGCCTACCCGCATGCAGGTGCCCGCTCCGGGCGTGCTCTCGGCCGCCACGAATCCGCCGGCCGCGCTCACGATGTCCTGCACCGTGGCCAGACCGAGTCCGGTGCCGTGCTCGCTGCGGGTGGTAAAGAACGGCGAGAAGATGTGCGGCAGCACCTCGGGCGAGATACCGCTGCCGTTGTCGCGCATCTCGATGCCGGCGAAGCGGGTGCCGGCGCGGCGCAGGGCGTGGCAGCGCAGAATCAGTGTGCCGCCGTCCGGCATGGCGTCGCGCGCATTGGCGGCGAGGTTCAGCAGCACCTGGTCAAGCCCGGTCGGATCGATGCGCACCGGCAGCGCGGCCACTCCGGTATCGATTTCAAGCCGCACCCCACGGCCGAGCAGATGGCGCAGCAGCGGAACCAGATCGTCGATCGCCTCGCGCAGGTCCAGCCGGCGCGGCGCGGTGGGGGTCTCGCGGGCGAAGGCGAGCAGGTGGCGCACCAGCGCCGCACCGCGCCGCGCCGCCGCGCGGATTTGCGCCGCGTCCTGCAACGTGGCCTCATCCAGCCCGGGGCGGGCGGCGATCAGCTCGGTCGCGGCCTGCATCGCGGCCAGCAGGTTGTTGAAGTCGTGCGCGATGCCGACGGCGAAGCGGCCCACCACCTGCATCCGCCCGGCATGCGACGCGTGCCGGTCGGGTGGGGATCGGTCGGGTGGGGATTGGTCGGGCGAGGATCGGTCCGGCACGTTGCCGTCCGGTGCGGCCGGCAGCGTCTCCCCGTCCGCGCTCACCGGTCGGCACCGCGCGCGCGTCCGCGCAGGCGCCAGACATAGGCAATGATCTCCGCCACCGCCTGGAAGTGCTCAGCGGGGATCTCGGCGTCCAGCTCGACCCGGAACAGGGCGCGGGCGAGCGGCGGATTGGCGACCAGGGGCACCTTGTTCTCCTCGGCGACAACACGGATGCGCGCGGCAACGGCGTCGGTTCCCTTGGCAACCATCCGCGGCGCGCCGCCGCCGGCCCGGTCGTAGGCCAGAGCGATAGCGTAATGGGTCGGGTTCGTCACCACCACTGTTGCTTTCGGCACTGCCGCCATCATCCGCTGGCGCGACCGTTGCTGGCGCATCTGGCGCAGCCGCGCCTTCACATGCGGGTCGCCTTCCGTTTGGCGCGATTCCTGGCGGATATCCTCACGGCTCATCCGCAGGTCGCTGGCGTGTTTGAAATGCGTCCGCAACACATCGAACAGCGCCACCACGCCCTGCACCGCCAGCACCGCCAGCAGCATCTGCACCAGCAGCCGGGTGGTGTGGTCCAGCAGCGTCGGCGCGGTCCAGAACACCGCCGTGCGCAGTTCCGGCAGCGCCCCCTGCACCACCATGACCAGCAGGGTGCCGGCGGCGGTCGCCTTCACCAGCGCCTTGGCGGTGTCCACCAGCGTGGTGGGGCCGAACAGCCGCTTCAGCCCGGCCAGCGGCGAAATCCGCGTCAGATCGAAATGCAGCGCGGCCGGATTGAACAGGAACCCGGTCTGCAACAGCACCGGCGCGCTGCCGGCCAGCAGGGCCGCCAGGGCGAACGGGGCGGCGGCGACCAGGGTGGCGCGCAACGCCGCCCGCAGCGCGGCCAGCGGATCGGTCGCGTGCGCCTGCGCCAGCATCGCCGCCAGTTGCACGGCCAGGGTGTGTGCCGCGGCCGGCGCTGCCAGGGCCAGCACCAGGGCGGCGGCGGCGAGCATCGCGAAGCTGGTCAGTTCGCGGGAGACCGGCACCTGGCCTTCCTCGCGCGCCCGTTGCAGCCGTCGTGGCGTTGCCGCTTCCGTCCGGTCGTCCGCCTCGGTTTCGGAGTCCGCCATGGGCTACAGCCCCGGCAGCAGGGCGAATCCGCTGCGCAGCGCGCCCTCCCAGGCGGCGACAATGCCGGCGCCGAGCAGGAACAGCAGCGCCAGCCCGGCCAGGATCTGCCCGGGCATCGAGGCGGCGAACACCTGCAGGTTGGGCACCAGCATGGACAGCAGGCCGAGCGCGCCCTGCCAGACCAGCCCGGCGGCGATGAACGGCGCGGCCAGCCGCAGCGACAGCGCGAACGCCGCGGCCACCGCCGTCAGCACCGCCTGGGTGCTGTCCGCCACCGGCAGCAACGTCCCCGGGGCTATCAGCCGGTAGCTGCCGGCCAGCGCCCCCAGAGGCAGCGCATACAGCCCGGAGGCGAGCACCACCACCGGGGCGGCCAGCGAGAACAGCCGGGCCAGCGCGGTGGTTTGCGGCCCCAGCTCCGGGTCGGGCTGCACCACGCTGGCCAGGCCCATCATGCTGGCGATGAACTGCCCGGCCACCGGCAGCGCCTGCACCAGCAGCCGCGCCAGCCAGCCGAGCCACAGCCCGGTGGCGATCTCGGCCCCCACCATGCCGAACATCACCCAGGGAGCCTCCGGCACCGGCGGCAGCAACGGCGCGACGACCGGCAGCAGCAAGACGGTGAGCGCCAGCGCGAAGCCGGTGCGCACGGTGCCGGGCAGTTCGGTCTCGCCGATGCCGGGCAGCAGGATGCAGGCCGCGCCGATGCGGCTGAATACCAGCACCAGTCCGAACCCCCATGCCGGCAGCTGGGCCAGCAGTGCCTCGGTTTCCATCAGCCGCCGGCCGCCACGAGCCGGTCGAACACCAGATGGGTGAAGTCGGTGAGCTGGGTCAGCATGAAGCTGCCGATAAGCATGAGCGTCAGGCCGATCGCCAGCACCTTCGGCACGAACGCAACCGTGGCCTCATGCACCTGGGTGACCGCCTGCGCCAGCGAGACCAGCAGCCCGACCGCCATGCCGACCGCCAGCGGCGGCGCGCACAGCTTGAGAATCAGCAACAGTGCCGCGTGCAGCAGCAGCCCCACATCGCTATCCGGCATCCCGCCCTCCTGGTGGGAATTGCGCCGCCGGTGCCTGCCGGGACAGCCCGGCCTGATCGCACCGGATCAGATCGGCATGCGCATGATGTCCTGGTAGGCCTGCACCACGCGGTCGCGGATGGTGACCGTGGTCTGCAGCGCGAGTTCCGCTTTCGACACCGCGGCCACGACCTCGGTGATGTTGCCGCCGCCGGCGATGGCGGTGACGGATTGCGCGTCGGCGGTGCGGCCGGCCTGCACCGCCCCTTCCAGGGCGCGCGACAGCATGCCGCCGAAATCGCTTCCCGTGCCGCTGGCGGCGGCGGTGCCGGCATCGACCGCCCGGTATGCCTGGGCGGCGGCGGCGGCGGGGGAGAGGGGAATTGCTGGCAGGACCATGGCGGCGGCCTATTTCAGCAGATCGATGGCACGGCTGAGCATGCCGCGGGCGACCTGCATGACCGAGAGGTTGGCGCTGTAGTCGCGCTGGGCGGCGTGCATGTCGTTCATTTCGATGAACGGGTTGACGTTCGGGGTGCGCACATACCCCTGCGCGTCGGCGGCCGGGTGCGAGGGGTCGTAGCGGCGCGGCAGTTCGCTGTTGTCGACGCCGATCTTTTTCACTTTCACCAGCGGCGTGCCGGTGGCGCGGTCGAATTCGGTGGCGAAAGCGATGGTCTTGCGGCGATACGGCCCGGTGCGCGAATCGCTGCCGGTGGTGTCCTGGTTGGCGAGGTTCTCGGCGATCACGCGCAGCCGCGTGGTCTGCACATCCATGCCGCGGGCCGAGATGTCGATGGCCTTGGTGATGTCCATGCGCGGTCTCCCTGGCTCAGAGCATGTTCTGCAGTAGAAGCTGCGAAACAATGCCCGCCAGCATATTTGGGCTTTTCCACAATGGTTAACCGTTTGCGGGCATTTTCCTGCAAACGTTCAGGCGGCCATGCTCATTTTCCCAGCGCCGTGCGGAACATGCCAAGGTAGGTCTTCCACAGGTCGGTGACCAGCATGTGCGCCGAGTCGGTATCGGCGACCTTGGTCAACTCGGCGTCGAGCCGCACCCCGTTGCCGTCCGGCGCGCGTTCGCCGGTCAGCACCAGCAGTCCGGGATCATGTGTCGATGTGCCGGCGAGGTGCAGCGTGCTGGTGCGCACCGGCGTTCCCCCCGATGCCCCGGCCTGTGCCAGCGCGGCCGTGAAGGGCTGCAGGTCGCGTGACTTCCAGCCTGGGGTATCGGCGTTGGCGATATTCTCGGCCAGCACGGCGGAACGGTGGTCCAGATAGGACATCCGGCGCTCGGCCAGGTCGAAAATTCCGACGTTCGTGGGGTCCACCTGTTTCTGCCCTGAAGCTGTCCCTGCCGGTACATCCGCCCCGTGCCGCGGCCTGGGGTTCGCTCAACATGCGCCGGCGGTCTGAATGGACGGTTAACGGCGTCGCGCCGCCAGCCGGCAACGCTTCCTTCACCTGTATGCGGCTGTATGCGTGCCGATGGACAAGCAGGCGACACCCCACCCGCCCACGCCTTCCGATCGTGCCGCGGCGGTGGCGGAGGCGATTACCGGAATGCTGCGGATGGCGCAGCTTCTGACGCGGTCGCGGCGCCGCATCGACCTCGCGGGGCTGGAGGAGAAGGTCGGGCGGCTGTGCGCCGCGGCGCTCGACCTGCCGCCGGCGGAGGGGCGGGCGATGCGGCCGCTGCTGGCCACCGTGCTGGCCGAGCTGGACGCATTGTCGCTCTGCGTCGCGGCGCTGGCGGAGGAGTCATGAGGCGCATCTGGATCGCCACGGCCCTGCTGCTGATCCCGTCACTGGCGGCGGCGCAGTCGGTCAGCATCGACCTCGGCGCCGGCGGCGGCGCCGGGGCCACCGCGCGCATCGTGCAGCTTACCGCGCTGATCACCATGCTGGCGCTGGCGCCGAGCGCGCTGGTGATGGTGACCGCCTTCACCCGCATCGTGGTGGTGCTGTCGCTGCTGCGCAGCGCGCTCGGCACCCAGGGCGCGCCGCCGAACACGGTGCTGATCGGGCTGGCGCTGTTCCTCACCTTCTTCGTCATGCAGCCGGTGCTCGACCAGGCATGGACCACCGGCCTGCAGCCGATGAGCGAAGGCCGGGTGGGCGAGATGGAAGGGCTGCGCCTGGCCGCCGAGCCGTTCCGCCGGTTCATGGCCGGCACGGTGAGGGCGGAGGACCTGCGGCTGTTCCTCGACCTCGGCGGCATGGCCGACCCGGCCGGGCCGGAGCAGGCGCCCTGGCGCGCGCTGGTCCCGGCCTTCATGGTGGGCGAATTGCGGCGCGCCTTCGAAATGGGGTTCCTGCTCTATCTACCGTTCCTGGTGATCGACATGGTGGTGTCCACCGTGCTGATGAGCCTCGGCATGATGATGCTGCCGCCCTCCGCCGTGTCGCTGCCGTTCAAGCTGATCTTCTTTGTTCTGGTGGATGGCTGGCGGCTGGTGGCCGGCAGTCTGGTGCAGAGTTTCCCGGGGATGCACTGAGTGTCCGTCCGGAAAGTAGCCAAACGGAATCAGCGACTTATTGGACTATCGAATGCGGAACGACCGACAACGACGGCGCCTGTGGCTGAGGGGCCCAAAAGGCAGGTCGAGGCGGCCAGCAACTCGTTGAAAAGAAATGAGAACTTTCCGGACGGACACTGAGAGTTTGAAAAAGAATGCCAGCAAGCCGCCTAACGATGACGGAAAACTCGTTACAGGCCAAGTCCCGCCTGCAAGCAAATGTGGCTGCTGGCCCACCTGAGCCGTTGGCTCGGGGACGAGGGTCTCGACGTGAGTGAACTGCACGCGAGCCAGGTGGAACGCTTTCTGCGTGCTCGCCATGCCGCGGGCTACACATACCCCCGATCGATCAAGGCGATGCAGCCGATCCTTGCGTTCCTGCGCGGCCTTGGGGTG